>NZ_FOQE01000009.1:1015-61479 GCF_900113675.1 Pisciglobus halotolerans
AAAACTTTCAACTTGTTCACAGGATAGGCTTCTATGAACAAGTTCAAAACATAAAACTTTCAACTCGTTCACAGGATAGACTTCTATAAACAAGTTCAGAGCATAAAACTTTCAACTCGTTCACAGGATAGACTTCTATAAACAAGTTCAGAATGTAAAACCTGAAACTCGCTTACAGATTCAACTTTTGTGCAGTTTTGGAGTGATTTAGTTCCAACGTGATAAGAAGAAAGCTAAAAGGGTTTAAATGGTGCAAAGTCTCGCTTTACTCGCTTTGTACTATTTCGCAAAGATTGATGAAACAAATCAAGCTCAATGGGCAAGCGAATCAGCCTTTGTTGCATGTGAAATGGATACTTACAAAGATTTTAAGATCGAGCTGAAGGAGAGCTACAGGCTCTTCTTCAGCTGTCTGGTTTCCGTTATGCAAATGGATAGAAAAAGCGAAAATAATTGTACAATTTATTATTTAGCAAGCAGTCCATAGCATAAATAGCTGATCTCTCTTCCATCAAAAGAAGAAACTAAAATAGTAAGGCAAAAATTCCCGTCATCAAAATTAGTGAGCAGATAATGCTGAGAGAAGAAATAAAACCAACAAAAGAAGGCTCATTTTTATAAAGAATCGCATTAATGGCATGTAAACTAGCAAATGGCGAGAATAAAACAAGCACGAGCACACCTTTTTCTATCGGAGACAAAGGAAGCACAAGATAGAGTAACACAGAAAGGATAGCGGCTGAGCCATAGCGTATGCCTAGTAAGCGAAAAGCTTTTTTGAGTTGAAAACGATTCACGTTGAGTTCTAGATAGAGACCGATCATAAACATGGAAAGAAACGCATTCCCGCTGGCAAATATTTCAACGACCGACATCACTGGAGAGGGAAGGGTGTAATGAAATAAGGCCAGTCCAAACATCAAAATATATGTTGTAAAAGGCGGTGAAGCGAACAGGCGCCGCAACATGTCCGTAAAAACAATTTTTTCTTGTTGCTCTTTATCCATTTGATCAACCATTAAAGAAGTGCCTCCTGATAGCATCAAAGCATTACCGATGTCAAAGCTGCCTAATAAAGGGATCGCAGCAGGAAAGAAGCCTTGAATAAAGGGTAAAGCAAAATTGCCGATGTTGTATCCTGATATGGTGAAGACCATCATAGATTGATCAATAGCCCCTTTTTTATGCCAAAGAAAGCCGCCCACTAGAGAAAGCATCAAATTTGCCAAAAGTCCAATGGTCATAAAGAGTAAAACGGTGCGATTCAATTCGGTGCCACTCATTCCGATGATAATGGTGGCAGGAAGCGTAAAATAAACAATGATACGCGAGACAGTATCTCCGTCTGCTTGTTTCAAGAAACCAGTACGCTTGAAAAAATAAGCTGCTAAAATAACTGCAATAAAGCGTATGGCTTGGATCAAAATCGCTAGCAAAAGATCCCTCCTCTTTTTTCTGTTCTTTCTATTTTACCACACTCAGCGATCATAAGAAGAGACTCATTTTTACTCTTCAAAAAATGATTGCTAGAAAAATAATCCTTCAAAAACCCGTCTTATTTGGATTTCTCCAAAATGTACGTTATAATAAATTGATGAGAACGCAATAAAAAAACGTATGGAGGATTATATATTATGATGATTGGGATACCAAAAGAAATTAAAAACAGCGAAAAACGTGTAGCTATTGCCCCTTCTGGAGTAAAGAGCCTTGTTGCAGGCGGACATACCGTGTTGGTCGAAAGAGGTGCCGGTGAAACAGCTGGTTTTATGGATGACGCGTACCAAGAAGCAGGTGCCAAAATCGTATCTAATCCTGCCGAAATTTGGTCTGCAGAAATGGTGATCAAAGTTAAAGAACCGCTTCCTGAAGAGTATGGTTATTTCTACGATGGCTTGATCTTATTCACTTACTTACATTTGGCTCCGAACAAAGAATTGACTGAAGAATTAATGAAAACAGGCGTAGTGGCTATTGGTTATGAAACCATGGTCGGTCAAGATGGCGGTTTACCGCTGTTAACGCCAATGAGTCAGGTTGCTGGTAGAATGGCTGTTCAAATTGGTGCTGAATTCTTGGAAAACACACATGGCGGAAAAGGAATTTTACTTGGCGGAACACCTGGTGTAGCAGCGGGTAAAGTGGTGATCATCGGTGGTGGTGTTTCTGGAACGAACGCAGCGAAAATGGCAGTTGGATTAGGCGCAGACGTGACGATTCTAGACAACAATCCAACACGATTAGCAGAATTAAGCGATATCTTTAGAAACACAGCAAGAACCTTGATGTCCAATCCGTTCAATATTGAAGAAGAATTGAAAACAGCTGACTTGGTGATCGGGGCAGTATTGATTCCTGGAGCAAAAGCACCACAACTCGTCAAAGAAGAAATGGTCAAACAAATGGAACCAGGCTCAGTCATTGTGGATATTGCAGTGGATCAAGGCGGAATCGTGGAAACAGCAGATCATGTTTCAACGTTAGATGATCCAACATATACTCGCCACGGTGTGATCCATTACGCAGTAGCGAATATTCCAGGAGCTGTTGCTAAAACTTCCACACAAGCTTTGACCAACGTGACGATTCCTTATGCATTGGAAATTGCCAATAAGGGATATATCCAAGCAGCAAAAGACAATTCTACGATCTATACAGGGATCAACACAATGAAAGGCCAAGTTACTCAAAAAGAAGTAGCGCATTCTCTTGATAAAGAATACGTCTCTGCCAGCAAGTGCTTCTAATGAGCTAGATTCAAAATAATGACAACGAGGTGCTGGAAAGTGGCCAAAGGAAACAAGAAAAATAATGTAGAAATTAAAGAAACAGCGAATAACACAGCAGACTTTGTTGAATTAGAAGTCGTTATCAATAAAAATAAAATCGGGCTGATCCAGCAAGAAGGCAACAAGCCGGTAACGCTGGTTACAAGAGACGGCAAAGTAGCAAATGCCGCTAGCATTGATGATGCCATGAACCAATTGATCATGGATTATAATTTGCATTACATGTAACAAGCAATTTGGTGAGACAAGTCCCCGATTCAATATGGAAACGGATGTGAAGGGTATGATGGAAAAGCTGAAAAACATGTCGTTATATAAAAAACTTGAACCACTGATAGAGGTTATTCAATCTAATTGGCAGCGTGCAGATGTTACGTCACGAGCTGGGGAACTGGCTTACTTTTCTTTACTGTCTCTATTCCCTCTAATATTGGCAGCCGCCAATATTATTCCGTTTTTGCCAATTTCAGCAGGTGATATTTTACCTTATTTAAAGACAGCTTTACCACCTGATATTTATAACTTGTTAGGACCTGTATTGGAAAGTTATTTGAGCAATACACATGGCGGCATCTTATCGATCGGGTTGGTCACTTCACTCTGGTCGGCAAGTAAGTTCTTTAATATTCTGCAAGATGTGATGAATGAAGTTTATGGTGTAGAAGAAAAAGAGAATTTTATATTAGTAAGAGTGGTTTCTTTACTAGTAGAATTAGCGATTGTCGCAGTAGTAGGCGTGGTACTGTTTATCTTTATCTTTGGTCAACAGATCGTTCAATTTGTAGAGAGCCTTTTGCACATCAATTTGAATTTCATCCTGCAGCTTCTACAGTTGCGCTGGATCATTCTTTTTATTCTTTTGATCCTGTCGTTTGGACTGATTTACATTTTATTGCCTGACCATCATTTATCGTGGAAATATGCTGTACCTGGTGCTGTTTTTGCCACAGTCGGCTGGTTGGTCTTGTCTCAAGGGTTCTCCTTGTACGTATCCTTAGCCGGTGGAGAGGCCGCTGGGAATGCAACATTTGGTGCTTTCATCGTGCTGATGCTTTGGTTATACCTGTCCGCGATAGTTGTTCTATTAGGCGGTTTGCTCAATAGCATCGTATATGAGTACAGGAACCATCAAACTGTAGCGGAGCATGAAATCATGTTAGAAGAAGAGAAAAAAGATCCGCATGAGAAAGACCCTTATCAAGGCCGCAAGAAAAAGAAACAACGACAAAAGATTCGCAAAGTGAAAACTGTCGCAGAACAAAAAGAATCTTAATAGAGGAGGAGTTGAGATGTTGATCTCTGCTCCTTTTTCTATGTTGTGGATTGCATGATGACTGATTTTTGTCTTTTTTACTAAGAAAGGCTGAAGGTCCTTTTTTTTACATTTATTTTCTTATATAATAGTTGAGGTCTAATGTTTTTTTTAACGTGAATAAAAAAGCGAATTTTACTTAGCTAAGGAGATCAATCACAAAAATGAAAGAAAAAAAAGAAGCTAGAATTGATTACGGCATTATTTTGTCTGTTATGCTGCTAGCCATTATCAGCATCCTCACGCTTTTTTCCACTTCCTATGTGATGGCAGGAAGCAGTTTGAGGATGACCATCATGCAAATTGCTTGGTATGTAGTTGGCGCCATCGCTGTTGTGATTATTATGCAATTTGACTCAGAACAGTTATGGAAGTTGGCGCCTTATGCGTATGCAACCGGGATCTTGCTTTTGATACTGGTATTGTTGTTTTACGACCGACCGCTTTACTTAAGTACAGGGGGGAAGAGCTGGTTTAGAATCGCTGGATTGACATTTCAGCCTTCTGAATTAGTGAAAATTGCCTTTATCATTATGCTGGCTCGTGTGGTTACTCAGCACAACAGTGATTACGCTAATCATGATGTACGCTCAGATTTTATCTTACTGGGTAAAATTGCACTTACGTCTTTGCCTCCAATGATCTTAGTTCAACTCCAAGGAGACTTAGGAACAAATTTGGTTTTCATTTCTATCGTAATTGGTATCACTTTGATGTCTGGTGTGACTTGGAAAATACTGCTGCCGTTGTTTGGCTCAGTTGCTGGACTTGGGGCTTCCTTGCTGTTACTGGTTGTTTATAACCGCGATTTTTTACTGAAATTAGGATTTAAAACGTACCAATTCAAACGGGTCGACTCTTGGTTGAATCCATACCACGATACACAAGACGCAGCGTATCAGCTGATGCAGAGTATCAAAGCGATTGGATCAGGTAAAGTTTTTGGTAAAGGCTTCGGCGTTTCAGAAGTTTATGTACCTGTACGAGAATCAGACATGATTTTTGCGACGATTGGGGAAAATTTTGGCTTTATTGGCGGCGCCATATTGATTTTTATTTACTTTATGCTGATTTATCAAATGATTCGAGTGTGTTTTGACACAAAAAATATTTTTTATACGTATATCGCGACTGGTGTGATTATGATGATCCTGTTCCACGTCTTTGAAAACGTGGGAATGAGTATTGGATTATTACCGTTGACTGGTATTCCATTACCCTTTATTTCTCAAGGTGGTTCAGCTTTATTAGGGAATATGATGGGGATAGGTTTGATCATGTCGATGAGGTACCATCATCGCAGCTATGTCTTTTCTAAAGACGAAGACTTTAGATAGGCTTTCGCTTACTTTGGGGAAGTGCTATACTGGTAAAAGAAGCAAGAACAGGAGGCGGAAAGTTGTTGAAGTTATACTGTATCCCTAAGTGTTCAACATGCGCTAAAGCACGCAAATGGCTGGAACAACAAGCTGTTTCCTATGAAGAAATCAACTTGAAAGAACGGACGCCGTCAAAAGAAGAATGGATTCAATGGATCCAGCAATCTGGATTGCCGATCAAGTCCTTCTTTAATACGAGTGGTACAGTTTACAAAGAAAAAAATTTAAAAACTGTTGTTCCTGGTCTCACGTTGGATGAAGCAGCAGAACTTCTCTCGCAAGATGGAATGCTGGTCAAACGTCCATTAGCAGTTGACGACGGCACATGTACAGTTGGTTTTAAGGAAAATGTTTATCAGAAAAAATGGAAAAAGGAGAGCGTATCAAATGGCTGAAATGAAATATAGCGAAAAAGGATTGTGGATCCAAAAAGAAGGAGAGCTTTATCGTTTAGGCATCTCTGAAAAAGGTCAAGATGATATCGGGGAAGTCGCTTTTATTGAATTACCTGATGAAGCAGATCAAATCAATGTGGGGGATGCTTTGTTGAACGTTGAAGGGGCAAAAGCAGTCACAGAACTAGAATCTCCTCTAGCAGGTACTGTAGTTCGTTACAATCAAGAGTTGGAAGATCATCCTGAAAAATTGAACACACCTGAAAAAGAGAACAACTGGATCGTAGAAATGAAAGACGTAGATCCAGCCGCATTTGCACAACTTTCAGACAAAGCGTAAATAACAATTGACAGAGAATAGACATCTCTGCTAAAATGAGAATCAATAAAAATGAAAACTTTTTAATTTTTGCGATGATAAGAAGAGTAAGTTTTGCGGAACATTCACAGAGAGCCTCGGCAGCTGAAAAGAGGTAATGAGAAACGGACTGAAGATGGTCTTTGAGCAGGACAAGTGAATGTCGAAGCGGCATAAGCTTTTCCCGGGTGCACCCGTTATTGTGCCTCAGTATGCGAATATCTTGGTGTTCAAGTACTGGATGAGGTCGAACCTGCGAAGGCTCGATAAAAAAAGGTGGTAACACGAAAGTTCAACTTTCGTCCTTATTTCAGCTATTGTGCTGTGGTAAGGGCGGAAGTTTTTTTATTGATTAATGAAGATAGAAGGGAACACATATGATTGAATTAGCGAATATTAAAAAAATCTATGAAACGAAACGTGGCAAACTTACAGCCGTTGATGGGGTAGACTTATCGATTAACGATGGCGATATTTTTGGCATCATTGGTTATTCCGGTGCAGGTAAAAGTACGCTCGTCCGGATGTTCAATGGTTTGGAAAAGCCAACAAGCGGAGACGTCACGATCAATGGATCAAAGATCTCAGCTTTAAAAGGAAAGGCATTGCGGAGCAAACGTCAGAAGATTGGCATGATCTTTCAGCACTTCAATTTGCTTTGGTCTAGAACAGTACTGGAGAATGTGCTGCTGCCACTAGAAATTGCAGGTGTACCCAAAAAAGAGCAAAAATCAAAAGCACAAGAATTGATCCGCCTAGTGGGGTTGGAAGGCAGAGAAGAAGCTTATCCTTCTCAACTTTCAGGTGGGCAAAAGCAACGGGTCGGGATCGCACGAGCATTAGCCAATGAGCCTACATTACTTTTGTGCGATGAAGCAACTAGTGCATTAGATCCGCAAACGACCGATGAAGTGTTGGATCTTTTGGTCGATATCAACCAAAAACTTAAGCTGACCATCATTATCATTACCCATGAAATGCATGTGATCCGTAAAATCTGTAACCGCGTAGCCGTTATGGAAAGCGGCAAGGTTGTAGAAGAAGGCCATGTGATAGATATTTTTAAAAAGCCGCAGCAGGAAATCACGAAGCGTTTTATCCGGCAAGATACGAACCCAGATAGCGAAGATACGGACGTTGCTTTAAGTCAGCTGCTGACTGAATATCCAGAAGGAAAACTGATACATTTGACTTTCCATGGCGAACAAACGAATCAACCGGTCTTATCAAGGATCATTCGACAATATCCTGTGGAATTAAATGTAATCCAAGGCAGCATTCAACAAGCAAAAGAAGATTCGATCGGTTCCCTCTATGTTCAAATAACAGGGGATAATGATGTGATCGAACAGGCTATTCAACAAATCAAAAATATGGACGTCGAAGTGGAGGTGATCAATGATGTTACAGTTTAATGTATTGGCTGCTAGTATCTTATCGCAATATACTGATTTTGAAGAAATTGACTGGAATAAGATGTGGGAAGCAACGAAAGAAACACTTTTTATGACAGTTGGATCCGTGATCATAGTTTTTATATTAGGTCTTGCCATTGGCTTGATTTTATACGAAACAAGCAATCAACATTCTTTAGCAGCAAACATCACTTACCGTGTTGTGAGTATCCTCGTAAATGTTTTTCGTTCCATTCCATTTATCATTCTGATCGTCCTGCTGATACCAGTGACGAAACAGTTATTAGACACAATGGTAGGACCAAAAGCAGCTTTGCCAGCGTTGATCGTTTCTTCTGCACCGTTTTATGCTCGTTTAGTAGAAACAGGTTTTCGTGAAATCGATAAAGGCGTAGTGGAAGCTGTTGAATCAATGGGGGCTAACAAATGGCAAGTTATTTTTAAGGTCTTGATTCCAGAGAGTCTGCCTTCAATCGCAGCTGGAATCACCACAACGACGATTTCACTAGTAGGTTTTACAGCGATGGCTGCTGTGATCGGTGCAGGCGGACTTGGGAATATGGCTTATTTGGACGGTTTCCAACGCAACAAGCCAGCCGTTACGCTTGCAGCAACAGTGATCATTTTAATCATTGTCTTTCTGATTCAAGGAATCGGTGATCGAATCGTCAGACGTGTAGATAAACGTTAAATAAAATTTGAAAAAATAAGGATTAGGGAGATAAGGAAAATGAAAAAAACAACGATTTTTAAGTCTGTATTGGCAGTAGGCGCAACGTTATTACTAGGGGCATGCGGCAACAACGAAGCAAATGATAAAGTCGGAGAGGGCTCCTCAGCTGAAGAAACCGTCATCAAGATTGGGGCAAGCAACACACCTCATGCAGAGATTTTAGAATTTGCTAAACCCATTCTTGAAAAAGAAGGCATAGAACTCGATATTACAACTTATAATGACTATGTGATCCCTAACGAAGCTTTGGCTGAAGGGGATATTGATGCCAACTACTTCCAGCATATTCCATTTTTTGAATCAGCAGTGGAAGAAAATAACTACGACTTTGTTAATGCAGGGGCCATTCATTTGGAGCCAATCGGTATCTTCTCTAAAAAGTATAAGAGTCTAGACGAATTGCCAGATGGCGCTACAGTACTGGTCAGCAGTAACACATCTGACTGGGGACGTATTATAAGCATTTTCCAAGAAGCAGGTTTAGTCAAAGTCAAAGAAGGTGTCAATTTGACGACAGCTACTTTTGATGATATTGCTGAAAACCCAAAACATATCAAGTTTGAATATGAAAATGATCCAGCCTTGATGCCGACGCTTTACCAACAAGGCGAAGGAGATGCCGTGGCAATCAATGCCAACTTCGCGGTTGACCAAGACATCAACCCAGTAGAGGATTCTATTGCACTTGAGAGTGAAAGCTCCCCATATGCCAATATTGTCGCTGTGAAAACAGAAGATGCAGACAGTCCAGCCATTCAAAAACTGATCTCTGTTCTGAAATCAAAAGAAGTCCAAGATTATATCCGTGAAACTTGGAATGGCGCTGTAGTACCTGTTACTGAATAAACATAAAAAAGTACATTGGATTATTCCAGTGTGCTTTTTACTTGTTTAACCTTAAACAACCTTTGCTCAAAAGCCATTGCATTTTCTGAAAATAGAGCGTATGATAGGGAATCGGATAGTGCAGTAGTTAACTTTTGCTGTATCGGTTGAAGATAGAAGGAGGCTGACGATCAATATGTCCGTCAAACGTTTTGTCCAATTATTTTTATTTTATTTTGTTTCTATTTTAATCTCGCATCTTATTGTCCGACAATTCAGTATCGACTCCGTTCTATTAAACATCCTACTGATCTCGGTCATCGGGTATATTATATTGGTTATGCCGCTCACCATTATGACTGTAAAAAAACAAAAAAAAGATTAATCAATCAATAAAGAAGACTGCTACTGCAAAGAAGGATTGCAAAGCAGTCTTCTTTTTCTGAACAATGAAATGATTTTAAAGCTGCCCCTATTCTGGCAAGTGATGCCGTAGAAAGTTATTTTATCTGAATGAGTGAATATTTTTAAAGTAAAGAGAGAAAGAGGAACTAAGCTTTGCGGTGCTCGTTTTATGTGATCGAACATATAGCTCCAAAAATTTAGCTATTTTCTCACAAAATTTCTAGTGCTATTTGTCCAAGAAAAAGAAGTAGATAAAAAGACAACCTCTAGCCCTCCAGATAGCGGAGCTGAGGTTGTTTTTTTAACATCTTATTCTTATACAGAAGGGGAATACATCCATTTTGTATAGTCATTATCATCCATTGATTCAACCATTCCTAGCAAGTAGCCATTTCCGACTTGTGAGAAGAAGTCATGGTTGGAAGTACCCGTAGAGATCCCATTCATAACGACTGGATCTACGTCGTCAGCTGTATCTGGGAACAAAGGATCAAATCCTAAGTTTTGCAACGCTTTATTGGCATTATAACGTAGAAACACTTTTACGCGCTCTGTCCAACCAATTTCATCATACAAGTATTCCGTATATTTTACTTCATTTTGATAGAGCTCAAACAAAAGAGTGTAAGCCCAATTTTTGAGATTTTCTTGTTCAGCTTCTGAAAGTTGGTTATAGCCAATTTGAAACTTGTAGCCGATATAAGTGCCGTGAACGGACTCGTCACGCAAAATCAATTTGATGATCTCTGCTACGTTTGGCAGTTTATTATTGCCCAAGTAATGTAAAGGAGCAAAGAAGCCAGAGTAGAAGAGGAAAGATTCTAGAAAAACACTTGCTACTTTGCGCTGCAAATCAGTACCGCTATGATAGATTTCGTTGATAGCAGCAGCTTTCTTTTGCAACATATCATTTGTATTGGTCCATTGAAAAATGTCATCAATTTCATTTTTGGTATTCAAAGTACTGAAAATAGCACTGTAACTTTTAGCGTGCATCGATTCCATGAATTGAATGTTGTTATATACAGCTTCTTCATGTTGAGTCCGAATCGATTCTTTTAAAGCTTGGATCCCATCTTGCGATTGCAAAGTATCCAACAGTGTCAAACCTCCGAATACTTTGCCCACCATATCTTTTTCATTTTTTGGCAGATTATACCAATCATCTAAGTCATTCGACAAAGGAATACGTGTATCTGTCCAGAATTGTTCGACTAGTTTTTCCCATGTCAGCTTGTCGATCATATCTTCAATTTGATTCCAGTTTATCGCTTTATACTGTTCTGTCATAAGCTTCTCCTTCTTTTCTTCATCGTGAATAATCCATGTAACGATTGTTCAATAAACGGTCTCTTATCGCAAACTCAAACTCATTTCAGCTACTGAGTGTGCAATAAACGAGCTCTTATCGCAAACTCAAACCCGTTTCAGCTACTGAGTGTGCAATAAACGGTCTCTTATCATACACTCAAACTCATTTCAACTACTGAGTGTGCAATAAACGGTCTCTTATCATACACTCAAACTCATTTCAACTACTGAGTGTGCAATAAACGAGCTCTTATCATATACTCAAACACATTTCAGCTGTTGAGTGTGCAATAAACGAGCTCTTATCACATACTCAAACACATTTCAGCTGTTGAGTGTGCAATAAACGTTTTTTCCCGCATCCTATTAGTTTAGCTGCGAAAGCCAGAGTCTTTGCAAAAAAGATAAGTTGTTTTGATGCGCGCTGCGCTGCTCTCTTCAACAACTTCCTATTTTTGCTGTGACTCTTGCAGGCTTTCTCCGCATCCTAGTAGTTGAGCTGCGCGAGGTAGAGTCTCGGGTAAAATTCAAAAGTCGCTCGCATGCGCGGGATGCTCTGCGCCGCGCTTTTTCATTTTTCTGTCGTCTCTGTCGACCTCGCTTCGCACACTGTGTTAAATCGTGCAGCTTTCGCAGGCGTTTGAACCGATTTCGTCGGCGTTTTCGGTAAAGGTTCTAACGTAGTAAATTGATTTGATGCCTTTTTGCCATGCATAGTGACGTAGGATGTTTAGATCGCGTGTAGTTTGTTTGTTGGTACGACCGTTCTTCCATTCGTATAAACCTTCTGGGATTTCTGAGCGCATGAAGAGTGTTAAACTCATGCCTTGGTCCACGTGTTTTTGGGCTGCAGCGTAGATATCAATGACTTTCCGCATATCGGTATCATAAGCAGAAGTGTAGTACGGCAGCGTTTCGTTCGACAAATAAGGAGCCGGGAAGTAAGTTTTTCCGGTTTTCTTTTCTTGACGTTCTTCGATCAAACGAGTGATTGGATGAATGCTGGCTGAAGTTTCGTTGACATAGCTGATTGAACCCGTTGGCGCAACAGCTAAGCGGTTTTGATGGTACAAACCATGTGTCATAACAGAAGCTTTCAATTCTTTCCAATCGTCAGCAGTTGGCACATCGATGTCTTTAAAGAGTGCTTTGACTTTTTCGCTTTTGAAAGCCACATCAGATTCTGTATAGGTATCAAAGTAAGAACCATTTGCATAATCGGATTGTTCAAAGTTTTCAAAAGTTTGTTGGCGTTCGATGGCAATATTGTTGCTGGCTTTCAAGGTATAGAAGTTTAGCAGCATAAAGTAAAGATCTGTAAACTCAATAGATTCAGGTGAACCATAAGACATTTGGTTGAGAGCCAAATATGTGTGGAGACCCATAGCGCCTAAACCAATCGTATGGTATTTGTCGTTCCCGTTTTTAATAGAAGGAACCGCATCAATACTTGAATTGTCCGTAACATATGTCAACGCACGGACCATTGCATCAACTGATTTTCCAAAGTCAGGCGTCTTCATTAAGTTAACGATATTGGTTGAACCCAAGTTACAGCTAATATCAGTTCCTAAATGTTCATAAGTTTGGTCATTGTTGATCATTGAAGGCTGTTGGATCTGCAGGATCTCGCTGCACAAGTTACTCATCACGATCGTACCGTCGATTGGATTCGCACGATTGGCTGTATCAATATTGAGAACGTATGGATAGCCAGATTCTTGTTGCAGTTTAGAAATTTCATTTTCCAAGTCGCGTGCACGGATCTTGGATTTGCGAATTTCTTCGTTGTTGACCATATTATCGTATTCTTTTGTAATATCTACATAAGAGAAAGGTTCGCCGTAGATTCGTTCGACGTCATAAGGACTGAAGAGATACATTTGTTCATCTTTAGCAGCCAATTCATAGAATTTGTCAGGCACAACTAGCCCAAGCGATAATGTTTTTACACGAACTTTTTCATCGGCATTTTCCTTTTTAGTAGAAAGGAAAGAAACGATATCTGGATGGAAAACGTTCAAGTAAACAGCTCCGGCACCGTTTCGTTGACCTAGTTGGTTTGAGTAGCTGAAGCTGTCTTCTAGTAACTTCATGACAGGCACGACACCGCTGGAAGCATTATCGATTTTTTTGATCGGATCTCCAGCTGCACGCAAATTGGACAAGTTAACACCGACACCGCCGCCGATACGACTGAGCTGCAAAGCACTGTTGATCACACGACCAATGCTGTTCATATCATCCGTTGCTTGAATCAAGAAGCAAGAAACCAATTCGCCGCGACGTTTACGTCCAGCGTTCAAGAAAGTCGGTGTGGCTGGTTGGTAACGTTGATTGATAATCTCATCAGCTAATGTCCAAGCCAAGTCTTTATCCCCATTTGCCAAATAAAGGGCATTGAAAACGATCCGATCTTCAAAGCGCTCTAAGAAACGTTTGCCGTCATTGGTTTTCAACGCATACTGTGTATAAAATTTATAGGCGGACATGAACGAACGAAAACGGAATTTACGATTGTACATTTCTTCAAACAAGCTCTTGATAAATGCGCGATCATACTTGTTGATAAATTCAGCTTCGATGTAGTCATTGTCGATTAAGTAATTGATTTTTTCATCCAGCGTATAGAAGAAGACGGTATTCGGATTGACATATTCCAGAAAATAAGCACGTACTGCTTCACGATCTTTTTCTAAAGGAATCTTTCCATCTACAGGACGATTTAATTCATTGTTTAATTTGTAATAGGTAACCTCTTTTGGTTTGGTTGCTAATTTAGGCTTATCCAAGGTCCTTCACCGCTTTCTTTAATTTTTCGACATCTGCTTCGTTTCCTTGGAATTCAAAGGCATGAAGCAGGGGAACATTATAGTCGTGTGCTAAGTCTTTTGCTGTAAAGACGAACAGTTTGCCGAAGTTCAAGTTACCGCCGCCCGCGACACCCTTGAAATAATGCAAATTATTGTCCGTTTCAATGAAATCATTCAAGATTTCGGTAGCTTCCTTTTCATAAGTTGGGGTCACAATAATAAAAGGTTCTTCCATACTGATAAATGGATTTGTCGGAGATAACTCCAACAAATCCATATCGAGTTTTTTGACGAATTTTCTTGTTTGACCCGTTAATGAGAGATAAACGACTTTCATGCCAGCTGATCTAATAAGTCAGGGCGGAAACCGTTAAAAGCGTCTAGACCTTCTGCTAAAATGACAGGAACTGATGAAAAACCTAATTCCTGAACTTCTTCTAAAGCTTCTTGAGAGGCCATGATATCTTTTGATTCGTAAGCGATTCCTTTATCATCCAAGTATTTTTTTGTAAAGTTACACTGCATGCAATTTGGTTTTGAGTAAACCACAACTGATTTAGTCGCCATGACGCATTCTCCTTTTTCTATCCATAATTCTGAGAGCTGTTAAATGAATGGATAACACCGTTCCATCAAAAAAACAGCTTCCTTTGACACTCTTCATTCTACACATAAACAGGACCCTTTTCAATCTGTAGATACCATATTTAGTTAATTATTTGGTTCACAATCGTTTTTAATACTATATATTGTGTTTCTATGAAAACGCAATAAAGCAGCCGCTATCAGTTTGTAAGCGGCTTTTTCATCTTGCTTTATGAAAATAAAATATAAAAAAACAACAAGCTTGTTCTATTTTAGCTTTAAACCAAAAAAACATCAATAACGTTCCTCACAAAAAGAAAAGTTACTGATGTTTCTTTTATATTTTTTTGAGCTTTGGATGCTATAAAGCTGGCGCAATCGATTTTTTCACTCGACTGACAAATTCCTTGAATAATATTTGCATTTTTTCTTCATTCGGTGCCATCAACTCGGGGTGCCATTGGACCGCTACAATACTGGTATCAGGGTCTTTAGCTTCATAGGCTTCGATCAGATTATCCTTACTCCATGCGACTGCTTTGAAAGGATCAGCCAACTGCTTCACGGCTTGATGATGATAAGAATTAACAACGTAAGTCTCGCCGTAAATCGCTCCTAAACGACTGCTGGGATCAATATCGATTGTATGGGCGGCTGTGCCTGAAAAAATGCGTTGCACATGCTGGACGGTAAAATCCGGATTGTCCATCACATCTTGGTAAAGCGTGCCTCCATATGCTACATTCAATAACTGCATACCGCGACAAACAGCTAGGATCGGTTTCTCTTTTTTGACGGCTTCTTTGATCAAGGCAATTTCAAATAAGTCTCTCTCAGGATTGATCGCACCTAATTTTAATCCCGGTTCTTCTCCGTAAAGCAAAGGTGAGACATCTTGTCCGCCAGCCAGCAGCAAGCCATCGATCCGATCGATATACTCTTCAGCCATTGAAGGGTCGTTGATAGGAAGAATCACTGGCAAGCCCCATGCTGCTTGGATGCCTGCAATAAAACCTTGTGGCGTGTAGGTTATTGGGAGACCTTGATATTCAGGGGAAAGATGGGTCATTTGGTTTCCAGGAATGCCGATAATGGGTTGTGTCATCTTGTTTCTCCTTTCAGTCTATAAAGGTACAAATTAGTGATAAACATATGCATAAACGAATCGCTTCTTTTTTAGTTTACCACAAAAACCGTTCAGCAAAGAAATCATAAATGTATCTGTTATTGTCAATCTAAGATATATATGACCAAGTTACCGCAAGTTTTGTCTCAACTTGTTCGCAGGAGTCTGTTCAATGACCAAGTTACCGCAAGTTTTGACTCGACTTGTTCACAGGAATCTGTTCTATGACCAAGTTACCGCAAGTTTTGTCTCAACTTGTTCACAGGAGCCTGTTCTATGACCAAGTTACCGCATGTGTTGTTTCGACTTCATGCAAATGTTCCCAACAATCGCAACTGAATAAAAGAAGCAGCAAAAATAGCGGAAAAGACGCTAGATAAAGAATGCTTGTTACAGTTTGCACATTAGTTAGATATGGTCTAAAATAAGGGCAAGACAACGCTCTCGTTTAAGGAGGGCAAGAAGAAAATAAGAGAAGAGGGTCAAAAAATGTCAGTTTTAGAGATAAAGGGCCTACATGTTTCTGTTGAAGGAAAAGAAATTTTAAAAGGTGTCGACTTGGTACTGAAAACAGGTGAAGTGCATGCTGTGATGGGACCAAACGGAACAGGAAAGTCGACACTCTCAGCAGCTGTGATGGGGCATCCCAGCTACACGGTTACACAGGGTGAGATTTTATTGGACGGCGAAAATGTTTTAGAGATGGAAGTCGACGAACGTGCACGTGCTGGCTTGTTTTTAGCGGTTCAATATCCTAGCGAGATCGCTGGGATCACCAATGCAGAATTTATGCGAGCGGCCATCAATGCTCGCCGTGACGACGAAGATAAAATGCCCGTCATGCAGTTCATTCGCAAATTAGATGAAAAGTTGGCTTTGTTGGATATGCCGGAAGAAATGGCTGAACGCTACTTGAACGAAGGTTTTTCAGGCGGTGAAAAGAAACGGAATGAGATTTTGCAGCTGATGATGATCGAACCAACCTTTGCAATTTTAGACGAAATCGATTCCGGTTTGGATATTGATGCGCTGCAAGTTGTTGCAAAAGGTGTCAATGCGATGCGGGGTGAAGGATTTGGCGCAATGATCATTACCCACTATCAGCGTTTGCTGAATTATATCGTGCCAGATGTAGTCCATATCATGATGGGCGGCAAAATTGCGCTAACGGGCGGACCAGAATTGGCTCAACGTCTGGAAAAAGAAGGGTATAAAGGCATCAGCGAAGAACTTGGTTTGCAGATCGAAGCAGCAGAAGGGTAGGAAGAGGAGAAATGAAATTAAACAAGCAGACAACTGTTCTTGATGACCTGACAGCTTTTTCTAAACATAAAAATGAACCTGATTGGATGCTGCAGCTGAGAATGCAGGCTCTTTCAAAAATCGAAGCTCTGCCTTTGCCGAATATTGAGCGTGTACAATTTGACCGTTGGCCGCTGCTAGAAGCAGAACAGGCTTTTCAAGCAATGTCCGCTGATGATCTTGAAGGTGTTTCCTTTCAAATAGATGAAAAAAGCGAACAAGCTGCAGTCATTCAATTTGGCCAACACACTGTCATCGAAAAGCTGCCTGAATCTTACCGGCAACAAGGCGTGATTTTTACCGACATCTTTACAGCGTTGAAGGACTATCCTGATTTAGTAAAAGAGGCTTATATGCAGTTGGCAGTCCAACCTGATGAAGATTGTTTAACGGCTTTTCACGCTGCTTTTATGAATTCGGGTGTATTTTTATATGTACCAAAAGACGTCCACTTAACCGAACCATTGGAGGCTCACTTTTTTCAAAACAGCCGGATCAAAGAGCCTTTTGTCAAACATGTCTTGATTTATGCGGACACAAACAGCTCTTTTTCATATGTTGAAAAATTTGAGACTTTATTTCATGAGCCAAATACGGCAAACTGTATCATCGAAGTTGTGGCAAAACCGGGAGCTGAAGTGAAATTTTCGGCTGTGGATCAATTGGGCGAAAATACCACCGCTTACTTTAATCGCCGTGGACATTTGATGCACCATGCGCATGTTGATTGGGCTCTTGGGGTGATGAACAACGGCAATGTAATCGCTGATTTTGATGCTGATCTCGTGGAGGAAGGCGCTCATAGCGAAATCAAAGCGATTGCCATCAGCATGGGCCGCCAGATTCAAGCAATCGATACACGGGTTACCAATATCGGTCGTCATTCGATCGGTCACATTTTGCAACATGGTGTGGTGCGCGAGCAAGCTACCTTAACGTTCAACGGAATCGGGCACATCTTAAAAGGCGCTAGCGGTGCGGATGCACAACAAGAAAGCCGCGTGTTGATGTTGTCAGATAAAGCAAGAGGAGATGTCAATCCGATCCTGTTGATCGACGAACATGATGTGACAGCCGGACACGCAGCCAGTGCGGGTCGCGTTGATCCGGAAGAAATGTATTATTTGATGAGCAGAGGGATTTCAAAAGAGGAAGCAGAGCGGCTGGTGATCCGCGGCTTTTTAGGTTCCGTCATCAAAGCGGTTCCTTTGAAAGGCGTCCGTGAAGAGCTGATTGAAACGATTGAAAGGAAACTGATAGAGTGAAGCTGAATGCTGAAAAAATAAGAAACGATTTTCCTATTTTAAGTCAATCCGTCAATGACGAACCACTGATTTATTTAGATAGCGCAGCAACGGCTCAAAAGCCGCTTGCCGTTTTAGATGCGGTTCAATCCTATTATGAAACTAGTAATGCAAATGTCCATCGCGGCGTTCATACGCTGGCTGACCGTGCGACTAGCCAGTATGAAGCGGTTCGCGAAAAAACAAGAGCATTCATTCATGCCGCCGATTCAGCAGAAGTACTGTTTACCAGAGGGGCAACAACAAGCTTGAATTGGGTCGCTAAAAGCTGGGGCGAAGCCAATGTAAAGGCTGGAGATGAAATCGTGATCACCATCATGGAACACCATGCCAACTTGATCCCGTGGCAGCAGTTGGCGAAAAAAACCGGCGCAGCATTGAACTATATCCATTTGACGGCTGATGGCCAGCTGGATATGGAAGAGGCAGCCCGTTTGATCACAAACAAAACGAAAATCGTCGCGGTAACCCATTGTTCAAACGTGTTGGGAACGATCAATCCGATCAAAGAACTGGCGCAACTGGCTCATCAAGCAGGCGCTGTGATCGTCGTCGACGGTGCCCAAGCAGTGCCGCATATGCCAATCGATGTGCAAGAATTGGATGCTGATTTTTATGCGTTTAGCGGACACAAGATGCTGGCACCCACTGGAACGGGTGTGTTGTATGGCAAACGCGCGTTACTGGAACAAATGGAACCCGTTGAATTCGGCGGTGAGATGATCGATTTTGTTTATGAACAAGACAGTACTTGGACAGAACTGCCTTGGAAGTTTGAGACCGGTACGCCAAATATTGCCGGTACGATTGGGTTAGGTGTTGCGATAGATTATTTGAATGAGCAAGATCGAACAGCTATCCATGAACATGGGCAGCTGCTGCTGCAGAGACTTTGGCCGCAGTTGCAGCAAATCGAAGGTCTGACGATTTATGGACCACAGGATATCGCTCAACGGACTGGGGTCATTTCCTTCAACTTAGATGGATTGCATCCCCATGATGTGGCTACCGCTTTAGATATGGAAGGCATTGCGGTCCGTGCAGGTCATCATTGTGCGCAGCCTTTGATGCGAGAATTGGATGTACCAGCGACTGTTCGTGCCAGTTTTTACTTGTACAATACGCCAGAAGAAGTCGACCGATTCGTTGCTTCTCTTCAGGCTGTAAAGGAGTTTTTTGCAAATGGCTTTATCTAAACTTGAACAATTGTATCGGCAAGTCATTGTCGACCATTCCAGCCATCCGCATCATTACGGTGACATGACGGATCCGACACAGGCTGTCGAATTGCACAATCCATCTTGTGGCGATCTCATCGAAGTTCAAGTCAAACTAATGGAAGATCATATTCAAGATATCCGTTTCAGTGGCAGCGGCTGCACGATCAGCCGTGCCAGTGCCAGTATGATGACCGACTTGATGAAAGGCAAAACCATAGCCGAAGCACGTCAACTAATCAATGCTTTTTCTTTAATGATGCAAGGCTCAACGCCGCAACAAGAAGAAATTTTTGGTGATGCCATGATGCTGCAGACCGTTTCTAAGTTTCCTACTCGTATCAAATGTGCGACTTTGGCTTGGAAAGCATTGGAAAAAGCTTTAGAGCCTGCATGAAACTGATTTAACTTACAGAAACAGGAAATGTGAGAAGACAAGTATCTAAAGCTTAAGTAAAATCATGCTTGCTGAATCATAAACCAAGCAGTTATTTCCGCTTTTTCTGTCTCTTTGCGTGAAGGGAACCAGGCAGACTTAAGGAGCCTGTAGTCTCCTTAAGCTTGACCTTAAAGCCTTTGTAGGCATTCGCTTCCGAATGCAACAAAGGTTAATTCGCTCAAGGCCTTCCTTGGTTCCTATCACGCCGGGACAGCTTCGCTGCAATACTGCATGATTTTGCTCAAAGTGATCTAAAAGCTTGCAGCTACTACTAAAAAAGTAGCAAGAAACATTGTCAACTATACGTTTTCCCTTTATTCAGCCGACATTAAATAAAACAGGCAAAAAAACTTGCAATGCATGTAAAAAATTTTTCGTGCAAAATAAAAAAGGAGGCACAGCGATGTCTGAAGTTCCTCAACTAGAAGATTATAAATTTGGTTTTCATGACGATGTCGAGTCGCTTTATACGACCGGCAAAGGTATTTCTGAAGATATTATCAAAGAAATTTCAGCTTATAAAAAAGAACCGCAATGGATGTTGGATTACCGTTTGAAAGCCTATCAACATTTTGAACAACGACCGATGCCGGAATGGGGCGCAAATCTTTCAGAAATCAATTTTGATGAGATCACGTATTACCGCCAGTCCAGCGGCAAGCCGGAACGCAGCTGGGATGAGGTCCCGGAAAAAATCAAAGAGACGTTTGAACGCATCGGTATTCCAGAAGCTGAACGCAAATATTTAGCCGGTGCCGGCGCCCAATATGAGTCCGAAGTGGTTTACCACAATATGAAAAAAGAATATGAAAAGCTAGGTATCGTATTCATGGACACAGATACAGCTCTAAAAGACTATCCGGAACTATTTAAAGAACACTTTGGTACCGTTGTGCCGCCAACAGACAATAAACTGGCCGCATTGAACGCCGCTGTCTGGTCTGGCGGAACATTTATCTATGTACCGAAAAATGTGAAAGTTGAAGTGCCATTACAGATGTATTTCCGTATCAATGACGAAGCAATGGGACAATTTGAACGAACACTGATCATTGTGGATGAAGGTGCCAGTGTCAATTATGTTGAAGGCTGTACGGCTCCGACTTTTTCCAGCAGCAGTCTGCATGCCGCTACTGTTGAAATCATCGTAAAAAAAGACGCTTATTGCCGCTATACCACGATCCAAAACTGGTCCGATAATGTGTATAACTTAGTGACCAAACGCGCAACCGTTGCAGCAGGCGGAACGATGGAATGGGTCGACGGCAACTTAGGCGCTAAAACGACTATGAAATATCCAAGTGTCTATTTGAATGGAAGAGGCGCACGCGGAACGATGCTGTCAGTCGCCATGGCAGGAGAAGGCCAGAACCAGGATACTGGTGCCAAGATGATCCACAATGCGCCGAACACATCCAGTTCGATCATTTCCAAATCGATCGCCAAAGACGGCGGCGAAGTCAACTACCGCGGTCAAGTCACTTTCAGCAAAAAAGCAACCGGCTCTATGTCTCACATCGAATGCGACACAATCATCATGGACGAAAAATCTAAATCAGATACGATTCCATTCAACGAAATCCATAACGGCAGTGTTTCGCTAGAACACGAAGCCAAAGTTTCAAAGATCTCAGAAGAGCAGCTCTACTACTTGATGAGCCGCGGACTGACCGAACAAGAAGCCACCGAAATGATCGTTATGGGCTTTGTCGAACCTTTTTCAAAAGAACTCCCCATGGAATACGCTGTAGAATTAAACCGCCTGATTGCTTACGAGATGGAAGGATCAGTGGGGTAGGAGGAATAGTAAGGCTAGGGGTGCTATTATAAAGCCTTTCCTAGCCTTTTCTATTTTTTTAAAGAGTTATCTGAAAACTTATGTATCTATTTTTCAGAAAGTCAAATATTTAATTAATTGGTTCCTAAACTTTTCAACTTATTTAAAAATGATATGATTGTAAGTTTTCCAAACTAGTTTCATATCATTTTAACTAGGGAAATTTTCGACGGAATGCTGCAATAGTGTTATACCATTTTTACCAGAACTTGCCACGCGAGGGAGACCAGCGGACCACGGCAAGTCTTTTTTTGTATATAGAGGTGAAAATACAATGTTCCTGTTTAATCAGTTAGCTGACATTGAAAATAGCATAAAGCAACGTCGAGAGAGGGAAAGTATTGATTTTACTTATTTCAAAAAAAGCGCAGATGTTGGCGAAAGAATGAAAGAACCTAAAGAAGGATATGAGTTTATTGAGATCCTTCAAAAAGAAGATTATGGACATAAGGTTTTATTTTCTTCTAAAGAGAAAGAAAAAGCTCTTGTCTTCTTTCAATACACGAATTATTACAGATTTTCAATTTTCCAAGACTAATCATGGAAGATGATAAAAGAACTTTTTCAAATGTTTTGTATTTATATAACATGGATAAATATATAAGAAAACAGCTAAGTTACTTCTCAGGAATTTTAGAAGAATGGATAAAAACATCTTTTGCAAATGCAGTCAGTAATAATTATTATTCTGATGAATACCAACCAGCTGAATTTTATCTCGATTTAAACATCTATAATAAGAAAAGACTTGGCGAAGAAACTTTAACTAGCTTTGCTGAAACTGTTATCCGAAGTAAGGAAACGTTTATTAAACATCATCATAAAGAAAAAAATGGCTGCATTCCTATATGGGCTTTAATAGAGGAATTAACATTTGGACAGGTAGATACATTTATTTCACAATTGAAACCTGAGTATAAAAATATGTGGATCGATAAGACTTTTGGTAAGCAGTATAGAAGATTTGTCATAAGTTGGATAGGTATGTCCAGATATATCAGAAATATGTCAGCACATTACGCGAGATTTTATGGCAAAAGATTTGTTGTTTTTCCATCTTTGCCGAAAGAAGATTTAAAGCAATACAATATAAAAAATTCAAAGAAAGATAATCTATTTGTCATGCTATTTACAGAGAAAAAGCTATTCTCTTTTATTCCAGATCGAGCTATCCAAGAAGAATGGAATCTATTTATAGATGAACTAGCTGAAATGGCTGAGGGCAGCGACGGACTATTCAATGATGAAGAAAATGGTTTTTCAGATAATTGGCAAGCTGCTTTGAAAATTTAAAAACACACATTTATGTAACGGTTTTTCATCTATTTCCCAATCAAAAAGTTATCTATTTATAAAAACAGATAGCAATATGTACTTCTAAAGCATTAGCTTTTCCAGCGGAAAATGTTGGATTAAATTTATGAATATTTACAAAATTAATTTTTAGCTGAAAGGGTCAGTAGTTAATGAGTAGCTCCAAGCTAAGAATATTGATCTTCAATGTTCTTAGCTTTTTCTGTATGCAAAAATATTTTTTATCTAAGTTGTTCCATTTTGTAGGCACGGCAGCTGTAAATAGCGAAGCACAAATTTTATACTTTTGGAAAGCGTTTTATTTTAAGTGATGGAAAGTTAGTGTTACAGTGAAGAAGGATGGAAAAATAGAGATAAGAGGTCTGTCGATTGTCAACTGGTGCTGTTTTTGTGATATGAAAGAAGTAGAGTATGGTCGTTTTTTACAGCATATCAGCTGATACTTGAATGAGCAGGCCGTAGTCTCAAATTGATGTTGGAGGGCAGGTAGATGGATGATCAACTACTTAGATTTGTAACGTAAACACACATACAGTCAGATTACATTTGGTTTCAAGAAAGATTACGTTTGTCAGTATGAGGGTTTGTCAAATTGGAATTATACGATGTATCAAGCAGCTTGCGTGTCAGGTTGTGCATCATTGAAAGCTAAAACTTGAGGAGGTTTTCTGAATGGCTTATCAAACAATCAATCCATATACAAATGAAACGGTAAAAGAATATCCAGAAGCTACAGATCAACAGTTAGAAGAGGCTTTACAAAACGGACATGAGTTATACCACACGTTTAAAACACAAGACATCAAAGAACGTGCAGAGCAATTGCGTCAAATAGCGGCAAATATACGCGAACGGTCAACGGAATTAGCTCGTACTTGTACGATCGAAATGGGAAAACTATTAGCCGAAGCAGAAGGTGAAGTGGAGTTGTGTGCCGTTATTGCTGATTGGTATGCGGACAACGCAGAAGAACTGCTGAAACCGGAAGAAATTGAAACAGGCGCAAACGGCAAGGCGGAAGTTCATTATCAATCTACCGGTGTTATCATGATGGTCGAACCGTGGAATTTCCCATACTACCAAATCATGCGTGTGTTTGCACCAAACTTTATGGTGGGCAATCCAATGATCTTGAAACATGCCTCAAATACACCTTCAACTGCCCAATTAATGGCCGATGTTATTTCAGAAGCGGGTGCGCCTAAAGGTTCGTTGACGAATTTATTTTTAAATTATGATCAAGTGTCCAAAGCCATTGCTGATCCTCGGGTACAAGGGGTAGCTTTGACAGGTTCTGAACGCAGCGGCTCAACCGTTGCAAAAACGGCAGGCGAACATTTGAAAAAATCAACACTGGAACTTGGCGGTATGGATCCGTTTATTGTCCTAGACGGTGCGAATATGGATGAAGTCGCCGATATTGCTTGGCGTTCGCGTCTTTACAATTGCGGACAAGAATGTACGTCATCTAAACGTTTTATTGTGATGGAAAACATGTACGATGAATTCGTGGAACGGTTGAAAGACAATTTCAGTAAAGTAAAACCAGGTGATCCATTAGACGAAGCTACGACTTTAGCACCTATGAATACCAAAAAAGCCAAAGAAAAATTGCAAGAACAAGTAGATGAAGCGATCAAAGCCGGTGCCCATGTCGTTTATGGAAATGAACCGATCGATTTGCCTGGGCAATTCTTTATGCCAACGATTTTAACGGATGTGGATCGTGACAACCCTGCACATACGACAGAATTGTTTGGACCAGTCGCAGTGGTGTATAAAGTCTCAACCGAAGAGGAAGCCATCAAACTGGCAAATGATTCCTCCTATGGACTAGGCGGTACCGTGTTTGCCGGCGACAGCGAGCATGGAGCAGAAGTAGCGGAGAAAATTGAAACAGGAATGGTCTTTGTGAACAACATCCGCTATTCATTACCTGAATTACCGTTTGGCGGTGTGAAACGTTCTGGCTATGGCAGAGAACTGAGCAAATTGGGACAAATGGCTTTTGTTAACGAAAAATTGATTATGAAAGCAGACAAGCCAGATATGGACAATCTTGCTGGCGGATTGGTTTCTCCAGTAGACTTAGGATAAAAACATTTCCGGCGAAATAAACTGATGCTGCATATGCAACATAAGCGAAAGTAGCAAAAGAGAGTTCTTCCAGCCTAAAAAGTTGGAAGGCTCTTTTTCTTTTTTGGTAAACTGATGATAAGAACATGCTACATATGGAAACAAAATATGAAAATAGAGGAAGTCGATAGGATGCAAAATCATCGAATCTTTCAAGAGTTAGGAGCACGAAAATTGATGGAAGAACAATTAGTTCGCTCATTAAAAGAAGGGCTGCCGCCGTTTGTGACTTTAACAGCATATAATCTTTCAAGAGCCGGCATCAGCTTTTACGGACTATTGGCCCGAAGACAGGAAAATAAGCCAACAAACTGGCTGACCATCAGATTAGCGGATCATCCTTTATGGCTCCTAGAAGCCCAACAAGTATCGATCGAATTCGGCAACCCCGCTGATCTTTTAGGGATAACCGCTAAAGTACAGCAATTTTTTCAAGATCCCCAAGCAGAAGATGACTTTTATGATTTGCTCCCACTAGAAATAGCGGTTCTGCAATTCCTAGATGAATGTCAAAAACAAGGCTTGATATGGGCTGTTCGTCTGCCTGAGGCTATTTTTGCAGGCCACAAAAAGTTTCCGCTTGATTTGAAAAATGATTTCATGAAAGCTGATTTGTTTTTAGGCGACCGAAACAACTTAAACAACTTCTTGTTGCCGGTAGAAGCAAAATCTTTCCAAGCAGCATTAGCCGTGTTATTTGGCAAAAACCTGCTTTTTTCTCAATTCTCAAGAGGCCGTTTGTTAAGATTACTGCCAACGAACCAATGGATCCAACCGATTATTAAGCAAAGAACAACTGGCGACCATGGATGGGAAAAGCAGTTGACAGACCAATACGGCGAGCAGCTGATCGCAGCATATGAAAAAGCAAAACAGGGCCGTGATTCTAATTTTCTTCTATAATTAAGAAAAGGAAGGTATTTGTGAAATCAAACGGTAGAGAAAAGTGATACAATACATGTATTGAAAGATATTATTAGACCAACTTGATGATTTTTTTGAAAGGAAAGACCACTTGTATGCCTGAAATTCATTTTAAAGATATTGATGCTGCAAATAATCAAGAAGTAAGGAATTTAACATTAAAAGCAGGACAAGAGACGTTTATTGAAACCGTGGATGACTGTTTGGAAGAAGCAAGTCACAGCTCCGAATGGCACCCAGTAGGCATTTATTATGGCGAGGCGTTAGTCGGCTTTGCGATGTATGGCTGTTTCGGTCCTCAGAAAGAAACCTGGATCGATCGGATCATGATCGATAAAAAATACCAAGACAAAGGGTTAGGAAAAGCTGCACTGATCAAGCTTATTGATGTTGTGTCAAAAGAATACGACGTTGATGTTCTCTATCTCAGTATCATCGAAGGGAATAAGAAAGCTTATCATTTATATAAAAGCCTTGGCTTTGAGTATACAAACGAAAGAGACCCAAACGGAGAATTCATCTTTAAATATGTCGTTCGATAAATAATAGAAACAACAGTGTATCAAAATATCTAAAAAAGTTTAGTAGTGATAAAAAAGCTCTCAACATTGAACTTCGATGTTGAGAGCTTTTGCATATTCTAAGATAAAGTTGTTAACCGGCTACGTTGATCAAAATCGGTGCCAGGAAGCCGGCTAAGATAACGGAACCGATAGAGACGGTGACAAAGCCGCCAACCAGCATCTTTGAAGTCACTGACTCTAAAAAGAGTTCGCGTTCTTCTTTGTCGGAAAAGCTGCTATTTGCTACTTCGCTGGGCAAAATGGCTGTACCAGGAAATCCAAAGAGCGCTGTAATCCCTAGTGCAATACTCATCCAAGGTGTGATCTTTAAAATGCGGCCTGCGATCAGAGAAAAGATGACGTTTCCGATTGTTCCGACGATGATCGTGGTAGCCAATGCTGGCAAAATTTCCACAAACACATCAAAGGTGGCAGAAGATAAATTTGCTAGAACAACAACGATCAAAGCAGGCATTGCAAGGCCGTACGAATTGGCTTTTACTAGAATATTCTTCTCTAAAAATCCCAGTTCGCTGAATAAAACGCCCATCAATAAAGACATAATATTTGCATCGATCAATTGAAAACCTAGTAAGGAAGTCAGACCTTTGGAAATAAAAGAAGACAACAAAACGACCAAAGCAACTTTTGCTAAATAGACATTGGAAGAACGATATTTTTCAGGAAATGGAGGAAATACGGTCCATTTTGATACCTCTTCTTCTTGTATTTCTTGTTGAACTTCCTGTTGTTGATATTTTTGTTTAAAAGAAGCGACTTCCTTTTTTAATGCCCAGCTGGCAATAGGATAACCGGCAAAGCCTTGGACAATGACTAATAAAGAAGCTAACAAGGCTAGATCGCTCCGTCCAATCGTATTAGCCACTTCGGACATTTGAATAGCCGCGATCACTCCCCCGAATAAAGGCGGTGCTCCAACAAGCGCTGTTTCCAGACCAATGAAAGGAGCAGCAATCAACAAGAGTGCAGCTGTGATCCCAATGATAGCGGCTGTACAAATGAGGACTGTTTTCCATTGTTGCAGGAGTTGTTTGATATTCAACATCGTACCCATATGTACCAATAGAAAACCGATCATGACGGTTCCTATTTGCAAAAGTGCAGAATCTTGAAAAATGGTCGTAGGCAGCCCTGACCAGAAAGCGAATAAGAAAAAAACGGAAGCGGTAAATAACATGGAGACAATACTTTTGGTTCGAACGGCAATGAAATCGCCCAGAGCATAGACGCAAAGAATAATGGTAATAGCGGCAAGACTGTTCATACAAGACCTCTTTTCTGTAAGTGATTTATCCATAATAGAATAATGAGTGATCTTTGTCAATTCTAATGAAAAGAAAATTCGTTAGCATAAACCGTGTTATACAGGTGTATAAGATTAAAAATAAATGAAAGTTGTAGTTGACAAAGGGAAAAGGACTCGTTATAGTGAATCTACAAAAAACAGCAGAGAAAGAGGGAGACGCAATATGAATCAAGTGGAAACAAAGAAACTAACCAGTGAAGTGAAAGAATTGATTCTGTCTAAAGAAAAGGACATGATTGCTTTTCGTCGTCACTTACATAAACATCCAGAACTTTCTCTAGAAGAAATCGAGACAACAAAAGCATTGGCAGAAAAATTAGATGAATTTGGTATTTCCTATCGTCTAACGGAGCCGACTGGGATCATTGCAGAGATCAAAGGAGCTGGTCCAGGTAAAACTGTATTGTTGCGAGCAGATATGGATGCCTTATCTGTACAGCAGCTGAATGATGTATCTTATCGCTCCATTGAAGAAGGGAAAATGCATGCTTGCGGGCATGACACCCATGTTTCTATGTTGTTGAACGCGGCATATGCATTAAACCAAGTGAAAGATCAGTTCAATGGTACAGTTCGCTTGATTTTCCAACCTGCTGAAGAGATCGCGACTGGAGCTAAACTGATGGTAGAGCAGGGAGCCGTTGATGGAGTAGACAATGCTTTTGGGATTCATATTTGGTCAGGTGGCAAAACTGGGGAAGTTTCCTGTCCAGCTGGTCCATCTTTTGCTGCAGCAGACGTGATCCGGGTCTACTTTACCGGAAGAGGAGGACACGCAGCACAACCGCATTTGAACATTGATGCGGCCATCATGGCGTCACAGTATGTCATCAATGCGCAATCGATTGTTTCTCGTGAGGTCGATCCATTGCAGCCAGCCGTGGTGACGTTAGGGAAAATGGAAGTGGGCACACGTTTTAACGTTGTGGCAGAAAATGCTGTGATCGAAGGGACGATTCGGACATTTGATCCGGAAACGCGCGATAAAGTAGAAGCCAGCCTTAAACATTATGCACAGGAAATTGCCCAATTATATGGCGGGCAAGCGGTTGTGGAATATGATCGTATGACAGAGCCGGTCAATAATGAAGAGCATACAGCCCAGCTTGTCCAAAAGGTAGCTGCGGAAGCCTTTGGGGAAGAAAGTGTGGAAAACCTGCCACCAACAATGGGCGGAGAAGATTTTGGTTACTATATGACCAAGATTCCTGGAGCTTTTGCGACAGTCGGCAGCGGAAATGCTGAAAAAGATACTTTCTGGGCGCATCATTCGGGACGTTTCAATGTTGATGAGGATTCTTTGAAAGTTGGTGCAGAATTGTATGCACAATACGCTTTAGCGTACCTGGCTCAAGATGCGTTTTAAACAAAGATAGAAATGCAAAACTTTATTCACTATCTACAGACCTTTAAAAGTTAGAGAAAATCGCTGACTTTTGAAGGTCTGTTTTCATGTCTTTTGTAATTTTTTAAAACTGCTACAATAGACAAGGTTGATTCATAATTTCAGCATTTTGTTAGGCAAAAAGGAATCCGCTGTTATTCTTTCGCACATTTGATAGAATAAAGATAAGAAAGAAAAAGAGCGTTGGCGCCATGTCAGCTGTAAAAATGATGTTGTTTTATACATAAAAAGCTATTGAAGGAGCGTTGCAGCAGTTTTAATTTAATTAGGAATGATCTTAGGAATGTTCAAATGATTTTAGGAGACAGTTGTTAAGCGTGATGTTGACAAAAAGGAGGAGAAATAAATGGGCAAACTTATAAAAAAAGGACTGATAGTGAGTGCAGTGTTCTTTATTAACTTGATATTTGGGACAACCGTCTTTGCTGAAAATCAATTGACTGATTTAACCATTGAAGTGGAATTACAAAAAGACGGCTCTGGTATTGTCACTGAACATCGGAAGATGAAGATGGATGAAGGGACTGAACTATTTATTGTGTTGGATGAGCTACAAGATTCAGAACTGCTGGATTTTTCTGTGGCAGGTTTTACGGAAGCCAAAGAGTGGGACTCTGATGATTCTTTAAAAGAAAAAGCAGGACATTATGGCATACTGGAAACAGACAATGGCTTAGAATTGGTTTGGGGAATTGGAAAATATGGGGCAAATGAATATGAAGTAACGTATACGCTGTCGAACTTAGTACGTGAATTGGAAGACGGGCAAGCTTTGTTATGGAACTTCGACACTTTTTCGGACATTCCGGCTGAAAACTTAGCGGTTGAGATTTCCGGACCAGAGTCTTTTACACATGAAAATACCAAGTTATGGGGCTTTGGTTTTGATGGAGATATTGAACTCGTAAATGGACAAGTCGTGTGGAAAGCGGCTGAAGAAGTTGGGAGCGATAACGACGTAACCGTTTTACTGCAATTTCCGCCAAACTTTTTCGACACTCAAGTCTCTGTTGATCAGACGTTAGAAGAACAAAGTGAAATGGCGAAGGAAGGATCAGCCTACAACTCCCATACGTCTTCAGACACGATTCCAATCATCATTTTTTCGTCTATTGCGCTTATCGGCGGTGGAATAGCTTCTATTGCCATAACCTATGCAGTGAAAGTAAAGAAAGCAAAAGAAGCAGCAGGACAAATGGTTACAGGACAAAAACGTATTCAGGAAAATAAAGGAAAGCTGTTTGAAGATGTTCCATTCAACGGAGAAGATTTAGCTGGCATTGCGTATTTGCTGCAAGAAATCAATACCGGTTATTTTGAGGATTATTTCTCTATTTATTTGTTGAAATGGATTAGCGAAGGCAAAATCCATATGGTGACAGAGAAAAGAAAAGCCTTTTTCGAAGATACCTTTTCCACAGATCTTGAAATTCTTGATTATGAAGAAGAGCGTCAATTAGATGGTCGTTCGTTTGCTGAGTTTATTGAAGCATTGCAAGACAAAGATGGAAAAGAGCCGTATGAGGTCGGTTTATGGCTGATGTTGCTGAATGCAGCTGACAAAAATGGATTCGTTAATGATGAACGAATCAAAAAGTGGGCAAAACGTCATGCAGATGAAGTGGAAGAATATGCTGATTACTTAACCGACTATTCTAAAGATTATTTGGAAGAACAAGGTCTGTTAAGATTTGAAGAAGTGGAAGTATGGGGCAAGAAGAATGAGACAGTGATCGCCAGCGCGGAAGGAAATAGGCTGTTTGATCATCTTGTCCAGTTCAGAAATTATCTAGAGAAAACAGATCTCCTTGGTTTCGAAAAAAATTTCAGCCGTTTATCGCTTGAGGATTTTCTTTTGTGGAGCACTTTATACGCTCGAAGTGAAGAAATCACGCAACAATTCAAGGAACTGACCCCAGATCCCAATGTTTATTATACCAACCAGCAGCCTCTTTATTATTATTGGTATTGGAATGGGGCGAGTGGAATTAGACACAATTGGTCAACCGGCCTTTCAAGCGGCGGCTTTCATTCAGCGGCTTCCTCAGCTTCAGTGGGCGCTGGTGGCGCGACCTCTGTTGGCGGCGGTGGCGGTGCAGGAGGCGGAGGAGGCGGAGGTGCGCGTTGACAAACCTACCGCTTTCTTTGAAAAATAAAACATGAGCATTCTAGACTTGATACTGACTATTAGATAATAATTTTCAAAAATGTCTTTTGCCAGATGGAAATACTTTCGAAAAAAATCAGATAAGCAGATTGATTGTACTTGGTTATTGGTTGTGCAACACTAGAGATGTCAGACATTCCGAAATAGAACGTCATGGATCATAAACTTTGAAAAGCCTTGTTTTGCAAGGAAAGATAAGAAAGGATGAATGGTGTGTTAACAACAAAAAATTACTTTCATCAATTGGATGTTACTTCGCAGCCAAACTCTATGACACAAGTAGATGATTTTGATTCTCAACCAACATTAAAATCTGTTGAAATGGAACGACAAGATTTGCCGATTCCAGCATTATTGGAACCTGTCTCGCAATCAGAAGAAAAGGTTCATTATCATATCACTGCTCAAGAAGGAGAAACAGAATATTTTCCTGGCATAAAAAGTCCTTCTAAAGGATACAACGGGAATGTGTTAGGCCCTGTTATGCGCTTGAGAAAAGGTCAGGAAGTCACAATCACAACTGAAAATCAATTAGAACAACCTGCTACTTATCATTGGCATGGGCTGATGCTTCCAGCTGAAGCTGATGGAGGTCCAATGCGGGTAGTAGAACCTCACAGCCAGACAGATGTTCATTTTGATGTAAAAAATGAAGCGGCTACTTGCTGGTTTCATCCGCATACGTATTTGTTGTCTCCAGAACAGCTTTATCAAGGATTAGCGGGATTAATCTACATTGAAGACGAAAATAGTGATCAATTGAAAAAGCATTTGCCGCATGAACACGGTGTCGATGATATTCCGCTGATCGTTCAAGACCGCTACTTTGTTGAAGATGGAGTGGTCGATTATGAACAAGTCTTTAGTATAGACGGCACAAGAGGGGATCATTTGCTGTTAAATGGCGCATTGATGACAAAATTCAATACCCATAAGCGCTTCTTGAGGTTGCGTTTATTGAATGCTTCAAACCGAACGAACTTCAAGTTTGCATTCAATGATCAAAGCCAATTCTTTCAAATTGCCAGCGACGGCGGTTTCTTAAATTATCCATTAGGAATGAAATCATTGATTTTAGGCGCTGCTGAACGGGCCGAAATCGTTATTGACCTAAAAGATACTGAAGAAGAACCGCTCTATTTGATGGTTAATGATTTTAAAGCTCTTGAAATCAGCAAAACAGGCTCTCTGGAAGAAAATGTAGACTTCTCTTATATCTATTCTTTACGAGAAGACTTGTTGAATACGATTTATCCAGAAGAAGTTGCTGATCTGCCTTTCCATCACATTCTTTTCCAAGGAACAGATGAAAGGGTAGCGGTCAATGGCCGTAAATTCCAACAAGGCCGGGCAGATGAGACGTACAAGAAAGACCAATACTATGTTTGGCGCATCATCAATCAAAAAGATGATATCGAAAATATGCCGCATCCTTTCCATGCCCATGACACGCAATTTAGGATTTTAGCCAGAAACGGCAAGCTACCTTACAAAAATGAAATGGGTTATAAAGATACTTTGGTCGTCAACAAAGGCGAAGCTGTCGATATCCTTGTCAAGTTTCCAGATACGGGATTATTCATGCATCATTGCCATAACTTGGAACACCAAGAGCACGGCATGATGACTCACTTTGAAGTAGAAGAATAAGACAGTAAAAAATAAAAAAAGAAAACAAGGAAGCTAACAGCCGCAAGAAAAGGACTGTTCAGCTTCCTTTAAGTTTTTATTGCAAATAGAAATAATTGAAGTTGCCAATAACCTACTAGAAACGCCAGCTGGACAAGTTTTTTAAAAAATAAATCTTGAAAAACCAATTTATTTAAATAACAAATAAAACAGAATAAAAGTGTTTACTTTTATTATAGAAAACGCTATCATGTAGTTGTTATTGTGAAAGTTGTAACAGTAATTTACAGCAACAGGTTAAAAATGAATCTTTACAAATAATAAATAAAAAAAGAAAAGGAGTGGGAGTCCGTTTTACTGTTTTTAAAAAAGTTGAGTGCGTCAGAGTTGAATAAAAACTAGGAGGAATAAGAACGATGAAAACAAAAAAATGGCAGAAAATAACTTGTTTTGCTGCAGTGACTGGTTTATTGTTTATGACAACCTATTCGACGGCTGAAGCTTGCACGACCGTTTTGGCAGGAAAAAAAGCAACTTCTGACGGGTCAACCATGGTCGCAAGAAATGAAGACATGGGAACAGCTTGGACAAAACGCTTTGTTGTAAGAGAGGCTGATACAAATGATTCTCATTTCGTGTCAAAAGGAAACGGATTTACGATTGAGCTGCCAAAAGAACAGTTAAAATATACGGCCACTCCTGAATGGGACGTTTCTGAAGGACTGTATGAAGAAGCAGGAATTAACAGTCAGAACGTAGGAATGAGCGCAACGGAATCAACAACAACGAAGGATAGTGTTTTAGCGTTTGACCCATTGGAAGAAGAAGGAATCGCAGAAGACGCTATGCTGACCGTTGTCTTGCCTTATATTGAATCTGCTAAAGAAGGAGTCGAAAGATTAGGAAAAATCATTGAAGAAAAAGGCAGCGCAGAATCAAATGGCGTTATTTTCTCAGACCATGATGAAATTTGGTATATGGAAACATTGACCGGTCACCATTGGGCAGCGGTAAGAGTACCGGATGATAAGTATGCTGTTATTGCCAATACGATTTCGATTCAAGACTTTGACTGGAATGACACAGAAAACTACCTTTCCTCTAAAAACTTAAAAGAATTTATTGAAGAAAATGATTTGGCAGATACGAGCAAAATGATATCGATCAGAGACATATTTGCCGATACAGAAGAAGATGCAGAATACAATACACCTCGAGTATGGTATGGACAGCAAATGCTGACAAAATCAGATAAAAAAATCAGCGATACCGACTTTGCTCTTTTTGAAAAAGCAGATGAGCCCATTTCTACACAAAAGATCGCTAATATTTTAGGATCTCATTATGAAGGAACTGCTTATGATCCTTTTAAAGAAGAAGAAACAGATCAGACAGCTGCACAAGCTGGTTTTTGGGCTCAGTTGACAAAGAACTTTAAACAAGAAAAGAAAGAACTCGTCCATTATCGCCCAATCAGTGTGCCAAATACAATGGAATCTCATATTTTGCAAATCAGAAATGATGTTCCCGAAGCTATCAGTGGTATTCACTGGCTGGCTCTTGGTGTACCGGATACCAGCAACTATATTCCTTTCTACAGCTCCATTACGGAAACACCAAAAGAATATCAAATCGGTAACGACCAACCAGATGATGAGTCGGCTTACTGGACCTATCGTAAAACAAACGCGTTAGCTGTTCCTTATTACAATGAGTTTAAGACTAAAGATATTTTACCGCTGCAGCAAAAAGTTTGGGAACACATGATTGATTCAGTAAAAACAATCGATAACGAAGCTGAACAGATAAGTGAAAAGACACCTGAAAAGCTGGCTCCTTATCTAAATAAGGAGACGAATGAATTGGCTCATGATTCATTGAAAGAATACAAAAAATTAAACAGCAATCTAATCAAGAAGATGACAGAAAAAACAACGATAGAACATAACGAAGATTTGTAGATCCGCCCATAGCTTCTTTTTCTAAATAAAAAAATCAGCTGCTTTTTCATTCTCTTTTTAAAAGGGATCGGAAAAGCAGCTTTTTTAAGCGTTTTCTATTGAGTTATTGGGCATAACAATTGATTGCATTTGTTCTAGACCTTTCCTTCAGCAGACATTAAATAAAATGGACTCAAAGGCCTTATGTTGTTAGGGATTCTTTATTCTAAAACGAGCCTTTTCCTTGTATACTAGAAAGAGAAAAGAAAGGGATAGTTTTGCATCTTTTTTAAGACGATTTTCAATTAATAATGAGTAAAGGAAGACAGTTATGCATTCAATCTTATTAGAAAAACATGGCTTGATTCACTATATTGCCGGTTCGAATTTTAATTTCCGCTATCAGCAAATCGGCGATAGCATCACTGAACAAATTGAAATGGCTTTAAGCGAAATGGGCATTGCTCCAGGTGTGGTTTATTCAGGAAGCCAAGTCCATGGGAAAGCGATTCAATATTGTGATGGGGAAAATGGCGCGGCTGCTGTTTTTGGACGAACTTTTCCGGATACAGATGGTTTAATCACAGACAAAAAGGGCGTTGCACTCTTAATCAAGTTTGCCGATTGCACACCGATCGTTTTATTTGATCCTATCCATCAAGTCCAAGCCAGTGTTCATTCCGGATGGCGTGGAACGCTGCAGCAAATATCGGTCGAAGCCATCAAAAAAATGGAAAAAGAATTTGGGACAAAAAGAGAAGACTTGGTTGTTTTCGTCGGCCCGTCTATCGACCAGGACCATTACGAAGTTGGAGCTGAAGTATATGAAGCATTTAAAGCGTTCAAAGATCGAGATACGTTTTTTAAACCTTCCGGAAAAAAATATCTGTTGAGCATGATAGATGCCAACTTGTCCATATTAAAACAAGCTGGTTTAAAAGAAGAACAAATAGACATTTGCCGAGAATCAACTTTTACAAGTGATCATTTGCATTCAGCTCGCCAAGAAGGCAAAGACTATCAGTTGAACGGCATGATTACGATGTTGGGTAAGGCATGAAAGAATGGAGGATATTTGAATGGATGAAACAGCTGAAAATCAATATATTGTCAAAGAATCCGATACAGCAGAAGCCATGGGTTCAGGGGGACTGCCGGTATTGTCCACTCCGCATATGGTTGCTTATATGGAAAATACGGCTTGGAAAATGTTGGAATCTACACTCGATGATACCCAAACCTCTGTCGGTATAGAAATGAATCTCACACATTCCGCTCCAACAGCAGTTGGCAAGCGAGTGGATGTGAAAGTAACTTTGCTGGAGTCGACAAAGAATATCTATACTTTTCATATAGAGGCGCATGTCGAAGGAAAACGGATCGGTAAGGCAGAACACAAACGCGCAGTCATCCAAACCGAGAAGTTCATGAAATCAATTTGATACAGAAAAGCATATTGAGATTATGATGGGATCAGTAAAATAAACTAGCTTTCTGTGATAATGAAAAAGTGGCTAGAGTATTTTATACTCTAACCACTTTTATGCTATTTAACTGCAATTACTTCGATTTCAACTAATCCATCATTTGGCAAAGCCGCTACTTGAAAAGCTGTTCGAGCAGGCGGATTTGTATTAAATATATCACCATAAATGTGATTCATCTTTTGAAAGTCATTGATGTCTTTTAGCAAGACAGTTGTTTTAAGGATAGAGTTTTTAACTGCAAGAGATTTTGTGTTTATTTTGTATTCATAGTAAAATTGAGTAGGTATATCTTAATTATCTTTTTAAGGATTTTTTTTTATAGTAAAAATACAATACTTGTAAAGGTTAATCTGCTCTTTTTCAAAATATAAAGAGGCTGCTGAATCTAATTTTCTAAATTTGATTAGCAGCCTCTTTGAATTGTCTCTCAATTTTTATTAAAGCGTATTCAGTTAACATTATATTTGCTTCTGCGTGCTTTGAAACTGAACATATAACTTTCATATAAACCTACCAAAAAAGCATTGAAAAAAAACATTATAAAAACCAATATTTAAGCTTATTTGTTATAGAATCGAAAACAAGGCTGCGTTCCAATTTAGAAAATTGGAATGCAGCCTTATTGAAGAGCTTATCATTATTTATTAAAGTGTACATATATTGCTTTGCTTGCAAGTCTATAGAGCTTTCATTGTCTAAATAGCTGAGAACCTCAGTAATCTTCATTGTCACTTTGTCACGATGCAACTTCCTTTATCCTTTATGACCGCTCATTATACCACTTCTTCCAATAGCTATACCGCCTCTGATTAAGCTGCTAGCCTAAATTAGGAAAGCAGAACCATGTCTAGTTCGCATTTGATCGATTATATTTTCTAGTTCTTCTTTTTTATGATGTTTTCTAGCGATTCCAATAAGTTGAGTTGGATACTTTTTTTACTTCTTATTTTGCTACAACTAATTGAAGTCTTTTGACAGGGTTACCACCATAATATTTCCTGAAAATATGTATGCAGGTTTCAGTAATGGTTTTGGTCGAAAAAGTGTAGTTAATTTGCAAGGGATAGCTAAAACCTGTTTCTATCACAGCTCTTAAAGTTTGAACATCGCCTAAAACGCTAAGTATAAGAACGGTAGAGGTTCCTGTAAAAAAAACATCTTTTCCATTCAACCATCACTCGTTTTGTCTTCAGCCGACAGATCGCTCCACTTCACAAAATCCACGATTTCAGCATGGCGGATCTCGTCATAGTGGATTTTTTCTTCTTCGACAAAGATGCCTAATTCATCATATCCCTTTATGATACCTGTGATATCTGCTGAGTAGCGGCCATCCAGATCCGTTTCTTCTTTTTGGATCGCGATGTGCGATGATTTCAATATAGCTGTATACAGCACCTCATCGATCTCAGCTAAACTCATCCTTTTTTTGGCAGACCAGGTAAAATTCTGCTCCTTTTTTTCTTCGTTGATTTTAGTTGCATGATCAGATAAATAAAAGCCAGCCCATTTTACTTTTTTCCGGTCTTGGTACTGTCTTAAAATTTCTTGATATTCTGGGTTATTCATCTTTTATTCTCCTTTTGACCGCCATCGTGTCCTCCAACAAGTCCGCTTCTGGCAATGCTCCTAGCACCTTGACTTAAACTATTGGCGTGGACAATAGCAGTAAAACCATATTTATCACGGATACTGTCGATGACTTTATCTAAGTTTTGTTCTCTAATGATTTGATCAGGACTTTCAAATAGATTCAGCTGTGTGTGTGTCGTGTAAGATAACTTAGAATAGGTAACACCGATGTGCCGCACAGCTTCTCCTTCGTAATACTTCCTGAATATGTAAAGCAGATACTCGACCAGTTTTTTAGTAGAATCTGTAGCCGGAATTTTTATTTGATGCGAAAAACCAGCTGCCTCCTCATGATAAGAAAAGCCGATATATAAATGGACGCAAGAAGTCTTGCAGCCTTGTTTGCGAATACGCGCTGCGACTTGTTCAGCCATTTCTTTGATAACCGTTTCGATTTCTTCAGGCTTTTGATAATCACGGGGTAATACTTGACTGTTACCGTAGCTTTTTTCGCGGATAGCAGGAGCAGGTTCAGACAAAATCGTCCGATCGATACCGTTTGCATGATGATAATGCTGCAGACCTAAAATGCCAAAAGCTTGTTTCAGCCGAGCAGGGTTCGCATTTGCCACATCTTTGATCGTAAAAAGGCCTAGGCGCTGAAACTGTTTTTCCATCCGACTGCCGATTCCCCAAAAAGCTGTCATAGGTTCAATCTGCCACACTTTTTCTTCCACGTCTTTATAACGCCATTCCGCAATAAAGGTAGGACTGTGTTTGCTTTCGATGTCCAGAGCTAGCTTTGCTAACAAAGGATTATCACCAATGCCTACCGTTAAGTAAATCCCTGTTTCTTTTTTTACATGAAGTTGGATCATACGAGCAAAACGCCAGCGCTTTTCCTGTCGAGACATATTTGCGTTCGGAAAGAAAAGATTGAGCGTTTTAGTCACGTCTAAGATAGATTCATCAATAGAATAGATCAATAAGTCCTCATCAGCGACGTATTGTCTAAAAATCTGATTGATCTTCAAGTTCATGTCGATATAGTAGTTCATACGAGGCGGGACTTTGAGCAAATGCGGATCATTTGGCACTTGATTGGCTCTGGTCACATTTGAGATGCCCAATACTTTTTTAGCTAACGGAGAAGCCGCCAGCACTAACCCACTGCCAGTGTTATCGGCGTTGGATAGGACGACTAGCATTGTTTTTAAAGGATGCAATCCGCGAGCTACACATTCGCAGGAAGCATAGAAAGACTTTGCATCGATCAGCAAAATGTCTCTTAAAGGTTCTTTTGTATAGTCAAAGTTACTCATCATCATTCCTTCTTCCAAATGAAAATGATCTTCAAATTTATTATACGAACGTTTGTTCCTGTTGTAAAGAAAAAGCATCCTTTTACGTAAAAATTTTAGGCAGAAAAAAAGAAAAAGAGGTGAAAGGGGAACATCGTTTAATCAGGATGGCAAAGAAACTATGATAAGATTCTTTTTTAATAGCTTAAAAGAGAGGGGACAAACACTTTTTGGGGTTTTTTCTAGAAAAGGTTTATAGATAGAAAGGAAAAACGCCAAAAAATAAAAAAGAGTAGTCATCTTCTTATGAGTTGACCACTCTTTCTAACTGATAGGATTATCCAATTTTTTTTACTCTCCCGCCTATCTTGTCTGCGAAACGTTCAGCTTCTTTTTTACAGGTGTAGGTTAATGCGCTGGATTTATCTCTTGTTCGTGCGCCGGTAACAGTCAAATAACCATGGAAAATTTTGATGGCATACATTGGTCTAGACACCTCCATTCATGAGAGGATAATAGCAAAAATACCGCTTACATTCAAGTGTTTTTGATAAAAAAAGCAATTTTTTTTATAAATGTAACATTTGAAATCTTGGGTTAATGATGATGAATAAAAATGGAGGAAAACAAACGTATGCTGGACAGAATCGTATGCATCAAAAAAGGAATGAGAAATTGAAAAAGATGGTTGCTATGAATATGAGTCTATTTTTAAAACTTAAGGAACCTTATTCACTCAAGTTTTTGTTTTACTTGTGGGGCGGAGTATTATATGATTAATTTCGTTGGTTTAGGAAAAAAAGTAGTGGTCAGTAAATGGCTGACAACTTAGAAAACTGGAGGGTCAAGATGAAGAACAAATTGAGTTCCTATTTTGAACTAGAAACATTACAAACAACGGTCAAACGAGAGGTCTTAGCTGGATTTACAACTTTTATCTCAATGGCTTATATTTTATTTGTTAACCCGACTGTCTTGGGTGCATCTGGTATGGATGAAGGAGCAGTGTTTACCGCTACTGCATTAGCCAGTGCTTTAGGATGTATTCTGATGGGCGTTTTGGCGCGCTATCCAATCGCAACAGCTCCTGCATTGGGTATCAACGCCTTCTTTTCTTATTCTGTCTGTGTAGGAATGGGCGTACCATGGGAAACGGCGCTTGCCGGAGTGTTTGTTGCTTCTTTGATTTTTATGGTGATCACGATTTTTAAATTACGAGAATTGATCATTGAAGCGATTCCTGCCGATCTGAAATATGCTATCTCTGGCGGTATCGGTTTATTTATTGCTTTTATCGGATTAAGCGAGGGCGGCTTGATCGTTTCAAATGAATCCACACTTGTTGGATTAGGTTCGCTTCATGTCGGTACGACATGGTTGACGATTTTCGGCTTGATCGTGACGGCTATTTTGATGGTTCGCCGTGTACCAGGCGGTATTTTTATCGGAATGGCAACAACGACGATTTTAGGATTGGCAACCAATCTTATCCAAGCTCCTGAACGAATCGTTTCTGCCGCCCCAAGTATTTCTTCTACCTTTTTAGTAGCATTGAGACATGTGAAAGACATCAACTCGATCCAATTGTGGGTAGTGGTGTTGACATTCTTGTTGGTTACTTTTTTTGATACAGCGGGAACACTTGTAGGGCTAGCCAATCAAGCTGGTTTTATGAAAGACAACAAAATGCCTCGGGTTGGAAAAGCCTTGGCTTCTGATTCAACGGCTATGTTGGCAGGATCACTATTAGGAACTTCTCCTGTTGGCGCTTATGTAGAATCTTCTGCTGGGATAGCAGTAGGGGGACGTTCTGGTTTGACAGCTGTGACAACAGGGATCTTATTTATTTTTGGTTTATTTTTTTCACCATTGCTGTCAGTCGTTACACCACAAGTGACTGCACCTGCTTTGATTATTGTGGGTGTCCTCATGGCGCATTCTTTAAGTCAAATCGAATGGGGAAAAATGGAGATCGCTATTCCTTCTTTTCTGATCCTCATCGGCATGCCGTTAACGTATAGTATTGCAGACGGTATCGCTCTTGGGTTTATTTTTTACCCCATCACGATGATCGCAGCAAAACGCGGCAAAGAAGTATCGCCGATCATGTATGGTCTGTTCTTTGTCTTTATCGGTTTTATGTGGATCTTAAATGCTTGATAACCATTCGAAAAAACGAGCGTAGTTTATGATGCGCTCGTTTTTTCTGTCTTCTTTTTATTAGATTAAGTCAGGGTTTGAATAGTGACTTTCTTTTGCAATTTGCGAGCTGCTTTGATGCTGAAAGTTGTACTGTCGCTGTATTGAATATGATCAGCTGCACATGCACTAGCAAGGGACAAACATTCTTTTAACGGTTTTTTGAGTGAAAAGCTTGCCAAAAAGGTTCCTACAAAACAATCGCCGGCTCCGGTATCATTGACAAGTCCTACGATCGGTGTACTGACTTGCAGCAATTCACCAGCATGACTGCAGATGCTGCCATCTTTTCCAAGAGAAACGATCACGTAATCGATTTTTTTAGATAGTTCTCTGAGACGATCTAAAAAGTTTGCTTCAGAGGGAATCAATTCCTGAATTTCAAAACGGTTAGGCTTGATAAAATTCACACCGATTTCAACGGCTTTTTTTAAAGCTTCTCCTGAAAGATCGCAAGCAATAAAACAGCCGATTTTCTTTAACCGATTTAACAAGTCTTCTAAATCATTGAGCTCAAATCCAGGCGGCAAAGAGCCGGCAATCAATACAATATCATCTTTTTGTACCTTTGATTCTATTTTTTCATAGAGCAGTTCACTGTCATAGTCTGTGACTCTAAAGCCTTTTTCTGTGATCAAGATGCTTCCGCCGACCTCTGCTTCTAAAATGACATAACTTTCTCGTGTTGCTTTGCCATAAACTTCTACAAAATCATGTTGAATGTCTTTGTCAGCAAGGATCTTTTCTAATTTATTTTCATTGGTGGTTCCACAAAAGCCTAATGCTTGGTTTTTGACTTTCTGTTGATTCATGGCATAAGAACCGTGATGTCCCTTGCCGCCAATATCATACGCTATTTTTTCCAGTCGATTGTTTTTTCCTTTTGTCAAAGTTCCTTCAAGAAACAGCAGCCGATCGATCGTAGGATTCAAGGTAACGGTATAGATCATGTTTGCAACTCCTTTCGCTTTCATTCTTTTATGATGATTGTAGCACTCTTTCAGTAAACTTACAGTTAATTGCCATTGAGAGGTGCACATAGAAAAGACCTGGCGCAGATAGTCATGTATCTGCGCCAGGTCTTTTAAATGATATTCGTTTCAAAACATAAAACTAGGGTAATGTTTGGCTGCCTTCTATCTCAAAACAGCTGCAGCAAGCGCTTTTTGTATCGTAACGATATGTTTATCTTTTCTAAATTGGAGACTGACTGAAGGTTCTACAGCGCTGGAGATCCAGATGTGCAGCTCAGCTTCTAAATCAAAATGTCCTGATGTTTCAACGCTAAAACGAGAAATAGATTTGTACGGCAAACTTTTATATTCCGTCTTTTTGCCCGTCATGCCTTGCTTGTCGACTAGGATCAAGCGTTTATTAGTAAATACCATTAAATCGCGCACAAGAACAAAAGATAAATCAACTTCCTCCCCTGGAATCAATACATCTGCCAATTCTTTTTCTGTAGCTGCAATTGATTTATCATTTGCATTGCCCATTAAACCGTCGAATAGACCCATTTAACATTCTCCTTTAAACCATTGTGATTTGTTCATTATACCAAATAAAAAGCAATGATGCATCAGAGCCAAAAGAGCTGCCGGGACGATTAAAGACAAAGCCTTCAACGAGAAAATATTTGCAAAACAATGAAGGATGAATCGAAAGCAGTGCATTATTTTTACAAAAGAAAAAAGTTGGTATACGATGGAGATAAAAGAAGATAAAGGAGAATGAAATGATGGAAACAATCACCTTAAACAATGGATCAACGATGCCGCTGATTGGGACAGGCACGAACACGTATGGAAAAGAAGGCAACCAATACAGAGGAGAATTGAATGGCGATTTCAGTGCGTTATCGTCTGCTATTCAAGTTGGTTATCGTTTGATCGACACAGCTATCTCTTATCGAAACGAAGCCGGTGTCGGAAAAACAGTTCATGACAGCGGAGTAGAGCGTAGTGAATTTTTCCTAACGACTAAAATTCCGGTGCAAGATGAGTATATCGGTTCAGCGGAATCAGTAGAACAGACTGTTTTGCAAAGCTTGAAAAATTTGCAAACAGATTATATTGATCTGTATTTGATTCATCATCCGATCGAAGATAAAGGGAAACTCAAACAAACGTGGCAAGTATTGGAATCTTTTGTTGACCAAGGTAAACTCAAAGCCATCGGAGTATCTAATTTTGATATCGAGCTGTTAGAAACTCTTAAATCTTTCGCCCGTATCCAACCTGCCGTTAATCAGATCGAATCCAATCCGCATACTTGGAATGACGAGCTCATTGATTACTTGTTTGCACATAATATTCAGCCTGAAGCATGGGGACCACTCAGCAAAGTAACGGAAGACCAAGAATCCGCCTTAGCAAAAATAGGCGAGAAATATGGGAAAAATTGGGGACAAGTGTTATTGCGTTATCAAGTTCAAAGAGGTGTAGTGGTCATACCAAAATCACACAATGCTAAGCGACAAACATTAAACTTAGAGCTATTTGACTTTACACTGACAACGGATGAAATGGCAGAAATCAAATCTCTTTAAAGAAGAGACTTTTGCAGGATAAAAGTCAAATCAACAGACACAGAAGGATAGATGAAATGGAAGAAAAACTTGTAGCATTTGTAGAAGCATTGGCCACGACAGAAGTTACGCCTAACGTATACAACCAATACGCATATGGCAATCCTGAAAATGCCATTAGAAGAGACAACTTGCTGATTTATTTAAGGCAAATGGCAAAGCTGGAACCGAAAATGATACTAGTAGGAGAAGCGCCAGGCTATAGGGGCAGCCGATTAACAGGCGTGCCGTTTACGAGTGAGTATTTGCTGATGAACAATATGGAAGGTTTAACTTTATTTGGAAAGGAACACGGTTACCGGTTAGTTGCAGAAAAAGAGAAGTTGTTAAAGGAAGCGACGGCTACGATCATTTGGAACACGCTTTTAGAAGAGGATCTTTTATTTTTATCGTGGAATGCTTTTCCTTTTCATCCGCATAAAAAAGAGCAGTCTAAAAGCAACCGCACACCGTTACAGAAAGAGCTATTGATCGGACAAAAACCGCTTTTGCAGCTCATTGATTTATTTAACATTGAGCAAGTCGTTGCGATGGGGAATAAGGCAAATGACAGCCTCCAAACATTAGGCATCAGCTGTCAAAAAGTCCGGCATCCTGCTCAAGGAGGAAAAAATAAGTTTGTCCAAGGGATCAAGCAAATAAAAGAAGAGATGGATGCGCAGCTTAAAAAGTAAAGAGGAGAGCTAAGAAATTAAGCGCCTCTTTTCTTATGCGATCTAGGCAAGAGAAGATGCGGTCTTATCAAATGAAGCTTATAAGGGGGAAAGTGCATGTCAAAGAACTATCAGATAGATGAATTGAGTCAGCTGATCGATCATACAAATTTAAAACCATTTGCTGATCATGCCGCTATAGCTCAGTTATGCCAAGAAGCAAAGGAACACCATTTCAAAATGGTGGCGATCAACCAAGCACAGACCGCTTTTTGTAAACAACAATTAGAAGAAACGGACATTCATGTGGGAGCAGCCATTGCTTTTCCACTCGGACAGACGACGATTGAAGCGAAAGTATTTGAAACGAAAAACGCGATCAAAAATGGTGCCGATGAGATCGACTATGTGGTCAATCTAACAGAAGTGAAAGAAAAGAATGACGCTGCTGTGAAGGATGAAATGGCACAAATTGTTTCTATTTGCCGAACGCATCACGTCATCTCTAAAGTGATCTTCGAAAATGCGTATTTAACAAAAGAAGAAATTATCAGGCTGAGCGAGATCGCTAAAGAAGTTCAACCTGATTTCATTAAAACCTCTACTGGTTTTGCTCTCAGCGGCGCAACCACGGAAGATGTTAAACTCATGAAAGATACAGTTGGTCCGAATGTTAAAGTTAAAGCAGCTGGCGGCATACGAGACGCTGTAACCTTTATCGATATGCTGAAAAGCGGCGCTGAACGGATCGGCACGAGCTCGGGGATTGCCATTATAGAAGAACTGAAAGAATACATGAGACAAAACGGTGTAGATGAAATAGAGATTTGAGCGTTTGATTGATGGACTTGTGAAGATAAAACGATGTTCAAGCAAAGGGGAGATATCGAAAAGACGAGGAGCAGTTGAAAGTTTATCTGAAATCACGCATAATAGAATTTGGCACTAAAATGCTGGAGCAAGAAAGCAGCCGGCAAAAAATACGATGAGGCCAGATAAAGGAGACCTAATCATGCATGAATTAAAAAAGACATACGACAGTGCTCGTTTTTCATTAACAGAAGTGAAAGCCCCTTCTATAGTATTTAATGCTCAACCACCTGTTTTAAAACAAGAAACACTTGTGGAGCGCAAAGAAAAATTGCTGCAAGCAATGAAAAACAAAGGATTGGATACTGTATTTATTTATGCAGATCGTGAACATGCAGGAAACTTTGAATATTTAACCGGCTTTATTCCGCGTTTTGAAGAAGGATTGCTGGAAGTGACAGCAGAAGGAGAAGCTTGCCTGTTTCTTGGGAATGAAAACTTGAAAATGGCAAATCATTCACGCTTGCCGGCATCACTAGTCCATATTCCTCATTTTTCTCTGCCGAACCAACCCATGGACAATGCGAAAAGCTTCAAAGCTATTTTAAGTGAAGAGACTGATCTAAAAGGCAAAAAAATTGGAATCGTTGGGTGGAAACGTTTCACAAGCTCATTTGACGATAATCGCCAGCTTTATGATGTCCCTTACTTTATCGTTGAGGCGTTACTGTCATTAGCCAAAGAACAGGACGCGACGGTTGTAAGTGCAGCTGAGCTTTTTATCGGTGAACATGACGGAGTGAGAACAACTAATAATGCTGATGAAGTTCATTATTACGAATATGGCTCTAACTTGGCTTCGAATTGTGTTTTAGAAGCAATGGATCTGATTGAAATCGGTAAAACGGAAACAGAGATTGCTTCTTATTTATCCAGATATGGCCAACCGCACAATATTACGACGATTTGTGCAACGGGCGATCGCTTTACAGATGCTGTTATTTATCCAAGAGATAAAGCCGTTGCGTTAGGCGATAAGTTCTCGATCACTACGGGTTATAAAGGCGGATTGACGAGCAGAGCAGGCTATATTGCAAATGAAACAGCTGATCTTCCTGCAGAAGTGGAAGATTATTTAGAAAGAGTGGCAATTCCTTATTATGCAGCAACCGTAACCTGGATGGAAAATATTCGCATCGGGATGACGGGCGGAGCACTCTATGACATGATCGAAAGTGTACTGCCGAAAGAAACCTATGGCTGGCATTTGAATCCCGGGCACTTAGCAGCTGACGAAGAGTGGATGTCTTCACCAGTTTATCCGAATTCAACGGCTGAATTAAAGAGCGGTATGTTATTCCAAGTAGATATCATTCCATCTGTTCCGCACTATGGCGGAGCAAGTGCCGAAACAGGAATCGCGCTCGCTGATGAGAAGCTGCGTAATAAAATAAAAGAACATTATCCAGCACTATGGGAACGTTTCGAAAAGAGAAGAAACTATATGAAAGAGGAGCTGAATATTCAACTTCCGCCTGAATTGCTGCCTTTATCGGATACAGTGGGCTACTATCGACCTTATTTCTTGAATAAGGAAAAGGCGTTAAAATTTACAGGATCTGTCAACCAATAAAACAAAAAAAGAGGACTGGACAGTTATTTTTGTCCAGTCCTTAAATCATTCTATACAGCAGAGGATCTATTGCTTGAGCGCATTCCCCCTTTTTTTATGCTCCCCTTTGCTCGACAAAAGTATATTTGCTATCACCAAGGGCAGCAATAAAGACAGAATCAGTCATTTCTTTTTTGACTTTCCAAGCTGATGGTTTGATTCTCCAAGTCGGTCTCTATATGTTTGAAGCCGCTGACGCGAAGCAGCCTTAAAACAACTTCACTTGCGTCTTCCTCGTTTTCCATTTCTTTGATCGTTAAAATGATTTTCATCGCTGTCATCTCCTTATCTTTTTTGAGCACCATCAATATACACGGTAACATTTGTTTTATGAAATGGTTGATTTTTAACCTTTATAGTAATAGAATGCTCATTTATTTTCAAATGATTGAACTCGTTGATGAGAAAAACCGAAACAATGAAACATTAGAAAAAAACACGGAAAAGACTCCTTATTCTGCTCTAAAGATGATATACTGACTGCATAAGCCAAGTGTTGTTCCTATGGGCAATAAAAAAAGAAAAGGGCTAAGCATGGTTTACAGAAGAAGGAGGGAACAATATGATCACTGTGATTGTTCCAATACATAATAATGAAAAGACCTTACCGAAGTGTTTAAATAGCATTCGTCTACAGACTTACACTGATCTGGATGTTGTTCTAGTGGATGCAGGTTCCACAGATCAAAGCCGAGAAGTTTGTGAAAATTATGCTAAATCGGATTCAAGGTTTCATCCAATCTACACAGAAACGCTGAATGACTCAGCAATTAAAAATCTCGGTATCTCAAAGGCTAAAGGCGAATATATCTGTTTTGTTCATCCGCTTGACTTTATTGATAGAGAAATGATCGAAGTGTTAGTCAATGCGGTCAGCAACTATAATGCAGACATGGTAACTTGTCGTTATTATGTAGAAACACCAGATAAGTTATCGATCGTGGCTGGACCAGAAACAACAGCCTATATGAATAAAAAAGAAGCCGTTGACCTTTGTCTGGCACAAAAGAGAGCACATGGTTTTCTTTGCAATAAATTATTTAAATTAGATTTATTTCGTGCTGAACCTGCGATTCGTTTTGATGAAAAAGTCAATTATTATGAAGATTTGCTCGTCACTATTCAATGCTTTTTGAAGAGCCGCAGAATCGTTTATAGTCCGCCACCCCATTATCATTACGTTGTTCATCGACACGCCAAACGAGATGAGTTGACCAAAAAAGAAAAATTGACAGGATTAAAAGCGATCAAAGAAACGATGCAGCTGCTTAAATCGTTACCTGAATTTGATATGAATGCTATAAAAGAGCATTATATCGATTTAAGTCTTAAACTGTTGCATGGTCTGATAGAAGAGAAACGGGTAGACCAAACCAAACTCAATGAATGGAAGCAGGATATGTTAGCGTATGAACCAGAACGATTTACAGATCAACATTTAAAAATCGTGTATCGAATGACAAAGAGCAATACCACCATAGGGCACTTATGTTGGAAATTATTCTATGATCATAAAGTGATAGCCTAACTGATTCATTGAAGTTGAAACAAAAGATAAGAAGAATGAATAAGAAGCACCGCACGACGAAATAGGATCATCATTTGGCAAACTATCCTTTGAAATGAGAAGGGTAGTTTTTTTGGTTCTTCCTCTTTTAACGTTGGTAAAGAAATTTCCACCGGTCGATGGGCTACTGGTGGAAAGCCATGAGAACATATTGAGCCGAAAATTGCGTCTCAATGCTTGCAAGCTTCAAACTTAGTGTAACGGCTAAAGCCTAACACTAAGTGATTCACATTGCATCTTTTTTCAGGGTCGTCAGCAACTCTATGCGCCTCCTGAGATTTCTAGAAATAGGATCTCAACGAGTTTAGCATTAAAAAAAATGATATTTTCCAGACCAACGTTAAATATTGTAAAACCGTTTTTTTAATGTCTTTAAAAGCGGCGATAAAAAGGAAATGAGAAAAAATAACTGAAATATTACAATTTCGTTGCATATTTTACAAAATGAATTGATTTCGAGAAAAAGTTGCCTTATACTGCAACAGTATACGGTAAGATGAATTCTTATAAGCCATTCGTGCAACAAAAAAGGAAGGCGCTGATAACGTACAATCCATTTTAAAAAAAGAAAAATCAATAAAGCGGCAGTAAAGGGTATGGAAAGGAAAGAAGGTAAAGTCAAGTGACGAAAAGAAACAAACAACTCCTAGTAGCATCTTTAAGTGTTATAGTGGCTATTTTTGCCATTAAAATGAGTATAGACGTTTATCAGACGAAAATGTTAGCAAAGCAAAAAGCCGAAATTGTCGAAAAGCAGGTAAAAACATTGTCTCATTCTGATTTTTCTTCTGCGGTTATTCAAGCCAATATCGCGCATAACGACTTTTATTATGCTGAACCAACAAAAGATGAAAAAGAAGTTCCATTTTTAGCAAAAGAAGTCGAACGAATCAAAAAAGAATGGAAAAAAAATAACCGTACGGACCATCTGGTTTTTGTACAATACCAAACAGAGCCGATTAGACCGCAGATTGAAACAGTACGAAACAAAGAAGTCATTTACCAACCAAAGAAAAAGGCCTATGTCAAAACTGAAAAAGAGAGTAAACAAACGCATTACATAGACAGTAAAACAGGCGAAGAACTTTCTTTCAGTTCATTATTAAAACAGGACGAAGAAAATAATGAGGAAGTACGACGCGTACTGAATGCTGTTTTTGATGATGAAAAAATCAGCGATAAAGAAAGAGAAATGGTTTTGGCTCAAGCATTAGATGAAAAAATTTCTTCGTTGTCTGCTGAGACCATAACGTTTCAATCAGCTGACCAAACAGATATTCAAATTCCGATCAAAAAAATATTCCCTTATTTTAAAGAAGAGTATTTAACAGCAGATGAAAAAAAGGTGCTCCAAGAAAGAGAGAAACAAGCCGAAAAAGCGAGAAAGGAAAATCGCATCGCAATCACTTTCGATGATGGACCTCATGCTGTACAAACACCGAGATTATTGGATATTTTGAAAAAACACCATGTAAAAGCAACTTTTTTTGTCTTGGGCGAAAATGTGCGGGGAAATGAAAAAATAGTGAAACGGATCGTCAAAGAAGGACATCAAATCGCTAATCATTCTTATGATCATCCACAATTAACTAAGCTGAGTCCAAATCAAATCAATCAAGAAATCGAAAAAACCAGCCGCTTGATCCATGATGCATCTGGTGTATGGCCAACAACTGTTCGCCCACCATATGGAGCATTAAATGGAACAGCGCGGAAAGAGCTGAAAAATTATAAGACGGTATTATGGACTGTAGATTCGCTGGATTGGAAAACAAGAGATGCTGCTAAAGTTCAACAAAAAATATTGAAACAAGTACGAAAAAATTCTGTTATCTTAATGCATGATATCCATCCGACAACGGTAGACGCTGTTGATGGATTATTGACAGCCCTAGAAAAACAATATTCATTTGTAACCGTTGATGAAATGTCTTCTTAAAAAAGAATCGATAATGATCAAAAATGTGCATCATTCTTTCTTCTCCAAAAAAGAAAGGATAGTGCGCATTTTTTGTTTTACAACACATAGGAAGATCTAGAGATTTCTTTTTCAGTGACAGGTTAAAAAGATGGTTTAGCATAAAAAAGCTTTCCATTTAGCCTAACAAAAAACTTTAAACGAAAACCTTTTCTTGAAAAGCAAGACTGATTAGGTTTTAATGAAAGTAGGATTTCCTTGAAAGGAGAACAAATATGAATATCGTTATCATTGGAGCCTCCTTTGCAGGTGTAACGGCAGCGTTGAAAGCCAAAGAACTTTATCCAGAAGCAACCGTTACGTTACTTGAAAAGAAAGCAAACATTGGTCTATTGCCAAATCATCTCAACTTATTTTTGAAGGGACAAACTGCTCAATTAGAGGAGACTGTACTGGCTAGTCCTCAAGAGCTGCAGAATAATGGCATTCGCCTTTTATTAGAAAGAACCGCAGTGAAACTTCATGCGGCAGCACAAAGATTGACTTATCTAGAAGGGAACCTTAAAAAGCAGCTGAAATTTGATAAGCTGATCTTAGCAGTCGGTTCTAGTCAATATTCTAATCGGATCAAAGGAAGTGAACAGTCCGAAGTACTGCGATATAAAAATAATGAAGACCCCAAAGCATTGCTTCAACGTATAATAGCAGCTGAAAGAATCACGATCATCGGCGGTGGGCAGATCGGGATCGAGACAGCAGATGCTTTGATCCAGTATGGCAAAAAGCTGCAGCTGATCGATAGTATGGATCACATTTTGTTTAAATATATGGATCAGGACTTTGCTAAAATCATTGAAAAAGCAATGAAGAAACAGGGAATCACGTTAGCTTTAGGAAAGACGGTCAACGAAATCAGTCAAAAAGAAACAGCAGACACCACAGTTGTTCAAGCCATTACCCAGCAACAGTCATTTGAAAGTGATGCGGTCATTTTAAGCGTAAATGTTCGGCCTGATGTTAAACTTGCTGAGGGACAGATTGAATTGAATGGGGACGGCACGATTAAGGTAAATGCGTATATGCAGACTTCTGATCCCCATATTTTTGCAGTTGGCGATTGCGTAGGCGTCCCTTTTCGTCCTACTGAAGACCGGTATTATTTGCCAATGGTCAACAATGCAGTACACACAGCTACCGTTGCTGCATTCAATTTGACAGCTGAGCGCTTGCCGTTCAAAGGTTCTCTGCGGGCGATCGGCTCACAAGTCTTTGGGTATTTTATCGCCAGCTGCGGTTTGACAGAAGAAGAAGCAAGGCTTTATGATTTGAATGTTGCTGCCATTCGTTTGACATCAACGGATCGTAGCTGGGAAAAAGCAGATACAGAGTCTGAAGTGATGGGGAAATTGATATTTGACAAAGAGAACCACCAAGTAGTAGGGGGACAATTCTTGTCAAAAAATAATATCTTGTCGTTAGCTGACCAGTTGGCAATGGCGATTCAAGCACATCAAAAACTTGAAGACCTAGCTGTGCAAGATGCTGTCTACTATGCACCCTACACCCAGTTGACACCGCTATTGAGCAAATTGGCTTTGGCAGCATTGACTGATAAATTGAACAATAAAGACAGAGAGAAGTGAGAGAACGCTATGGAGATTGAAGATTTACTGGATAAAAGCGAACGCTACCAGATTTATATCATCCGCCAGCTGGTCTTGAATGGTGGACGTATTGCCTACCGCGAACTATTTGCTTCTCTGCATATCGCCAAAGCTTCTTTTGACAAGTATTTAGAAAATGTAAAAGATCGTGCTCAAAAGGTTCCGCACTTATTCGAATTTGATTGGACAAGTCAGGAATTGACGCTGCACCTGTCAGAAAAAAGCATGTTGCAAGATATTATTCATTTATATGTCAAAGAGAGCTTGAAATTTCAAATTTTAGATTACTTGTATCAGCACCAAGATTTTAGTGTTCCGCAGCTGACCAGCAAAATGGCCCTCAGTGAAGCTTCTTTTTATCGGCGTTTAAAAGAAATTAATGGATTTTTGAAAGAATTTGATATTCAGGTTCGCAATGGCAAAATGCATGGGGAGGAATTGCAAATCCGTTATTTTTTCTTTCAATTATATTGGTTTCTGGTTCCTTATACTCAACACCAGAAAGAGCTGAGCGAAAGTCCGCAACAGCCTGCTATTCGGATCTTAGAACGAAACTTAGCGTTCAACCTTCCTCAACATGATCGCTGCCGATTGAACTTGTGGCTAACGATCTCACGTAAACGAATCCTATTGAAATACAAGACATATTGGCAAATGCGTCGAAAGATGGAACCTTTTCTGGAACATACATTATATATAGAATTGAAAGACTTGACGTTTCGCTTTTTGAGCCGTTATTCGATCGAAGCAGAAGAAGAGGAAGCGATGATGCTGTTTATTTTTCTTAACTCGATGTCGATTTTGCCAGAAACCGCAAAAAACACGCTTTGGACGGACGAAAATGATTTTATTTCACCTGTCACCACACTTGATCAGCAGGCCCTTTTGCAAATCAAACAGTCCTTCCAACTACAAACTGAAACAGAGGCATGGTTGCCAAAAAGCAAGTATTACTTAACACAAACCCATGCAAGTTTGTACTTTTTGACAGGCGACTTGCTGATCTTTGATCTAGAAAATATTCGAAAAAAGGAAAAAAGATTCACACGTCCAGATGTTCAACGTTTTGCTCATCAGTTGCTAGAAATGACATTGAATGCGTTGCAACAGCCGCTAGACGAAATGAATACTTTACAAACAACAGCTTTGATTCGCTACACTAGTATATTGGCGCTGATCGAACAGCTCAATCAAACAACGATTGAGGTGGGTATCGATCTGCAAATGGAAAAACTATACGCAGAAGCCTTCACTGCGGTGTTGATTCAAAGTCTGAATGAACATCATGGCATTCGGATAGAACACTATCAGCCAGCTCATCTGTATGATTTAGTGATCACCAATACATTGGTAAAGGATCGTTATTCTGCTGAACAACGCATCTACCTTCTCTCTGAGTTGGCGTCACAGTATGATCTCCAACAAATCAGAAAAGAAATGCACCATATTTTACAACAAAAGAAAGCTTCTTTCCCGGCTATGCCGTTAGAAGAAAAAATTTAAGCGCTAGAAAGCACTGCCTTTCCTTATTTTTAAAGGTTTCTAGCGTTTTTTATCATTTTTTTTGAAAGCGGTAAAAAAACTTGATAGTTTCTGACTAAAAGAAAGCGTTATGATAAAAATATAAATGAAAGAGGTTACAGTTATTTTGGAGGTATAGAAAAATGTCAGAAGAAAAGTATATTATGGCCATTGATCAAGGAACCACTAGTACAAGAGCAATCATTTTTGATAAAAAAGGAAAGAATCTTGTGAGTTACCAAAAAGAACTGACACAGCACTTTCCACATTCAGGATGGGTAGAACATGATGCGATGGAAATTTGGAATTCTGTTCAGTTCGTTATGGCTGGTGCATTGATCGAGTTAGGGATCAAGCCGCAACAAATAGCTGGAATCGGTATTACAAATCAACGAGAAACAACCATTGTTTGGGATAAAGAGACTGGAAAACCAATTTATCCTGCAATTGTTTGGCAATCGCGGCAAACATCTGAAATAGCAGATCAATTGATCAAAGACAATTATGGAGAAATGATTCACGAAAAAACAGGTCTTGTTATTGATGCTTATTTCTCAGCGACCAAAGTACGTTGGATACTGGACCATGTTGCTGGAGCTCAAGAACGAGCAGAAAATGGAGAGCTGCTTTTCGGGACAGTCGATACTTGGCTTGTATGGAAACTAACCCATGGCGCTGTTCACGTGACAGATTATTCAAATGCCAGCCGAACGATGCTATACAACATTCATTCACTTGAATGGGATGAAGAGATCTTAGAATTGTTATCGATTCCAAAAGTGATGCTGCCGGAAGTTCGTTCGAATTCAGAAATTTATGGTTATACGGAGAGCTTGAACTTTTATGGTGGAGAAGTTCCTATTTCTGGGATGGCCGGCGACCAGCAGTCTGCTTTATTTGGGCAAATGGCGTTTGAACAAGGTATGGTGAAAAACACGTATGGGACAGGCTCCTTTATTGTGATGAATACTGGCGAAAAGCCTCAATTATCGGGAAATAACTTATTGACAACGATTGGATACGGCATCAATGGAAAGGTTTATTATGCATTGGAAGGAAGCATTTTTGTAGCCGGTTCTGCGGTTCAATGGCTGCGTGATGGGATGCGGATGATCAAAACGGCGGCTGATTCAGAAGCAGCGGCTGCAGCTTCTGATAACGAAAATGAAATCTATGTGGTTCCAGCCTTTACGGGGCTAGGTGCACCGTACTGGGATCCGAATGCTCGCGGTGCTGCTTTTGGAATGACACGCGGAACAACCCGTGAAGATTTTATCAAAGCGACTTTGCAGTCTGTTGCTTATCAGGTACGTGACATTATTGATACGATGTGCCTAGACTCGGGTATCGAGATCCCATTGTTAAAAGTTGATGGCGGTGCGGCAAATAATGATTTCTTGATGCAGTTTCAAGCGGATATATTGAACACACCAGTCCAAAAAGCGGCTGACTTGGAAACAACAGCGCTAGGTGCTGCCTTCCTTGCAGGATTAGGTGTCGGTTATTGGAAAGACTTGGATGAGATCAAGTCGTTCAATGAAACGGGTCAAACCTTCTCCCCGCAAATGCCGGAAGACAAACGCGAAAACTTATATGCAGGTTGGCAAGAAGCAGTTGCAGCAACACAAGTGTTTAAACACAAATAAAACGACAATCAAAGGAGAGATGGAGCATGGCTTTTTCACACCAGACAAGAAAACAGGCAATCCAACAAATGAAAGCAGAACAACTCGATCTGCTGATCATCGGCGGTGGGATCACAGGGGCAGGTGTCGCACTGCAAGCCAGTGCTGCCGGGATGAAAACCGGTTTGATCGATATGCAGGACTTTGCTGAGGGAACGTCCTCTCGCTCTACGAAATTGGTTCACGGCGGGCTGCGGTATTTAAAAACATTTGATGTTGAGGTCGTTGCGGATACTGTACAAGAACGTGCCGTTGTCCAAGGCGTCGCACCACACATTCCTAAACCGCAACCGATGCTACTTCCTATTTACGATGAACCAGGTGCAACATTCAATATGTTTTCCGTCAAGGTGGCGATGGATCTTTATGATCGTTTGGCAAATGTGACCGATCCTCGCTATACAAACTATTTGCTGCAAAAGGAAGAAGTACTGGAAAGGGAACCCCAATTACAAAAAGAAAATCTTTTAGGCGGCGGTGTCTACTTAGACTACAAGAATAATGATGCCCGTCTAGTGATTGAAAACATCAAACGAGCCGCTCAAGATGGCGCACAGATCGCCAGCCATGTAAAAGCTGAAACGATTCTGCACAATGATCAAGGCAAAGTGAATGGCGTACGAGCGAAAGATTTATTGACGGGTGAAACCTTTGATATCCAAGCCCGTTTGGTGATCAACACCAGCGGTCCATGGTCGGACTTTGTACGGGACTTGGACAAACGAGAAGATACCCCAGAACAAATGCGTCCAACAAAAGGGGTTCATTTAGTTGTAGATGCGAAGAAATTATCTGTACCGCAGCCGACTTATTTCGATACAGGCGACCAAGACGGACGAATGATCTTTGTGATCCCTCGCGAAAACAAAACTTATTTCGGCACAACAGATACCGATTATCATGGCGATTATGACCACCCCACCGTTACAAAAGAAGATGTCGATTACTTGTTGGAGATCGTTAACCGTCGCTATCCAGGTGTGGGTTTGACGATCCAAGATATCGAAGCGAGCTGGGCTGGCTTACGTCCGTTGATTGCTTCAAATGGCGGTTCTGACTATAACGGCGGCAACAATGGCAGCCTTTCAGATCAAAGTTTTGAAAAAGTGATTGATGTTGTTTCCAAATATCAACGCAAAGAAGCCTCACGCTGGGATGTAGAAGACGTACTGAGCAACTTGGAAAGCACACTTTCTGAAAATGAGTCTAACCCTTCAGCCGTTTCTCGCGGCAGTTCGCTTGAAACAGCCAAAGACGGCTTGATCACGTTAGCTGGCGGAAAGTTGACGGATTATCGCAAAATGGCAGAAGGCGCGGTTAAATTAGTACGCGATCGTTTAGCTGATGAATTTGACCAAACTTATACACTGATTGATTCTAAACGTTACCCTGTTTCTGGAGGCGAGATCGATCCTGCCAATGTAGAGGAAGAACTAGACAAAATCGCTCAAATAGGGATCGAAAAGGGCTTGAGCAAAAACGATGCAACCTACTTGGCTGATCTGTATGGATCAAACACGCAGAAAGTTTATGCCTTAATGGATGAACTAGAAGCTGCACCAGGATTGAGCTTGAAAGAGACGCTAAGCTTGCATTATGCATTGGAGGAAGAAATGACGCTCAGACCGATCGACTTCTTCTGGCGCCGTACCAACCATCTGCTCTTTATGCGTGATGCACTGGATGATATCAAACAACCGGTGATAGACGAAATGGCGCGCTACTATCAATGGTCAGATGAAGAAAAAAAACATCAGATGAAAGAGTTGGAAGCAGCGATTGCACAATCTGATTTAGCTGACTTAAAGTAACTAAAGATGGTTAAAAGATGCGGATAATGTTGTGAATAGACAGTACTCTAGCTGCGTAATCTATTGGCTCCTATAAAATTGAACGACAGCAGTAAAAAAGAGACCTTTCTTATCAGGAAAGGTCTCTTTGAGTATACAGATTCAAAACTTGTTTTGACTCGTTCATTCGTTTTTTTATACACGGAAGATCCACGACGTTTTTTAACTGTTCTATCTGATTTCAGAAAATCATCCTTTAGACCGATTAATTTTTGCCAAAAAAGTTTTATACTTAATTTATCATAAATGGAGCGAAAGGCATTTGTCTTAAACAAATAGAAACCTTTCATCAGCTTATGATCAATCTAAATGAAAAGGATAATGTCACCATGAAAGTAAGAAAAAAAGCTGCAAAGACACCAATTGGACAAGTTAAGTCTCTGAGTACGGCATTTTTCAAATCTGGTTTGAAAGGCAAAAAGAAGCTGGCTGTGTTAGGAATTATCCTTTACATCATCAGCCCATTTGATTTAGTGCCGGACTTTATTCCATTAGCCGGTTATGCAGATGACCTCTTATTGCCGATTCTTTATTTTATTGCGCAATACTTGATGAATGATGAATCTGAAGAAATGCCGAAACATAAAATAAAAGAAGCAGAAAAAGTATCTTAATCTTTGATCTGATGGCAGACCTTTCTTAACGGAGAGGTCTTTTTTTTATAGCACCAAATGGCTTAAGGAAAACAATTTGCCTTAACTCAATCAAGGTGCAAAACCATAATAAAAAAAGATAAACAAAACATAGCCCAAAAAAGTTAGGAAAAGGCTTAATGTGAGGACAGAAAGCCATAAAAGAAATCGAAAACCTTTGAAAAGCTCCATTTGCTGTCTCCATTTGTGAAAGGCAAAAAATAAAGTGCCCCATAAAGGCAGAAGCATAGCTGCATAAAAAAAGGTGAGGCCGTTAAAGAAAAGATCGATACCGCTGTTATTGCTCGTTCTAATAAAATAGAAAGAGAAAAATGAAAAAAACAAGATAAATAAAAGCTGTACAGTGATGGAATACAATCTGATCAGTTTTTGGTATTTTCCTAAAAAGTTTGCTTTCCAAAAGATGAAGCAGTACAGGGAAGCTAAGGGAATAGTAGTGGTCAATTGGCCTGCTAGGGGCATCATGTTACTCCCTCTCTTTCTTTTTTCGGTTCAACGTTGAGACTAAAGCTCGATCACAACTTTTACAATGCTCATTCCTGGGAGCTGCGGTGGAATCGACATGGTCATTGGTGCATTTTCGATCAAAGTCACTTCTGCCTTGGCCCCTTTTTTAACGTCTTCGATGGTCAAAGGAGTATTTGTCTCTTTGTCGACCAATGGAATCTCTTCGTTCATCAATAAAATCACTTCGTCTTGAGCAGCAGCATCAGTAGAAGGATCGACAGGCTCAAAATCTTTTAGCACAATCCGATTGTTCTCTTGGTCTCCCTGTTCTTTGACTTCAGCATGATACAACACAGTTTTTTCCTCCTTTTGACTTTCACTTGTTTCAGATGAGTTTGGTGTACGATCATCTGCTGAGTTGGCGCTGCAACCGAATAATAAGATTGGCGCCAACAGTAATATCATCAGAGGTTTCATTTGCTTGTCTCCTTTCTGTTAAATAGGATAGGGAAGCGTGTGATCTAGCGGCACGCCCTTTTTAATAAAGATCCATAGAATATTTTGATGATGAGCCAGATAAGTCTTACCTGCTGAAGCAGATGACATTTGCTCTAGCCAAACAGAACGGTTTCAGTAACGTTACTTTCACCTGAGGTCTCTTGATTCTAAATAATGGCGGTTTCATCTCTTAAAATAAGTATAGCGGAAAAAGCCAGCAGTTAAAATAGAATCGTTTCTGATTTGCTTGCCGTGAAGCAAAGACGACCTAAAAAAACATTTTGTTTTACAAAAAAAGAGGCAAGCGTTACCCTAAAAGTAATTCATTAAGGAGGTTTTTTTATGAAGAATCTATCATATAAGTATTTGATCACAGCAGGGGTATGCGGAGCTTTATTGGCGGGCTGTTCATCATCTAGTACCGAAACAGACCAAGATGCCGCGTCATCTTCGCAAGTAGAAGTATCACAGAGTATGGATTCCACCAGCAGTATGAGCAGCGAATCAAGTGCTGAGTCAACGAGCAGCCAAGAAAGCACAACTTCTTCAAGCAGCCAAGAAGTATCCAGTTCTTCATCAGAAAAGAAAAACGATTCCTCTAAAACTGATGTCACTTCTGAAGCGAAAATGAATCAGGATGCCGTATTGCTGCCAACTTATTTTCCAACAGATGGGGTAAATGCTGCATTTGAAACGAATAAAGAAGAAGCCTATACGGTTAATTATACAGACAGACAAGGAAATAAAATCGTTGATGTATCTGGAACGATCTACACAGATGCAGACACAGCTTTAGAAAAAATGGAAGATAAAATGAATGGTGCTGTTTCAGTAGAGCCAAATCAAGAAACAGATGAAGACTTAGGACATGGGATCACTGGTTATGGAGAAGGTGCTGCCGGTAATCAATACTTTAGTTGGGAAGAGGGCAAATGGGACTTCACGATCCATTCTCTGACACAGGATGAAATGGATGCACCTGGCATTGCTAAAAAAGTCGTTGGTTATTTAGAAGAACATGCACTCCCAGCTCCAAGTGAAAAAGGAATGGTGTACATGGATTATCAACAAGGCGGAGATGACGTAGATGTTGAGATCATGTGGCAGAAAGAAGACCGTGTTTACGAATTACACACTTCTCAAGTCCCATTAGAAGCATTGAAAATGGTTGTTTCAATGAAATAAGAAGACGATACTAGAAACGTTACCAAAATGGGATAAGAATGTTCTATAGACAACTCAAAAAGCCTGGTTTCTGTTAAAAGAAATCAGGCTTTTTAGTTGCATCATCTTAAGATTTGGAACACGCGCAAATTAAAACCGATTCGAGCTGTGCTTAATGACAAACTCGAGGAGCTTATCACATTTGAGTAGGCCATTATTGAGACTTAATGACAAACTCGAGGAGCTTATCACATTTGAGTAGGTCA
>NZ_FOQE01000009.1:61564-69212 GCF_900113675.1 Pisciglobus halotolerans
AGACTTAATGACAAACTCGAGGAGCTTATCACATTTGAGTAGGTCATTATTGAGACTTAATGACAAACTCAAGGAGCCACATGCATTTGAGTTAGTCATTAAGATAAGAAAAAGACTCGTCGCACTGACGAGTCTTTGCTTCATGATTCGTTATAAAAGATTAAAATAAACTCAATCATTGAATTGAGACCAGAAGCGTTTCTGGTACCTTATGGTTAATAAACAGCTTGCAATAAATGGGATGAGTACGATCAGCAACGATAGCAGTAATTGTCCTATAGACGATAAGGAAGTGAATAAGAGTCCTAGGAAAAGGATAACGATAAAGCCGATGAAAAAAGAGCCGAAAATGCTGATAAACTGGGCAAAGTTTCCGCCGCCTCTGTTAAACAGCTCGGTCAAGTTTTGCCATTCAAAGTCCAAAAGGCGATAATCACGAGCGAAGTAATATTGGCACAGTGTAAAAATGCCAATGACCATACCGCTTAGAAACAAAAAGCCTAGCAGCAGCGGGACTTTTGCGATGAAAATCAACAGAAGGCCAAGAACAAGCGGCAAGCTCAGTTCAATCACAAAGGCAAATAAAAACTTTTGCTTTAAGTAATTTTTCATTGAGAAAGGTAGAGATTTCATATACTGAAAATTTTCTCGATCCAATGAAATGATGACGCCGACAATAGAGATCGCGTTTAAAGTCAAAAAGGCATAAACAAATCCTCCAAAGAAGAATAAGGCCCAGTAATTTAAAGATAACTCACCTAGATAGAGACCATTTAAAACCATAGGCCCTAAAAGGAAGATTGGAAAGAGAATGCTCGAACTAATGTGTTGCATGATCAATGTGCCATCTTGAATCAATCCAAGATTGTATTTCCATAGCGTTCGATTGACAGATACCGGATGTTGATGAGAAGCAGCTGTCTTTTTTTTACCGGTCGTTTTTTCCAAATGTTGTAGATGATGTGTTGAAGTTTGAGAAGTACTAGATTGTTTGCTGCTTTTGACAGAAACGATTTCTTCTTCACGGTAGAATCCTGGGACGACCCATTTGAACACGATCAGCATCAGCGCAGCGAGCAATGCGATCCACAAACCAAGTCCCAGCCAAGCAGTAAGGTCGCTAGGATCTAACAGCAGAGCATAGAAAAAATGAATAAAAGGGATGACCGTTGTATCTGGAGCAACTTGTCCGACTTCTACTGAAGAAGGGTCCATTGAGGAAAGATAAAAAATAACAGCAATCATCCCAAAGCTGGATGCTGAGTATAGAACCGTCGTGACCAATTGTTTATTTTTTCTGAAAACAGCTAACTTAGTGATCAAATGGACCAGCACAACGGAAAAGAAAAAGACGACAACCGTCAGCAGTATAAACAAGGGTACTGAAGCAATCAAAGAAAGCAGAAAAGGATGTCCTGCATCTTGTCCTAGCATGATAAATAAACCCAGAATAGGAATAAGATAGGGTAGCATCATCAAAGCAAGGACCGTTAACTTAGCTAAAAAAACTTCGCTTCCTTTAAAAGGCAGCGGAAGGTAATGAATCAAATCCTTTGATTCATAGAATAAGTTATACACGACATAAAAGCCTTGTAGTAACGCCATTACGATAAAAAGAAGCGTAAGAGTTGTGAACATACCCGGATACTGAGAAAAATCAATAGCTGAAAACATAAAGCCATAAATCAGCAGAAAAACGAGCAAAAGAAAACCGCTTTGCAGCAATACAGTCATATGCGGTGCGACTTTTGAACGTTGACCGGTCTTAGCTTCTTTATTTCTCTTTTTTTCTATCATTTGAGGATTGGCATAAATCAAGTTTGCTTTGGTCAATTCAAGGATATGGTGCAGCCGCATGTTTATCCTCTCCTTTCAGAGGAAAGACCATCATTGTTTTGTCTATTTTGTTCTTCTGCAGGAGGTCTGCCTGCCATTTTTAAATAGATCGTTTCTAGCGACTGTTCTTCATTATTGGCTTGTAGATCTTGAATCGTTCCATCATATAAAATCGTTCCTTGTTTCAAAATGGCAATATGATTGCAGAGTTGTTGTGCAACTTCTAAAACGTGCGTAGAGAACAGCACGATTTTTCCAGCTGCTGCATGTTGTTTCATCATTTCCTTTAGATCATAAGAAGCTTGAGGGTCTAGACCAGTCATGGGCTCGTCTAAATCCAAATATCAGGGTCTGACAGTAACGCGCCAATAATAAACGTTTTTTGACGCATGCCGTGTGAAAAAGAACTAATGACGTCATTTTGACTGGCTGTCATATCAAATAAATGCATCAGTTTATTGAGCTGTTGATTTTTTTCTTCTTCAGTAAGTTCATAAGCTACAGCAATCAAATTCCAATACTCCATGGCACTTAAACGTAAAAACATATCTGGAGAGTCAGGAACATAACCAATTTTCTTTTTAATAGCTAAACGATTATCTTCCAATTTTGTACCGTCAACTAAAATTTCACCTGCTGTTGGTTCAATGATACTGACGAGAGATTTAATAGCTGTCGACTTACCAGCACCATTATGGCCGATCAAACCAAAAATTTCGCCAGGCTGTATCGTAAAAGAAACATCGTTCAAAGCTTTTTTGCTTCCGTAAGTTTTAGAAACGGACTTGAATGTTATCATATTAGGGTACTCCTTTAGATTGCAGATTCTATGTACATATTACTTAGCTCATTGTAACAAAGATCTTAGCAGACTAAAATGGTCGTTTGAAGGTTGATGATGCAAAAGAAGTTGCTTGTTTAAAAATAAATGGAAAAGCAACAAAAAGAGTTCAACAATATTTAACATTGATCAGCAAAAAATCGATTTTTTAATGCCAACCCCGTTAGAATCTTATTTCTCTATCAACATTAGAAGATGAAAAATCAAAAAAAGCTTCTCAGCAAACCCTGCCAGGAGAGGAGTCTACTGAGAAGCGCTGTCGTTTTACAAATCAATGATCGTATAAGGGTAACCCAAAGCATCAAGAAGCTTATACAAATCTGTGGTTAAGAAGAAAATAGTTTTTGTATTGTCATCTGGATGAAAAGTAACGACTTTTTCAGCGAGCATTTCTCTGTCCAGATAAACTTGAACATCTTGTTCAGTATTGTTCCAAAGACCAAATGGAGAAACTAAACCAGGCGACTGATTCATCTTTTCCAATAACAATTCTGACGATCCAAACTTCAAACGTTTTTCATCTAAGATGCTGCTCAGCTTCTTAATATCCAATCTTTTTTGGTCATCCATGATAATCAAATAGAAAGCTTTTTTCTTTTTGTTTATCAAAAATAAACTTTTTGTTCGAACCCCTTCTTTTCCTTCAATGTAGTGATCAGCTTCTTCAGTAGATGTTGCTGGCGGGTGTTCGACGATTGAATAAGCGATGTCTAATTGCTTTAATGTATCGTACACGATCTGAGCACGCTCCATTCTTTTCCTCCTCATCCTGTTGTCGATTAAAGTGGTTTAAACGATGATGAATTTTAGACGAAAAAGTATTCTCGCTCTTTAAAAGAGAAAGAATACTTTTTCATGCAATCTAAACTATTGAATAAAACGGTAAGACGAAGTAGGCGGCAAGTAATCCAATAAGAAAAGGCTTCTTCAGGGATATGTCCGACGATATTACGTGTACCATCATCTTCCATTTCTTTTAGCGCAATTTGCGTTTCACCTTTATATTGGCCAAATTGGTCATTGCAGATCAGGACATCGCCTTTTTTGATCGGACCTGTTTGATGTGCAGGGAAGGCTTCATTTTTGTATTTGATACGGGTCATAGTTGAGCGAATCATGTACTCAGAGCGGTCTCCGCGATATGAATGAAGTTCTTCTAAAATGACTTTTTTCTCTACATCTGTAGCTTGTTCAGAAAAAATCACTTTTAATTGAGGTTGTGTGCCTAAGTAAGCTTCTGATGCTGCTTTCAGTTCTTCTTCAGAAGCATAAGCATTCCCAATGATCAAATCATCGATCGTATCCATCAACTTATAATGAGTGGCTTGCGTGTGCAACGACAAATGACGATGGCTTTCTAAAGTACACAAACCGTCTTGAACAGGCCACGGTCCTAGCTCGCCATTTTCAGCTGTGATAAAAGATGCTGTATGCAAACGATACTGATTGAATTGAGCCGTTGTTTTTTCAAAATGTTCTTGAGACAGGCCAGAATAACGTTGCGGATAGAAGTTGTGAGAAGCCGTTAAGTAGTCGCGGTCTGGCCGGTTACTCATCACATTATCGATATATTTTGTACCGCTGCTCATATTGACTTCGATTTTTAGGCGCTGTGGATTTTTTGTCATTAAAGCTTCCTCAGCTCCTGTGAATCCCAAGTCTAAACGGATAGCTGCTGCATCAAGCTCTTTAAAGAAACTTAGGTCTTCGTAGCTAACACCTAATTGACCAAACAGACCTGGGTTAATATCTAGCACAGTTTCCATTCCGATTGAATTGGCATAGTTGATAATTTTTTTGAATTTAGCAACGACTTCAGAATTGTCGCCGGAAATTTCCAGCAAACTAGTGAAGATACGCGTGAAGCCATATTTTTTTGCTAAATCTAAATACGCTAAATCTTCCTCAAAAGAAGATTTAGCAGGGTAAATAGATACACCTAACTGTTTCATGATACTGACCTCCAAAAATAAGTAATGAACAAAAGATAACGCTTACTATTCATTCAAAATGAGTATAACGATATTTAAATGAAGAGTCAAACGAATATGCATAACCTTTGGCAAGCAAAAGCTGTAAAAATGATGTGGGAGTGTTAATGATTCATCAACGATCAAAGAAGTGTTAAGATGAGAGAAGAGAGAATAAATAAAATAGTTGAAAAAAAAAGAGAGTGAGGAAAAAAATGAAAGCCATTATTTTTGATGTGGATGGGACGATGATTGACACAGAAGAAGCTGTATTGACAGCTCTGCAAGAAACGTTAGCAGAAGAAGCAGAAATGGATAAAAGTATGGATGAACTCCATCAGATTTTTGGTATCCCTGGCAAACAGGCGTTGGAAAAATTTGGTGTGGAAGATGTAGAAAAAGTGAGAAAAGTATGGGTCAAAAAGCAGCAAGAACACTATGATCAAGTTCATGTATTTGAGGGAATAGAAGATACTTTAGAAGAGCTGAAAACATTAGGTGTCGCAACAGGAGTGGTGACTTCAAAAACGGATGAAGGGGTAATGGATGGTTTCACACCTTTTGGCTTGGATCATTACTTTAGCGCGATTATTACCGCTTCACAAACCAAAAAACATAAACCGCATCCTGAACCTTTACTGGCCTGCATGAAAAAAATGGATCTACAGCCGAAAGACACGATTTATATTGGGGATTCTATTTTTGATTATCAATGTGCACAAGAAGCTGGTACGGCTTTTGGTGTCGCGTTATGGGGAGCTAAATCGAGAGAAGATTTTGAAGGTGCAGACTACTTTTTTGAAGAACCTCAAGATATTCTGCAATTAATCAAAAAAGAAAAGGGAGAAAAGTGAAGAAAACCATTCTTTGTTATCACTTTATTGATTTGACTTTAGGCTGATATGAAGCAGGTCGTCGTTTTTAAAATGACTAAATCTATTTTTACAGATTTTGAAAAAAATTAAGCAACAAAAGAAAACCTCCTAATAGATATGATAAAATAGTTGTGTCATCATAAAAAGCCATTTGATTTAGGAGGAATATAGGTGAGTGCGAAACAACTATGGGAATTAGGAGAAATTTATACCTCTCCTTTGAATTTATTTTTGATTTTGTTAGGTGTGTCTTATTCAAGGTACGAAAATGGCTCTTTCTTTAATGGGCAAGTATTATTATATATTTTATTGATTTTGTTTTTCCATATTGCCGTAAATGTCTTTAATAATTACATGGATTATTTGAATGCATCAGATGAACATGAATATAAGACGAAAACGAACATCATAGGCAGAGAAAACTTATCTTTGAAAACCGTTCGAACAACTTTTATCATCTTTTTAGCAGTTGCTACCCTGTTAGGCGTTTTGCTGGCATGGCAAACAAATTGGGTACTGCTTGTTTTAGGATTGATCGGTTTTTACATTGGTTTATTTTATTCAGCAGGTCCTAAGCCATTGAATAGTCTGCCGATAGCTGAAACGGTTACTTCGTTGGCGAGTGGTTTTTTTGTTCCGCTCGTGGGCGCTTACTTGAGTGATTTTATCCACACCCCTTTAACCATTCAGTTTGTTGGCAAAAGTTTTATTGGTTTGTTTGCCGACCGTCTTGATGATGTTCAATAATTTATTGGCTAATAATACGTGTGATTTAGAAGAGGATATAGTGAACGGAAGGAAGACGCTTGTTTACTATCTTGGAAAAGCGCGTTCCGTTACAGTGACCAAAATCACTTTTCTATTTTCATTTGTCTGGCTTTTTGTTTTAGCCTTTTTAGGTTTGGCACCATGGACAGTTTTATTGTTGGTTGTACTTTTACCTAAGTCATGGAAAAACTTGCAGGCTTATTTCCATGTTCAAGATAAACAGAAAACCTTTCCTATTGTATTGAAAGCATTAGGCGGAATTATGATATGGTATCCTGTTCTTTATTGTGTCGGCTCTTTTCTTCCTGCTCTTTTCTAGCCTTTTATTACAAAGTTGCAGGAGTGATTTTGTTTTTATTCTTAAAGTGAACACGTTATACTTTTGATAAAGAACTCGATAACAAATAGATTCAAAACTAATGAAGAGAGAAAGTAGATGAGAAGATGTTATTTGTGATTGATATGCAGAATGATTACGTCGATCCGGAAAAGGGTGCAATGGTCGTTGAAGGAGCCAAAGAGATCGTGCCGAACATTTTACAAGAAATCCGCAGGCAAGAAGAACAGGGAGAACCTATCTATTATACGCTTGACAAACATCAATCAGATGAAGGCCGTTCAGCACAAGAAGATCAATGGGGACATGAATTGTATCCACCACTGCAACAAGCTCTGCAAAAGCACCAAGCCATCAAGAAGGACTTTCATTCAATCTCTCCAGAAGTAGCTGCTAAGCTGCGAGATGAATATCAAGACGACCCGAATAGAGTGATTACAGTCGTTGGTGCTGAAACGAATGTCTGTGTCCTTTCAAATGCGGTAATGCTGCACAATTCTTTTCCGTTAGCGTCGGTTCGCATTCTCAAAGAAGCTTGCGCAGGTTCTACTGAGGCATTACATCAAAAGGCGTTAGACGTGATGAAAAGTTTAAAAATGGAGATCAAATGATTGCTGAGTTTTTTCTCTTTATCTAAAAGAGTGATCAGATCTTTACCAACCTTAAAAGAAGAAGAACCTAAAAAAACAGGACTTTCATTTTTTTGAAAGTGTAGTGACCCCCAAATATTAGACTTTTTTGAAGTGGAGAAATCCACTTCTTTTTTTCTACTTTTATCCGCAAGAAACTTCTAACCCTAAGCGGCGTTCTGAATTTCTTTACGATAGTCGATTGGACTCATCCAATCGAGTTTCCGTTTGATTCTTCTGTGATTGTAATAGTCGATAAATGTGACGATTGTTCTCTCTAGTTCTTCGTAGCTATGAAAAACTTGTCCATGATATACTTCTTGTTTCAAAAGACTAAAGAAATTTTCCATTGGTGAATTGTCCAAACAATTTCCTTTACGAGAGAAACTTTG
>NZ_FOQE01000030.1 GCF_900113675.1 Pisciglobus halotolerans
TGTGCCATGTTTGATAAGATCCTGATAGGAGTTGTTTTTGACGCCGCAAAGTTTACAGCAGGAAGGTCGATAGGTCAATTTTCCGTGTACTACCAGATATTCTTGATCCTTTTTCTTTTCCTTTGTAACGGGAACTTCAGCTAATTGAACATTTGGGTCTTTAATATTGAGCAATTTTTTTATAGAATGAGTGTAGGCCATGTGAATTCTCCTATTCTTTTGTGTGGTAACTTAATTATAGGAGTTCACTGGTCTTTTTTCATTTAAAAACAAAAAATAGTGCCAGTGAACCGATTGGTCCACCAACACTATATATTATAGAGCCCTCCTTTTTAGACTTTATTGAAGAAAAGTTTGGGGTATAGGTTTATTTTTGTCTAATTGTAAAATCGCGTTTTCCATTACCATTGTTGCGACGGTCACCGCGTTTATTATCAAAGCGCTGATCTTTTTTACTATTGCGACGATTATCTCTTCTGCCTCCGCGGCGATCGCCGTAATTCTTTCCGCCTTTTCCTTTGTAATGACCGCGTCCGCCGCCTTTATTATTACCTTTGAAAGATTTATTTGGCAATGGGCGTTCCGGTGTGATTTTAACCGGCACCTCATTTGGATCTTTCACGATCGTTTTTAAGAAAGCAGCAACCAAGTCTTCTGGTGTGTAAGTTTCTAATAAGTCAGCGGCAGCTTTTTCATAACGGTCCAAACCATTTTTGTCAATGATCTCGCCGATTTGTTCCATCGCTGCTTTGACTTGTCCTTCATACGCCTCTTCACTTGTTGGCGGACGCAAAGCTGTCATTTTTTTGCGCGTTAAATCCTCGATCGTCCGCAAATAGCCCATTTCATTCCGTGTGATAAAAGTGATAGAGATCCCTTCTTTACCAGCACGACCAGTACGGCCGATACGGTGCACGTAGCTTTCTGGGTCTTGTGGAATATCATAGTTATAAACATGTGTTACACCCGATACATCCAATCCACGAGCAGCGACATCCGTAGCGACTAAGATATCAACGCGACCAGATTTAAAGCCTTTCAACACACTCATCCGTTTTTGTTGAGAAAGATCGCCATGGATTCCTTCTGCACGGTAGCCGCGCATTTCCAATCCTTTAGCAATTTCATCTACCCGACGTTTCGTACGACAGAAGACGATCGCAAGTTCAGGTGTTTGAACATCAAACAAACGCGTCATCAAATCGAATTTCTCAAAATCTTTACATTTCACAAAATATTGATCGATCAAACTGCTGGATAACGTTTTTGTCTTGATTTGAACATGCTCTGGATTTTGCATGAATTGTACACCGATTCGTTTGATTTCATTCGGCATTGTTGCTGAGAACAATAGCGTTTGACGTGCTGATGGTGTTTCTTTGATGATGCTTTCGATATCATCAATGAATCCCATATTCAACATTTCATCAGCTTCATCTAGGACCAATGTTTCAATATGGTTCAATTTCAATACTTTACGCTTGATCAAATCTAACATACGGCCAGGTGTACCTACTACGATATGCGGTTGGTCCTTTAATGACCGGATTTGACGGCCAATATCTGCTCCGCCATAAACCACTTGTACTTTAGCTTTTTTATCGCGGCTCAAGCTATATAATTCTTCTTGTGTTTGGATCGCTAATTCTCTTGTTGGAGAAATAACTAGACCTTGCACCACACGGTTTGAAGGGTCGATTTTTTGCAACATGGCTAAGCCGAAAGCTGCTGTTTTACCTGTACCTGTTTGTGCTTGTCCAATGACATCTTTTCCTTCAAGTGCTAAAGGAATTGTTTGTTCTTGAATGGGTGTAGCTTCTTCAAACCCCATTCTTTCAATACTTTTTAATAATTCAGGCGCTAATCCTAATTCTGAAAATTTCAACTATTGTTTTCCTCCTGTTTATTGAAAATCTCAAGAGAGTCTTGCAAAACAGGCAATTCATTGATCGTTCCCATCATAGATACCTGTTATCGTTCATTTGTTTAACGGTTAAAGAGACCATCCTCTTTTGTAACAAATCGCGATTGTTTTAAAGAAAGAATAAAACAGCTATCAGGAGAAAATAAACCTTTGCTTTCATTCCTGGCTGTTTTTCTTTTCGTTCAGCTGCCGCTCTGATCGGCAAGTGAATGGGCTGCGGAATGATTTCATCCGACTGCTTTTACGTTACATAAACTCTCATTATTTTCAATTCATTAAGTTATTCTTTTATAACCTTTGCAATACTAACACGTATCCTTAGGTTTAGCAAATCATTTCAAATAAAATTTGAATGAACACGTTTCCTTTTGGATGAAATGTATTTTGTTTCTTTTTTTGCTCGCATTACTGCCTGACTTTGTTTAGCAGAAGATTTCAAACCGTCAGCATACGAACGACAGATAACAGATCCGTTCCAAAACTTGATTTGATCAATACATAATCATCAGAACGAAGTGTGTCTTTCAAATATTGAATCATCGGTTCCTTTTCACCCGTAAAATGATGGACCTGATGCTCGTCAAAGATATTTTCCTCAACAAGCGCCGTTGCTAAAACTTGCATCTTTTCGCCGTATAATACCACTTGATCGATTGCTTCCGGTGACAGTACTTCTTTGATGCTTTCATGTAGTGCAGCTGACCATTCGCCTAGCTCCAGCATATCTCCTAAGACCACTATTTTCTGCCCGTTATTGCTTAGACGACTGAAATTTTCAATGACGAGTTTCATAGCAGTTGGATTTGCATTGTAAGCATCGTTTAAAATAGCGCTATTGTTATATCCCTTCAACCATTCCGTACGGTTCTTGGTCAAATGGAAACGTGCCAATGAACCGGCTGCTTCTTTGATCAAAATGCCGGTTGCAAGTCCTGCTAATAACGCTGCTAGCGCATTATTGACATTATACGTCCCTAAAACTGGAATTTGCAGCTGCACGTCAGGCGCTGAATTCGTGGTAAACGTTGTTTCTTTCATTTCTGTTTTTACTTGTAGCGGATACAGGTCATTGCTTGCTTCTTGTCCAAATGTTCGCAGTTGTTCTGACGACAACCCTTGAACGCGTTCTTGCAATAAAGGCTCTGCTCCTGGATAGATCAATATTCCATCTTTTTTCAAACCAGATGTGATTTCCATTTTGGCATCCGCGATTGCTGCTCGCGATCCTAAGTATTCAATGTGCGATTCGCCAATCATCGTAATGATCGCGATATCCGGTTCTGCCAAGTCTGATAATACTTTGATTTCTCCCGGATGGTTCATGCCCATTTCGAGAATGATGACTTCTGTATCCTCACTCATCTCTAGGATCGTATAAGGCAAACCGATATGGTTATTAAAGTTCCCTTGTGTTTTGTGGACTTTATACCGTGCGCTCAATACCGCTTCTGTCATATCTTTTGTCGTCGTTTTTCCGTTGCTGCCTGTTATGGCAACCACTTTTGGCGCCACTTTTTTCAAATAATACTTCGCTAATTGTTGCATAGCAGCCAATGTATCGGCCACTTGGATAACCGGAAAATCCGCTGGTGCTTCTGCTAAAGGGGCACTCCAAAAAGCCGCCACTGCACCTTGTTCTATTGCTTGTTCAATAAACCGGTGTCCATCGTTTTCGCCGATCAGCGGCACAAATAATGATCCAGCTGTTAACTTACGCGTATCGAAGCCGACTGAAGTAACGGCGCGCTCGCTCCATTGATCGACTGTATTTAGAGCGCCAACTGCTTCTGCTATTTCATTGATCGTTAAAGAAATCATTGCTTTCCTCCATATATGCTAAAAAAACAGATAGCTGTTCATAGACTGGTGTTCCCACACATCCATCTTTTGCTGTTTCATAATTTACAGCAGCCGTCTGTTTTGCCATAAATTTTAGGCTGTGACCTATTGTCTACAGCCTATTATTCATATTCATTTTTATTGATGATTTTTTTGTTGGTACTGTGAACGTTCTTCAGCCCGTCTCAATGCCAATTGAATCAATTCCTCAATCAGGTCTCCATAACTTAAGCCGGTTTGTTTCCATAGAGAGGGATACATGCTGAATTGTGTAAAGCCAGGCATCGTATTCACTTCATTAATGAAAATCTCACTGTTGCTAGTCACAAAGAAATCACATCGGCTCAAGCCGCTGCCATCAATTGCTTGGAAAGCTCGAACAGCATATTCGCGGATCTTTTCAGTTGTTTCCTCTGATAAAGTTGCTGGAATCTGCATTCTCACGTCGTTGTTGATGTATTTTGATTCATAATCATAAAATTCAACTGATTTCACCAGTTCTCCTGGTACAGAAGTATGAATATCATCATTGCCTAAAACAGCCACTTCGATTTCTCTTGCTTCTTGAAGGCCTTGTTCAACAATCACTCGTCGGTCATATTGGAAAGCAAGATTGATCGCTTCAGTCAGCTCTTCACGATTTTCAGCTTTGCTGATTCCTACGCTAGAGCCTAAGTTAGCTGGTTTGACAAACATTGGATAGATAAGCGTACCTTCACAACGGTTATAAACGTCTTCACGCTGATGCAGCCAGTATCTTTTTGGAACGGGTACATAAGGAACTTGCGGCAGTCCAGCTTGTTGGAAAAGCTGTTTTGAAACGATTTTATCCATTCCAACTGCACTCGCCAGTACGCCAGCTCCTACATAAGGCATGCCCAGCACTTCAAACAATCCTTGAACCGTGCCATCTTCTCCGTTTGGACCATGCAAAGCAGGAAAAATCACCGCATCTTCACTTTTGATACTGCTTGGTTCAATCAAGACACCGATAGAAGATTCCTGATCTTTCTGTGCAAATACTGCCTCTTTTCCAACACTCAATCGTAAACTTTCAGCATTTCTCAATTTATCTGCTTGATGGATCACTGGCCCTTTGACCCATTGGCCATCTCTTGTGATATATACTGGTTCGATTTCATAATATTGATAATAAACTTCTTGTGTAATGGAGTAGGCAGTAAGTATGGAAATATCATGCTCAGCGCTCTTTCCACCATAAATAAGAAAGATTTTCATTGCTTTTTTTCCTCCACATTTTTTCAAAATCCCAACCCATGATCTCCTGTCACTCAACCTTTTTTTGGAGACCATCGTCGATAATCCAGCTGCTATTTTACCATAATTAGCTGCCATTTCCTAGGCTTCTTAGCATTTCATTTCAATTTATTTAATACTAGGTTGAACACACTAAACCGTAAATGAATCCTCACTGAAATAGCCCATGTAGTTATTCCCACTTTTTCTGTCCCTTTTACATGAAGGGAATTTTACAAGTCTGATGGAACCTAAGACTTGTAAAATTGAGATTCTTCGTCTTCTGATATGGATAAAAAATTTTCTTCGGATGATGGGACAACCGAACTGTCTAGGAATGTTTTTTTAACAAATCTAACATCATTTTTTCTAACCAACGTTAACGATTATAGAACCCAAATTGAAAACAAGTACTCATATTGTGATAGAAAAACGGTTTTACCATATTTAACGTTGGTCTGTAAAATATCAATTTTTTTAATGCTAAACTCGTTAAAATTCTATTTCTAGAAATTTCAGAAGGCGTATAGGGCTACTGATAGCCATGAAAAAAGATGCAATGTGAATCACTTAGTGTTAAGCTTTAGCCGTTACACTAAGTTTGAAGCTTGCAAGCATTGAGACGCGATTTTCGGCTCAATGTGTTCTCATGGCTTTCCATCAGTAGCCCATCGACCATAGGAAATTTCTTTACCAACGTTAAAAGAGAAAGAACCAGAAAAACTGGCTCAACGATTTTTTTACTCATCAAAAAAAGACTGCAGAGCCATGAATGACCAACTGCAGTCTTTTTGATAAATTCGATAAAAAATCATCGTTTTATTTTTCCATTTAGTCGATTATCAACACTTGTTCTGTCTAACCTTATCAGTTGATCAAAACTGAAGCCCAGGAGCTAAAGGTTGCTCTTCTTTAACGAACCAACTTTGTTTTTTGTAATCAAAACATAAATAAGCTAGCAGTTCATTATGATCTTCATAAAGACTGCGGACACGATCTTCGATTAGATAAATCGGTATTTCACAAATATCATCTTCTACATTAAGCTGTTTGAAAGAAAAACAGACGCCTTCTCTCAGCAAAGGCACTATACTTTTAATCAATTCTAACGAAACTGGCTGCACAGGCTTGGCTCTTTTGAAAAGTAATTTCTTTTCAATTGAACGCTCTTTCAATTGCTTTGTCAATTCCTCTGCTAGCATCGTATAAAATAAGTGGATATCGCGGTAATATTGTTTGATGCTTCCGTCTGACATCGTCAAGTAAATAAAATTATTTTGCAGCTTATAATTAAATGGTGAGTGTAAATGTGTATAAGCATGTGCAAGATAAAGAAGTTCGGAAATCTCTACTGGTGTCAACTCATGCAACAGTTCAATACTTTCAAAGTCAACCCATTTCAGCTGGTATTGCATGCCATAGGTTCCCTTTTTATACGCGTCAAAAAAGTCTTGCACTTTTTGCGCACCACGAATCATACGAAACCCCGTATGCAGATCAAACTCGCCAATATCCTTTGCATCATTTAGCAGCAGCAGGTTTTGCGGTTTATTGTGCACCGTTTTTTCGTAATTGAAAAAAGTCAAGCCTCTTGATAACACAGAATTGGTTACACTATCCAAATGGACATAAATATATTCTGAGGACACAGTACATTTCTCCCTAACTTGTATTCTTTCTTATTGTACTATAAAAAGAAACAGATACTGTATCAATATGATAATAAAAGCATTACAAATAAAAGTAAGAAAGCGCTTTATTATAACAAGATGTTACTCTTCCCTTTAAACAAAGCTTGTTTCCCTTTTCACCAAGACGCAAAAGCGCTGCAAAAGACCTCAAGAAATCCTTCTTGAGGTACATTTTTGTTTGTTACTGATTTGATTGTTGATGTCCACTGACCCTATTTTCATTTTCAAAGCTCAATACTGACCGTTACGCCTATTAAGCGATGATTGATCTAGGACGTAACCTATCCATTGTCTAAATTCACAGGCTAGAGGAAATTTCTTTACCATCGTTAAAAGATGATGAGCCAAAAAAACTAAAAAAAGAGGATATCTTTTGTTTAAGATATCCTCTAAAGTCTAGTGAATCAATGTTTATATGATTAACCTTCGTTTTCGTCTTTGAAGCCATATTTTTTGTTGAAACGTGCAACAGCACCATCTGCTTGGGTGAATTTTTGACGCCCAGTGTAGAATGGATGAGAATCTGAAGAAATTTCAACACGGATCATTGGGTAAGTATTGCCATCTTCCCATTCAACTGTTTCGTCAGAAGATTTAGTAGATCCGGATAAGAATTTGTAGCCTGTAGTTGTGTCCATAAATACCACTTGTCTATATTCTGGGTGAATTCCTTGTTTCATAATTCTTTTCTCTCCTTTTGCCCTGATCCATTTGCTGTATCAGAGTGATTTATGCAAAATCGCAACATTAGCATAATAGCATGTTTAATAATGGATTGCAAACCTTTTTTAACGTCGATTTCCTCGTTGATTTTTACTGCTGTTAAAAGATGCAGAAGAAAAATTTTGGAAGAATTCTTCATTTGTTTTTGTTTTGCGTAAAACTTTGATAAATTGGTCTGTCACTTCTAATGCATCTCCGGTCATGGCATGACGCAGTTTCCAGATTGATTCCAGACGAGCACCTTTCAGCAACAATTCTTCTTTTCGTGTGCTTGATTTTTTAATATCGATGGCAGGAAAGATTCTTCTTTCTGACAATTCTCGAGAAAGATGCAACTCTGAGTTTCCAGTCCCTTTAAATTCTTCATAGATCACATCGTCCATCCGGCTGCCTGTGTCTACAAGAGCGGTGGCTAAAATCGTTAAGCTGCCGCCTTCTTCAATATTTCGAGCAGCACCAAAGAATTTCTTCGGTTTATATAAAGCAGCCGGATCGATCCCTCCGCTCAATGTACGTCCGCTTGGAGGAATAACCAAGTTATAAGCACGAGCCAAGCGTGTGATGCTATCCATTAAAATAACCACATCACGTTTGTCTTCCACTAAACGCATCGCTCTTTCCAATACCAGTTCAGCGACCCGCACATGATTTTGCGGTTGTTGATCAAAGGTCGAAGAAACGACCTCTCCTTTAACATTTCGTTCCAGATCTGTTACTTCTTCCGGACGTTCATCGATCAGGAGCATGATCAATTCAACTTCAGGATGATTTTCAGCGATGCCGTTAGCAATATCTTTCAGCAAGATCGTCTTTCCGGCTTTAGGCGGTGCTACGATCAACCCTCTTTGCCCGAAACCTACTGGGGCAATGATATCGATCATCCGTGTAGAAATTTTGAGCTGATTGGTTTCCAACGCGATCTGCTTTTCAGGATAAAGAGGAGTCAAAGCTGGAAAGTGAGAACGTTCTTTTGCTTCTTCAGGATCTTTTTGATTCACAAGATTGACATGCATCAGGCCATAATAACGTTCTGATGGTTTTGGCGGACGAGCTTTCCCCGTAATCTTGTCTCCATTGCGCAATCCAAATCGTTTGATTTGAGAAGCCGAAATATAAATATCTTCTTTGCTAGGTGTATAATTGATTGGCCGCAGAAAGCCAAAATCTTGTTGTTCCATAATATCTAATACGCCTTCCACAATAAAGTAACCCTGTTTTTCTTCCTGCGCACGAATAACAGCTAATGAAAGCTCCTTTTTATTCATTTGACTGTAATAAGGGATCTTTAATGCTCTTGCATGCTGATAGATTTCTTTCAGCGTCTTACTTTCCAATTCTTTTAATGTAACGATTTCCTCCATCTTCCCGCTCCTCACTTCACTACTGTTATGCTTTATTCCTCGATCATTTCGATATCTGCCCCCAAGTCGGTCAGTTTTTCAATAATATGATCGTACCCTCTCAGGATATTTTCTATCCCGCTGATTTTTGTGTTTCCTTCAGCCATCAATCCAGCAATCACTAAGCAAGCTCCTGCTCTTAGATCACTAGCTTCCACTTCAGCACCTGTTAGTTCGCATGGACCTTCTAACAAAATCAAATCACTTTCCACGCGCGCCTGTGCGCCCATCCGAGCAAGTTCAGGAATATGTTTAACACGTTTAGGATAAATCGTATCTTTGATTGCGGATTCTCCATTTGCTTTTAACAATAAGGGTGTTAAGGGCTGCTGCAAGTCTGTAGCAAATCCTGGATAAGGCATTGTTTTGACATTGACGGGTTTTAATGAAGTCGTTTCTTTGACTAAGACACTGTCTTCTCCGATCTCCATTGGAACGCCCATTTCTTCCATCTTGGCCAGCAAGCCTTCGATATGTTCAACGATCACGTTTTGTACAAGGACTTCTTTGCCGACCGCACCTGCCATCGCTAAGTAAGTACCGGCTTCGATCCGGTCAGGAATGATCGTATGACGACAACCGTGCATTTCTTCAACGCCCTCGATTCGGATCACATCAGTACCGGCGCCGCGGATTTTTGCTCCCATGTTATTTAATAAAGTTGCCACATCAATAATTTCAGGTTCACGGGCCGCATTTTCAATAATGGTTTTGCCTTTTGCCTTAACAGAAGCCAGCATCACATTGATGGTTGCGCCGATCGAAACCACATCAAAATAAATACGCGTACCCGTCAAGCCTTCTTCTGAAGTTTGTAAGTACATGGCGCCCATTTCGTTTTCAACCGTCGCGCCAAGGGCTTTGAACCCTTTCAAATGCTGATCGATCGGGCGCGGACCTAAAAAACATCCGCCGGGCAAGCCAACTACACCTTGTCCAAACTTCGACAATAAAGCACCCATGAAGTAATAAGAGGCTCTTAGACTTTGAATCTTACCGTTTGGCATAGGGATCGAAACCATATCAGTTGGATCAATCATTAACGTTGACCCGTTGAATTCAGTTTTGACATGCATCATATTTAAGATTTCGATCAAGGAATGGACGTCTTGGATATTTGGCACGCCTTCAAGAATAACTGGTTCATCTGCTAAAATAGCTGCTGGAATCAAGGCTACTGTACTATTTTTTGCACCACTGATCGTAACTGTTCCAGATAACTTTTTGCCACCTTGTATGCTAAATTTCTTCATTATTTATAAAACCCTCACTTTTTTCATGCACAGGCCCCTTCCGCCTGTTCGTTTAGTATCTTCTCATTTTTGTTGATAACATTGTTTAAGTATTTACTGTACTAAAAAAGGAACTTCTTTACATTAAAAAGAAGCCACAGTCTTTTTTATTTTATTTAAATGATGAAAAATAAAAGTAAACCTCAGTTATGGCTGCTGTAGTAAAGATGTTGACACAAGAGGAAAGGACTTCCAAAAACGACTGGTTTACCTATTCCTTTGCACCTAGCCTCACCTGTTGAAAGCGGATCAGCAATAGCAGCGAAAAAATACTATCCCCATTTTACTACATACCAACATAAGCTTACAATATCCAGCTTTAAAAAAGAACATAAAAGAAAGAGAAGACAAAAAAGCCTTTCCGTTTTCTCATTAAACGGAAAGGCTTTTCTCATTTTTAATCATTCTTTATTTATTTTTGACTTATGCTTGGTTAGAAGAACCGAACTCTTGCATTTTAGCTTTAGTTGTTTTCACGATTTCTTCTTTACCTGGTCCAATAACTTTACGTGGATCATATACATCTGCATCATTAGCAAGTACTTCACGAACTTTTGCAGTCCATACTTGTTGTAATTCAGTGTTAACGTTGATCTTTGTGTGACCGTATTGGATTGCTTTTTCGATTTGGTGTGTTGGGATTCCTGAACCACCATGCAACACTAAAGGTGCGCCTGTTAATTCTGAGATTTCCTTCATTTCATCAAAACCAAGTTTAGGTTCGCCAACATAATTTCCATGAACAGAACCAAGTGCAGCAGCTAAAGCATCGATTCCTGCTTCATCAACCATGCGTTTGCATTCTTGAGCATCAGCATATTGGACGCCGCCTGTTACGCCGTCTTCAGTACCGCCTACAGAACCAACTTCAGCTTCAACAGAAGCTCCTTTTTGATGAGCATATTCTACTACAGATTTTGTAGCTTGAATGTTTTCATCGATTGGGAATTTAGAATTGTCGATCATAACAGATGAAAAACCTGCGTCGATTGCTTCACGACATTTTTCTAAAGAAGAACCATGGTCTAAATGCAATGCAACAGGAACAGTGATATCCATTGTTTCCATCAATGCATCAACCATTGCTGCAACAACCTTGAATCCTCCCATATACTTGCCTGCACCTTCAGAAACTCCTAAGATAACTGGAGATTTTTCTTCTTGAGCAGCTTGAAGAACAGCTTGTGTCCATTCTAAGTTGTTGATGTTGAATTGGCCTACTGCATAGTGGCCTTTTAACCCTTTTTGTAACATATCGGTCATGCTTACTAAACGAGTCATAGTTTTGTTGCCTCCTCAGACATTTCTTTTTGTTCGCTAAACGCCACGGCTTAGTTGACGTGATAAGTATATCAAAGAATTCACAAATATTCTATATCATTCCACGCTATTTTCAGAAAACAACAGTAAATTTTAACAGATTTTCATTTATTTTCAAATAATACGCCTTATTTAAGGAATTTGACAACTTCTTCTTTAAAAAATATCGCTAAAAGACAAAAAAGAGCTGAGCTAACTTTGCTCAACTCCTTTCACTTCTTTATCTTTCATTGAAACTTGGAATTTGCAAGGCGCTCCAAAAAGAGCCTTTTACAAAGAACTTTAATATTCTTCTTCCTCTTCATCCAAGTCTTCGTCTTCGATGAGCGATAAGTCACCTTCAACACCATCTGGAAGATCGTCTTCTTCCTCTTCATCTGCACCTAGAGCAGACAAGTCAGCTTTATATTCGCCTAAATCTTCTTCATCTTCCTCATCGACCATTACACCATGATCACTAACGTCAACACGTTCGCCGTATTCAACTTCTTCTTCTTCTTCTTCTTCCGCTTCATCACCTTCATAGACATCTCTGTCTTCAGGATCATCATCGTTATAATCAATTTCATCCTCAGAAGTGGCAAATGCGCTCTTCTTGCCTTTTTTGCGACGACGTGGTTTGATTTCATCTTCATCGTTATCATGCGTCAGCTCTTCATCAATGGAATCAACTGGATACCATTCGCGCAATCCCCATAGATTTTCTCCTAAAGAGATAAAGCTGCCGTCTACATTTAAATCTGCATAAAATTGTGGCATTTTTTCTTCAATACTTTGCTCATTCATATCTAAAAAGTCGATCACTTCTTTAAGCAAGTCGGTGAAATCCATGACTTCCCCTTTTTGCGTCAAAACTGCATGCGCAACTTCAATCATTGACAATTCACTTCTAATTTGACCATCAAATTGTTTTAATTCCACAAAAGGCACGTCCTTTCAAAAGTCTACTCTTTATCATACTATAACTAAACGGTAAAAATCAATTGCAAATGGTAAAAATCAATTGCAAATGGTAATCTCCCAATTTTTCTTTTCCGTAATACAACGCATACTGAATCTGAACATGTCCTGTGAAAGGCTCATCAGTATAACTGATCTCCAAGTGATTCGTTACGGTGTCGATATAAACACTTCCTTGGGGCAAGCGGTAGAGCGTTTCGCAGCTTTTCCCTAATTCAAACCGCAGACGTGTTTTCACATCTCCTCTTCTCGTCAATGTCACGATGCCAGTTGGTTCAACTTTGAATGTAACTGGGATCCCGTCACTTCCTTCAACCGATTCTTCATAACGAATGTAATAAGAAGAGCCCATTTGGACAACTTTTCCTTTTTCGTCAAACACAAACTTTTCTACCCCATTTGGGTCCGTTATTTTCGTTTCTACATGTATCTTTGCCGGCATTCCTTTTGTTAAATCCATTTCTTCACCTCTAAGTTGTTAAAAAAGCAGGTTCCTTCTTTCATCTTCTCTTTTTATTTTAGCATGTTCAACTTGAAGAATACACCGGTTTAAGTCTTAATGATAGAAGAATCCATATTTATACGGATTTTTCTGCTATATTTGGTATAATAAACAATGAAATCTTCCTCTATTGTCCAAATTTTATCAAATAATGACGAATAGAGCGTAAGTTATTTTAAATATAGGAGCAGTGACTATGCATTCTACATCGAAAATGAATGATCCTTTAAAAGAACAAACGTACCATTTATATAACAGCAAAACCTATCCTTTTAAAAATCAAACCATCTCGCATTTTGCTTTAGCCGACAGTTTAATGATGTATGCCGGTAAGCATCAGCAGCATTTACTGCATTTCTGGCCAACGCAGAATTTGATCATTTTAGGCATGATGGATACTAAACTGCCTCATCTAGAAAGAGGCTTGGCCCTTTTGGATGAAGCAGGAAAAGATGTCATCGTCCGCAATTCCGGTGGTCTAGCTGTTGTCGGCGATGAAGGGGTATTGAACTTTTCTATTATTTTACCGGAACGATCAGACGAACGGATACCGATCCAAGACGGTTATCAAGTCATGTTTCGTTTGATCAGTGCCGCTTTGAAAGAATACGGGAAAACGATCGAAGCATACGAAATTGAAACTTCCTATTGTCCTGGAGAGTTCGATTTAAGTATCGGGGGTAAAAAGTTCGCGGGCACCGCTCAACGTCGCTTAAAAAATGGCGTTGCAATCATGATCTATATCAGTGTCAATGGCAATCAAGAAAGACGGGCAGAATGGATTCGAGACTTTTACCAACAAGGACTGCAAGGAGAGACAGTCAAATGGCACTATCCTAAAGTCGACCCCAGTGTAATGGCTACCCTAGAAGAATTACTCGGCGTTTCTTTAACCGTTGAAGAGATGAAAGAAAAGATCCTAAAGGTTTTGTTAGAACAAGACAATAAAATCGTCAGCGGAACATATTCAGAAGAACTGCTGGAAAACTATACCACTTCTTATCAAAAAATGATTCGACGCAATGAACAAATGCTTGGAGACCAGTTAGATCGGAGGTTATTGGATTGACAGAAAATGATCAATATCATGAACGATTGCCTTTAGAAAAGGTTTTTAGAGACCCTGTTCATCGCTACATCCATGTTCAGCATCAACTAATTTTAGATTTGATCAATGCTAGAGAGTTCCAGCGACTACGCCGGATCAAGCAGCTCGGGACAGCTTCTTTCACTTTCCATGGCGCTGAACATTCTCGCTTTACACATTCACTTGGCGTTTATGAAATTGCTCGGCGTATTTGTGATCATTTTATGCGCAGCTATCCTACAAAAGTACCGGGTGACGGTGGTTGGGACGACAGTGAACGTTTGGTTGTCTTATGTGCCGCTTTATTGCACGATATTGGACATGGCCCTTATTCGCATACATTTGAACATATTTTTCATACTGATCATGAAAAGATCACAATTGATATTCTTCTTTCGCCTGAAACGGAAGTCCATCAGATTCTGTCTAAGGTCAGTCCTGATTTTCCTGAAAAAGTAGCCAGTGTCATTGATAAAACCTATCCTAACCCGCAAGTCGTGCAGCTCATCTCCAGCCAAATCGATGCGGACCGAATGGATTACTTACTGCGCGACGCCTATTATACAGGCGTAAACTACGGTACATTTGACCTGACACGTATCTTACGCGTTATCCGGCCTTATAAAGAAGGGATTGCTTTTCGTATTCAAGGTATGCATGCAGTTGAGGATTATATTGTCAGCCGCTATCAAATGTACATGCAAGTCTACTTTCATCCTGTTTCGAGAGGTATGGAAGTAACATTAGATCATTTGCTGAAGAGAGCCAATAGAATCTATGATTTGCCGGAAACACAGTTTAAACACAGCTTTTCGCTATTGATTCCTTTCTTTGAGAAACGTTTTACACTGGAAGATTATCTCAAATTAGATGATGGCGTCTTAAACACCTATTTTACTTTATGGCGAGATGAGCAGGATCAGATCCTTAGCGACTTAGCGACACGTTTCTTGGATCGCAAACCTTTTAAATCTGTCACTTACCAAAAAGAAACCGATTTGCCAATCATTAAAAAGCTGCAAGGTTTGATCCAAAAAGCCGGCTATGAAACGGATTACTATACGGCGCTCAACAACAGCTATGATCTGCCATATGATTTTTACCGACCAAATCAAAAAAGCCGCCCTGCACAAATCGAACTCATTTACCCGGATCATACGCTAATCGAACTATCAGAAGCGAGCGACCTAGTCAAAGCACTGACAGGTAAGCAGCATGGCGATGAACGTTTCTACGTGCCTAAAGAATTTTTAAAACCTCACAGCTCTTCGGAGATTTCATTATTCGAGCCGCTGTATCAAGAATTCACGCGTTACATTAAAAATGGCGCGATCTATCATTCAGATGAAGATAAATAAGCCGAAAGGAATCACAGCATGAGCATTCAATTGATCGCCATCGATATTGATGGCACTTTAGTTACACCGGACGGACTAGTCTCTCCTAAGGTCGCCCAAACCCTTGCAATTGCTAAATCAAAGCAAATCAAAGTCGTCTTATGTACCGGCAGACCCTTACCCGGCGTACTGCCTCTACTGGATGAGCTTGGGCTTCAAGAAGAAGGCGACCATGCCATCACTTATAACGGCGCCTTAGTCCAGCAAACCAGTGACGGCAAAATTTTAGCGCACCATACAATGGATCACGCTGCTTTTCTTGAAGTAGAAAATATGAGCCGCAAGTTAGGCTTGCACAGCCATGCTGTTAATGATGGAGGAATCTATACAACCAACAAAGACATCAGCTATTACTCGATCAGAGAGTCCTTTTTGACTACGATCCCTCTTAAATACCGGGCCGCAGAGGAAATGGACAAAGAGATGTTGATCAGCAAAATGATGTTCATTGATGATCCAGCCTTGATAGAAAACAGTCTTCCGCAAATTCCCGCTGCTTTTAAAGAAAAGTATACTTTGTTGCGGAGCGAACCTTTTTTCTTAGAAGTGTTGAACAAAGCCGCCAGCAAAGGACAAGCATTGCGCGATCTTGCAACTTCTTTCCAAATTCCACGCGAACAAGTGATGGCGATCGGCGACAATGGCAATGATCTTGATATGATCCAATACGCAGGAATAGGTGTGGCCATGGGGAACGCTTCTCCTGCTGTCAAAGAAATCAGCGACTATGTCACAGACACCAATGTACATGATGGTGTTGCAACAGCTATCGAAAAATTTGCTTTTTAGTTTCCCAGTTATCACAATGAAGGAGTTTACATTACTTATGTCAATCAAACTTATTGCCATTGATATCGATGGTACACTTTTAACCCCTGAACGTACGATCAGTCCAAACGTTCAGCAAACCATTCAAACCGCTAAAGAAAAAGGCGTGAAGATCGTCTTATGTACCGGTCGTCCTTTAGCTGGTGTAAGAGCTTATTTAAAAGCCTTGAATTTAGAAGAAAAAGGCGATTATGTGCTGACTTATAATGGTGCTTTGGCTCAAGAATCAGATAGCGGAAAAGTTTTAGCACATCACACCATGTCTATGGATGATTTTTACGAGATCGAAGAAATGAGCCGGAAAGTCGGTGTTCATTTGCATACCACTACGATCGACGCCATGTATACGGCAAACCGCGACATCAGCGCGTATACTGTTCGCGAAGCTTTCATCGTTGAGCTGCCGTTAAAATTCCGGACTGTTGAAGAGATGGACAAAGACTTGACCATCAGCAAAATGATGATGATCGACGATCCAGCCATTTTAGATGCAGCAGTTGAAAAAATCCCTCAATGGTTCAAAGATAAATACACCGTTTTAAGAAGCGAACCTTTCTTCCTGGAGATTTTAAACAAATCGGCCAGCAAAGGACAAGCGCTAAAAAGTTTAGCCGAGATTTTACATTTGGAGCCAGCAGAAATCATGGCGATCGGCGATAATGAAAATGACTTAGATATGATCGAATATGCAGGTGTGGGTGTAGCCATGGGAAATGCTATTCCTAAAGTCAAAGAAGCTGCAAACATTATCACCGACACTAACGTCAATGATGGTGTCGCTACAGTTATTCAAGAATACCTATCCTAATCTTTCAATCTTATGACAGTGAACAACTGAACCAATAAAAAGCTCTTTTTATCTAAGGGCTTTTATTGGTCTTTTCAAATGACTCTATTTATAATGAATATGTAAGACCAATAATAAGAGAGGAGTTTTGTTCAATGTCAGATGTAAAATATACAACTAAAGCCATTAACACAGGCGGACGTGATGGGGAAAGCCGTTTACCGGATGGTTCCTTTTCAGTGCGCGTTTCTACTCCGAAAGATATGGGCGGCGCAGGACAAGGAAGCAATCCGGAACAGTTATTCGCATTAGGGTATAGTGCTTGCTACCATTCAGCTCTAGAACATTACAAACAAATCGAAAAAATCAATAATGAGTCTATTGTCTATTTGACAGTCAACCTTTTAGGTGACCCTACTGATAATGGCTTTAAACTAAGTGCTGAAATTGAAGTTGCTATCGATGGCTTGGACGAAGATAAGGTTCAAGAATTAGCTGAAAAAGCTCACCAATTCTGTCCTTATTCAAAAGCAACGCGTAACAATATCGATGTTACAGTCAAAGCAGTTCCTTACAACAAATAAACTATCCTATGGATAACTGAAAAGGAGTTGGGCTTATGCTCAACTCCTTTTTCTTATTCAAATGTGATATTGTCTGCTTGTTCCATATATTGTGAGACAGCCCAACGATGGCTTCCTCTTTTCAATAGCTGTATGGCTTCTGAAAGTGTGGCCCACCTTAAACTGTTCCCTTCTTCAAGCGGTGCGCTGACTTCTTTCCAAGAAGAAGCGACATAAAAGTGAGCCGGATTATGGTAATAATTTTTACGATAAGTTGAATAATAATATTCATCTGCTTCTCCTAGATAAAAACCTACCGTTACATCAAAACCGAGCTCTTCCATCGATTCTCTCTTCAGTGTTTCAACGTGCGTCTCATTCAGCTCTCTTTCACCTCCTGGCAGCAAATAAGAGCCATTCGGCGGTGAGACAAGCAAGATCTTTTCTTTGGGATCGTCAAATACAAGAAGATGAATCCCCACGCGCAGCTGATAATTTTTCCCTTCCAGCTTTTCTCCAAATTGTTTGATTGCCATTTTTTTACCTCACTTTTCATTTAAGGCAGCTTTGTGCTGTTATGATCAATTTCTCTCTCATCAAACTAATGGTTGCTCTACCGTTTTATAGTTTCTCCATCATCCAGCTTGACCACACTTCGCAAACGCGGGTGATTGGCGATGTAATGAATCATCAACACACGAATCGGAGCTACGATTAGGTTTTGCAACAAACGTGTGGGGACGATCACACGAGCAGCTTGATCATACATGATCACTAACCACAATGTATTCAATCCTAGGTTCACAACTAAGGTGATCACCAGTACAGTCAAAATCACCCTTCCCCACGTTTTTGGCTTTTTGTATAAATAAAAACCATAGAAAAAGCTGCCTAAAAATGCAGACAACGTAAATCCTGGAAAGTAGGCTCCAGAACCGCCAAATAAAAAAATGCCAGCCAAATCAGCTAAAGCTCCTGCGATCCCAGCCGTCCATGGTCCAAACAACATCCCAATCATGGCAGATGGCAGAAAGCCGAAACTGATGCGAACAATCGGTGTCTGAATGGCGAAAAGGTGCGTTAAAATAAGATCAAGAGCGATCAATAAGCCAATAACAGCAATCGTTCTGGCATCATAGGTTACTTTCTTCATGCTAAGCTCTCCTTTGCTGAGCTCCCTACACAATGACTTATGCAGCGGATGCAGAAGCAAAACCGCAAACGGTCAAACCGTTTTTCGTCTGAAGGCAACATCCCATCCATTCAGCACTTAACGCTTTGCTTCCTACTCTGATTTTTATAGATCAACAAAATAGATCCATATCCTTTTACTACTATACGCTGTTTTTCAATTTGTTGCCATCATTTCGAGTAAAATCATCACGAAGACAATGTCCATTCCATATTCGAATTGATTTTTCTTTTCTAAAAAAGAAAAAATTCACTAACCCTATGATTTTTTTCGTTGTTTTTTCTCCTTATCTTTCCTTGTTTTCTCTTCATTTTAGTTTGAAATCATATTTTTGCGTTTTTTTCAAGACTTTAAAAATACTAAATAGGGTGTAAAATAAATGATTGTTAACGATATATAGTGTATAGTATGTTTACAGACACAATATATAGATATTCAATTTGCTACATAACGATAAGGAGTGATGAAAATGATGATGAACCTATCATCAAAATTATCTATCAATCAAACAAAATTAAATGATGACATTCAAGCTTTCCCACAAGTTTATCCTATCACAGAAGATATGCAGATCACTTTCACTGGTGTTTCTCGTCTTGTTATGCTTGACCGCTACGCTTTTAAAGATACTGCTCATTTAACACTTTCTGAGGGTGACTTGGTCTTGCTGACGATCAAAGATGATCCGCAATATCCAGCACGTGGAATCGGTTTTGTCATTTCACTCCATCACGAAGAACAAAAAGCCACGATTCTAATAGAAGAAGATTATCGCAGTCAATTAGAAGATGAGACAGAAAGAGAAACTGGGTTGATCACACGTTCCTTAGATGTGATCGAAAAACCCTTAGAAATTTACTATGAACAAATTGCTAAACGGAATGCCGCCGGTTTGTCAGCAGTAGAAAAAACAGCTGAAAAGAGAAAAGAAGCTTTTGAAGCTTTCTATCAAGAACTGAAAGCTTTGCATTTTATTCCGGCTGGACGTGTTTTATATGGAGCCGGATCAGAAACAGAAGTTACTTACTTCAACTGCTACGTCATGCCATTCATTCCCGATTCACGAGAAGGCATCTCTGATCACCGTAAACAAGTGATGGAAATCATGAGTCGCGGTGGCGGCGTTGGTACGAACGGCTCAACATTGCGTCCTCGTCATACACTGGCTCGCGGGGTAAATGGAAAATCTTCTGGTTCTGTTTCTTGGCTAGACGATATTGCAAAACTAACGCACCTTGTCGAACAAGGAGGCAGTCGACGCGGTGCCCAAATGATCATGCTGGCAGACTGGCATCCTGATATTTTAGAATTTATTATTTCAAAGATGCAAAACCCAGCGATTTTACGTTTTTTAATTGAAACGAGCCAAGACGAACAAATCAGACAGCTGGCAAAAGATAAGTTGAAATTCACACCCTTTACTGAAACGGAAAGAAAAATGTATGAAAACATTTTGCGTTATAAAGACCAATCTGATAATGGCGGCTTCGAGGCAGCTGTTATTCAAGAAGCCGAAGAAAAACTTCAACTTGGCGGGGTCTATAGTGTTCACAACCCAGAATTTTTGACAGGAGCCAATATTTCGGTCTGCTTGACAGATGATTTTATGAAGGCTGTTGAACAAGATGCTGAGTATGAATTACGTTTCCCTGATGTAGAACATTACACGTCAGAAGAAATGGCTGATTACAACAAAAACTGGGCTGAATGCGGAGATGTGCGTGAATGGCAAGCAAGCGGCAGAGAGGTCAAAGTTTATCGCAAAATGCGCGCTGGTGAATTATGGAATTTGATCAATATTTGTGCCACTTATGCAGCTGAACCTGGTATTTTCTTTATTGATAATGCCAATAAAATGACAAATGCCAAAGCATACGGCCAAAAAGTAGTGGCCACCAATCCATGTGGCGAACAACCGCTGGCACCTTATTCTGTATGTAATTTAGCCGCTGTTAACTTGGCTGAAATGGTGGATAAAAGTGCGATGACAGTAGACTATGATCAATTGATCAAAACGGTCAAAACGGGTGTACGGATGCAAGATAACGTGATCGACGCTACCCCTTACTTCCTTGAAGAAAATGAAAAACAAGCACTAGGCGAGCGCCGGGTTGGTCTAGGGGTCATGGGACTGGCAGATTTGCTTATTTATTGCGGTCAAAAATATGGCTCAAAAGAAGGCAACTTGCTGATTGATAAAGTTTTTGAAATGATCGCTACAGCAGCTTATGAAGAATCGATTGCGTTAGCAAAAGAACGCGGCAGCTTTCCTTTCCTTACCGGCAAAACTGAGGAAGAAACCTTGCAATTGCGTCGAAACTTCATTCATTCCGGCTTTATGCAAAAAATGCCTGAATCGATCCGCAAAGATATTATGACTTACGGTATTCGCAATTCACATTTACTGACGGTAGCGCCAACCGGATCGACTGGTACAATGACAGGTGTTTCAACAGGTCTAGAACCTTATTTCTCTTTCAGCTACTTCCGGAGCGGCCGACTAGGCAAATTTATCGAAGTGAAAGCAGATATTGTCCAAGGATATTTGGATGCTCACCCAGAAGCAGACGGCGAACATTTACCAGATTATTTTGTATCGGCGATGGAACTTTCTCCTGAAGCTCATGTCGACACACAAACAACGATCCAAAGATGGGTCGACAGTTCGATCTCAAAAACCGTTAATGCGCCTCGTGGATATAATGTAAAACAAGTCCAAAGTATTTACGAACGTTTGTACAAAGGCGGTGCTAAAGGCGGAACGATTTATGTGGATGGAAGTCGCGATTCGCAAGTGCTGACACTGACAGCTGAAGAAAATAACTTAGAAACAGAAAACAGCTTCCTTGTTCAGGAAGAAGCAGCTGAACTGAAAAGTGAAACAGTCAAGGATGCTGTCACTTATGGCAACGAAATTGGAGATACTTGTCCGATCTGCCGTGTTGGTACGGTTGAAGATATCGGCGGTTGCAACACTTGTACGAATTGCAACGTACAGTTGAAATGCGGTTTATAAACGTTCTATATTTTTAGTGTTGCTGAAAACCATTCAAAAGCTTTTATAATAGGAAAAAAGAAAGTGAGACAGGGATGAATCTGATCCCCTACCTCACTTTCTTTTTTACGTGTTGATACAATCGCAAAGAGCTGAAATAAACGCAACCGCATTTGGCTTCTAGACTCTCAGCTCAATTGAAAGAACTTTTTAAATATCGATTGACTTCCGTTCTGTTTCTTTAGCTACAGCACGCCAATTCAAAAAACCAGCATCCAATCCTCTCAGCAACAACTCAGCTGAACCCAAATTTGTTGCTAAAGGAATCTCATAAACATCGCACAATCTCAGCAACGCAGAAATATCTGGTTCATGAGGTTGGGCAGTTAACGGGTCTCTCAAGAAAATGACCATATCGATTTTGTTATCCGATACATAGGCACCGATCTGCTGGTCTCCCCCAAGCGGACCAGATTTAAAACGATGAATAGCCAAGTCAGTTGCTTCCATAATGCGTTGACCAGTTGTTCCCGTTGAATAGAGGGTGTGTTTCTTTAAGATTTCCTCATAAGAAACAGCCAGCTTCACAAAATCTTTCTTCTTTTTATCATGGGCAATCAAAGCAATACTGAGTTTTTTCTCTTCTGTCATTTTCCTTCCTCCTTTTTTCTCTCTTTCCTATCATAACATGAAAGCCCTTTAAGCCCTATCCAAAGTTAAAATATTTGCTCGTATTTTTGATCTGCGTTACACTAAAAATGGAACAAATAAAATAGAAAGAGGGATTTAGATGGGCAAGAAAGTAGCATGTGTTTTAACAAACTTGTTTGAAGACGTAGAATTTACCTCACCGAAAGAAGCACTCACAAAAGCCGGTCATGAAGTCATCACCATCGGATTTAAAGCTGGTGAAACGGTCAAAGGCAAAAAAGGCGAAGCTGAAGTCACGATCGACAAAAGCATTGATGATGTAAAAACTGAAGCCTTTGATGCATTACTGATCCCTGGCGGCTATTCTCCTGACCAATTGCGCAAAGATGATCGTTTCCTTGAATTCGTTAAAGGTTTCGCAGACAGTAAGCCTATTTTTTCTATTTGCCATGGTCCGCAACTCATGATCAACGCAGAAATCGTCAAAGGTAAAAAAATGACGGCTGTCAAACAAGTCGGAGTTGATTTGAAAAATGCCGGCGCTGAATTTATTGACAAAGAAGTAGTCAAAGACGACAGCGGCATCATCTCTAGTCGTACACCTGATGATCTACCAGCTTTCAATGAAGCAATTGTAGATGCATTAGGCTAAACACTTCTCAAATAAGCAAATTTTCATTAAACTGATTTGAAAAGCTTATAAAGTTTTCATTGTTTTCAAAATAGCGCTTGTTAAACTACAGGTAGTCATTTAAGTAAACTTAAATCATTTAAATTTCTTTTCTCCCCCTAGTGAAAAGAAGACTTATCCCCTAAGCTGTCTCTTATTGAGGCAGCTTTTTTCTTTGACCTCGTAAAAACGTATAAAGTGACGCTCCAACGAACACAATAATCTGTAAAAAATACTGAACTTGTCCATAGAAGACTAGCCTGTAATCGAGTTGAAGATTTTATACTCTGAACTTGTCCACAGAAGACTGGGCTGTGAACAAGTTAAAGATTTTATACTCTGAACTTGTCCATAGAAACCTGGTCTGTGAACAAGTTGAAGGTTTTATTTTCTGAACTTGTCCATAGGAGACTAGTCTGTGAACAAGTTGAAGATTCTGCTTTCTGAACTTGTTCATAGAAGCTTAGTCTGTGAACAAGTTAAAGATTCTGCTTTCTGAACTTGGTCACAGAAGACTAGCCTGTGAACAAGTTGAAGATTCTGCTTTCTAAAATGCATTTATTGTAGTACTAAATAAAGGTTGTGTGTTTTCTTTTATGATTTTTAACGTTTTGAGCATACTTTCTTCACAAATGCTTAGTATGATTTAAACATACCAATAACAACCAACTTTTTTATATTTTCATTTTACCTTTTACTCCTCCAAAGTATAAGGTACTACTCCTTTTAGTCACTTGCCTCGAGCAAGTGGCTTTTTTATTCGTGTCAAAGCTTTTTTAATAGTACTTACTGAATCATTTATTTGAGTAGATATGTATTTAGGCTCTATAATATATAGTGTTGGTGGACCAATCGGTTCACTGGCACTATTTTTTGTTTTTAAATGAAAAAAGACCAGTGAACTCCTATAATTAAGTTACCACACAAAAGAATAGGAGAATTCACATGGCCTACACTCATTCTATAAAAAAATTGCTCAATATTAAAGACCCAAATGTTCAATTAGCTGAAGTTCCCGTTACAAAGGAAAAGAAAAAGGATCAAGAATATCTGGTAGTACACGGAAAATTGACCTATCGACCTTCCTGCTGTAAACTTTGCGGCGTCAAAAACAACTCCTATCAGGATCTTATCAAACATGGCACAAAATGTTCTACACTCACAC
>NZ_FOQE01000067.1 GCF_900113675.1 Pisciglobus halotolerans
AAGGATTTAAAGAAATTCAGGATACATTAGAGTCAATGATTTAACTGTAATTAACGGAATGGATTTTCCATTTACACATAATTCTTGACGCTACCCAAGTCAATTTTATCAAAAAAGTAAGATTAATTTTACATTTGACAATTAATCGAAATATTGTATATTAGTTAGCAGGGGAACTAAAAAGGGAGGTGAAAAATATGGGTCCTAGAGGGACTGTTGGTTTTGAAATCAGAGAGCTAAGTTTGTTGATTGGTCGATACCTAGAATCTCATCGTTTAGATGAAGAAATGGAAATGTTACGGGGGCCTCAAGCGTGGGCATTGGGGTATTTATATGAGCATCAATATCATACGATTTATCAAAAAGATCTTGAAAAAGAAATGTCGATCCGCAAATCAACAGCAAGCAATTTAGTCAAACGCATGGTAAAGAATGGTGTGATCACCACCGCTGCTTCAGAAAAAGATGGTCGATTGAAAGCTTTACGTATTACAGACAAGGGTATTTTGTTTATGGAAAAAATCAATTCCTTTATGGAAACATCTGAGGCCAAAATCACCAATGGCCTTTCTTCAGAAGAAATGGCGCAATTTTTTCAAACCATTCAAAAAATCAAAAAAAACCTCTCATGAGATACATCAACCATAATCATGAGCTGTTTTAACAACATATAGTTAGCGAGCTAACTATATTTGGAGGCAAAGAAATGATAGATATACTAAAAAGAACGAGTAAAAAAGAAAGAGGCATAGCTGCAATCAGTGTGGTATTTATCATTGTGCAGGTGTGGCTTGAGCTAAAGATTCCGGACTATATGTCGGAGATCACGACATTGCTGCAAACAGAAGGTACGACGACGCAAGAGATTATCCATCCAGGTATCTGGATGATCGGTCTTTCACTATTGAGTTTCTTGGCATCCATCGTTGTAGGCTTTTTTGCAGCCAAAATTGCAGCCAGTCTTTCCACTAGGTTAAGAGATCAAATCTATAGTAAAATCATGCATTTTTCTCAATCGGAGATTCAACAATTTTCGATCCCAAGTTTGATCACAAGAACAACGAATGATTTAACACAAATTCAATTGGTTGTAGCGATGGGCTTGCAAGTCGTGATCAAAGGACCTATTACCGCTGTTTGGGCAATCACAAAAATTGCCAATAAAAACTGGCAATGGACACTGACAACGGCGATTGCAGTTTTGTTTTTGTTGATCATGTTAAGTACGTTACTGCTGCTTGTTCAACCTAAATTTACCAAAGTACAAAATTTAACAGATAAATTAAACAGTATCACTAGGGAGAATTTATCAGGTATTCGTGTCATACGGGCGTATAATGCTGAAAATATTCAAAGTCAAAAATTTGAACAGGCGAATGAAATTTTAACGACCGTCAATCTATTTACAAACCGTATGCTTGCTATCATGAATCCCGGTATGACGATCATCTCCAGCGGATTGACTTTAGCAGTCTACTGGATTGGCGCTTATTTGATCGATGCAGCACAACTAGATGCAAAATTGGTACTCTTTAGTGACATGGTCGTTTTCACGTCTTATGCTATGCAAGTCGTGCTAGGTTTTATGTTAATGACGATCATTTTTTTGATTTTACCAAGAGCATTGGTCTCGGCAAAACGGATTACAGAAGTCTTGGAAACCAACCTGTCTTTGGTCTGGCCAGAACAATCAGTACTGACTGAAAAAAGAGGTGAGATCGAATTTGATCATGTATCTTTTGGTTATGACAAAAGCGCGGTTCCAGTGATCCAAGATATCTCATTTAAAGCGAAACAAGGCCAAACTATCGCTTTCATTGGATCAACTGGTAGTGGGAAGAGCACACTGATCAATTTGATTCCGCGCTTTTATGATGCTACTTCAGGCGGGGTCAAAGTCGATGGTCAAAATGTTCAAGCCTATGCACAAGATGAGTTAAATAATCGAATTGGCTTTATTCCTCAAAAACCAGTTCTCTTCAGTGGCACGATTCGCTCGAATTTAGATTTTGGGACGAGTGTGGGTTCACCATTAAGCGACAATGATTTGAAACAAGCGTTGACGATCGCCCAAGCTTGGGATTTTGTTGAAGCCAAATCCCAGAAATTGGATGATCCAGTCGCGCAAGGTGGATCGAACTTTTCAGGGGGACAGAAGCAAAGGTTGGCGATTGCGCGCGTGATCGCAAGAAAACCAGAGATTTTGATTTTTGATGATTCTTTTTCAGCGCTGGATTATCGCACAGACAAAATGTTGCGTGATGCATTGGATACGCATTTGCGTCAAACAACCAAATTGATCGTGGCCCAAAGAATCAGCACAATTATGCATGCGGATCAGATCATCGTGCTGGATGAAGGGCGAATGGTGGGCATAGGAACCCATGAAACGTTATTGGCAACAAATGATATTTATCAAGAAATTGCCCATTCACAACTTTCCAAGGAGGAATTGGCACATGGAAAATAGCAAGAAGCAAAAAAAGAACAAAGACCAACCGAATAAACTAGGCCCATTGTTCTATCAGCAATTAAAAGAACAGACCAAAGAATACCATGTTGGATTGATCTTCGCCGTCATTCTGGCAACATTGGGCAGTATCACGTCCATTTTAGGTCCAGATCGTCTAAGCGAGATCACTGACTTGATCACAGCCGGATTGTTTTCAACGATAGATGTCGCACAAATCAGCCGAATCAGTCTGACGCTTGCAGTGCTTTATGCGATCGGTGCGTTGATGTCTTATTTTCAAGGTTTTGTCATGGCAACGATTACCCAGAGGTTTTCTGAGAAATTGCGCTCAAATATCAATGACAAAATCAATCGTATTCCTTTGCGCTACTTTGATGCCCATAGCCAAGGTGAGACATTGAGTCGTGTGACAAATGATTTGGATACTGTAGGTCAGTCATTGAATCAAAGTTTGGGATCCCTTGTGCCCGCCATCACGTTGTTTATTGGCTGTTTGATCATGATGATCCGGACAAATATTATTTTGACCGTGACAGCTGTGTTGTCCGTGCTTCTGGGCTTTTTGATAATGGTTTTGATTTTGATGAAGTCTCAAAAACACTTTGAAAGTCAGCAAGCGCATTTAGCGGAGGTCAATGGATTTGTAGAAGAATCCTATTCTGGTCACCAAGTGATCATTTCATACAACGCGAAAGAAGCGATGCATCGTCAATTTCAAGGCTTTAATCAGCAGCTGTATACCAGCATTTGGAAATCTCAATTTCTATCTGGTATTATGCAGCCTTTGATGGGATTTATTGGCAATTTTGGCTATGTGACTGTCTGTGTGGTAGGATCGATTTTGGCACTCAATGACCAGATTTCATTCGGTGTGATCGTTGCGTTCATGGTGTATGTCCGCTTGTTTTCTCAACCGTTGTCTCAATTGGCGCAATCAATGTCTAATTTACAACTAGCTGCTGCTGCAATGGCCCGCGTCTTTGATTTCTTAAGGGAAGAAGAAATGAGCAGTGAAAAAGATAAATTGCAAGTTGAATCACGTACAGTCGGGGAAGTGACTTTTGACCACGTGAGTTTTGGTTATACAAAAGACAAAGAAATCATCCATGATTTCAGTGCAGTGGCGCACGCCGGGGAGAAAATCGCTATCGTAGGACCCACAGGAGCCGGTAAAACAACGATCGTGAATCTTTTGATGAAATTTTATGACATAGATAGCGGTACGATTTTGATCGACGATGTATCTATACAGAATCTTTCAAGAGCACAAGTTCACAACCAATTTTGTATGGTTTTACAAGATACATGGCTGTTTGAAGGAACCATCAAAGACAATCTTAGATTCAATCAAATCGATATTTCGGACGAACAAATCCATGCAGCATGTAAAGCTGCCGGGATCGATCATTTTATTTCAACATTGCCTCAAGGGTATGACACAGTCTTAAATGACAGCTTGACATTGTCTGCAGGCCAAAAACAATTACTGACAATTGCTAGGGCTTTGTTGAAAGATGCACCGATGCTTATCTTAGATGAAGCGACTTCCTCAGTGGATACGCGTACGGAAGAAGTCATCCAGAAAGCTATGGACAAATTGATGGTTGGACGGACCTCATTTGTCATTGCCCACCGCTTGTCAACGATCAAAAATGCCGACTTGATTTTAGTAATGAAAGATGGAGAAATTATAGAGAAAGGATCTCATGATATGTTAATGGAAAAGAAATCTTTTTATGCAGACCTATACAATAGTCAGTTTGAAAAAAGCACGTCTTCTCTTATCGTTGAAAATTAATAATTTGATTATATTAAGAGCTGTGTCTCTAAAAAGATACAACTCGTGATTTACAAGAATAAAAGAAAAAATGGATATTCTAATGATTATCTTACTAAGTTGTTCACTTTAGTATATTAGATTATCCATTTTTTTAAGATAGAAATTTTATTAAGTTCTCTTCTCTATAATAAAGCTTCACATAAAATTAAAATTTTTTTAGATCTTTGATAAGTAATGCTTTTCTTGATAGCGTAAAATATTTTGTGTAAATAGAAATTTAGGGTAGAAAAAGAGAAAGTCCATTCTGTAAAATTAAAGTTACGACACCGAAATTTTATAGG
>NZ_FOQE01000010.1 GCF_900113675.1 Pisciglobus halotolerans
ATTTAGAAGAATCTAAAAAATATGCTTTACCGAGAAAAGTGAGAACTGTTCTTAAAACGTTTAAAAAACACCTAGAGGACATTAAAAATGCGTTTGTCTATACGCTTTCCAATGGTCCTATTGAAGGAATGAACAACAAAATCAAGAACATCAAACGATCAGGATATGGCTATCGAAATTTCTATAACCTGCGAGCCCGACTATTGATTGTTTATCGATTGACTGCTTCTCACTATCAACCTAGAGCTTTGTATTTTAAAGATGAAAAAGCAGCATAAAATAAAAAAGCCAAAGCGATGTAATCGCTCTGACTTTTTTGACCCACCAACACTACTTGTCAAAGAGCCGTTTTTATTCCGCAACATTAATGATTCAATGATTTTAGCATAAAAAAAGGAGCCCTTTCGGCTCCTTTTTTTATAGGTTCTTCCTCTTCTAACGTTAGTCAAGAAATGTGTTAAATGACCAACGTTAACTGTTATAGAACCTTTCTATTCTTTAATTTGATTTGCGTAGACGTTCAATGTCACGAGCAATCATAACTTCTTCGTCTGTTGGGATCAACAAGACTTTGATTTTAGAGTCATCGGTAGAAATGACACGTTCTTCACCACGAACATCATTCTTTTCAGGATCGATCTTCATGCCGAACCAGTCCATGCCGTCGATTATGATTTCTCTTGTTTCTTTAGAGTTTTCACCGATACCAGCAGTAAAGACAATGGCATCTACTCCGTTTAAGATTGCGATATATTGTCCAATATATTTTTGCACACGGTTATAGAAAATATCTAAAGCTGTTTGAGCATTTTCATTGCCTTCTGCAGCTGCTTCTTCGACGTCGCGCATGTCGCTAGAAACGCCAGATAATCCTAATAAACCTGACTTTTTGTTCAAGATGTTGATCATGTCATTGATATCTGTCAAACCAAGTTTTTCCATTAAGTAAGGCAACAATGAAGCGTCGATATCCCCAGAACGCGTTCCCATCGTTACACCTGCTAATGGAGTGAATCCCATAGAAGTATCGATTGATTCACCGCCTTTAACAGCTGTGATCGAAGCTCCATTTCCTAAATGGCAAGTAATGATTTTTGTTTCTGATAATGGTTTGCCGATCATCTTAGCTGCTTTTTCAGAAACATATTTATGAGAAGTTCCGTGAGCACCATATTTACGAGCAGCAAAGTCTTCATAATATTCCATTGGAATGCTATATAGGTAATTTTCTTTTGGCATTGTTGTATGGAAAGAAGTATCGAATGAAGCAATACTTGTAATATCAGGCAAGATTTTTCTGAATGCTCTGATACCTGTAGCATTAGCTGGATTATGCAAAGGAGCTAATTCTGACAAAGATTCGATTTTTTCTAATACATCATCATCGATCAATACTGAATCTTTGAAATATTCTCCTCCAGCTACAACACGGTGTCCAACACCAGTGATTTCATCATAACTAGAAATAACATTCAATTCGATCAGTTTATCTAGAACTTTTTGGATTCCGATTTCGTGATCGTCAATATCTTCAACGACTTTATATTTTTCACCATTGAATTTAGTTGTAAAAATCGAATCCTTTAAGCCGATTCTTTCGATGATTCCAGAAGCAATTTCTTTTTCTTCTGGCATTTCAAACAAAGTAAATTTTAAACTAGAGCTTCCTGCATTGATTGCAATTGATTTTGCCATTTTTATCGAATCTCCCTTAATTTTTTATAGATTTTCTTGTTCCCATTTGTTAACTTCTTGCATAAATTGTACCATTGCAGCTTGATTCTTCAATTCGGGTATTTGAGCCAATAAAACTTGTTTGGCTTGTTTTGCGTGAGCTCCTTTTTTCTGGACCAGCAGGATAGATTTCCGTGATTGCTCGTTTGCAAAAAGTTCTTTTGGCAAATGCAGAAAGCCTTGCAAGTATCCTTCATGCTGAATCATTTTCATTAGAGCCGGTGATTCACTGGTCTCGAATAATAGCGATGGGACAAGGAATAAACCGAACCCGTCTTCTTTTAAGTAATGAAAACTTTGCTCGATCAGCAAATGATGCACAAATGAATGGCCTTCAGCGGCAGCCGTTTGGAAGTCTTTTGCACGCTCATCTATAGGGTAGTAACCTACTGGCAGATCACTGAGGACGATGTCTACTGGATCAACTAAAAGATCCTGGACAGCATCTTGATGAGTCAGCTTGATTTTCTGCTTTTGCAAAAACGATGAAACAGCAGCTAAAGAAATCAACAGGTCATCGTTTTCAATGCCTTCAGCTTCCACTTCTATTTTTTCAGCTATAAGTGCGTTATAGATCGTTTCTAACAAGTTCCCTGTTCCAACTGCTAAATCAAGTAAGCGTAGTTTTTTCTGACTTTTATCTCTTACTTTATCAAGCAAATAGACAAAAAGAAAACCGATTGCATCCGGTGTCAGCTGATGATTCGTTTGCAGTTTATCCTCTTTTGTTCCTTTTAAAAGGGCTAATTGAAAACTTTTTCTGATTTCTTCCGCCGACATTTTTTCAAGATCAACTTCTTGATAGATCTTCAACAATTTTTCTGCTGATGCTGGTTTCAGTATTTGTGCCAGTTCTTCTGGCAATGCCTGTTCAATGATGTTTTCACCTGTTTCTGCCAAAGCTTCCAAGTAAGACCAGTCGAGGTTGGATTGGAGGCATTGGACAGATTCATTCAGTTGATGGTACAAGTTTTCAATATCTTTTTGGGACAAAAAATCAGCCTCTTTTCTAAAAAGTTTCCTTTTATGTAGCAAAAAAAGGTACTTTACTTTCAGACCACTACATTATTTTATCGGAAGGGATGCTGCTTTACAAGTGATTTGTATGCTTACAAGTTTACATGATTGCCTTTACCATTTTTGGTATTAACTTTTCAAAAGAACTTTCAAAAAAAATCTTTGGATTCTTTTATCACCAAAAAAAGGACCACATTTTGTTCATAAAAAAAAGCCTGGGACATTCATCCCAGACCCATTCGATCAGTTTTGTTATTATTGAGCAGCAGGATAAACAGATACTTGTTTTTTGTCGCGGCCTTTACGTTCAAAACGTACAACGCCGTCTACTTTTGCAAATAATGTATCGTCTCCGCCAATTCCTACGTTCACACCTGGGTAAATTTTAGTTCCGCGTTGACGGTATAAAATTGATCCGCCAGTAACTGTTTGACCATCAGCACGTTTAGCGCCTAAACGTTTTGATTGAGAATCACGACCGTTAGCTGTAGATCCGCCCCCTTTTTTGTGAGCGAAGAATTGTAAATTCATTTTTAACATGTAGATTGCACCTCCGTTTAATTAATCATTGATTTGGATATATTCAGCATACTCTTCAGCAATTCCAGTCAATGAGATCAATAGGCTTTCAAGAATAACTTGAGAAATCTTTAGTTGCTCTTCGCTAAATGCTTTTGAGATTTCAACGTAAAGATAGCCCCCTTCGATTTCATTCGTCTCTTGTATAAAAGGCGTTTTTCCTGTTAATACAGAGAGGCTGTTGGTTAATCCAATTGTTAATGCTGAAACAGCAGCACAAACGATATCACTGCCATAAGGTCCTGATTCGGCATGACCAGTAACTTCAAAGGAAACAATATCTCCTTTGCCGTTCCGTTTAAAAGATGCTTGAATCATTTATTCCACCACTTTTTTAGGCATTGATCGCATCGATCATGACTTTTGTATATGGTTGACGGTGGCCTTGTTTACGGTGACTGTGTTTTTTAGGTTTGTATTTAAAAGTCGTTACTTTCTTTTGACGGCCTTGTTTTTCAACAGTACCTTCAACAGTTGCGCCTTCAATAAATGGCGTACCAACTTTTGTTTCATCTCCACCTACTAAGATCACTTCATCAAAGCTTACTTTTTCTCCAGCTTCAACGTTTAGTTTTTCAACGTAAATCGCTTGGCCAGCTTCAACTTTCACTTGTTTTCCACCAGTTTTAATAATTGCGTACATTCTATCGCACCTCCTTATTAGACTTAGACTCGCCATCATGAGTGCCAAATGGACTTAAAACTCAATTCTGCGCGGTTGTAGTTGTGGTGCTACACATTTACAACATTCATATCATATCAAATCACTCAGCTGCCGTCAATCTTTTTCTTCATAGAGATCGTGTCAAAGGATGGTTGGAAAATAATTTTTCATGCTTGCATTAGCAATGTTTGCTATTTCTTTATTCCTAAAAAAAGACCAAGCTTGAGTTTATCAGCTTGATCTTTTGGTTCTTCCTCTTTTAACATTGGTAAAGAAATTTCCTCCGGTCGATGGGCTACTGATGGAAAGCCCTGAGAACACATTGAGCCGAAAATCGTGTCTCAATGCTTGCAAGCTTCAAACTGAGTGTAACGGCTAAAGCCTAACACTAAGTGATTCACATTGCATCTTTTTTTCATGGCTATCAGTAGCCCTATGCGCCTCCTGAAATTTCTAGAAATAGGATTCTAACGAGCTTAGCATTAAAAAATTGATTTTTTTACAGACCAACGTTAAATTTTGTAGAACCGATCTTTTTAGTAAGATAAATAAAATCTTTATTTTCTTCTGCCAAACAGCTTTTTCCAAAAGCTTGTTTTTTCTTCTCTTAACGACATCAAAGGAACAGTCTCCCCTAACATACGACGCGCGATATTACGATAGCCTTGTGAGGCAGGATTCTTAGGATTCAGTACGATTGGATCACCATTATTAGAAGAACGGACTACATCATCATCATCAAAAACGATACCAAGCAGATCGATTGAAAGGTGGCGCGTAATTTCATCTACATCCATCACTTCTCCATCTTGCATCATTCTTTTTCTGATCCGATTGATGAGCAACTGAGGAGAACCGATTTCAGTTTGCTCCAATAATCCAATAATACGGTCAGCATCACGAATCGCCGAGATTTCAGGTGTTGTCACCAAAATCGCTTCATCAGCTGCTGCGATAGAATTTTTAAATCCTTGTTCGATCCCAGCCGGACAATCGATCAAAATGTAATCATAGTCTTCTCTTAAAGAATCAACGATTTCAATCATTTGTGCTTCTGTAACATCATTTTTGTCAGCATGCTGGGCAGCAGGAAGTAGATAAAGATTGTCATTGAAACGCTTATCTTTGATCAAGGCCTGATGCAGTTTTGCTCGTTCTTCAACAACATCCACGATATCGTAAATGATACGGTTTTCTAATCCCAAAATAACATCTAAGTTTCTTAAACCAATATCCATATCGATCAAACATACTTTTTTCCCTTGTAAGGCCAAGGCTGTGCCAATATTTGCTGTAGAGGTCGTTTTTCCTACGCCGCCTTTACCAGATGTGATGACAATTGCTTTACTCATCAATTAAATCCCCCTGTCTTGATCTCTAAACTTGGTCTTATTTTCTTTAACTGGTCTAATGATTCAAAATTCAACATATGTAAATCATTGACAAAGGCAAATTGGGCTCCATTACTTTGTTCTATACCAGTCATTTCTTCGATCACTTCAACATTTTCAGCTATACGGATCTGTGCTTTTGAATGAAAGTCAGCTACGATCACTGCTTTTGTATCACCAGATAGTCCTGCATGTGCTACACCGTGAAGTTCACCAATAATAAAAATGCTGCCTTTTGCCCGGATCATTCCACCAGGATGAACCTTACCTACTAATAGGATATCTCCAGGAGCTGTAAGAACCTGACCGCTTCGGATCGTCTGAGCTTTCATTTGTAAACTAACCTCTTCTTGCCAAGCGGCCGATTCTTCATAAGTTAAAACATTTGCTGCTACTTTTTCGATTCTAAATCGGCTATTTTCGTGAACCAATGTTGTCAATTTTTCTTGTTGCTTTTCATTCAACAAACGATCACCTGTATAGACTTCTAATTGGATCGTTTCTTTTTGATCTTCACTGTCTTTTTCTTGCGTCTTTAAATGTTCCAACAATTTCTCTGTGTCTTTTATGATCTCTTCGTATGATGCGGCTTCATCCAATGTCAACCTAAAGCCTTCTTTGACTCCTTTTAAAGTAACACTTTGATCCAACGACATCCACCCCCGTTTATACTTGTTAAACCTAATGATGTTATCAGTCTTTTACAATAGCTAGCGCACTTTTTTTCAGTGGGTAATAAATAATAAAAAATAAAAGCAAATTCAATAATAATGTTGGTCCCAATCTTTTTGCCAAAAATAAGGACATATCCATTGTCGTTAATTCTAACATATGATAAAAACCATATACTGAGAACTCAAGCATACTGACCATGATAATCGTCAGCATACTAAGTACAATAAAATTGGGATTCAAAATTTTTTTTAGTTTATCAACAAAGTACACGACTAAAGGAAACAAAGCAACATATATACCAAGAATACCTACATAATAACTATCATAAAGAAGACCAAATAAAATGCTGAAAAGAATCATATTCTTCCGTGGCGCATAAAAAGCAAAAACCAATAAGCATAAAAGTATCAACCGCGGAACATATATATCTGTTGCTGTATAGAAATGAGCAGAAAAAATGAATGCGAGCGTTCCATCAAGCAACAGAGCAAGAAATAATATCAAAGGAATAAAAACCGAAATCCTGCCTTTTCTTGTCATTTACTCACCACTCTCAGCATTTCTTTTAACCACTGTCACGAAACGGACATCATCGATATCAGCTGCAGGAGAAATATAAGCTTCTTGTGCAAGACCATGCGCATCTAATTGTACTTCTTCTATTTCTCCGATGAATAATGAACTCGGTGAAACACCGCCTAAACCTGAAGTCGTGACAGTATCACCTTTTTCCAACTCTGCATCAACTGTGATTTGATTTAAAATCAATTGATTTTTTTCTGCATCATACCCGCTAATGATGCCATGTACAGGACCTTTGTCTGTCGTGATTTGAGCAGCGACTCGACTGATGTTTTGATCAGCAGTCGTCACAAGTTGAACTTTGGAACTAGTAGGACTAACTTCAACGATCCGACCGATATAGCCATTGCTACTCATCACAGACATATCCATTTCCACACCATTTTGACTGCCTTTGTCGATGAGGAGTTGATCGACCCAGTTATCAGGATTACGGGCAATCACAGTTCCATTGATGCCGCTGTACTCGCTCAATGTACTTTCCAATTTCAATTGTTCTTTTAATTTTTTATTATCTTCTTTTAAAGCTGCCAGTTCAGCTCCTGATTCATATAGATCGTCGATTTTTGATTTTAACTGTTGATTTTCTTCATACGTGTTCATTAGATGGTCGACTGATTCGATCGTGTTCATCACAGCATTTGCCGGTTTTGAAAAAATTCTCCCCGTCAATGCTGTCACATCATTTGTAAACTGCTGGACGACTGATGCATTCCGATTGCCTGTAATTGAAAAAGCAATCAAACTAAGACAGATGATGACACTGATCAACAAAATGATCAATTTTTTATTTGAGAAAAACTGGTTCAAGCTACCACCTCATTCATCTTTCAACTCTTTTTATTTTACCATAAGTTCTTTCATTTGTTTGGTTTTTCCAAAAAACTGCCATGAAAAGAAGCGGGATAAAAAATCTCCCGCTTTCTTGATGTCTTTTTTACTTAAAACAGTACCACACAGTTATCCTTTTATAGCCCGGTTGCGGTAGACATCAATATGCTGCAAAGATTCGCCTGTGCCAACAGCTACACAATCTAATGGTTCTGACGCTTCAAAGACCGGCACACCTGTATCTTTTGCTATCACATCCGCAATGTCTTTCAACAGAGCACCGTCGCCTGTTAAAACAATGCCGTGATCAATGACATCAGCAGAAATTTCTGGAGACGTTTCTTCAAGTGTTTCTCTAACTGCGATCACGATTCCTTCGGTCACTTCTTGAATCGCTTCAGCAATGTCAACTGCTGCAATATCGATCGTTTTTGGTAGACCAGTCAAAAGGTATTGGCCACGTACATCAATCGTGCCATATTCTACAGCTTTTTCAACTGAAGCACAACCAATATCCACTTTAATTTGTCCAGCCGTTCTTTCTCCGATCAATAAATTATGTTTTTTACGTATAGATTGGATGATCACTTTAACCATACGGTCTCCAACTAAACGAATGGTTCGGCTGCTTACGATTCCTCCTAATGAAATCGTTGCAACATCTGTTGTACCGCCACCGATATCAATGACCATGCTCCCAGTAGGATCCATTACTGGCAATCCAGCTCCAATCTCAGCTGCAAAAGGTTCTTCAATGATAAAGACATCTTTTGGTTCCCGACATTCTCGTTGCATCGATCACAGCACGTTTCTCTACTTCTGTGACCCGGCTAGGCACACATACCATCACATAAGGTTTAGAGGCTTCATTTTCTATCTTTCCTATCATACTGTATTTTACATTTTTATTCAGCATTTATCTATGTATTTTAAATTAAATTTAAAATAATTTTAAGAACTAGAGTCCCTGCTGTTTTAATTTTTTCTATTAATGATATTCATTATTATATTGTCTAAGAACATATTAACAACTACTTTTTCGAAATCTGACCGCTTTTGATCTTGATATTTTGGCTCTTCATCTTCTAACGTTGATAAAAAATGGGATTTTAACAAGTTTAGCAGCTAAAGAAATGTTTTTTTCTGTGACCCACATTAAATATTATAGAACCGATATTTTGAGCGTTCTTTTACATTACAAGTCCTCTCTGTCCTTGGTTCTCTTTCTGCCAAATGCAATAAAAAAGAGCTGAAACAAAGAGTTTTTCTCTTTGTTTCAGCTCTTAACTGTTTAAATTGTTTGCTTTAAGATTAAAGTTTTACAACGTTAGCAGCTTGAGGTCCACGGTTACCTTCTTCAACGTCGAAAGAAACTGCTTGTCCTTCTTCTAAAGTTTTGAAACCTTCGCCTTGGATAGCTGAGAAATGTACGAATACATCGTCTGCACCTTCACGTTCGATAAAGCCAAAACCTTTTTCTGCGTTAAACCATTTTACTGTTCCTTGTTCCATTATAAATTCCTCCTCGTGCCTTTTGCACTTATTTTAACATTGTTGCTTATGGTACGAATTGGAATGTTTTGAAACAATTCTTAATTCTTTTTTCCACTTAACAAAATGCTAAACATAGTATAACACGTAAAAAAAACTAACGCAAGCACTGTAGACAGATAAAATAGAAATCTTTATTTTTTTTCTATACTTAACTGCTCAGTCATATCATCCCTGCTTACAATAACCCAAATTCCTTTAAACTGATAAAGCCTGTTTCACCAATGATCAGATGGTCTAACACCTCTATCCCCATCAATTCTCCGCACTCGATCATTCGCTTGGTAAATGAAATGTCGGCTTCTGATGGTTCAGGACTGCCGGAAGGATGATTATGACTGACGATCAGCCGAGCAGCTGAATAACGAACAGCGCCTTTGAAAATCTCTCTCGGATGCGCCACTGAAGAATTTAGGCCACCGATAAAAATGGTTTCTTTTTTGATGACTTCATTCTTCGTATTCAAAAATAGCACAATTACATGTTCTTGCTGCAAGTCTTTCATTTCAATGGACAGCATTTCCCCTGCTTGCCGACTTGATGTGATTTGACCTGCTTTGATCTGCGTTGCATTAGAAACTCGTATCCCCAGCTCAATGGCAGCTTTTACTTCAATCGCTTTTGTTTTGCCAATGCCGCTTACCATCATCAATTCTTCGATTGAAACAGTCTTAAGGTAATAAAGATCTTTATAAGCATTCAAAACTTGCATCGCAACGGACAATGCATTGGCACCTTTTGTTCCAGTACGCAGCAAAATAGCTAGCAATTCATGGTTTGCTAACGCTTTTTCTCCATATTGTTCTAATCGTTCTCTCGGACGAGATTGAATGGGTACTTCATTGATCAAACTTGTTCCTTTTGTAACCAAAGAAAAACCTCCCTGCTGACCTTATTGATTTTTTGAAAGAGTATTTCCTTCTTTCATTATCGATAAGGTTTGCAAAAAAGGATGTTTTCTGTTTTTATTTTTTTAAAAAGAATAATTCTTATGGATATAATCGATGACTTCACGCAGATTGTCCTTCACAGCTATTGTTTTCTGGGCCGCTTCTTCATTCGGAGCAAATAAATCAGGCACCATAATAACAGGGATATCTGCCCCATCGGCTGCGCGGATGCCGTTTAGCGAATCTTCTAAAATCAACGTTTCTTCCTTTGTGCCCTGCGTTTTTTGCCAAGCTTTCTCGAAAATTTCAGGGTCAGGTTTAGCGCGTGCGACTTCATCTCCGCCGATCAAATCATCAAAGTGAGCTGATAAGCCAGATTTTTCTAAAAAGAACTCAACTAAAGAACGTTCACTGCTGGAAGCAACAACGCACTTTATATCATTTTCTTGTAAGAATGCAAGCAAATCTGATAAACCTTCTTTGATGAGCAAACCATCTTGTTCAATAGTTTCGAATAAGTAAGTTTTGCTGTCTTTAATAAAACGATCAATCTTTTCATCATCTTGAAAATCTAAATAAAGATTTTCAAAAAATTCAGCATCCGATACACCAATATACCGAACATAATAATCATATGTGAAGTCTAAACCAATTTCATCAGCCGCTCGTCGATTGGCTTGATAGTACATTGTTTCAGTATCAAACATTAAACCATCCATATCAAAAATAACAGCTTTCAATTTATTCATGTTACAAGCCCTGCCTTTTCTTTATTTTAGTAATGTTCTTCTGACTTCAGAAATAAAATACAACGAACCAGTGATCAACAATACACTGTCCTCACCTGCCTGCTTAACTGCTGCTAATAAAGCTTCCTGCCACACTTCAAAAAACACCATATCCTCTTCTTGACAAATATCTTCAGCCGTAACGGCTCGTTCATGTTCAAAGGAAGTCAGGATCAAGTGAACGTGAGGAACCTTTTTCAGCATTTGAATCATTTTACTATATTCTTTGTTGCGTAAAGCGGCAAAAAGTATGACTATTTCTTGCTGAGCGAAATCTAGCTTTATTGTTTCTATTAATCGTTGGATACCCGGTACGTTATGAGCACCATCCATGACAATCAAGGGAGAGTCTGAGATCTTTTCCATTCTGCCAGGCCAAAATGCTTGTTTCAATCCTAGTAGCATCTTTTCATGATTTAACAATAACGCTCTTTTTTGGCTGAATACTGCCACAGCTTTAATGGCTGCTGCTGCATTTTCTGTCTGGTGTCGTCCCAACATTGAAAGTTGGATCGGTTGCAGCATGATCTGATCATCCTCATATGTGAATTGTTCTCCCCAAGTTGGCAGTGTATGCCATTTAGAAATAACATAATCTTTTTGGAAAGCATAAAGAGGACTCTGTTGGTTTTGAGCTATTTTTTCGATCACCTCTAAGGCTTCTTTTGGAATATTTCCAGCTACAACAGGCACACCAGGTTTGATGATCCCAGCTTTTTGTGCTGCGATTTCAGGTAATGTTTTTCCCAATAGTTCCATATGATCCATTCCAATCGTTGTGATCACCGAAACTTCTGGTGTCAATATATTGGTTGAATCAAGCAAACCGCCGATCCCTACCTCAACCACTGCTACATCCACCTGTCCTGTACCAAAGTAGAGGAACATCATGGCTGTGATGACTTCAAATTCGCTTGGACCTCCAAGTTCCGTTTTTTCTAATGCTTCAGCTAACGGATATATCGCATTTGCCAGCGCTAAAAGTTGTTCATTTGAAATGGGTTCTCCATTGACACTGATTCGCTCATTGAAGACCTCAATAAATGGAGAAGTAAAAGTTCCGACCACTAATCCCTGCTCTTGGAGCAAATGTCGAATAAAGGTTACCGTTGAACCTTTTCCATTTGTCCCCGCTACGTGGATCATAGGTACCTTTTTTTCAGGGTGATCCAGTTTATCCATCATCCACTCCATTCGTTTTAAACCTGGTTTTTTACCAAATCTTCGTATGCCATGGATCCATTTTAAAGCTTTTTCATAAGTTTCCAGCATTTTTTCCCCGCCATTTCTATCACTGCTACTGTCTTTTTATTATAGCCTATTTTGTTCTGCAAAAGGAGTGCTATCCTTTCTGCTTGCTAATAAAAAAGTCAGCACATGCATGCTGACTTTTTTATTTTTAGCTATTTAGGCTTGTTGATTTAGTTCTTGGATCCTTGCTTGAACAGAAGCTTGTTTTTCAAGGTATTCTGTTTCTTTTTCTTTCTCTGCTTTCACGATAGCTTCAGGAGCGTTATTGACAAATTTTTCATTAGCCAATTTACCTTGTACTCGCTTCACTTCTTTGTTCCATTTATCCAACTCTTTTTCTAAACGATCAATCTCTTCATCAATGTTGATCAGTCCTGCTAATGGCAAGTAAACTTCTGCGCCGCTAATCACAGCGGTCATTGCTTTTTCAGGCACATCAATGGCATGACCGATTTCTAAGGTTTCTGGGTTACAAAAACGTTCGATATAAGAGGTATTGTGATTTAAAAATGCTTCGATCGTTTCATCATTCGTTTTGATCAATAAGTCGATCGGTTTTGATAGAGGTGTGTTGACTTCTGAACGAATATTACGGACGGCACGAATCAGTTCCATCAACACATCCATTCCTTTCGTTGCTGCTTCATCGGACAAGCTTTCGTCAACCGTTGGATAATCTGCAGATACGATAGAATCTCCTTGATGCGGAATATTTTGCCAAATTTCTTCTGTCACAAACGGCATCGTTGGGTGAAGCAAACGTAAAATCTGGTCCAGCACATGTGTCAAAATGCTGCGTGTTGTCTTTTGCGCTTCTTTATCGTCGCCAAATAAGATTTCTTTACTCATTTCAATGTACCAATCACAAAAATCATCCCAAATAAAGTGATACAATTGACGACCTGCTTCACCAATTTCAAAGTGATCATATAAATCTGTCACTTTTTCGATCGTTTCATTCAACTTTGTCAAAATCCATCTATCTGCTACCGTTTTCTTTCCAGAAAGATCAATATCTTCATATGAAAATTCTTCGAGATTCATCAATACAAAACGGCTAGCGTTCCATATTTTATTGATGAAGTTCCAAGCTGCATCCATCTTATCATAACTGAAACGGACATCCTGACCAGGCGCAGAACCAGTGGATAGGAACCAGCGCAAAGCATCCGCACCATATTGATCGATTATGTCCATTGGATCGATCCCGTTGCCTAATGACTTACTCATCTTACGTCCTTGTTCATCACGAATCAAGCCATGGATCAATACATTTTCAAATGGGCGTTGGCCAGTAAATTGAATGCTTTGGAAAATCATTCGGCTTACCCAGAAAAAGATGATATCATAACCGGTTACTAATGTGCTCGTTGGGAAGTAGCGTTTGTAATCTTCTACTTCTTCGTTTGGCCAACCTAGTGTTGAAAACGGCCATAATGCTGAACTAAACCAGGTGTCCAACACGTCAGGATCTTGTGTCCAATTGTCTGCGTCTTCTGGTGCTGTCATTCCAACGTATAATTCGCCAGTTTGGTTATGATACCAAGCTGGAATGCGATGTCCCCACCATAATTGTCTAGAAATGACCCAGTCATGAACATTTTCCATCCATTGCGTATAAGTCTTTTCAAAACGTTCAGGAATATAATGAACTTTATCATCTGTTTTTTGATGATCTAAAGCTGCTTGTGCCAGTGGATCCATTTTCACGAACCATTGAGTGGATAAACGCGGTTCGACCATCACACCAGTTCGTTCTGAATGACCAACACTATGCACGATTTTTTCAACTTTCACAAGGCGTCCAGCTGCTTCCAGATCTTTCACTACTGCTTTACGTGCTTGGAAACGGTCCATCCCTGCATAGTTTCCAGCAGCATCGTTCATTGTTCCATCATCATTCATCACATTCAAGCGTGGCAAGTCATGACGATTCCCTACTTCGAAGTCATTTGGATCATGGTCTGGTGTGATTTTTACAACACCTGTTCCAAATTCCATTTCAACATATTCGTCAGCAATGACAGGAATTTCACGGTTCATTAAAGGTAAGATAACAGTCTTACCAACTAAGTCTTTATAACGCTCATCTTCTGGGTGCACAGCCACAGCTGTATCTCCTAGCATCGTTTCAGGTCGAGTCGTTGCGATCTCTACTTCGCCGCTGCCATCTGCCAATAGATAGGTCATATGATAAAAAGCACCATCAACATCTTTGTGTTCCACTTCAATATCAGATAAAGCAGTACGGGCTTTTGGATCCCAGTTGATGATATACTCACCACGATAAATCAAATCTTTTTCGTACATTTTAACAAATACCGTTCGAACCGCTTCTGAAAGTCCTTCGTCCATTGTGAAACGTTCTCGGCTATAATCAACAGAAATGCCCATTTTTTCCCATTGTGCTCGAATAACAGAAGCATAGTCTTCTTTCCATTCCCACACTTTTTCAATAAACTTTTCACGACCTAAGTCATAGCGCGAAATGCCTTCTTCTGCTAATTTTGCTTCAACTTTTGCTTGAGTCGCAATTCCTGCATGGTCCATACCAGGCAGCCATAAAGTATCATAGCCTTGCATTCTTTTTTGACGGATTAAAATATCTTGCAATGTCACATCCCAAGCATGTCCTAAGTGCAATTTCCCTGTTACATTGGGAGGCGGGATTACGACAGAATAAGGTTTTGCTGTCTTATCTTCGCTTGGTTTGAATAATCCCTCTTCGACCCATTCTTGATAACGTCCTTTTTCAACTTCTGTTGGTTGATACTTAGGGGGCATGTTGATCTCTTTTGCCATGTCACCATCTCCTTTATTCTTTTTGAGCATAAAAAAAGAGCACCCATCCTATTAATATCATAGGACGAATGCTTTACATTCGCGGTACCACCTAATTTGTTTGCTCTTTTTATAAGCAAACCACCTCATAAACGCTTTTAACGGCACGTTACTCCGGGCAGACTTACTCTTTTCACTCTGCCAGCTCCCAAGCTACCTTCATTTTACATAGACTAAGAACTCTCACCATTTGTTCTTTTCTCTTTGAATCCTCTGCAAAATTACTCCTCTTGATCTTCGCTTTGTTCAGAAATATAGTAGCATGATTAAAAACAAATTACAAACACGAATTTATCTTATTTGGTATCTTTTGCCGCCGTTATCGCAGCTTGATAATCAGGCTCCTCTGTCATTTCAGGTACGATCTCTTGGTAAACCAGTTGACCAGAGCCATCCACGACAAATACGGACCGTGCTAGTTTTTTCATTTCTGGCATATAAATACCATAAGCACGAGCGAAATCTAAAGCTGTATCATGCAACATTTCCATATTGATCCCTTCAGCAGCACACCAACTTTTTTGCTGTTCTTTCTGGTTATTTGAAATGGTTACAAGTTGTATGCCCTCTAATTCGCTGGCTGTTTGATTGAACTGTTTCGTCTGGAGTGAACAGACGCGTGTATCAATATCAGGAATAACGCTTATGATCAAGGTTTGTCCTTCAAAGTCTTTCAACGTTTTGGATTCATCTTCTAAGTTCTTTACATGAAAATCCGGTGCCGGCATTCCTGTCTTCGGTTGGACTCCTTCCAAATGATAGGTTACGCCTCTTTTAGTAATGTGCATGTTACAGCCCCTCTCCTAATCGTTTCTTGTCTCTAGCTTAAAGTTGTTTAGTCATTAAAGCAAGTCAGAATATATTTCTTTTTGCTGTTCTTCAAGTGTTTGTCCAACATTGATTTTAGAAACACTTAAATTTGCCATGGCTCGTTCTATCAACCCTTCAATATCTAAGCGAGACTCATACTCACGCGCCTTATCAAGATCCGGCTTCGTTTTCGGTGAAGGCGGAGCAAAAATTGTACAACAATCTTCAAAAGGTTGAATAGACAATTCAAACGTATCGATCGTTTTCGCAATTTCAATAATTTCATTTTTATCCATTGAAATAACAGGACGTAAAACAGGCGTCGTCGTCACATCATTGATGGCAATCATACTGTGCATCGTTTGGGATGCGACTTGTCCTAAAGATTCTCCATTAAAAATAGCCAATCCCTTACGCTGTTCACGAATTTTATCTGTTAAACGCATCATCATTCTTCTCGTAACAGTCATTAAATAGCCTTCTGGAACACTTTTTTTGATTTCTTCTTGAATTTCTGTAAATGGAACTTCAATGAATTGAATCGTGCCAGAAAAAGCAGCAATTTTGGCAGTCAGGTCTTTGGCTTTTTGAAGAGCTCTCGGACTTGTATAAGGCGGACTATGAAAATGCACAGCTTCTACTTCTACACCGCGTTTCATAGCCAAATAACCCGCAACTGGTGAGTCGATCCCACCTGACAACATGAGCATCCCTTTACCACTTGTTCCAACTGGCAACCCGCCTGCACCTTGGACCGTCTGACAGGACAGGAAGATGCCATTCAATCGAACTTCTACTCTTAAATTGATGTCTGGTTTTTTTACTTGAACTTTGATTCCTTCAATATTTTTCAGTACTTCACCGCCAAGCAACTGGTTCATTTCGTTTGTATCTAACTCAAAGTCATGATCTGCTCGTCGGGTAGAAATTTTGAACGTCTTTCCTTCACTGTATTGTTCACGTACCATTTCTACAGCTGTTTTTTTCACTATTTCCATGTCTCGCTCCAAACGCATCACTGGAGAAAAATTTTGAATCCCAAAAATAAATGTTAAACGTTCCATTACAACATCACTATCTGCTCCGTTTAAAATCAAATGCATCCGATCACGATCTGCATGGACTTTAATTTCTTCAAAATCGTGTAAAGCAGCTTTTACATTTTGAGCTAAGCGATTAATGAACGCTTTTTTGTTTTTTCCTTTCGTTGATAATTCTCCATAACGAATCATCACTTCGTTGTATAACATATCCTTTTTCCTTTCTCTTTAACTAAATGGCTTTAAATTGTTCATATAATTGATCAAATGCTTTTAGGAATTGATCAGCCTCTTCTAGCGTATTTGTATCTGTCAAACTCACCCTAACAGCCCCAGTTGCGATTTTGTCTGGAATGTTCATAGCTGCCAAGGTGCTGGAACTTGCACCGCTTCGACTTGAACAGGCACTCGTCGTTGAAATATAGATATTTTCATTTTCAAAAGCATGAACACTGACTTCGCCGCGAATACCTGACAAAGCAAAGCAGACGATATGTGGTGCTCCTGTTTTTGAAGAAAAAACTTTTACTTTCGGATATTGCGCTAGCGTATCAAGAATATGATCACGAATGGCTCTTTGTTTAGCAACTTTTTCTTCTTTGTGGTCAAACAGCAAGCGTAAAGCTTTTGCCATCGCTGCGATTCCTGCTACATTTTCTGTACCGCTGCGATAACCTCTTTCTTGACCGCCGCCATTCAACAAAGGCGCAATCTTGCGTCCATGTCGAATAAACATAAATCCTGTTCCTTTTAACGCATGAAATTTATGTCCTGAAAAAGTTGCTAGATCGATGCGGGAATGTTCTCCTAAATCGAATGGGATTTTGCCTACTGCTTGTACAGCATCAACATGAAAATGAATCGTTGGGTATTTTTTGAGAATTTCACCGATTTCATGAATCGGCTGAATACTGCCCACTTCGTTGTTGACAGCCATAACAGAAACCAAAATCGTATCAGGACGAATAGCCTTTGTTAAAGCTTCAACTGACACCACACCTTGCTCATCGACAGGCAAATAGGTAATATCAAAGCCAAGAGATGCTAATTGTGCCATCGTTTGTTTTACGGCAGGATGTTCTACACTAGTCGTGATCAAATGTTTACCATAGCGCCTTTTTTCAATCGCTGTTCCCTTGATCGCCCAATTGTCTCCTTCAGTACCACTACTCGTAAAGTAGATTTCAGCATCTTTGGTTCCCATCACTTCAGCGATCTGTCGTCTAGATTGCTGAAGCAGGCCATCTGCTTTATCTCCTAATCGATGCAAGCTGGAAGGATTTCCATTTAATTGTTGACTAACTTTCACGAATGTTTCCAGCACACTTTCTTCTACTTGAGTCGTTGCGCTGTTATCAAAATAAATCACTTATCTCACTTTCTTTCATTACAAAGCTATTTTTTATTTATATTTCAACCTTTTATACCACTAAAATGGCCTTCATTATTATAACAGAAAAAAAGTCAATGTGAAGAAGCACCTTTTCAAATTAGATGAGCGGGAACAGTGAAAAGGATGATCATTATCTAAGATTGGTCAGTAAAAATCATTTCTTTTTCACACTAAACTCGTTAGAAACCTATTTTTTCACCAACGTTAGAAGATAAAGAACCAACAAAAAAAGCTGAGATTACAGTCTCAGCTTTTTTTGATATTATTTTTCAATAAAGAGTGTTAAAACAATTGTTTTCTATACGTTCTCAGCGTAACAACTTATGCGTTACCGCCTTGTTTATCTTCATAGTATTCACTTTCAACTTTTTTAAAAGCGCCAGGCTCAGCATTTTCTAAAGCTGTTGAAATGATTTCCAAAGCTTCGCGATATTGATATTCTTTATAGAATGCATCCATTCCTTTTTGGACAGCAGATGCTACTTGAGGATTGGTTTGACGGTAACGATTAGCGTATTGCACCATGTATTCTGTCAATAGTGCACTGTCCACCATCTCATCTGTTTTATCCATTAATAAATCAATATCTTCTTCGCACAACTCTGCCATTTTTTTGATTTCATCGATATTGATTTTCAAACGCCCAACTTCTTTTGACAATGTTTCGATACGATCACTGACAGAGAAGAACAAGTCTACATACTCAGGCGGCAATCCTGGAAGGTGCTGTTTCTCTATATACCGTTTCATGCCGCGCATATTGAGCTCGAACTGATCGATTTGTTCTTTGATCTTCAACTCTTCTTGACGAAGTTCTTTTAGAGCTGCAGTAATATTTTTTTGTTTTTCTTCTATTGCTGCCAGTTTTTTGGCATCTTCTTTAAAGCCGGTTTCGATTTCCGAATAAACAGCTGTTTGTTCTTGAATATGATCATCATAGTAAACAAAACGTTGTTCGATCTTCTCTAATTGGTCTTTCAATGTCTTCGTTTGTTCTAATTCATCATGATTCAGTTGATAGCTTTGTGAAACGCGATCGATCTCAATCAATAGTTTTTCATTTTGATTGGTTAAGTACTCGATATATTCAGCCAACGTTTGATAATTTTTCTTCACGTATTGGTAAGCATCAATTTCGCCTTCCATCGTACTGTACAAGCGATCAATTTCCTTTTCTAACACAGGCAATTGCTCTTGAGCGGTCGTAATGTCAAGCTTGCTAGCTTCTTGTATCGCTTGCTTTCTTTGTTCATTTATTTTTTCTGTGTCTTCTAAGATGCGATCATCTGGAAAATGATAATGTTGATCTCGTAACTTTTGATAGCCTGTTTTGATTTCTTCCAATTGAGCTGGATATTCCTCTGTCAATTCTTTCAAAATATCAGGAATAACAGCAACCTTTTCTCTTAAATCTTGTGTTTTTGTTTCAACATTCTCCAAAACTTTTTTGGCTTCCATATGGTCGCCTTGAGAAGTGATCTCAGAAAAAGACGCGACTTCGGTTTCTAAAGCTGTCAATTCATTTTCTAAAGCATCTAAAGCAGGACCAAAAGAGAAACTTTGTGTTAATAAATTCTTGCGGATCTTCTGGTATTGGCTTTTGATTTGATTCAATCTTGATTGGTTATTTCCCTCAATCTTGAGCAAACCTTTCAATGCTTGTTGGATTTCTGTTAAAGCCGTCTTGGTTTCTCTCATCTTTTGTCTTGCTTTATCTTCGGCGGTATTGGCTTTTTTCAGTTTCAATTGGTCAATCGCCTGTTTTGCATCAAATAATTCATTTTCGATTGATGGAAAAGAAACGCGTTCTATTTGTTCCCATTGCTTTTTCCACTTTTTAAAAGTCGTTTCAGTTTCCCCCGTTAGTTTTAAGTCATCAGCTTCGTGTAAATCATCAACAACTGGCATATTCAATAATTGTGTTTTTTGTCTTTCCAGATCGCTAATGATTTGATAATGTCTTTTTCGCATCATATAACTTGCGACATACGCAGCTATCACGAGTACTATGATAACGATTAAAGCAATTTTCATGTTCCCTTAACCTCCAGTTGCATTCAAGCAAATTGATTCATTTTTATTTCCAAATATAGATTTCTTTAATCATTTCTTGTAAAATTACCTATTAGTTAGTATACCATATTGATTACGTTCTAACAGTACAAAAGATAAAAAATCTTAGCAACTAAAATAAATTTACGTGAGGTCTGAGAAAATGTCCAAAGAAAAATCTTATCGTCTAATGAATGCACAACTTGAAGCCATCTTAACAGGCGAAACAAATGTGATCGCTAATTTAAGCAATGCTGCTGCTCTGTTATACACTTCTATGCCTTCCATCAATTGGGCCGGCTTTTATTTTTATGATGTTGAAGCAGATAACTTAGCCCTCGGACCATTTCAAGGAAAAGTTGCTTGTGTACGGATCCCTATCGGCAAAGGTGTTTGCGGCACCGCTTATGAAACAAACCAGACGCATGTAGTCAAAGACGTCAATCGTTTTGCAGGACACATTGCCTGCGACTCAGCTAGCCAATCTGAAATCGTTGTTCCCTTTCAAATATCTGAAACCTTAAAAGGCGTCTTAGATATCGATGCTCCAGTAACAGAGCGTTTTGATGACATCGATCGACAATATCTAGAAGAATTTGTACAAATCCTCGTTCAGCATACGGGAGACCGAAAGAATAGTTGACCAGCTCTTACAAATAAGGTATAATGCTCTTTGTGTAAAATAATGCAGCAGAAAAGTGGTAAGCGCGTCAACAGTTTGTTACCTGTAGGACTAGTCTCTTACAGCATAGTGCAATTGTGTAACCTGCGGCTGCATAGGTGAAGATTGAAAAACAAACTGCACGTCTACTGAGCTTTTTAGTTAATTATTTTACTCCAAAAAAATTATTGGAGGAATTTTATTATGTCACGTTTTACAGGCCCAAGTTGGAAAAGATCTCGTCGTTTAGGCATTTCTCTTTCTGGTACAGGAAAAGAAATCGAACGCCGTCCATACGCACCAGGTGAACACGGTCCTAACAGCCGTAAAAAATTATCTGAATATGGATTGCAATTACAAGAAAAACAAAAATTACGCTATATGTATGGTGTAAACGAGCGTCAATTCTACAACTTATTCTTAAAAGCTTCAAAAATCAAAGAAGGTCGTCAAGGGGATAACTTTATGATCCTTTTGGAACAACGCTTAGATAATGTTGTTTACCGCTTAGGTCTTGCAACTACTCGTCGCCAAGCACGCCAATTGGTAAACCATGGACATATCCTTGTTGATGGCAAACGCGTAGACATTCCATCTTACAGCGTTCAACCTGAACAAGTTGTTTCAGTTCGTGAAAAATCTAAAAACATGGAAATCATCAAAGCGGCTGTTGAATCCGTATTTGGTCGTCCAGACTTCATCAGTTTTGATGATGAAAAATTAGAAGGTTCATTGACTCGTCTTCCATTACGTGAAGAATTGAGTGCTGAAATCGACGAAACGCTTATCGTTGAGTACTACTCAAGATAATAAATAGTCGTTCAAACAGACTTTTTAAAAAGCTTGGAACTCTTATTAAATTAAGGTTCCAAGCTTTTTTATTTTATTTGTTCAAGTATGCCAATTTGGGAAAATTTTGGGAGAGTTGTTTAGAAAATAATGTTTTGTAAAAAATACAAGGTGAACTATTTAATGTTCGTTATCTCATCATAAGTTCCCCTATTCTTCTTTAAGATCTGAATATATTTTTTAGTTTTCTTTCAAAATGAGCAAACTTGATTTAAATACAGTTGCTGTCCATTTTACATAAACAAATACATACAAAAAAGTCAATAGATCAAAAAATCTAAAATACCTAGATTCTTCTTTTCATCTGATGATTTGATTGTTAACCAAGTGATTTCTTCTATTTATAAAAGGTCTCTTTCCAACGCAATCGCACTATAGAATATTCTACAAAAATTAAACTTTGACTATTTTTAGAGGTCAGTACCCTACTTATCCTTTCAAACCTTTTTGCTCTTTTTCTAACAGCTGAATAGACAATGACGACTGATAAAAAGGAAGCAAATAGTCGAACGTTTCTAACATAAAAGTTGCTAATTTTTGGTTATCCTCTACTCTTTCATCTCCTGCCTCCAATAATCGACCAATCATCCATTCTCCTTTTTTGACATCCCGAAAGCGAATAAGACTTTTGTTTACATCTGCATCATGCAGGAAAACATACTTTTCTTTAGTATGGTCTAAAGAAATAACATATGAATCAGGTAAACTGTACAGTTGATCGATTTCATTGATCAACGAATCAGCGATTGCTTCTTTATGTTCAGGATGATCGATAAAAGCTAACCAAAAAGCTACATATTCTCTATTGATGGCGATTTGAAAATGCGGATATTTCTTGTATCCCCTTTTGTCTCCGCCAATTGCTGCCCAAGTGCTTTCAGGAGCATATTTTGTGCGGCGAAGATGTTTTGCAACGTGAACAGGGAAAGAAATAGTATCCACTTTAGCTGTTAAAAATTCAGCTGCTGTCTCTCCCAATGCGTAGAGACGAGGTTGAATCGACGCACGAATAGCTGTCATACGGGGATCAAGCCCTTCTATCGAAAAGATAGAAAATTCATTTTCTGAAAAACTCATTTGTTTGTCTGATTCTATCACGATTCATTCTCTTCTTTCTTTGTTTTTAATGTCCATTTATTAAAGACTTTTGTCTCAATCTTACGTCATTCTATGGTAAACTAGAATAGTAGATTCATAGATTTTTCGATCTTTAGAAGCATTCGATAGCTGCGCTTCTTCCCCCATTTATTTAATAGAGAGGAGCTTGTATATGTCAAAAGACCCTAATGAGTATCTGCAAAAAGGAATGTATGGTGCCAAAAAAACCTTGATCGATGAACGCAGACACTATTTGGGCAGTTTACGAGAACGCGTTTATTTAACGATTTCTCCTGAACAGCTACAAAATGATTATTTTTTAAAGGCTTTTGAAAAAGAAATCAAACAACATCCAAACGGAAAACTACTGTTGAATGGAAAATATGATTTATCTGATTTCGAAATGTTTATTCAAGTAGCGCAAAAAAATAAACTAGCCTTTACGCTGGTTTCAAACGAATATTCTGAAACCAGTCCAGTTGCATTGATTTACACTGCTACTGATGCGGTTAACGAACCGACGATTGATGTCGCGGAAAAATACCCAGTTGAAAAAGAAACTGAAAAAACTGAAAAGAAACCTTCACTATTCAAACGTTTCTTTTCTTAAGTAGTTATTTTCATTCACTCCACAAGAAAGCACTGATGCATCATTCAACAACTCTTTTTCAGTCGAAAAGAGCCAAAAGCCGAAAAATGGAGAGCCCCTCTCCTCGTTTCGGCTTTTTCATATTGTATGTTCGTCAAAGTTCTTGTGTTATTGAGCATGTCTCATTTTTTTATAGAGTTGAAAAATAGCCTCAATCATGCATTCGTTTCTGTCGCTTACTTAAGTTTTTCAAGAATGTGGCACACCATCATAGCAGAGTTTTTTCCAGCTTTTATGATGAATGTATCAAAGCTGACATTTGCTTCATTATCTGCTGTATCAGAAACGGCTCTAACGATGACAAACGGAATTTGAAATTGATAGCACGTTTGAGCAACTGCTGCTCCTTCCATTTCTGACACTAGTGCATCTGGAAAATGAAACTTGATCTCTTTGACACGTTTTGAATCAGCAATAAAAGAATCACTTGTCACGATCAACCCTTTTACAGGTGATAAGCCAACTTCTGTGATTGCCTCAGCTGTAACATCCAATAGTCGGTCATCGGCCGTATAACGAGCTGGCATTTGTGGTATTTGTCCATAAACATAACCAAAGGCCGTTGCATCAGCGCTATGATAAGCTAATGCTGTGGAAACGACCACATCTCCTATCTTTAATGATTCATCTATTGCTCCTGCTGATCCTGTGTTGATCACTGCTTCTACCTGGTATTTGCTGATCAACAAAGTTGCAGCTAGAGCAGCGTTCACTTTTCCGATTCCTGATTTCACAAGAACGACTTGATGTCCATATAGCTCTCCACTAGAAAAAGCTGCGTTTGCTTCTTGCCAATCTTCACGGTTTTCCATTTTTTCTTTTAACACAATGATCTCTTCGTCCATTGCACCTATGATTCCTATTTTCAAATTTCTATTCCTTTCTTTATACCAGAAAAATAATCAGCAGCAATCCTACAAGAAGAACGGACAACACTAAAATGATCAAATTTAGTTTTTTATCCGTTTGCCGTATCTTATCATTTTCTCTTTTTCGAGTAGAAGTAGCAATTCCTTGTTTTTCTAAAGATTTGCGGTATTTTCTTTCAGTCTTTTTTCTTTCTTTTTCTCGTTTCTTTTGTTCTACACGTTCTTTTTCTCTACGCTGTTTTTCTTCTTGGCGAAAATTCTGATCCATGCTCAATCTTCCTTTTTATTTAATGACAAACGTTCTATTTTCCAATACAGAAGGGCAATGATCGTTTTACCGTCAATAATTCTTTTTTCTTCAAAAGCAGCCCAAGCTTCTTCAAAAGTCAGTGTCTTGATTTCAATGAATTCATCCTCATCCCCTGCCCGCGGTTTTGCAATTTTCTTTAAACCTTCTGCGCGATATAGATAAATGTATTCGTTAGAAAAGCCAGGTGTTGTGTAAAAAGGCGTGATCAATTCAAATTTTTCTGGATAGAAGCCTGTTTCTTCTTCCAATTCTCTTATTCCTGTCTCTCGAGGATCAGAGTCCGTTAAATCGATTTTACCTGCTGGAATTTCAAGGATAGCTTTTTCTAAAGGTTTACGGAATTGTTCCACAAAAATCATTTTTCCTTCTGATGTAAAAGGCATGATCGCTACTGCACCAGGATGTTCAACTATTTCACGCGATGCCGTTTCACCATTGGGCAATCGCACTTGTTTAACGACATAATCGATTAGACGCCCATCATAGATCGTTTTACTAGAAATCGTTTCTTCTTCAAATTTCATACCGCATCCTCCTCCGACGATTCTTTATCTATGATAACCGTGCAAGAAAAAAAACACAAGGACGTTCAGTCGAAATTCCAGCCTTCTTTCTAGTATAATAGAATTAAGAAGGTATTCGTTTACGCCATTATCTTAAGACAAAAAGAAATCATGCTAAAGACGGATAGTTGTCTGTCAGCAATGTGTGCTAAAATAAAAGAGAATTGGAATACAACATTGAACCAAAAAATATATGAGGTGAATATAATGGATAAACTGTTGAAAAATTTAAAGGATATCATCAGTTATACTTTTACTAGTGTCACGACCATTTTGATTTTTTTAATTTTGCTTTTTTTATTCAGTTTCGACTTCTGGGTGTCTCTAATCATTAGTTTAGGTATAGGCAGCTTTCTTTTCTATAAAAATGAGCAGAAACAAACGGTAAGAAAAGGGCAACGTTTAGGAAAAGTATCATCTGAAAAAGAAGCTTTTTATAAATCTAAAGGCTTATCTAAAGAAGAAACGAAATTTTTTAGAGAAACGATGCAAACGGCAAAAATCAATATTCTTCAGTTAGAGAAAAACATGCACGCTTCAACAAAACTGACAGCGATCGAAAAACGGAACAATACGATTCATTTGGCAAAAGAATTGTTTAAAGCGATCGTTTCTGAACCTAATCGTCTGCATGAAGTCGATAAATTCCTATATGTCCACTTGCCTTCTTTAAGAGACTTGACCAGTAAATATATTGAAGTTGATCAACATGAAGTTAAACAAAAATCAACATTCGATGTCTTAAATAAAAGTGCTCAAACTATCGATGAAATGTGCAACCAGATTGCACAAGATTACGTTTCCTTCAAATCAGATGAAGTTGAAGATATGGAATTAGAAGTAGAACTTGCAAAGAAAATGATGACAAGAGATAATGGAGACAGTAACGAAATTCAACAGGAGGAACTATAATTTCAAAGGAGTTGGGAATCGCTTATGGATAATAATAAATACGAAGACCTTGAAGCTAATGCACCAGACATGAAACAAACAAATGTAAAAAATGTAAATGAAGAACTAGAAAGCTTAATGCAGAATCCTTTCGATACAGCATCAGCACCCGCTGCACCTACTGCTGGTCCGCTTTCCACATCAGCTGCGAAAGAACAGACACCTGATCGCCTTGTAGACAAGCTTTCCAAGGAACGCCGACAACAAGCTCAGTCTTTAGCAGAACAGATAGATGAAACAAGCATTGAATCGGTGATGTCTTATGGCGCAGCGGCACAACAAAAATTGGGAGAATTTTCTCATCACATGTTGGATCATGTTCAAAATCAGGACACCGGTGAAATCGGCAGTACGCTTAATGATTTAATGTATCGCTTGAACGAAGCAGACCCGGAAGATTTGAACGCAGATAATCAAAATGTATTTAAACGTTTATTTGGGAAAGTCAACCGATCTATTTACGAGGTAACGGCAAAATATCAAAAAATTGGTGCCCAAATCGATAAAATCGCTTTGAAGCTAGATAAAGAAAAAGGTTTATTGTTAAGAGACAACGCCATGCTTGAACAGTTATACGCTAAAAACTTAGATTACTTTGAAGCCTTGAATATTTATATTGCAGCTGGAGAGCTTAAACAAGAGGAACTGTTAACAAAACTGATTCCTGCTGCAGTCGAGAAAGCTGAAAAGAGTACGGATCAAATGGATGTTCAAAAGGTCAATGATTTGAATCAATTCTTGGATCGCTTGGAAAAACGGACCCATGACTTAAAATTGGCCCGTCAAATGACGATCCAACAAGCACCTCAGATTCGTTTGATCCAAAACACAAACCAAGCGCTATCTGAAAAAATTCAATCTTCGATCAATACGGCTATTCCTTTATGGAAAAACCAAATCGCTATCGCTTTGACATTATTAAGACAGAAAGATGCTGTCAGTGCGCAACGCCAAGTTTCTGAGACTACAAATGACTTGCTGAAGAAAAATTCAGAAATGCTGAAGACTTCTGCTATTGAAACAGCAAAAGAAAATGAACGAGGGATTATTGACATTGAGACCCTTCAACAAACTCAAACTGATTTGATTGAAACCTTACAGCAAACCCTTGATATTCAAGAAGAAGGTCGTATCAAACGGAAAGAAGCTGAACGCGAACTTTCAACGATGGAATCTGATTTACGTAACCAACTGTTAGAATTAACCAATAAACATCACTGATCTCTTTACTCTTTCCATTCTTTTATGACGAATGAGCATATTAATTGAATTGTGTCCAAAATGTGTATATAGTAAAGCATGTAGAAAGAAAATATTTTGTATTGGAGAGTGAAAGTAATGATAGGATTTATTTGGTCTCTTATCGTTGGTGGCATCTTAGGTGCTATTGCTGGTATGATCGTAGGTAAAGACGTACCAGGAGGAATTATTGGAAATATCATCGTAGGTTTTATTGGTTCATGGATTGGTACTTCCTTACTTGGTGGTTGGGGCTGGGAAGTAGGCGGATTTTACGTCTTTCCTGCTTTGATCGGAGCAATCGTTCTGATCTTCATCTTCTCATTGATTGTGGGTAGAAGAAGATAATACATTAATGAAACAAAAAAAGAAGCTGGTTTTTTCCCAGCTTCTTTTTTTGTTTCTATTGAACATAATGAAAAAAGAGATAAAAACATTTCTGTTTCTATCTCTTTTGAGTAAGTTAAGTATTATAGTTTAACAACGTTAGCTGCTTGAGGACCACGGTTTCCTTCAACAATTTCGAATTCAACAGGTTGGCCTTCTTCTAAAGTTTTGAAACCTTCACCAGTAATTGCGCTGAAGTGTACGAATACATCGTCTCCACCTTCAACTTCGATAAAACCAAAACCTTTTTCAGCGTTGAACCATTTTACTGTTCCTTTTTCCATCTTACCTAAACCTCCATTTTTTACATTTTGCAACAGATTCTTTTTTCAATAGAGGCAAAATCATTGTTCCAAAATCCTAGACTTTATATTTCAAACACATACATGAAAAATTGTAAGCTGGTCTGAAAAAACTTTGTTCTCTTTAAAAAAGTAAATCTATCACTTAAGGACATTATAACGCAGCCTGTTTTATTAAGCAAGGGTTTTCATAAACTTAAAAGCTCTTTTTGTTCAATATTTTAAGAAGCTGTTCAGAGTTGTGATTCCTTGCATTTGCTTTTTATTTTTATTATACGGAACCTGCTTACTTTTCATTTAAACATCCATTGTAGCACCATCGTTCCGAATAAATGTCGTGACCAATGTTTGAAAGTTGAAGAACCTATTTTCTTTGTTAAAAAAGCCAACCAAATCTTATATCACAAGAATTTGGTTGGCTTTATGATTTTTCAGAACAGAAAGAATAATTTTTATTCCATTTCAGCAGTTAAAGCTTCAGGATAATGTTCTTCCAAGATTGCGTGGCATCTTCCGCAAATAGTAGGCGCATCTTCAAATGTTCCTACTTCTTCGCTGATGATTCGGCATCTTTCACATGTTTCACCATGAGCGTGAGTAACTTCTACGGCTAAATCGTCAAACTTCATAGCTGAATCTGGTGTTTGAGTTGGATCAGCTATTTTTAGATCAGAAACGATCAGCAACTGTCCAATATTTGCACCAAGTTTTTCTAAGTTCTCTTTAACGGATGAAGTTGGATAAAGTGTAACTTCTGCTTCAAAAGATTTACCAATAATTTTTTCATTTCTCGCAACTTCTAAAGCTTTCAATACTTTATCTCTTGTTTCCATAAAGGTTCTCCAGTCTGCCAAGATCTCATCTTGGTGCTCGAAGTTTTCAACTTCTGGGAACTCAGACAATTGAACAAATGCTTCTTCTTCAGTTAGATAATTCCAAACTTCTTCGCAAGTATGTGGAAGAATCGGCGTTAACAACTTCGTCAACTTAACAGCAATATCGTAGAAAACAGTTTGCATCGCGCGTCGATCGTGACCATTTGGCGCATCAATATAAACAATATCTTTAGCGATATCCAAATAAAATTGCGACAGATCAACCGTTACAAAATTCATAACGGTTTGATAAATGGAAGAAAAGTCATACGCTTCGTAATCTTCTCTTATTTTCTTCACGATTTGATTAAAGCGAATGGTCATATATTGATCTAAACCATTCAAATCTTCAAATGCAACGCTATGTTGTTTTGGATCAAAATCAGAGGTATTGGCTAACAAGAAACGAATCGTGTTACGAATCTTACGATAAGATTCAGAGATCTGTTGTAAAATTTCTGTTGAAACTCGTACGTCATACTCATAATCTACACTAGCAGTCCACAAACGAATGATATCTGCACCCATTTGTTTGATAACTTTTTCAGGAAGAATGGTATTACCCAACGACTTACTCATTTTCTTTCCTTCGCCATCCATAACAAATCCCTGTGAAAGAACATTTTTATAAGGGGCTTGATCATTAACGGCAACGGATGTCGTTAAGCTTGAATTAAACCAACCGCGATATTGGTCAGAACCTTCTAAATACATATCTGCTGGGAATGATAATTCCGGACGTGTTCTTAATACACCAGCATGAGAAGAGCCGGAGTCAAACCAAACATCCATAATGTCCGTTTCTTTTGTAAATTGTTGGTTTGGGCTGCCTGGATGAGTAAATCCTTCCGGCAACAAGTCCTTCGCTTCGCGTTCAAACCAGACATTAGAGCCATGCTCACCGACTAATGTAGCAACATGATTAATCGTCTCCGGTGTAATGATCGGTTCGCCATTTTCTGCGTAAAAGATTGGAAGTGGCACACCCCATACACGTTGACGAGAAATAACCCAATCTCCACGGTCACGCACCATGTTATAAATACGTGTTTTGCCAGATGGATGCCACCATTTAACATCCTGTTCGATCACGTCTAATATTTCTTGACGGAATTGATCAATAGAAGCAAACCACTGCGGCGTTGCTCGGAAAATAACTGGTTTTTTCGTTCTCCAGTCATGCGGGTAACTATGAGTAAAGAAGCTTAACTTCAATAGTTGTCCATTTTTTTCCAGCCATTCTGTGATCACTTTGTTTGCTTTATCATAGTACATTCCTTCTAAACCAGGTGCTTCTGTTGTAAAGCAACCTTTATCATCGATTGGAGATAATGGTTCAAGGTGGTATTTTTTCCCTACCATATAGTCGTCTTCCCCATGCCCAGGAGCAGTATGAACCAAGCCTGTACCAGCATCTAAAGTTACATGGTCTCCAAGAATCAGCATAGAGGTACGATCATAGAAAGGATGTTGAGCTGTCATATACTCTAAGTCTTTTCCTTTGAACTCATCTAATACTTCTACTTCGTCCCAACCTAATTCAGAAGATACATTGGATAGCAAATCACGAGCAACAACGTATTTTTTCTCTCCTGCTTTTACTAAAACATAATCAAAATCAGGATGAACGGTAATGGCCAAATTAGAAGGCAATGTCCAAGGTGTCGTAGTCCAGATAATGAAAGATGTGGCATCATCTAACTTCCCTTTTCCATCAACCACATCAAAAGCTACATAGATACTTGGAGACTTGACATCTTTATATTCAATCTCAGCTTCAGCTAAAGAAGATTCACTAGATGGAGACCAATAGATCGGTTTTAGTCCTTTATAGATATAACCTTTTTCAGCCATTTTACCGAACAAACGAATTTGTTGTTCTTCATAGACTGGATCTAATGTGACATAAGGATGGTCCCACTCGCCAGCAACGCCTAACCGTTTAAAGTCTTCCCTTTGTTTGTTGACCTGTTTCCAAGCATATTCCTCACAAATTTTTCTAAAAGCTGCTACTGTCAATTTTTTACGGTCTACGCCGCTATTCGTAACAGCTTGCTCAATCGGTAATCCATGTGTATCCCATCCTGGTACATATGGAGCACGATAGCCTGACATACTCTTTTGACGGATGATGATATCTTTACTGATTTTATTTAGCGCATGTCCCATATGAATATCGCCGTTCGCATATGGAGGACCATCATGCAAAATAAAGGACGGCTTATTTTCATTTATTTTTTGACGTTGGTGATAAACATCTGCTTCTTCCCATTCTTTTTGCCATTCTGCTTCTCGAACGGGCAAGTTCCCACGCATCTTGAATTTTGTTTTTCCAAGATTCAATGTATCTTTCATTTTCATTATGATCATTCCTCACCTTTCTTTTTTCTCATCACGTTAAAATCATTTATTTGTTTTTCACACATGTTCCTGCTAAGACATCCAGTTGCTGTATGCCTAAAAAAAATAATAAAGAAGTGCAAGACCGCTTTAATTCATGTACATTGATCAAACCTACCGATCAAAAAAATGATGAAAAAAAAGACTTCCCCCTGAATAGGGACGAAGTCTTCGCGGTACCACCCAAAATTTAAGAAAAAGAAATACTTTTTCTACTTTTGTAATTGTTAACGCTCATTAAGCGGCAGATTTTACTGTTTTTTCAAATCCGCACTCATGGATGATCTTACGATAAAAGGAACTTGTTAGACTTCCACCATTCTCTAACTCGCTGAAAAGTATTCTATCGTTTTCTGTTCCACTCTTAGTTTTTATTTGTTTAATTTGGTAGTTCAATAGCTGGTGTTGATCCCTCTTCATGCATCATTTGATCACCATCAGAAGCATCTTCTTCTAGATCGATTTCAGTCGCTAAACCAACTTCTATTTCAGAAACATCTTCCGCTTCATTTTCAGAAATAGATCCTGCAGTCATTTCTTCTTTTTGTTCTATTTGTTGAATGACTTCTTTCACGGTTGATAAATCAAGTGTATCATCCAGTTCAGGCTTCAAAAGCTCTTCCCACTCTTCATTTTTTACCATTTCCAACTGGGATTCGATCATTAATTGCAGACGCTGCTTAAAAATACGACTCTGCTTTCTAAGCTCTTCTGTTTCAGAAGTGATTTTTCGAGCTTTAGCAACAGCTTCATTTAATAAACGATCTGCATTATTTTCTGCCTCTAAATGAATGATTTCTGCTTCTTTATTAGCATTTTCTTTCAAACGATCTGCCGCTTCTTGCGCAACGATGATCGACTTATTAAGAGCTTCCTGCATATTATTAAAGTGCTCAACTTTTTCTCCAGCGAACTTTAATTCTTTTTCAATTTCACGTTTTTCTTTTAAGAGCGTTTCGTAATCACGAATAATCTGTTCAAGATAATCATTCACTTCATCTTGATCATACCCTCTCATTTTTACAGGAAATTCTTTATTATGTATATCCAAGGGAGTTAAAACCATAGAAGTACCTCCATAAATAAATTTTTGTTTTAAAAGTACATACTTATCTGTTGTTTATTGTGTAAATTTATTTATACAAAACGCCTAATTTCAGTTTCCATTTATCTTTTTTACTTTTTCCTTCGATTTCTTGAATCTGTAGCCGTCCATATCCTCTTACTGAAACGATATCCAGCAAATCCAACAGAAAGTCGGAACGATCCATTTGGGTCCAGTTGACCTTAACTTTACCTGATTCTATCATTTGTTTTGCTCGTTGTCTAGAAACATTGAACACCGAAGACAACAATGTATCAACACGCATGGATGATACGGTATCATTGATGATTGTCCAACTATCTTTAGGGACTAACAAACCTGTATACATTTTTTCTTCAATTCTAACAGAAATGTGTCCAATTTTGTTAACTTGGCTCGTCACATAATTCCCCATTGTTTCATCAACAAAAAATTGCCAACTTTCCCCATCAGAAATAATATCTCCAAAGTATGTCCTTTTCAGACCAGATGATAGTAAAGTACCTAGGATTTTTCCATGAGACAAAGTAGCAAATTTTGTTGGATAATGGATCTCATACAAAGAAATTTCAAAATCTTCTTGTCTAGGTTCGAAATAGGCAGGACAAACAAAAGCCCTTTTTCGTTCTGCCGCTTCGTACCCACCATAAGAAAAAAGATGAATTTCATTGCTTTTCCCTACTAATGTTTCTAAAATATAAAACTGCCTAGGGTCTAAAAAAGGAGTCAGTACGGGTGTGTACTGATCTTCGCACTGCTTGATCCAGTCTGTCGCCATATCGATAAAAGGGGCTTCTTCTTTTCTAAAATGCTGATAGACATTCTCAATCACTTTTCAGACCTCCGTTTAGTTTCAAATCAGTAATCTAAATAATAGGGTGAACAACGCACTCAATCCATATCGTGCAAGGTTTAAGACGATCAATGCTACGATCCCAGAGAAACTGATCATTCCGATCGGGGGAATGATTCTCCTAAAAACTGCGAGATAAGGCTCGCAAATCGTGGTCAATAATCGTCCAAATGTAGAATCATAAGCTGTAGGGAACCAAGACATTAAAATATAAATGATCAATAGAACTGAATAAATCTCAAGCGCCCCTGAAAGGATTTTATAAAGCATCATCAATAATTGAGCCAATTAAAAGAAATTCCTCCCTTAATAAAATTTAAGATCTTTAAAACTGCCATTTTTTTCTAGTACGCCATCGATCTCCACATTTTTTGGTGTACATAGAAAAATTTCATTTCCAACTCGCTGCATGTCCCCATCTATTGCATAAATAGTACCCATTAAAAAATCAACCGTTTTCTTTGCTTGATCTTTTTCCATATGTTTAAAGTTGAGCACCACTGCTTGTTGTTTCAACAAAATATCCGCAATTTCTTTTACTTCTGAATAAACGCGTGGTTCCATAATAATGATTTTGCCTTGTTGGGCCGTTTGATGCATGGAGACAACATTAGGGGTTCTTCTTTGCTCTTTTCTCATATTCACAGCAGCTGGATCCGTTCTATTTGTAGTCGTTTGTTTATTCATTTGTGGTTTCCTTAACTCCGGTTCTTCGTCGTAGTTTCCGCCGATTGCCTCATCCATAGCTAATTCTTCATCATTTAATCTAAAAAATTCATTGAATCGATTCATCATTCCCATGACAAACTCTCCTCACTTGGAACTATTTTTATTCTTCAAAAAAAGCTGTTCCAATTCGCACAAATGTTGCGCCTTCTTCAATAGCGATTGGATAATCTTGACTCATCCCCATACTTAATTCTGTACAAGGTGCATTTGAAAAAGCTTTTTGTTTCAATGTTTCCTGCAATTGCTTCAACGATCGAAACGTTTTGTGCAACGCTTCTTCGTCCGCTTCTTTGGGAGCCATCGTCATTAAGCCAATGACTTCAATATTGTTAAATGACTGAAGATCAGAAAGAAACTGCTCAGTTTCTTCTGGTCTTAGTCCGCTTTTAGATTCTTCTCCAGTGACATTGACTTGTAAGAAGCAACGAATGACATGATCTGCTCTTTTTTCGATTTCTTTTGCTAAAGACCATCTATCTAAAGAATGTAAATAATCGATCTTATTAATGACTTGTTTGACTTTACGCGTTTGCAAAGAACCAATGTAGTGCCACACAATAGCAGGATCAGTAACTGCCTCTTGCTTTAATTGTAACCCTTCAGGACGGTTTTCAGCAAGATGATGATACCCTAAAGCTGCAATAGCTTGGGTATCATCGACTGAAACACTTTTAGTCACTACAATGATCTGCACTTCTGATTTCTGGCGATTTGCTTTGATCAATGATTGTGCTACTTGCTTTTCGACCGCCTCTGCATTTTTCTTTATTCTTTGCATGTTTATTTGCGCCTTCTTCTAAAGAACGGTGGTGTATCCAAATGATCTGTTTCTTCTTTCTCAGCATGATCTTCGCGATTCAAAGCATCTACGTTTGGTTTTTCTTCATCGTTTACGACACTTTCACCTGGTTTGTAAACTTTACGATCTCTCACACTTGGTTCACGTCGGATATCCCAGTCAGCAAAAGGATCGTTGCCTTTCGTTTCTGGTGCTTGTTCAGATTGTACAGCACGTTTCTTTTCTGTACCGACTGATTGTGAACGTGTATTTCTGTTTCTTGTGTTTCGATTATTTTCAATAGCTGTAGTGTCGATTCCAGTAGCAATAACCGTTACGACTACTTCGTCTCCTAGATCTTCATTGATCGAAGTACCAAAAATAATATTAACTTCTGTTGTTGAAGCTGCAGAAACGATATCAGATGCATCTTGTGCTTCAAATAGCGTTAAGTCTGAGCCACCGGTGATATTCAATAGAACCGATTCAGCGCCATCAATTGAAACTTCTAATAATGGTGATGAAATTGCCTTTTTCGTAGCTTCAGCTGTACGGTTCTCACCGCTTGCTGTACCGATTCCCATCAAAGCAGAACCTTGGTTTTCCATAACCGTTTTTACGTCCGCGAAATCTAAGTTGACATATCCTGGTGAAGTGATCAAGTCAGAAATCCCTTGTACTCCTTGGCGTAATACGTTATCTGCTTCACGGAATGCTTCTAACATAGGAGTTTTCTTGTCCACGATCTCAAGCAAGCGATTGTTTGAAATCGTTACAAGTGTATCAACATGTTCTTTCATTTTAGCAAGGCCTTCAGCTGCAAAACGTCCGCGTTTCGGTCCTTCAAATGAAAATGGTCTTGTGATCACACCAACTGTCAAAGCTCCTTGCTCTTTTGCAATACGAGCAACGATTGGAGCAGCACCTGTTCCAGTTCCGCCGCCCATACCAGCTGTAACAAAAATCATATCTGCGCCGCTTAAGGCTTCTGCAATTTGCTCTTCACTTTCTTCTGCTGCTTTCAATCCGATATTCGGGTTTGCTCCAGCACCTAAACCGCGTGTTAATTTTGGTCCCAATTGAATTTTGGTTTCAGCATTTGAACTGGCTAATGCTTGCAAGTCAGTGTTGGCAACGATAAACTCAACACCTTGAACATCTTCTTCGATCATTCGATTGACAGCGTTGTTTCCTGCTCCACCGACACCGATGACTTTAATAATTGCTCCATTTACTGGAGTTGTATCGAATTCTAAATCCATTTTTTATCCCCCTACTGTCTCTTTCTGTTCTGTTTTACTTATTATCCTACTTTTAATCAAAAAAATGATTGAAGAAACTTTTGAGCTTGTTTGTAATCGAATCTTCATCTCTTTTTTCAGCTTTTGCTGGACGTTCTCTGATTGCATCATCTTCCTCTGTATAATACTTTTGACTCCGCATCATTTGATCATCAGTAACTGACCCACTTCTATATTGGATGCCAACTGTACTTTGGTTAGCTAAGCGTTGGATATCGTCCAATGTTTCTTCATATTCAATTAAACCGATAGCGGTTGTAAATGAAGGATAACGCATACCCATTTGATCAGGAATGTAAAGCTTAACATTTACTTCAAATATTTCTTTAGCTAATTCTAGTACTCCAGGCATAGAAGCAACACCGCCAGTCATAATAATGCCACCTGGCAACTCTCTAGCACCAGTCGTATCCAACTCTTCTTTGACGGTTTCAAAAATTTGTGCAATTCGCGCTTCAATGATTTCGGATAAATACAGTTCATCAATATTAACCAGTTCTGACTGTCCCACCACTTCTACCGGAATTTGTTCATCTGGGGAAGCATCTGGTGAATAGGCATATCCAAAATCGCGTTTCAACTGCTCGGCGTTTTCAATAGATGTATTCAATACGATTGAAATATCTTTTGTTACAAATTCGCCGCCTTCTTGATCAACAAATGCAAATTTCAACTGATCATCGTGAATAACAGCAGCTGTTGTTTGTCCGCCGCCCATATCGATCAAGATCGTACCAAAATCTCTTTCTCCACTCGACATAGCCACTTTACTAGCAGCTAAAGGTTGCAGAACAATATTTTGGATTTGCAACCCTGCTTTTTCAACGCAGCGTTTGATATTATGCACGATCGTCTTAGGTCCGGTGATCATCGTAGCATGCATTTCCAATCGTACTCCGATCATGCCACGCGGATCTTTGATTCCATCAAATCCATCAACGATAAATTCTTCTGGCAGCACAGCAAGGATATCTCTTTCAGGAGGCACCGATTTTACCATGGCTGCTGCAATGGTATTTTGCACATCTCCGTCAGTTATTTCATGATCATCGCTTTTTACTGCGATCATCCCATGACAAGGCTCGATATCAACTGAGTTGCTTTGCACACCTACAATAACGCTTTTTATATCGACTCCAGCTTTTTGTTCTGCTTGCGAAATAGCCTTTTTTATTGATTCAACTGTTCGATCAATGTCTACAATGATTCCACGACTTAAACCTTGTGATTTTTCGTTTCCGACTCCAATAATGTTCATTTGTCCATTCAAGTACTCTGCTACAACTACTTTTATTGAAGTGGTTCCAATATCTAAACTGACATACATTTCATTGCTCCTCATGCATTGAAACCTCCTACTTGTTTTTCTCAGTTTTTAATTTTGATTTTTAGTGAGAAAACCTAGCTATGGTTCATTTTACCATAACCTTTTCTGAATTTCGAAGATATTCGAAGATATTCCAAAATATTCCTTGATTTTTTTCTTTATTTATTCATTCATTCCGTTTCTTCATTAAAATTTTCTTCATCTTCTTCATCAAAGTCTTCTTCATCTGGTTCTTTTTGTTCAAATGGTTCAAAGTATCCGCCTATTTCAATATTGATCGTTCCTTTGCGGTTACCAATTTTCTTAACCATATCTGGGTAGTAATTCATTTTTTCTGCAAAAGTAGGAATCGACGCAATCACTTGTTTCCCATCATTCATATAAAGACGAATCAAATAAGGATCGTTTTTAGATGGTACAGCTTCTATTTCTGAAATAGCATTCTGAATAGAAGGTGACAATAAAGCATATTGTTTGATCAGCAACTTTAGCGCTTTTCCTTCTTTAAAACTTTTAAAAACAGGATCGTTTCCTATTGAAACTGTTCTGCTTTCATCTACAATTTTCCCATTTTCCAGTATCGTATAGTAGTGAGGTCCTTCATGAAGATAACCCACTGTTTTAAATTCATCGATGGTTAACTGAAAATCGTTTAGTCCATTAAGGGTCAGAGAAGCTCCACGAACTTGCGGAATATTATCTATGATTTTCTTTTCTGTTTTTTTCTTTGAAAAGTAAGCGGGCCACAAAGATTCATGCGTCTTAAGCGAGCTAACATTGATGACTTCCTGATCCGTAATGCTTGAAGTACCACTTACTGAGATCTCATCAATTTTACTTAAAGGCGATATAAAGTAAATGACGACTAAAATTGCAAATGAAAACAGTAAGAGCAACGGAATCAAACGATGGATCATTTTTTTGTGGCGTTGCTCTTTTAACTTTGGTAAATAATCTTCAATATTTTTTTTACGACCAAACGCGACTGTTTTCTTATCTTTTTTACTTGATGGAGAGGACAAATCTGTTGCATGTCCCGTTGGCTTCATTTTTCTTCTGCTATAAAAATCAGACATTTTTGTCCTCCTCTCTGATTGTTTACTGTAGTTCTTTAATCAAGCCAATCAATCGATCAGCAGCGTCAGGAACGCCCATTTCCTTTGCCTGAACAGCCATTTCAGCACGATTCGCTTCATTTAACATCAACTCGTCTATGGCTGAAACAAAAGTGTTTGGTGTCAATTCTTTTTCCGTGATCATTTTTGCTGCGCCTTTTTTCACTAAACTTTCTGCATTTCTTGTTTGATGATCATTTGTGACATAAGGACTTGGAATTAATATACTTGGAAGCCCTAGAGCCGTTAACTCTGCTAACGTCGTTGCACCGCTTCTAGAAACAACTAAAGATACATTCGCAAAAACTTCAGGCATATTTGAAATGTAAGGAACAACTGAAATATTTTTTGCTGTGTCTCCGATCTCACTTTTTATTTTCTCAAAATGAACTTCTCCTGTAGCATATAAAACTTGATAATGTTTCTCGTTTAACTGAGATAAAGCCTCAATAAAAGCTTGGTTGATCGGCTTAGCTCCTCGGCTGCCGCCAAAAATCAAGACAGTAGGGATAGCGGGATCTAATTGATATTCCGCTAAGACAGAAGAAGTGGCAATACCTGCGACTTCTTGAGCACGTGGGTTTCCGGTATAAACGACTTTCTCTTCATAAGACGAAAAAGCATGTTTGGCTTCTTCGAAACAGATCGCGATTTTATCCGTATACCGCGCTAAAAACTTATTCGTAACCCCTGCCACACTATTTTGTTCATGAACGATCGTCGGAATGTGTTGTTTAGCAGCAGCGTAAACAACCGGTGCACAAACATATCCTCCCGTTCCAATCACAACATCTGGCTGAAAAGATTGGATGATTTTTTTAGATTCCTTGATCGCTTTTATAAAGAGCAGAATCGTCTGAACATTATCCCAAGATAAAGAACGCTTGAACCCTTCTACTTTTACAGCTTTAAAAGCTACCCCTGCTTCTGGAACGATGCGACTTTCTAGTCCTCGTTCTGTTCCAACATATAAAAACTCGGCAGTAGGATCTTCTTTCTTAATTTGTCTAAGAAGCGCCAATGCTGGATAAATATGTCCTCCTGTACCGCCGCCTGATAATAATACTTTCATAATCAACCTAGACGAAAATGCGTCTAGTCCTCCTCTTCCAATTTTTGAATCGTTTTTTCTATTGCACCAATAAAAGCATCTCCGCGTACTTCAAAACTGCGGTATTGGTCCCAGCTTGCGCATGCTGGCGATAAGAGAATAATATCTCCCTTCTCACTCAGTTCGTAGCTGACTGGAACAGCTGCTTCTACATTTTGTACCGTTACAATAGACTTGACATCAGCTTTTCGTCCAGCATCCGCTACTTTAGCAGCTGTTTCTCCAAAAACGATCAGTGCTTTAACATATTTCATATAGGGAACCAAATCATCAAAATCATTTCCGCGGTCTAATCCACCTGCCAGCAAAATGACCGGTGCATCAAATCCTTTTAATGCATTGATCGTTGCCAATGTATTGGTTGCTTTAGAATCATTATAAAATTTACGTTCCCGATAACTGCGCACATATTGTGTCCGATGTTTAACGCCTGCAAAACCAGTGAATGTTTTTTGAATTGCTGAACTAGTTTTTCCATATAGCTTAGCCACACAAATTGCAGCTAGAGCATTTTCTAAGTTGTGATCTCCAGGAACTAAAATATCCTGACGATTCATGATGCGTGTCTCTGCAAAATAAATATCACCATCTTTTACATAGGCGCCATCTTCAATTTTTTGCTTTCTCGAAAAAGGAATAATGGTTGCTTTGCTTTTTTTAGACCATTCGCGTAATTCTGGCAAATCCCAGTTTACAATCAAATAATCCTCTTCTGTTTGATTTTCCGTAATACGCATTTTAGCTGCCACATATTCTTCTCTCGTTCCATGATAATCGAGATGAGCTGAAAAAATATTTGTGATGACCGCAATGTGTGGTCGAAAAGAAGTTGTACCCATTAATTGAAAACTGGACAGTTCCATCACAATATCATCGTTAGAAGAAGCTTGACTTGCTACAAGGCTAGCAGGTGTGCCGATATTTCCAGCTGCATAAGCTTTCCCGGATCGACGATCGGTATTTAAAAGTTCCGTAATCATCGTAGTTGTCGTTGTTTTCCCATTCGTCCCTGTAATACCGATAATCGGGCTTTCTGCTACTTCATAAGCCAATTGGACTTCAGTGATAACAGGAATCTTTTTTTCGATTGCTTTCACAACAATAGGATTATGATACATGATGCCTGGATTTTTAACGACGAATTCAAAGTCTTCATCCAACAACTCTACAGGATGACCACCCGTAACAACGCGAATCCCATCTTCCAGTAATTCTTGTGCTTCTGGATTTTCTTCAAAGCTCTTGTAATCATTCACTGTCACAAGTGCTCCTAAAGAATGAAGCAGCTTGGCTGCATTCACACCGCTTAACGCTAATCCCAAGACCAAAACTTTTTTATTTTTATAAATGGTTACTTCCTTCATAATCTTCCCTCTTCCACAACAAAGTATATAATCGTTACAGAATGATACCTAATTCAATAGCTGAAAAAATAGCTGTTAACAGCCAAAATACCAGCACGATTTTCCATTCACTCCACCCGCTCATTTCAAAATGATGATGGATAGGCGCCATTTTAAAGATCCTTTTTCCTCTTAATTTAAAAGAACCGACTTGCAGCATAACTGAAAGAGTTTCAATAATAAAAATCAAGCCGATCAATAGTAGACTCCACTCTTGTTTTAAGATGATCGATACCCCTGCCAATCCGCCGCCAAGTGCCAAAGAACCAACATCTCCCATGAAAATCTTTGCCGGTTTTTTATTGAAGAAAAAGAATCCGATCAAACCGCCGATGATTGCCAAACAAAATATCAACACATCAGTTTGTCCTTGATACCAAGCAATGATCGCATAAGCGCTGTAGGCAATGATACTTGTGCCGGTTGCCAAACCGTCTAGACCATCTGTTAAATTGACAGCATTTGAAAAACCAACGAGCCAAAAAACAACAAACAATCCATACAGCCAACCAATATCGATCGTGCCAAAAAGCGGGATAAAGAGCGCAGTCGACAATCCTTCTATACGGTAAACCACAAAAAATAGTGCCCCGCCGATCACTTGCCCAAGAAACTTTTGAGCAGATGTCAAGCCAAGATTTCTTTTCATCATGAGTTTGATAAAGTCATCTAAGAAGCCTAACAGTCCATACAACATAAGAATAAATAGCAAGATTCCCATGCTCAAAGACAAAGCATTCTGCCAAACAGCTACCCAGATAGCTGTCAAAAGACCCGCAACTAGGAAAACGGTTCCGCCCATAGTGGGTGTTCCTGTTTTGACTTCATGCCATTTTGGTCCTTCTTCTCTAGTTGTCTGTCCTAGCTGTTTTGCTCTAAAGTAGCCAATGACTAATGGCATCGCCATAATGGTGATGGCAAAACTGCTTACTAATGGTATCAATATTTCTGTCCAATGCATATTTCTATCTCCTAATTTTTTACTCTTTAATGGCTTTGATGGCTGCCTGTGCTTCTTCAACATCATCAAAATGGTGTTTAGTCGTGCCGATGATTTGGTAATCTTCATGTCCTTTTCCAGCAATCAATACGATATCCCCAGTTTCTGCTTTTTGAACGGCCTCTTGAATAGCTTTTCGGCGATCAGTAATGCGTGTGTAAGTTCCGCTCTCTAAGTGACCCGTCATCTGATCCAAAATCGCATCAGGATCTTCTGTTCTTGGATTATCTGAAGTAAAGATGGAAACATCAGCTAAACTCATTGATGTATCAGCCATTACGGAACGTTTAGACGGATCACGATCCCCGCCGCATCCAACTACGCAAATTACGCGTTTGCTTTTAATTTCATTCGCTGCATTCAACACATTTTCTAGTCCATCTGGTGTATGAGCATAATCAACGATCACTGAAAAATCGACATCTGCAGGAACGAGTTCAAAGCGTCCGCGCACTCCTGACACTTTTTCGATCGAAGTTAAAATATCTTCAAGCGGCATTCCTGCAGCATAAGCTCCAGCGATGGCAGCCAATGCATTCATGACATTGAATTTACCTACGAGATTCATTTGTACTTTGTATTCTTCTCCTTGAAAAACAAGGGTAAAGCCAGTTCCGCGTTTGCCGATCTGTAAGTTTTCAGCTTTAAAATCGGCTGATTGTTCCATACTATATGTCAAAATTGGTGCTGCGATCTTTTCAAAGAAACTTCTGCCATAAGGATCATCTGCATTGATAACGGCATATTTTGGTTTACTCGGATCGTAACTGTTGCCTAACTGCGAAAATAACAAAGCCTTCGCTTCAGCATATTCATGCATTGTATGGTGATACTCCAAATGATCTTGGCTTAAATTGGTAAAAATAGCTACATCAAAATCTAATCCCCATACTCTTCCTTGTACTAAAGCATGTGAGGAAACTTCCATCGAACAAGTCGAGACACCTGCTGAGATCATTTCATCTAAAGTCTTTTGTGTCGTAAGAATATCAGGTGTTGTGTTCTTTGTTTCCAGCACTTGATCAACGATCCTACGATACATCGTGCCTATAACACCTGTTTTCTCGTGATGATCCCTAAAGATCTGATCTAGAAGTAAAGTCGTCGTTGTTTTACCGTTTGTCCCTGTTACACCGATCATCTTCATTTTGCGGCTAGGGTGTTGATAAAAGGTTCCTCCAACCTGTGCCATAGCTTTTACTGTATCTTTTACATAAATCACCGGCACAGAAACCTGGATCGGTTCACTGGCGATCACGGCAACAGCACCTTTTTCAACAGCTTCTTGTACAACATCATGCCCATTTACATTAAAGCCGCGGATACAAATAAAAAGAGTTTGTCCTGTTACTTGTCTTGTGTCTTGGACAACTTGTTGGATGTCTAAATCCATTGGGATATCTGTTAATGCATTTGTTGTGATAAGAGGTTTTACCAATTCTTCTAATTTCATTTTTTCCACCTTTTCTTAATCTTCAGCAGATTTTGGCTGTAGTTCGATTTTGATTTGTTCATCGCCGCTTAGCAACGCTTCAGGAGGCAAGCTTTGTGAAGATACGTACCCTTCTCCATCAAAAACAAATTCAATACCTGTTATTTCAGAAACTTTTAAAACATCATTTTTTGACCAACCTGACATATCAGGCATCGTCATGGCGCCATTTGTCATTAAAACAACTTTTTGGTTTTCAATCAATTTTTCTTGCGGCAATGGCAACTGCTGGACCACTTTATCCCCATTTCCAATAATGGTAATATCTAAAGGTGTTTCTTCTAATAAGGATAAGGCATCTTCTTTTGAATGACCTGTTACTTCTGGCATATCTACTTGGTTTTCATTGGCATTTTCTTCTTCGTTCACATGAGAATATTCAAGTGCTCTTTTCATTACAGGATTGAATACTTCAGCGACCACATCTCCTCCAGATATAGAGCCATCTGTGATCTCAGGTTGTTGAACAGTGATATACAAGATATATTCTGGATCATCTGCGGGAGCCATACCTACGACTGAATACAAATAATTGTTTCCACCGCTGTAATAGCTTTTTGTTTCAGGGTTGACGATTTGAGCGGTTCCTGTTTTAGCCGCGATCTCGTATCCATCAATCTGATACCGTCGACCCGTACCGTGTTCGCCATAAACTACGCTCTTTAAATATTCACGAGTCTGGCGAGCCGTTTCTTCCGAAATCGGCTTTCCGACGATTTCAGGCTCAATGATTTTTTCTTCCCCCGTATTCGGATCAACTGTTTTGCTAATATACTGAGGCTTCATCATATTTCCGTTATTGGCAACAGCTGAAAAAGCCTGCATCATTTGAAAGACAGTGACTGTTAGACCTTGCCCAAAAGAAGTTGTAGCCTTTTCAGCAGCATATTTGTAAGTATTGCTGCCTTTTTGTTCGTTTAGTAGACCTGACTGCGTCGATTTTCCAATACCAAATTGGTCTAAGTAATTTTTCCAAACATCCATGTTCATTTTTTCAGCTAAGTTAACAAATGCAACGTTACTTGACCGTTCTAATCCCTCTAAGTAGGTGATCGTTCCCCACCCATTGCGATTGACGTCTCTGATTACTCGGTCGGCCACTTTTACAGAGCCAGACTTATACCATTCATCTGGATTGAACACACCTTCATTGATAGATGCTGCTAAAGTCAAGACTTTGAAGGTTGAGCCAGGTTCATAAGTGTTTTCAACCAATAAATTTTGCCACAATTGGTTGATTCCTTCTTTCGTCGTTCCATTAAAGGTAGGACGTTGTGAAGCAGCAACGATGGCACCCGTTTTAGGATCCATCAAAGTCGCTGTCATGGCTTTTGGTTCATATTTGTCGTACACGTCACTCATAACACTTTCTAAGTAGACTTGCATTCTTTTGTCTAGTGTGAGATAGATATCCGAACCATCTTTTGGTTCTGTTGTCTTCACTTTTGAATTAGGCAAGACATAACCAAAACTGTCCTTCTGATATTCTTTTCCGCCATCTTTTCCTGTTAATAAGTCGTTATATACTTTTTCGATCCCCATAATACCAGTCAGTTCTGTTCCTTTTTTAGCTTCACCGTTTTTATCAGTTGGCATTTGTGCCACTCCGACTAAGTGAGAGGCAAAAACACCATTCGGATAGAGCCGAACCGGCGTATTTGTAAATTCGATTCCCGGAAGTTTTTCATTTTCAATATTCTTTTTAATCTCATAAGACAGATTTTTTCCAGCAGTCCCAAATTCAACTTGATCCTGATCTTGATTAAGCCGATTTAAGATCTCCTCTTCACTCATAGCAATATATTGTGCTAGGACTTTTGCTGTTTTTTCTTTGTCTACGACATACTGAGGTTTAGACGCTTTACTCGACCACTTATCTGTCAACACAGCATATAATGAATAAGAAGTAGCATCCATTGCTACCGGGTCCCCTCCCACATCATAAATGGTTCCACGGTTAGCCTCTAGGACGCTACTTCTCGTATAAAGATTGTTGACATTTTTGGCCAAATTTTCCCCGTTTACTTCCCCTTTGATCATGATATATGAAAAACGTCCTGCGAAAATAACGTAAATGATCAACGCAGCAAAAAACAATAAAACCGACATTTTTTTTCTATTCTTCAAGGGGTTTTTTGTTTTCATTTGGTTACATTCCTTACATTTTCTTCATTCATCTCTAAGCCATGTGCTTTAGCAATAGCATATACACGATCATAACGAGAAAGCTCTTGAACTTCTTGTTCTAGGTTTTTATTGATTATCGTTGCTTCAGCGATTTCCCTACTTGTATCCTGAACAGCACGATTCGTACTCGCAATCTTTACTTCAAAAGAAATCACCGCAAAAATCAGCAGAAAGATAATGGCACCTGCAATGATCATGAGCGTTTTCTCAAAAAGAAAAGGTTTCTTTTTCTTATGTACTTTTGTTCCGCCAGCTGGTTTATCTGGCGTCTGTTGAGGAACATAGGAAGGAATTTGTTCTGAAATATTTTGTGCTAGATTGTTCTCTAATGCCATAAATTTACGTCCTTTCTTTTCTAGTGTCAAGCACTAAACAACTGTTTCTTTTTGTTTTTCAGCAATTCTTAATCTTGAACTTCTTGCTCTATGATTTCGTTCGATTTCTTCTTCAGAAGGAACGATCGGTTTACGAGTGATGATTTTCAATTCCGCTTGGTATTGTTCTGGCAGCACAGGAAGACCTGGCGGCAACTCTGGACCTCTAGCACGGCTTTTGTAAATCGCTTGAACGATTCGATCCTCCAACGAATGGAAAGTGATCACACTGATTCGTCCACCAACATGCAATAAATCGAGTGCATCTTCCAAAGACGTTTCGATGGCGCCCAACTCGTCATTTACAGCGATCCGAATCGCTTGGAAAGTTCTTTTTGCAGGATGACCGCCTTTTCTTCTAGCTGGTGCTGGTATAGCGTCTTTGATCAATTCAACTAGTTCTCCAGTGGTTTCAATCGTTTTCTGTTCTCTAGCCTTTTCAATTTTCCGTGCAATTTGCTTAGAAAACTTTTCTTCTCCATAACGATAAAAGATTTTGACCAGTTTTTCATATGGCCATTGGTTTACAATTTCTTTTGCTGTTAAAGAGGCATCGGTATCCATTCTCATATCTAAAGGTGCATCTTGGTGATAACTAAATCCTCTTTCTGCCTGATCTAATTGAGGAGAAGAAACGCCCAAGTCATATAAAATACCATCTACATGATGAATATTTCTATCATAAAGCTCTTTTTTTATTTCTCTAAAATTAGCTTTTATGAACGTTACCATGCCTTTTTCAATATAAGACGCCAACTTGTCTTGTGCATGTTGGATGGCTCGTTCGTCTTGATCGAATGCATAAAGATGCCCTTTCTCGTTCAATTGAGATAAGAGATACTCACTATGCCCTGCCCCTCCGAGAGTACAATCCACATATATCCCTTCAGGAAAAATGGAAAGCCCATCTACTGTTTCGTGCAGCAAAACTGTTTCGTGATTAAATTCAGGCACCTTCATCTTCCTTCCTCAATGTAAAATCAAAATCCAAAATCAATCATATCTTCTGCAATCTCATCAAATGATTCTTCAGCTTCTTCAGAAAACTGCAGCCATTTCTCTTCGCTCCAGATTTCAATACGTTCAGAAACACCAATGATGTAACAAACTTTTTCAAGTACTGCATGTTTTCTTAGTGTTTGCGGGATGTTGATTCTACCTTGTTTATCAATCTCGCATTCTGTTGCAGCAGAATAAAAAAAGCGGGTAAAAGCACGAGCTTCTTTTTTAGCTAAAGGAAGTTGTTTCAGTTTCTCTTCTAACTCTTCCCACTGCTTTTGTGGATAACCAAACAGACAGCCATCAAGTCCTCTTGTCAGGATGAATTTCTCGCCTAGATCTTCTCTAAATTTAGCAGGCATGATCAAACGCCCTTTTGCATCAATATTGTGCTTAAATTCACCCATTAGCATGTCTATAGTCACCCCTATCATCACTAATTATCTCCAGTCTACCACAACGCCCCACATTACACCACCTGAAATCTATTTTTTTTATGTCTGTCTTCTTTTTGTAAAAAAAGGACCATCTATCGTTATGACAGCTGGTTTAGATAGTGGGGAGCTGTCCCAAAAAAACAAGAAAATCATGCCATTTTTCCCCTAAATTTCACCCGATTTTTTGTACCAAATGAATTTTATTCATGGCTTTACCCCTTTTCAAAACATTCAAGTTTTTTCACTTGTCTGGCTCCTACTTTTCTTACCACTGTTTCAAGATAAATTTGTTTGATATGAACAAACTTTTGATCTCTTTTGATCCAACAAAACACAGAGCTTTCTCAAAAAAAAATGAATAGGAGAAAATATTTTTTTACAAATAGGTTTCAGCCAAAGCCAATCTACGCCTCTAATGAAATTTTGCTGAAAATAAGCAAAAAAATAGCAGCCAACTCTGAGAACAAAGTTGGCTACTATTTTAAAACGAAATAATTTTTTCAGTTTTTCTCTAGTAAGCAAGCTGCCTTACATCCGTGAAGAAGACAATGATGTTGTTTCATCATTAGATTGAAACAACAAAATGTGCAATCACTAAACCATAGTAAGTAGTCATCGCACTTAAAAAAACAAATCGCCACCAGCTTTTAAAAAACGAGCGATATAATATTTCTCCTTTTTTAAAAGCAAAATAAAACAGCAGCCCAATGGCTAGACTGAAAATAAAAATAAGAAAATAAGGAAATATGGTGAAATGAAAAGCTAGCTGGCTCAGAATATGTATCCCTACGAGTAAATAGGGAACCATAAGATCAGCTAGTTTAATCCGCGTGTGGTTTTTTTTAAAATGACGGTCAATGGATTTGCGAAAGAAAAAAAAGACCATCAATGGCAATAAATACAATACGATGATTGCAGGGGTAATGGTTTGCGGTTCCATGATCGTATAAGCTCCTTTTCGTTGAATCAATATTTTTTTTGCAGTTAACATCAGATATTAATGCGTAGATTTGTTGCATTTTTTAATCATTGAAGAACCGCTCGTCTAATAGAATCATAATCTATTATACCTGTTTTCAGCAAAAAATTCATTAAAAAAAACACTTTTGAGGCCATGGTCCTCAAAAGTGTTTCTTGAAAAGGTTAAGCTTCTTTGCTTACAACCTCTTTTCCATCGTAATGTCCGCATGATGAGCAAACGTGATGGCTTTTTTTCAATTCGCCGCAGTTAGGGCATGCGTTCATACCTGGCACTTCTAATTTGAAGTGTGTACGACGTCTCGCTTTTTTAGCTTTTGATGTTCTTCTAGCTGGTACTGCCATTCTCTACACCTCCTTAAAAGATTGCTCTTGCTTTCTATTCCATTGAAAAATAGAAAATGCTGTTTTTGTTATTCTTCACTAGAATCGTCTTTAAAGAAATCTTTCAATCCCGCTAGACGCGGATCAATCGTTTCAGACGAATCTGGCTTTTCAGAAGAAAAGTAATCTTCTTCTGAAATCACAGTCCAGTTCTCACCACTAGGCATTTCCTGACGTTCTTTTTCTTCTTCTGTAAAAACTTGCAGAGGAAGATGAAGCAAAACAGAATCTTCAATGCTTTCTGTCAAATCGATCCAGTCATGTTCTAACTTGATCACGACCTCGTCTTCATTGTCTTCTTTGATATCGCCAGCTGTTCGAGGAATATAGATCTCATCGATCGTAAAAGCCATCGGATAATTTACTGGTTCTAATGATCTTGCAGAAGGGAGTGTCAATTCCAATGAAACGTTCATATGAAGAATCAACTCTTCTTCATCTATTGCAAGTATTCCATCAAAATGAATAGGAGAAGCATCTAAAATTTCGTTATCTCTTTTCATCAGCGATTCTTTTAAGTCAATCGTGTCTGAAAAATTAAACGGCTCTTCTCGATACTTATATAATTCGTTAAGTGACCACTTCATTTTCAACTTTTTTCACTCCTAAAGCAACAAGAATTATTATACTAGCGAACAAATGGGTTGTCAAGAAAATTTACCTTACAGGCTATCTTCTAGTTTTTCGCTGATCTTGTTGGAAATATGATTTATTTTTGAATCGGAACCCTTCCGTAATCTTGCTCTCTTATCTTTTCATTTGCTAATGCATAGATTCTGCCTGCTTTGATGTCACTATACCACAACTCATTATTTTTTTGATGAATGCGAGTCAATAATGGCACTGAAAAACTCTTTTTCTTTTCACTCAAGTAAGCTTGCCCTCTCTTATTGAAACCTAGAAGATGAGCAATAGGGGGCTCTGATAAAGCTTTTTTCACTTCATTTTCTTTTAATTGCAATAAAATATAAACGCATAACCGTTGAAGACGTACCCACGAAAAGCGCTTTGTCTTAACTTCAGAAACAAATGCAGAAAAAGAGTCTGCATTTAAAACCTTTTGTTTTAGCCGGTACTCTATGCCTTCAGTCATTTGATAGATTTCTCGCAACTGTTCAGGTGACTGAACGAGGATCTGGTATTTTAATAATGGCCAAAACGACTGCCAGTCTACCTCTACATGCTGTTCCAATTCACGGATACTGGAAAGCGGCAGCACCTCTTCCAGCTCGCTTAATTCGCTTTTTTTGTTCCGTAAGGCCTTTCGGATCGCTGTAGCACTAGCAAATGAACCTGAAGCAATGGTGTGGTCATGATACTGAGCACCTCTTCGTTGGATTGGAACCAATTGCATCGGTTCTAAGTACCGAGCATTTTCTTTTGCGTAAGCCAATCCTAAAATAGTGTTTGGAGAATGAACATCTATTGTCAGATCAGCCGTTATTTTCTCTATTACATGACTCATTTGTGCGGCATAAGTCGAACCATCATTTTTTTCTTCTTGAAAAACTTGTTGCAAATGTTTATTATTTGCATGCCACCGTTTAGCAAACAGTTCGTAATCTTCAGCAGTGCCGCTTTCTGTTCCAAAACAAATAGCTTCGCATTTTAACCCTTGCAATAAAGAAATACCGCCTTTTGCAAAGTAATCAGCAGGCTGAACACTGAAGAGGACCGGCAACTCCACAACCAAGTCAGCTCCACCTGCTAAAGCCATTGCAGCACGTGCCCATTTATCTACAATTGCCGGTTCTCCTCGCTGTAAAAAGTTCCCGCTCATTACTGCGATCACTACGTCAGCTTGCGTTTGTTCACGTGCTTGCTGCAAATGATAGAGATGCCCATTGTGAAAAGGATTATATTCAACAATGACGCCTACAGCTTTCATCTTCATCAGCTCTTTCTTTTTACTCAACGTTCTTTTTATTTTCGACAAGCAAAAAACCAGCGTTGGCTATCCTTTTTAATGTCCTGGTCAAAGTCAGCTGTGATATGGATAGAAGTAAATCCAGCTTCTCTTAACAGTTGCTGATAGGTTTCGATGGGGTATGTTCGTTCTTTATGTGTTTCTTCAATCCGATGATATAATCCTGAATCCTCTTGTCGCACAAAAAAGGTTAGGTCATGTTCGATTGAATGCGGATGTTCTCCAACATAGCTTTTCCAAAGAAAACTAACCTCTTCATTTTGATCATTGAATGTATATCCAGGAAAAATCTCATCTATCTGATATATCGAATGCACATCAAAAAGAAAAATACCTGTCTCCGTTAAATGGGCTGCAACTTCTTGAAAGACTTTTCCTACTGCTTTTTCGTCTGGTAAATAGCAGAGAGAGTCGCAGTAACAAGTAATGATATCATACTGACCAATGTCTCCCAAATCTAACATATTTCCTTGTATCAAGGGCAAGTAGACATCAGCTGCGACTGCTTTTTGGAAGGCGAGCTCTAACATCTCATGAGATAAGTCAAGGCCGGTCACACGGTAGCCTTCTTGAGCCAAACGAACGGCCAGTACGCCTGAACCACAAGCTAGATCCAACAGCTCTCCATCCGATTCATCCAAGTATCGGCTCGTATAAGTTAACCAGCGATCATATAACTGGTCATCCATCAACTCATCATAAACTTCGGCGAAGGTTTCATAATTCATTCCGCTATCCAGCCGGAAATGTCTACTAAAGGTGCATCACTCCACAATTTTTCTAAATTATAAAATGAACGCTCTGAGTAATAGAAAACATGTACCACAACGTCCCCTAGATCGATCAATACCCATTGGGAAGCATTTCGGCCTTCCACATGTTTTACTTCATATCCTGCTTTTTCAGCTTCTTCGATGATCCCTTCTGCAATAGCTCCTACTTGTTTTTCGTTATTCCCGTGCATCACAACAAAATAATCAGCCAGCAGGGAAATAGACTGTACATCAAGCGCCAAAATATCCTCTGCTCGTTTGTCATCTGCAGCCTTAACGACTGTTTTTAGTAATGCTTCGCTCGTATTATTCATTTATTCACTCCTATTTATTTGGCTGTCCATGCGTTATATGTTTCTATGGCTTTAGGATAGACAGCTTTTCTGTTTTCGATCAAATAACTCAATGTATGGTGGGTTTCATAAGCTACCACTTTTTCTAAACTATCAAATGCTAGTGCGCGTGCTTCTTCCACTCCAGGAAAATCCCTAGCCTCTTCAATGTAATCAGCTACATAAATAACTTGTTCCAATAAAGACATTTTTGGTGCGCCGATCGTATGATGGCGGATCGCATTTAAAATATCTTCATCTGTTATTCCTAACTCTTTTTGAACCATCACTGCCCCGCATGGTCCATGCCAAATATTATTTCCAAAAGGGATCATGTCGCTGTCCAATTTTTCTGTTTCAATCAAGTGTTTCATTTTCTGATCATCTTGCTCTTTGGCATAGTCATGAGTCAAAGCTGCAATACTCGCTTTTTCCAGTGAGACTTGATAACGTTCTGCTAAAGCGAGCGCAGCTTGTTCTACACGCAAAACATGCTCAAAACGTTTGGGTCCCATTTGTTTTCTCACTTGGTCTATAAGTGCGTCTCTCGATAAAGCAAAATAATCTCCGGAGTAGACGATGGATGGATTAGTTTTCATTTTTGTACAGTCCTTCCCGGTTGATATATTGCATAACTGCATCAGGAACCAAATATTGTACAGTACAGCCACGGGAGATTTTGTTTCGCAAAGAAGTAGAACTAACATCGATTTGCGGCACATCTACCCACAATAGTGGATAGCGGCTCTCCACAGGAAATCCTGGGCGTCTGATCCCGACAAATTGAGTTAAGTTGGTCAATTCATCGATGCGATACCAGTTCGGCAGATCATTGACCATGTCGCCGCCGATAATAAAATAATATTCTGTGTCGGGATGAAGTTGTGTCAGCTGTTTCATCGTGTCAAATGTATAGCTCTTTCCACCGCGCTCGATTTCGATTTTTTCAATATCAAACATTTGGTTTTCTTTGATTGCTTCTTCTACCATTCGGACACGATGATGAGCTGCAATGGTTTTCTTCTCATCAGCATGCGGCGGAAGGTAGGTCGGCATAAAACAAATTTTGTCTAGCCCCAATTGCTGACAAACTTGATCTGCCATCACTAAGTGAGCAATATGAGGCGGATTAAACGTTCCGCCTAGAATCCCTATCCTTTTTTTTTCAGATAATTCGGTCGCCATTTCACTTGAAATTTGTGTATGGTCCATTGTTTTAACTGATCGTGTCATGTCTGATCTCTTCCTTTGCTAAAGACGTCTACTCTTTTTTTGCAGCAGGCAGTTGTGATGAAATCCGTTGATATTTCTCTTGACTAGAAGGTTTGAACAAAACGATCACTCTGCCGATTATTTGTACTGCTTTGGCATCGATCGTTTCTTCAACTGCTGAAGCCACGTCTGCTGCTTCTTCGTCTGTGTTCTGTAATAAACTGATTTTGATCAATTCTCTTTTTTCTAAAGCTTCCCCGATTTGTTTTAGCAGTTCATCATTTATGCCATTTTTTCCAATTTGAAAAATGGGATGTAGATGGTGTGCCTTACTTCTCAAAAAGCTTTTTTGTTTACCCGTTAACTTCATTTTTATGCTCCATTCTCTTTTCAATTCTTATACGATCGACTTGCGAATGACGACATCGATCCCTTCAGGAGCCCATCCAGCAACAATTGCGCCTGGTTTTTGGACTGTCACCCATCCTAATCCGGAAAATACGATATCTGATTTTTCTTTGATTGAAAATTCATGGCGCACCAATGGAGGAAATCCTTCTTTTTCATCAAGACGAGGAGGCTGCAATAAATCTCCAACCTGGCGTAAATACAAGTCATCCGCATTTTCAAGTTTTGTTCGATGAATGTTCAAGTCATTAGACATAAAACAAGTAAAAGCATGTTCCTCACCTTCAATGAAGTCAAATCGTGCTATACCGCCAAAAAACAGAGTCTGTTTCGATTTCAGCTGATAAACTTTTGGTTTGATCTCTTTTTTAGGTGAAATCAATTTTAAGTCTTTCTCGCCTAAAACGTGGGCCATCTGATTTCGATGAATGATCCCTGGCGTATCGATAATAGCTTTTCCATCATCTAAAGGAATCTCGATTTGATCCAAAGTCGTCCCCGGGAATTGAGAAGTCGTGATCAAGTCTTTGATGCCGGCTGAGTTTTGAATAATAGCGTTGATGATACTTGATTTTCCAACATTCGTTACGCCAACGACATACACATCCTTGCCGTCTCGATACTTTTCGATCGTCTGTTTCAGTTGTTCTATTTCATGCTGTTTGACAGCACTGGTCAGCATCACATCAATTGGACGCAAACCAGCTTCATGCGCTCTTTCACGCAGCCATTGTGTCATTTTGCTCTTCTTCATGGATTTAGGCAAGAGATCTACTTTATTCCCCACTAGCAATATCGGATTCTTTCCGACAAATCTTTGAAGACCTGCGATTAAACTGCCATTGAAATCAAAGATATCAATCACATTAACGATCAATGCATCTTTAGTTCCAATTTTATTTAACAATTTTAAGAAATCATCGTCTGTTAGAGAAACGTCTTGGATCTCGTTATAGTTTCTAAGCCTAAAACATCTTTGACAATATACTTCTCCTTTTTCAAGTCCTTTCTTAAGGGCACCAGAAGGAGTATAACCTATTTTCTCCTTATCTGAAATCTGTATGACTGCACCACAACCAACACAATGGATTACTTCTTCCTCACTTAATTGCGTTTCTGTCATGTATCCCATTCCTCCATTTCATGTCTGGATCGTTTTTTATTAATGCTCTCATGATATGCAATTCAAAAAAACGGTTGATTTTGGTGTTCCAAGCATCGGAATCAATGATGGGACGCACGAGAACACTTCTGATTCCTGACCGGTTCGCTCCCCAAATATCTGTCATGATTTGATCGCCAACCATCAATATTTCATGTTTTTCTAACTGCAGCTGCTTCGATGCTTCGGTAAATCCTTTTTTAAACGGCTTTAATGCACGAGGGATATACCTCAGCTTTAACAACTCAGCTACACGTTTGATTCTATCATCACTGTTATTGGATAAAATGATCACTGGGATATCAGCCAACTTCATTCGGTCGATCCATTCAATCAGTTCTTCTGTTCCATCAGGATTATTCCAAGCGATCAATGTATTATCAAGATCTGTCAAAACAGCTTTGACACCTTGTTCTCTTAATTGATCTGGCGTGATCTGGTAGATTGCTTCTACCATCCATGTCGGTTTAAATTGTGTAAACATACCTTACTCCTGCTCATTAAAATAGGAGCACCTGAAACAGTACTCCTTTGTCTTCTTATTTTTTATTATACGCAAAAACACAGAAATATCAATTCTCTCAAAGGTTGCTCAATGTAAGAATACGGTGTGTAATGTATTCACAGCCTTTTTAAGATTCTTTCCATCAATCAAGACCCAAATCGTAGTATAGCTGTCAGAAGTTTGATAGAAAGGAATGCCTTCCAGATTCAAAGCAGAAACGATTTTAGCCATTACTCCTGGGACACCAGTGATTCCTGCCCCGACAATAGCCACTTTGGAACAATCTAATCGTTCATCAAAGTCACATTGGTGAGCAGTAAAAATTTCTTTTGCAGCCGCTTCATGATGTGCTTTGACTGTAAAAACCGCTGAATCAGTGAATAGGTTGATAAAGTCCAAGCTGATCCCAGCACTTGCTAACGCTGAAAATACTTTTTCCTGCTGCTGATTGTCAGCGTGAAGGGTGAACTGAATCAAGTCTTTTACATGAGCGATCCCTGTTACCAAACGATAATGTTCAATCTGACTTTCCACATGAGTAACCAGTGTACCCAACACATCAACCGGCTGATAGGTAGAACGGATACGTAAAGGAATGCCAGCTTGTAGAGCAATTTCGACTGCTCTTGGATCAATAACTTTTGCGCCTTCATGCGCCATGTTACTAACTTCATAGTAACTGACAGTGTCTAAAAAATGAGCACTTTCTACCAAACGAGGGTCAGCTGTCATCAAGCCGGAAACATCCGTAAAAATATCGATTCTTGCTGCTTGGAACGCAGCACCTAAAAAGGCTGCGGTGGTGTCGCTGCCGCCTCTTCCGATCGTTGTGATGTGTCCATTTTCTGAAACACCTTGAAAACCGGCCACAACAACAACATCATTGGTTTTAAAGTAATGATTGATAAGATCTGTATTGATTTCTTTTACCTTTGCATTTCCATAATCATCACTTGTTAAAACACCAGCATCTTGACCGGTCAACCCTACTGCAGAAAGACCGCTTTTTTTCAATAGATGAGTAAAAACGGCTGTGGAGATCGTTTCTCCCACTGAGAGAAGCATATCTTTTTCTCGTGGATCTAAAAAGCTGTGATAGCCTTCTACCATGTCCAATAAAGAATCCGTTGCATATGGATCACCTTTTCGTCCGATCGCAGAAACAACAACGATCACTTTATAACCTTCTGAAACAGCATGTTCAACATGTTTTTTTGCTGCTGTGCGGCTTTCTTCATCTTTAACAGACGTTCCGCCAAATTTTTGTACTAAAATCTTCATTTTTTCCATCCTTTTAAAAAAGAAGAGCTGGTTTTTCATTTGTTGACAAACAGAAGACCCTACTCCTCGCGATTTAGTTGATTTAAACCCTCTCTACTTTAACACCATTTGGTTCAATTTTAAATGGTCTATCTTTAACTTGTAAGATCTTTTCAACTTTTAAAAAATGGGTTTGTCCTTTTGATATAAAAAAGGAATCGAACATATCCGCTCAATTCCTTTTTTTATTCGTTTGTGTGTAAAAAAGCTAATGAAAAAATTAGTCTTGTAGCAATTCATAAATTTCAATAGCGATCAAATCGATATCATCGAATTTATACACTTGATTTGTTTCATGTTCTTCTAATTCGAACGTTTCAGCTTTTGTATCGTAGGTAATCAGACAACGTTCTTCTCCATTTTTTTCAAAACGGCGAACTTGCACTTCGTTATCTTTATCTTCAACCATTGCTTCCAAACGACGAATAATGGCTGTTAGTTGTGAAGATTTCATACTTTGTGCCCCTTTCAAGTCTTAACTCAGTATCATTTTAACAGATTTCTTTTCAAATAACATTAAACTACACTATTTTTTTGAAAAAAACGTTTCTCTTATGAAAAAAAATGGTTGTGTTTCCTTTTATCTCATAAAAAAAGACGGGACAACAACCCCGTCTTTTTTTTAATGAATCAGTTTGATTTATTAATCGTTCCACCATAGCTTGATCAAAGCTTGTGTCCCATCATTGCCGTGTCCATTATCTTCTAATTTTTCATACAATTTTTCTGCCAAAGCAGTTGCTGGCAAATCAATTCCCATCTTTTTAGCTTCGTCCAAAGCTATTTTCAAATCTTTGACAAAGTGTTTAACAAAGAAACCTGGAGAATAATCTTCCTTTAAAATACGCGGAGCATAATTAGACAATGACCAGTTCTGAGCACTGCCTCCTCCAACTGTATCTAATACCTTTTCTAGATTCAACCCCGCTTTATCAGCATAAACCAACAGTTCGGTCATTCCGGTCATCGTTCCGGCAATCATGATTTGATTCGCCATTTTTGTATGTTGGCCACTTCCTGCAGGGCCTTGAAGATTAACTTTGCTAGAAAAAACATCAAAAAGAGGTTTAATATGATCGAAAGCATCTTGCTCTCCTCCAACCATTGTCGTCAATGTTCCTTTTTTAGCACCTAAGTCTCCACCTGAGACTGGCGCATCCAAGACAGCTATCCCCTTTTCTTTCCCTTGATCAAATATTTTCTTTGCCAAAGTAGGTGTGCTGGTTGTCATGTCGATCAATATTTGGTCGTTATGAGCAGCCAAAAAAATGCCTTGGTCACCAAAATAAATTTCTTCTACGTCTGTTGGATAGCCCACGATTGAAAAGACAGCTTCTGAAGCTGCAGTGACTTCCGCTGGTGTATCGTGCCAAACCGCACCCATTTCAACCAGTTCATCTGTTTTGCTTTTGGTACGGTTGAACACATGCATTTCATATCCTGCATGGAGAAGGTGTTTAACAATTGAAGCGCCCATTACACCTGTTCCAATGAACCCTATTTTATTCATATTATTCCACTCCTTTTCTTCATCTTCTTTTTTTAGTATAACATAACGCACATAAAAAAAATGAACCTCAACTTCGAAAACAACGTGTTGATGTTCATTTTATTCGCTCTATTTTTAAACCAAGTCACTGTGACTCTTTTGCTGTTCTTTTTGATAAACTGCTAATTGCTGTTGGTAAAATATTTTCCATAACTCTGCCGTTTTTTCTTCAGCATAGAAGCGATTCCCAGCAATTGCTTTTTTCTTTACATTCTGTAAATCAATCGGATTGTTTTTTAATTGAACTATTTTTTCTGCCATTTCTTTCTGGTCAGCAGCTGGTTCATAATACCCTTCTAGAACCGGCTTATACAAAAAAAGATCTCTCAGCATAACAGGCGTTTCACATGCAAAAGCTTCTAGTATACACATCGGAAACAATTCCTCGTAAGAAGGCAATAAAAACAAATCAGCCAGTTGATAATAGTCACGCATATCTTCTCGTTGAATGATTCCCGTAAACAATAAGTTTTTGGGTGGATGCTCCATAGCATACTTATATTTTTCGTATCCATCTGTTATTTTTCCAAACGAAAAGCCACCGGCCCAAATAAATTGAATGTCAGGCATAGCCTCAGCCAGTTGAATAAAATCAAATACCCCTTTTCGCTCCTGTACCTGTCCTGCTCCAAATACAACGAATCGGTCTTGCGCCAATCCTTTTTTCGCTCGCAATGCATTGATTTCTTGATCTGTATTAGGGAAAAATTGATCATTAGATACAACATTTGGAATATAAGTAATGTGTTCTCTAGGGATGCCCACTTTCACTAGTTCTTCTATAAAAACTGGATTAACGACTACCAAATGATCCATCCGCTTATAAAAAGAAATGACATATCGATAGAGTATTTTTTCAATGATTTTAGGTAAATGAAGGCTGCCCTTTAAAGTAGATGGCAGAAAATGGACATAGCCAATCCTTCTGCCAAATCTTTTCCTAAAAAAAGTTGTGATGTAAAAGGGTATATCAATGGTATGATAATGGCTCAATTGCGTTCGGCGATACTGATTGATATTGATTTGGATCTCATCTGAATGGTACTTTTTTAATAGTCGAATCAACTCTGAATAAGCACTGCCCACTCCTTGGCCTTGCACTTTTTCAGCTGAAGAAAACATGGTCACTTGCATCTCATCATCTCCTCTCAATGGGATTTTGATTTTATTAAGAGGAAAATTCTTTATCCCATGTATAAGTGTCAAGAACAGTCTCATAAAAATCCATGACTTCTTCTGCAAAAACCTCTGATGAGATAGCTTGCAGCAGGTGTTTGCGTTCAATCGCCTCTTGATTTTCTGAATGACTTTTTTCAAGATATTGAATAACGGTTTGTGCCAGCTCTTTGTCAGTATGGTACGTAGCGCCAAAATCGCCGCTATAAATCAGCATATTCGTATATGAACAATCTTTAGCAATAATGGCTGTTCCTGCCGCAATGGCTTCAATATAAGTCAATCCCTGTGTCTCGCTACTCGAAGCATTGACATAAAGATCAGCAGCTTGATAATAGGCATTCACTTCGCTGCTTTTGACTTCTCCGACGAAATACAATGCTTCTTTTAGCGACAAATCTTCAGATAATTGTTCAAGCGCCATTCTATTTGGTCCGTCACCAACTACAAGCATTTTTGCTGAAGGATAGCGTCTTAAAATTTCCGGCATTGCATGCAACAATGCTTCAATATTTTTTTCTTCTGCTAATCGGCTTAAAGAAAGCAGCACAATATTATGCGCAGAAATATTTAATTCGCAACGAATATCTCGATCAGATTTTGCACTCAGTTTTTTCAAGTTGACACCAGTCGGGATTACAGCTATTTTTTGGCTAACACCATAGCTCAGTAAAATCTGTTTTGTTTTCTCACTGGGTACAATGATACCATCTGTTTGATTACAAAAATATTTTGACATGATTTTGACATGACTAGGACGTAAAATTTTCCCCTTAGCAACATAATGAAGGTATCTTTCGTATAAAGTGTGATAGGTATGGACACAAGGGATACGCATTTGTTCTGCTACATATTTACCCGTCAAACCCAAACTGAACTCTGTTTGCGTATGGATCATTTCTAACCCTAATTGACGAGCCATCTTCAATGCTTGATGTTTTCCTCCAATTGCAACACGTCGGTCTTTAAAAGAAAAAAATGGAATACTCGTGAACCGGACAATGTCTTTTTCTTCTTCTTCATTGGCATGTGGATCAGTTGTAGTAAATATCGTAACTTCGTGTCCATTATCCTCAAGTTCTTCCTTAAGTGTCTGGATAGAAGTGGCCACACCGCTTACTTGAGGAAAATAGGTGTCGGTGAAAATCCCTATCTTCATTCCCATTCACTCCTTTACAACATTATGCGCTGTTTTTATTTTTTTAGAAACTAAGATGTATCATTTTACTTTCCATCACTGTTATTTTAGCAAATAAAACGAGCATCTGCATCCAACTTGAGCTGTAATATTTGATTCGACCAATTTTTTTATTTTTTACATCTGTTGTGACTGTCCTTATATCTTGGAATCGAGAAATTCTTTTCCTTTTTTTGTAATGAAATAGGCTTGATTAGGAAGAGACATGTTGTATATCTTTCATTTTTTATACGATCAGTATGTATACAAATAGTGGTGATCATATGAATAAAGGATAAAACCATAAAAAGAGGATGACTTCAGTTTAGAGCTGAAGCCATCCTCTCTATGGTAAAACAATGAAAAATCTTGTTTTACTTTGTATATTCCTCAACTAAAGCTACAACTTCATCAGCAGTGTCGCATTCATTGATTGCTTTATCTGCTAACTCAGCCATATCTTTTGTGCTTAGACGTTTCATCAAGCTGCGTGTTTTCAAGATGCTTGAAGCACTCATAGAAAACTCGTCTAGTCCTAAACCAAGCAATAATGGAACAGCTGTTTGATCGCCGGCCATTTCTCCACACATTCCAGCCCATTTTCCTTCATGGTGAGCAGCGTCAATGACGTTTTTCACTAAACGTAAGATGGATGGATTGTATGGTTGGTAAAGGTAAGATACTTGCTGATTCATACGGTCTGCTGCCATGGTGTATTGAATCAAATCATTTGTTCCAATACTGAAGAAGTCAACTTCCTTAGCAAATTTATCTGCCAAGACAGCTGCTGCTGGAATTTCGATCATGATCCCAATTTGAAGGTCTTCAGAAACTTCTACACCTTCATTGACCAATTTTTCTTTTTCTTCCATTAGCATAGCTTTCGCTTCGCGGAATTCTTTTAACGTAGCGATCATTGGGAACATGATCCGCAACGTACCATATGCAGAAGCACGTAACAATGCCCGCAATTGGGTTCTGAACATATCAGGTTCTGCTAAGCAGATACGAATAGCACGGTAACCTAAGAAAGGATTCATTTCTTTAGGAAGATCCAAATAAGGTAATTCTTTGTCCCCACCGATATCCATTGTCCGAACAACAACTGGACGATCGCCCATTCCTTCTAAAACAGCTTTGTAAGCTTGGAATTGGTCTTCTTCGGTCGGGAATTCATTTGAATCCATATAAAGAAACTCTGTCCGATACAAACCAACTGCTTCGGCACCGTTATTGTTTACACCATCTAAATCTTTTGGTGTACCAATATTTGCTGCCAACTCAACATGTTTGCCATCAGCCGTAACTGTTTCTTCATTTTTTAATTTATCCCATTCAGCTCTTTGATCAGCGAAAGTTTTCGCTTTTTGTTCATATTTTTGAACATCATTTTCATCGGGTTGAATAAGTACATCTCCTTCTAAGCCGTCTACAATGACCATTTCGTCATTTTTAACACTTGAAGTGATGTTTTTTGATCCGACGATAGCCGGAATTTCTAAAGATCTTGCCATAATAGCAGAGTGAGAAGTTCTTCCGCCGATGTCTGTTACAAATCCTTTGACATAATCACGGTTTAACTGAGCTGTATCACTAGGAGTCAAGTCATGCGCAATAATAACCACTTCTTCGTCGATCGTTGAAGGGTTTGGCAATTTTACTCCTAGTAAGTGACTGATTACGCGTTTACGAACATCTCTGATATCAGCTGCTCGTTCTTGCATGTAAGGATTGTCTTCCATGGCTTCAAAAATACCGATAAACATATCGGTTGCTTCCTGCAAGGCACTTTCAGCGTTGACCTTATTGTCTTTAATATTGCTTTCAATTGTTTGGATCAACTCTGGATCAGATAGAACCATCGCATGTGCATCAAAAACTTGCGCTGCTTCTTCTCCCAAAGTTTTAACAGCATTCGCACGGATACTTTCCAGTTCATCTTTTGCGTTGCTGATTGCTTCTTGTAGACGAGCAACTTCAGATTCTGAATCTTCAACTGATTCTTTGGTAAAAGATAAATCTGGTTCAACGAGCATATAGGCTTTCGCGATTGCTATTCCGTCACTTGCTGCGATCCCAGTTAATTTTTCTACCATTACTCAGCTAATCCTTCTTTCTTCATTGTTTCTTCAACGCCTGAGATAGCTTCAGCTTCATCAGCGCCTTCTGCAGTGATGGTTACGTCAGAACCTTGACCTACGCCAAGAGACATAACGCCCATGATAGATTTCAAGTTAACAGATTTGCCTTTGTATTCAAGGTTGATATCTGAGTTGTATTTGCTAGCAGATTGCACCAATAATGTAGCAGGACGTGCGTGGATCCCTGTTTCAGCTATAATATGAAATTCGCGTTTTTCCATAGTCGAAAATCTCCTTTATGTTTCAATATTTTTTTATAGAATTACATCCATTCATTTTAAGAAATAACAAGCTTTTCTTAAAATAAACTATATAACCCTTTCAACTTCTAAGATTACCATTTTTTTGACTTTTCCACAACTATTTTTCTCGATCTATTCCAGTTTTGACTCATTTTCATGAGGTTGGAAATGGTATTCGACATCCCCACCACGTTTTGCGTAACCAACAATGGCTTTTTTCTGTGGATGTTTTATCCAACATTCCCGAAAAATCAAAAAATCTTCCTTATGTATCGTCAATTCTTCAATTTCTCCACTTATAAGAGCATCTAATTGTTTTTCTATTTCTTCTTTTCCCATAGTATTTCCCTTCTTTTGTCCCCATGATGATCGCTTCATTAACTATTCTTTTTTTATCCTACACTTTTTGTTTACTTTTTTCTATCTTTTCACAGTAAAATACTTGAAAGTCAAAGTTGGTCAGTGTATAATAGTCACATAAGGTCAGAAAAGGTCAAACGAATATTGACCTTAGAATATGAAACCTGATTTAAGAACTAAGAAAGGTTGTGACAATAGATGTTATGTCAAAACTGTAAACAAAATGAAGCGACTATCCATCTATATACAAGTGTGAACGGCCGCAAAACTCAAGTTGACTTATGTCAAAATTGCTATCAAAAATTAAAAAACAATCATGAATATGGAATGAATGGAAATCGTAACCCTCAAGATCCATTCGGTTTTGGCGGCTTTGATGATCTATTCCGCTCTTTCCAAGGAAATGCAGGAAGATCCGATGCTTTCGATCAAACACCTCCTACACAAGGCGGAAGATTTGGTGGCGGACAACAACCTCCTCGTAACAACAAAGGCGGTTTGTTAGATGAATACGGAACTAACCTAACCGATCTAGCTCGGACTGGTGCGATCGATCCTGTCATTGGAAGAGACAGAGAAATTGAACGCGTCATTGAGATCCTCAATCGCCGAACTAAAAATAATCCTGTGTTGACTGGTGAACCTGGTGTCGGAAAAACAGCAGTTGTTGAAGGTTTAGCACAAAGAATCGTTGATGGAGACGTTCCGCAAAAATTAATGGACAAACAAGTGATCCGTTTGGATGTAGTTTCTCTAGTACAAGGGACAGGTATCCGGGGACAATTTGAAGAACGTATGCAACAACTGATGAATGAAGTCAAAGCCTCCCCTTCCATCATCTTATTTATTGATGAGATTCATGAAATTGTCGGTGCTGGTAGCGCAGAAGGCAGCATGGATGCTGGCAATATCTTGAAACCTGCATTGGCTCGCGGTGAACTTCAATTAGTCGGCGCAACGACATTGAAAGAATACCGTGCAATCGAAAAGGATGGTGCCTTAGAACGTCGGATGCAGCCGGTTCGTGTAGATGAACCTTCTATTGAAGAAACGGTAACCATCTTAAAAGGTATTCAAAAGAAATATGAAGATTATCATCATGTTTCTTATACAGACCAAGCCATTCGCAGTGCTGTTGATTTATCTGACCGATATATTCAAGATCGTTTCCTTCCAGATAAAGCAATCGATTTGTTAGACGAAGCCGGTTCTAAGAAAAATCTGACGATCCACACCATTGATCCTAAAATGATCGAAGAAAAAATCGCTGAAGCTGCTCAAGAAAAACAAGCTGCTTTACAAAAAGAAGATTATGAAAAAGCTGCTTATTATCGTGACCAAGCTGCAAAATTTGCTGGCATGCGCGATCAACAACAGCCTGATTCGGATAAACCAGTCATCACTGAACAAGATATGGTAAATATCATTGAAATGAAGACGAACATTCCTGTTGGAGAATTAAAAGACAAAGAACAAGAACAATTGCGGAATCTTGATAAAGATTTGAAAGAACATGTCATTGGACAAGATGAAGCAGTTGCAACGGTCGCCAAAGCTATTCGTCGTAATCGTGTTGGCTTTAATAAAAAAGGTCGTCCAGTCGGTTCCTTCCTATTTATTGGTCCAACTGGTGTCGGTAAAACAGAGTTGGCAAAACAATTAGCCCAAGAAATGTTCGGCAGCAAAGATGCCTATATTCGTTTTGATATGAGTGAATATATGGAAAAACACAGTGTGTCTAAATTGATCGGTTCTCCTCCTGGCTATGTCGGTTACGAAGAAGCGGGTCAATTGACTGAAAGAGTTCGTCGAAACCCTTACAGTATTCTTCTTTTTGATGAAATCGAAAAAGCCCATCCAGATGTCATGCATATGTTCTTACAAATCTTAGATGACGGGCGTCTAACCGATGCTCAAGGCAGAGTCGTTAGCTTTAAAGATACGATCATTATTATGACAAGTAACGTAGGAGCAGGTGAAATCGAAGCTAGCGTTGGTTTCCAAGCTGGAAATGCAGGAAATCGCAAGTCTGTCTTGAATCATTTGACGGATTACTTCAAACCTGAATTTATCAACCGCTTTGACAGTATTGTAGAATTCAACTCATTGACAAAAGACAATCTGCTGCACATTGTGGATTTAATGCTTGATGATGTCAATCAAATGCTGAAAGATCAAAACATTACGATTGAAGTCAGTCAAAAAGTAAAAGAAAAACTCGTTGATTTAGGATATGATCCTAAAATGGGTGCTCGACCATTACGCCGCGTCATTCAAGAACAAATAGAAGATCGCATCGCTGACTTTTATTTAGAATATCCTAACGAAAAAACGTTATCTGCAACACTAAATGACGATGACGAGATTACTGTATCGGCTAAAGAACCAGCAGCTGTCGAAAAGTCCAATGATACAAAAGAATCTAACTAAGCTTTCTAAAGAGGAATCCCCTAATGAAGAGGATTCCTCTTTTTTTGCACCTTTAATTACTATAATTTTGTCCATGTAAAAGCTATCCTCCCAGTAAATCATTATACGATTGTACATCACTTTTTATTACGGAAAAGAATAAGGAAAAGAGCTTGTCATAAACACCAACATTTCTTTCTTCAATGTTGAACAAAACTTACTTTTTCAAAGTTTTTAGCTATTTCGATAAATTATTTTTGAAATTCATTAAAAACAGCGGTATACTTATGCTAATAAAAGGATGAATGATTGATGAGGTGATCTTATGAAACTGATTGATGTAACTAATAGCCATCGAAATTTAGTCAGTCAGCAATTGCAAAATACAGACACAAATTTTATCAGAGTTTTTTCTTTAGGTCCTACAACTGTTATTCTGTCAGAAGCTAAAACTCATAGAGATGTCGTTTTGAAGAACCCGAAGCGTAATATAAAGAAAACAGAAATCAATTATGCGCTTCAAAAGATCCTCAAAGTCTCTCCGAAAAAGGTAGATATTATTTTTGCTCCAAATATCGCTGAGATTTCCATGAAAGTTGAGAATCCCACACAAAAATCTTCTTAATTATTTTCTGTTTCTGAAGGAATCGTCTCCCTGCACCTAATGGTATTTCATTTAAAAACGAAACAAAAAACGTTCCAACTCCTTAGTTAAACTAGTGAGTTGGAACGTTTTTTATTGGTTCTACAATATTTAACGTTGGTCTGTAAAGAATCAATTTTTTTAATGCTAAACTCGTTAGAATCCTATTTCTAGAAATTTCAAGAGGCGCATCGGGCTACTGATAGTCATGAAAAAAGATGCAATGTGAATCACTTAGTGTTAGGCTTTACCCCCTACACTAAGTTTGAAGCTTGCAAGCATTGAGACGTGATTTTCGGCTCAATGTGTTCTCTTGGCTTTCCATCAGTAGCCCATCGACCTTAGGAAATTTCTTTACCAACGTTAAAAGAGGAAGAATCTTTTTATTAAAGTAAAGTTTGTAAGGCTACGTCTGGGTATTTATCTTGGAACCAACGAGTAGCAAATTCATTTTCAAATAAGAATAATGGTTGATCGAAACGATCTAAAACGAGTAAATTACGACTAGAAGACATGTTTTCATCCAAGTCCTCTGGAGCAATCCAACGCGCAATTTTATTGCCCATAGGTGTCATGACCACTTCACTATTATATTCGTTTTTCATTCGATATTGAAAAACTTCAAATTGAAGCTGACCGACTGCCCCGATAATGTAATCACCTGTATGATAAGTTTTATATAATTGAATGGCACCTTCTTGAACGAGCTGCTGTACACCCTTATGAAATGATTTTTGTTTCATCACATTTTTGGCGTTTACCTTCATAAAGATCTCAGGCGTAAATTGCGGTAAATCTTCAAAATGAACGTTTAAACGATCTTCATAAATCGTATCACCAATTTGGAAGTTTCCGGTATCATACAGCCCAATGATATCTCCTGCTACAGCATGTTGAACTGTTTCGCGGCTTTCCGCCATAAATTGAGTTGAATTTGAAAGCTTCATTTTTTTATCGGTTCTTGCTAAAGTAACATCCATTCCTCTATCAAATCTTCCAGAACAAATCCGCACAAAAGCAATGCGGTCTCTGTGAGCTGGATTCATATTCGCTTGGATCTTAAAAACAAAACCTGAAAATTTTTCTTCATAAGGACTAACGGTTTCTTCTTCTTTTGTCACATGTTCAGAAGGGCCTGGCGCAAATTCTAAATAGGTTTCTAGAAAAGTTTGAACACCAAAGTTGGTCAAAGCTGAACCAAAAAACACAGGGGTCAACTCTCCGTCTGCGATTGCTTCTCTTGAAAATTCATTGCCTGCCTCTGTCAATAGAAGTGCATCTTCTAAAGCGCGATCATACAAAGTTGAATGTTTAATCGGGTGATCTCCTTCAATTTCGCCTTCTTCATTTAAAGGGGCGTAACGCTCTCCGTCTTTGCCGTTTACTTCAGGGCGGTGAACTTCTACGCGTTGATGGTAAATATCATAAAGGCCTAATAACCCTTTTCCCATCCCGATCGGCCAGTTCATTGGATAGGCATCGATTTCCAATACCTCTTCCAATTCAGAGATTAATTCTAGAGGTTCTTTTCCATCTCGGTCTAGTTTATTAATGAACGTGAAAATAGGGATCCCTCTCATGCGGCAAACTTTAAATAATTTTTTTGTTTGCGGTTCGATCCCTTTAGCACTATCGATTACCATGACCGCACTATCTACTGCCATCAATGTACGATAAGTATCTTCAGAAAAATCTTCATGTCCTGGTGTATCTAAAATGTTGATTCTTTTTCCATTGTAATCAAACTGCATAACGGAACTGGTAACAGAGATCCCTCTTTGCTTTTCAATTTCCATCCAATCCGATTTTGCAAATTTACCGGTTTTCTTTCCTTTAACAGTCCCAGCTTGGCGAATGGCGCCACCAAACAACAGCAGCTGTTCAGTGATTGTCGTTTTTCCCGCATCCGGGTGAGAAATGATCGCGAATGTTTTACGCGATGCAACTTCTTTATTTAATGTTTCTTCCATTTTGCTTTCTCCTTACTTCATTGATTCATTTTTACAGATGATATTCTTAGTTCATTATTTTTTATCTCGTTATGATTTTTTTGTTCACGAACTAAAATAGTATAGCACAAATCGGCTCTTTGACAAGTAGTGTTGGTGGGTCAAAAAAGTCAGAGCGATTACATCGCTTTGGCTTTTTTATTTTATGCTGCTTTTTCATCTTTAAAA
>NZ_FOQE01000055.1 GCF_900113675.1 Pisciglobus halotolerans
CATGAGTCAGTGTGAGTGTAGAACATTTTGTGCCATGTTTGATAAGATCCTGATAGGAGTTGTTTTTGACGCCGCAAAGTTTACAGCAGGAAGGTCGATAGGTCAATTTTCCGTGTACTACCAGATATTCTTGATCCTTTTTCTTTTCCTTTGTAACGGGAACTTCAGCTAATTGAACATTTGGGTCTTTAATATTGAGCAATTTTTTTATAGAATGAGTGTAGGCCATGTGAATTCTCCTATTCTTTTGTGTGGTAACTTAATTATAGGAGTTCACTGGTCTTTTTTCATTTAAAAACAAAAAATAGTGCCAGTGAACCGATTGGTCCACCAACACTATATATTATAGAGCCAGAATAAAAAGGGTTGCCTCAATTTGAGACAACCTTTTTTGTTAGCTGACACCCTTAAGCTTTTGTTGCATTTGTCCGTACAGCTGGATAAGCATTCTTTTTTAAACCAGGAATCGTCAGCATGATCACTAAGCTGCTCAAATACAGAATCGATAAGGAACCCATCACAACGAGCAGACTATAATGGTCCATCAAGAAACCGATCGCTAGAGAAGAGAAGCCGCCGACTGCACGACCGACGTTTAACACAGCATTGTTTGCAATCGAATGAATCCGACTTGGATAAAGTTGGCTAACGACCACACCGTAACCTGGGAACATCCCATTTACAAAGAAACCGACAAAAGCTCCGCCGAATAATAAGGTCAGTTGGCTATCTGCATAAACAAATAAGAAAACGGAAGCAGCAGAAACAATCAAAAAGATCGTGAAAATGCCGCGTGGTCCAAACTTATCCAGCAAGCGTCCAAACGTCAGCATACCGGTAGACATTCCGATAATGGTCACGACCATCCAAAGTGAAGAGCTTGTAACAGAAAGGCCAATGCGCTGTTGCAGGATAGAAGGCAGCCAGTTCATCAAGCCGAAGTAGCCGGCAATTTGCACTGTGGTCATAAACATTAAGGAGAGTGTTGTCCGTGTTAATTCCTTGGTTTTAAAGAGTTCTTTCAAAGAAGGTTTTTCTCTATGGATCTCTTCAGGAGAAGCCATCAGCTCAAAATCTCCATCTACTGAAAGGTGCAGCCAAAGAACCAATCCGATTGGGATCAATCCGAATAAGAATAATCCTCTCCAACCAAAAATCGGGATCATCGCACCAGCTAATAAAGCAGCAGCAATGGAACCTAATTGACCCGCAACACCGTTCCAAGAGGACATAACGCCTAGTTTTTCAGGCGGGGTAACTTTTGCAATGATACTCATTGCAATCCCATACTCTCCACCAGCTCCGACTCCAGCGATAAAACGCAGTACGCAGATCCAGAAGAAAGAATGGACAAAAAACAAGGCTGCTGTTGCCAAAGAAAAAATCAGAATAGACCATTTGAATAACTTCACGTTTCCTTTGCGGTCCGATAATACACCGAATACTAGACCGCCCAGCAACATCCCGATATTCGTGATCGTAGAAATAAACCCTCCTTGCGCACCTGTGATACCAAGATCTGTGATAATGGAAGATAGTGCAAAAGATAAAAACATTACGTTTAAATCATCCATACCAGATCCAGCTAAGGCTGCAATGAGGGCTTTCTTTTTATTATTGGGCGTAGTTGTACTAGCCATTTGACATCTCTCCTTAAAATGGATGCTCTCTGTCATCCTTTATTTTAGTTCTTAAACAGTATATCGACTTTATTGACTTCTAGCAACCCCTTTTTTTGCATTGACAACTGCACGTTCGTTCGTTAAGATTAAAAACAATGAATCTGAATGATTTCCTTAATTGAGTCCTGTGAGGCTGAAAGGAAGTGCGGAAAAACAAGCTATAACTTTGCGCTCCTCTGCCTTTTTATGGGTCAGAGGCTTTTTTTATGGACTTTAATATTACTGTTCTAACTTGCAAATCACTTGCAGTAGCTAAGAAATGAATCAGAGACAGCAGAAATAGGATGGAGGATAATAATCATGATCACTAAGCCAATGATTGCATTAGATGTCCCTTCTAAAGAAGAGGCGCTGCTCCTTTTGGAAGCTTTTCAGGAAGAGTCTTTATTTTTAAAAATCGGGATGGAGCTCTTTTATAGTGAAGGACCCGATTTTATTCGATTACTAAAGAAAAAAGGACATCTGATCTTTTTGGATTTGAAATTGCATGATATTCCAAATACTGTTTATCGCGCGATGAAATCGTTGGCTGCTTTAGACGTGGATATGGTGAATGTACATGCTGCCGGTGGAAAAGAAATGATGAGCGCAGCTAAAAGAGGGCTGGAAGAGGGAACAAAAAAGGGCGCTGAAAAGCCTTTGCTGATTGCGGTAACTCAGCTGACATCTACAACAGAAGAAGAAATGCAGCACGAACAATTGATTTCAGCTACCTTAGAAGAGAGTGTCAGCCATTATGCTCAGCTTGCTGATGAGTCTGGACTAGATGGAGTTGTTTGTTCAGCCTTAGAAGCACAGCAGATCCTTGAAGCAACTCGTGCGGATTTCATGTGTGTAACACCTGGCATTAGATTGACTGGCAGCGACAATGGAGACCAAAAACGGGTGGCAACGCCTGAATTTGCACGCAAAGCGGGAGCTGCTGCTATCGTAGTCGGACGTCCCATCACACAAGCGGAAAATCCGCTGAAAGCATATCAAAACATTGAAAAACAATGGATAGGGGAAGAAGTAAAATGAAACAAGAAAAGAAATATGCTGATTTATTGTTAGACTGTGAGGCTGTCAGTTTAAGCCCAAAGAAACCTTATACATGGGCGAGCGGTATTAAAAGCCCGATTTATTGCGATAACCGTATCACAATGAGCTACCCAACTATTCGAAAGGAAATTGCAAAGGGACTAGCTGCTTTGATTCGGCAGTTTTATCCAGGAGTTGAAGTGATCGCTGGAACGGCAACAGCGGGTATTCCGCATGCTGCTTGGGTTGCGGAGATTTTAGATTTGCCAATGATCTATGTTCGAAGCAAAGCAAAAGGTCACGGCAAGCAAAATCAGATCGAAGGGCGTTTGCAAAACGGCCAAAAAGTTGTCTGCATCGAAGACTTGATTTCGACAGGCGGAAGTGTGATCGAAGCAGCAGCAGCTGTTCAACAAGCTGGCGGAGAGGTATTGGGCTGTGTGGCAATCTTCAGTTATCAACTTGATGCAGCGGCAACGAACTTTGAAAAAGCTGAACTAGCCTTGCATACCCTTTCTCATTACACGGCACTCATGGAACAAGCTGCTGAAAAAGCCATCATTACATCCGAAGAAAAAGCATTGCTGGCAGAATGGCGGAAAGATCCAAGCAAATGGTAAGAAAAAGAGCAATATAAACCAATCGATCAATGCAAAAGAAAGGATATCGTTTCTAAACAGAAAGATAGAAACGGACCTTTCTTTTTTGGATAAACAAAAAAGTTCTTTTCGTTTTGCAAATATGCTACCCTGAAAGAGAAGCAGGAAGGTGAGAAGATGATAAAAACAATTTTACCGACTAAATTGATCAACTTGGCTCAACAACGAGCTGCAGGTTTTTCAGTGGAAGGATTTGTGCGCGGAGAAGGACCAGAACATCCAAAAGCATTATTGATCGGAGAAGCACCTGGAGCAGTTGAAGTGACAGCGGCTGAAGATCATCCATTTGCTGGCCGTGCTGGGGTCGAGTTGATGAACTTTTTAGAGACTGCTGGTTTAGCACGTGAAACGACTTATATTACCAGTGTATTTCACAGCCGTCCTTTTAAAGACCGTATAAAGCTTAATAAACGAACAGGAATGGAAGAAATCAAGCGCTATAATCGTAAGCCCAATCAAAAAGAAGTGTTGGCTCACGCACCTTTGACGGATTATGAGATCAGTCATATTGATGCGCCACTGATCATTTTGTCAGGTACATCGGCTATTCAGCGTGTTTTAGGCAAACAAGCAACCGTGAAAGAACTACACGGAAAAGTCCTCACTTCGCCTGTTCAGTATTTGGCCCATTTAGATGATACAACTTATCAGTGGACCGAGAAAAAATATCCTATTTTATGCACCTATCATCCGGCCAGTATATTTTATAATCGCCAACTGGAACCAGTGATCCATGGGGATATGCGGGTAGCAAAAATGTGGCTGGAACAAGCTGAGCAGGAAACTTCAGAGTTGCGCAGATAATGTGACAAAAGAGAGCCCCTTCCTTTCCCCAATCTGTTTTCGTTGGATTTTGAGATCTAACGTTTCAGGTTGAAGAGGGAATGCTGGTTCTCTTTTTGCTATTTTTTCTGTTATTGCTGAGGATGAACGTGAATCAAAAGAGTGGATAGCAAGGGATAAATAGAAAGGAATGGAAAATATTCCCATTTGGCAACAAGATGTCATGTCGTTTTAAAGAGTTAGGGAAAATCAAAAAAGCCTTCAGCGCATGACTGCCAAAGGCTGATTCATTTAAAGAAATCAGTTGCGTATCAAAGTTTATGATCATCAGAAACACGTACACGGATCGGTTCTACTTTTAAAGAAGAAAAATAGAATGCTGAAGCTGCCACGACAATAATCAAAAGACTGACGCCTAGGAATAAGATTGATGTATTCATCATGATCATCCTTTCAATAAAAGAACAAGATTTACTTGCTAAGCCTATCTTTGTAAGAAGATCTTCCTACAATTCTATTATCGCTTATCGTTTCAAAAGATACAATTAATCAGCTTAAAGAAATGGCAAATGAAAATTTCTTTTTTGAAAAGTTTCTTTTGTATTTCTTAGTAAGCTTTAACGGATCAAAAACGCTAGTATCTAAATAAAAAATAGGATAAGATGAAACTAGAACAAAAGGCGGGATTAAAAGGGTAGGCAAGTTGTTTTTGGTTAGAGAGCTGACAAAGGAGAGAAAGAAGAAGCTTTTAATTGAATTTTTTGAATAGACAACAAACAGGTACAGAATAGCTTACGAGAAAACCCTGCTCCTTCTATATAACGCCATAAGAATGTTTGTTTTGTTTGTTTACACCGAAAAAAAGAAATACATAGAAAGGATGAAAGAAATGAATGATTACAAGACAAGAGCAGAGCTTAAAGGAGACGCCAAAGATCTGCTAAGAGGACGTTGGAAAGATGCTGTGTTGCTCAATCTGATCCCTAATCTTATTTTGCTGGTCGTTGTAGCTATTGCAGCTGGTACGATCATCTTCATCTTTAGAGAATCCGTTAATTCTCCTGGGTTTACAGACCCATATACGTATGATAATACTGGCAATGGTGGAGGAAGCGGCGGTACTTTTAGCGGACTGATCGGGACTTTGATCTCAACAGGGATATCCTTTACGTTGCTAGATTGGTATCGCCAGCCTTCAAGAGTCATCAGACCGCTTCGCGATGCTTTTCAAGTCTTTACGAGACGTTATTTACTAGGCTGTTTTCTGATTTGGCTGTTGATTTCGATCTTTACTTTCCTATGGGCGTTGCTGCTCATTATCCCAGGTATTGTTAAAAGCATTGCTTATTCTCAAGCTTATTTTATTTATAAAGATTGGACGAGTCAACCGGAGAATGGAAAAGTATCAGCGTTAGATTGTATTACGGAAAGCCGCAGATTGATGGACGGGCATAAAATGGACTATTTTATGCTGCAATTGAGCTTTATTGGTTGGGGACTGGTAGGGCTGATCACATTAGGGATCGGTTTTATCTGGATCATTCCTTACATGAATACGACGTTCGCTATTTTTTATGATGATTTGTCTAAAGGCCAGTACTACTTAGAAGAAAATGATGAGCCTGGGTATCAACCTGATGCAGATGGCGAATGGGAGAACTTTTAAAATTTAAAGCTTGCTGAAAAGGAAGATCGTTGTTTTCACTGGATGAAAACGTTATACTGAAACAGTATCAAAACGTAATTATCATTGAGGAGTGACGACAGGATGTATGAAGCAGCAAGCGAACGTTATGACCATATGATCTACAATCGCGTTGGAAACAGCGGATTAAAATTGCCGGCTATTTCATTAGGAATGTGGCACAATTTTGGTGATGTCGATTTATTTGATAAGAGCCGAAACGTTGCCCGAAGAGCTTTTGATTTGGGCATCACACACTTTGACTTAGCCAATAACTATGGACCGCCAGCAGGAAGCGCGGAAGAAAATTTTGGTCGCATTTTGAAGAAAGACTTTTTGCCGTATCGAGACGAATTGATCATCTCAAGCAAAGCCGGCTTTTATATGTGGCCAGGACCTTATGGTGAATTTGGATCAAAGAAAAATATCATGGCGAGTGCCAATCAAAGTTTGAAACGCATGGGACTAGATTACGTAGACATTTTCTACTCACATCGACCAGATCCTGAAACACCTTTTGAAGAAACTGCTCAAGCATTAGATTTGCTGGTGCGCCAAGGAAAAGCTTTGTATGTTGGTATCTCTAATTACTCAGCGGAACAAACTGAAGCCATCACAAAAATCTTTAAAGAGCTTAAAACGCCTTTTATTATTCACCAACCATCTTACAGTATGTATAACCGCTGGATTGAAGATGGTTTACAAGACGTGCTGTCGAGAGAAGGTCTTGGCAGCATTGCGTATAGTCCTTTGGCACAAGGTTTGCTAACAGACCGCTATTTGGACGGCATCCCCAAAGATTCGCGAGCAGCGCGTTCAAGCAGTCAGTTTTTAGATGTAGAAGCCGTTGAAAAAACGGTTGAAAAGTCGCGTGCGTTGAATGAAATCGCAAAACGTCGCGGACAAACGTTAGCTGAAATGGCAATCGCTTGGATTTTGCGTGACGGGAAGGTAACCAGTGTTCTTGTTGGAGCAAGCCGCGTATCTCAATTAGAAGATAATGTTAAGGCCTTGAATAACCTTGATTTTTCTTCAGAAGAATTAGCTGAAATTGAAAAAATTCTCAAATAAAGACAATATCACTTTTTAAAAACGAAGAAGCCTCTTCTATGCTGGAGAGGCTTTTTTGAAAGGACAGGACACCACTATGAAATTATCTAAAATCCATCATGTAGCTATTATTGCTTCTGATTACCAAGTATCGAAAAACTTTTACACAAATCTTTTAGGCTTACCTATTCTAAATGAAAACTACCGAGCAGAAAGAGATTCGTATAAGTTAGATCTCAGCGTTGGAGATAGCCAAATCGAATTGTTTAGTTTTCCCGAACCGCCTGAGCGGCCATCTCAGCCTGAAGCAGCCGGCTTGCGTCATCTTTGTTTTGCAGTAGAGAGTGTTGAAGAAACAGCTGCAGAGTTGGAAGACAAAGGAATAGCCGTCGAGCCGATCAGAATCGATGAATATACAGGTAAAAAATATACCTTTTTCAAAGACCCAGACAATTTGCCCATTGAGCTGTATGAAAGCTAAAACAATATAAACTTAAACTTGCATCTTTGCTAAAACATTCAATTTGTGAAAAATGCAAAAAAGGGAAAATTTTTGAAGTTTTCCATAAAGTCAGTTAAACTAAAAAAGAAATCAAAACTGAGAGGGGCAAGAAAAATGGCAAAAAAAATGCTACACACTTGTATTCGCGTACAAAACTTAGAAAAATCAGTTGAGTTTTATGAAAACATCTTGGGATTAAAAGTGACCAAACGCTTAGATTATCCGGATTTTAAATTTACATTAGTGTATATGGCACTTGAAGACCGCGGCTATGAATTAGAGTTGACTTATAACTATGCTGCCGAACCATATGACTTAGGAAACGGCTACGGACACATTGCAATGGGCGTAGACGACCTAAACCAAACACACGAAGAATACAAAGCAGCTGGAGCAGAAGTAACCGACATCAAAGGACTTTCCGACGGCGCAGCAAGCTACTTCTTCGTTTTCGATCCAGACGGCTACAAAACCGAAATCATCCAAAACTAAAAGGATGCGGAGCGAGGTCGACAGGCAAAGCCGTTATTGATAGCACTGTTGCCGTTCTGACAAAGTGTATCATGCCTCCAAGCGATTAAACTTGCAAGAGTCATGACAATGCGAAGAAACACGATTAGAAAGTGAAAACTTCTAAATCTTATAAATGACAAAAAGCCTTTTTATCAATGAGTTTGAGATGAAAAGGCTTTTTTTGACGTCTTTTATATTTGAAAAAGAAGTGTTCATCTAGTGGCTGCAGTACTAACTCAAGAGCAGTAACAAGTTTGAGTTTGTAAATAAC
>NZ_FOQE01000040.1 GCF_900113675.1 Pisciglobus halotolerans
GGAACGTCTGGTCTAGCTAAACGACTAGAAGCTATTCAAATTGTTTTAGTGAAAAAAGGCGAAAAAGCACCTGGTTCAACGGAAAGACCTTATATAGAGTTAGAGAAACCACCTGTTGAAAAGCCTTTTGTTTCTTATTCTACCCACGTTCAAAGCCTTGGTTGGCAAAAAGCTGTTAACAATGGAGCAACAGCCGGTGTGACAGGAAAACGGATAGAAGGCATGAAAGTCTCTATACAAAATGTTCCAGATTTAAGCATTCAATATTCTGCTTCTGTTCAGCATATTGGCTGGATGGATTGGAAAAATGATGGCCAACTGACCGGAACAGTAGGACAAGGCAGACAAATGGAAGCCATAAAAGTAAAACTTTCTGGAAGAAACGCAAAATACTACGATGTTTTATACCGTGTCTACTCTAAGCAGTTTGGTTGGCTAGGTTGGGCAATAAATGGTGAAACAGCTGGTACAGAAGGATATGCCTTACCAGCAGAAAAAGTCGAAATAAAAGTAGTTAAAAAGGGAGAAGCGGTTATTGATCCTTCCCATGCTTCTTCACGTATATTTACTGAACCTTCTGTAGCCTATTCTACTCATGTACAAAGTAAAGGCTGGCTTTCTGATGTAAAGAATGGAGCTTTAAGCGGCACAACTGGTGAGAAAAAAAGAATAGAAGCGATGAAAGTTTCACTACAAAATGCGCCATTTGATGGAGATATCTCTTATCGTTCTTACTTGCAATCAAGTGGATGGCAAAATTTTGTTACGAATAACGCCTTAAGCGGTACAACGGGAAAACAAAAAAGATTAGAAGCAGTTGAAATGAAATTGACTGGCGACATGGAGAAGTTTTATGATATTTATTATCGTGTTCATGTGGAAAGTTACGGTTGGCTAGGTTGGGCTAAAAATGGCATGTCATCTGGTTCGACTGATTTAGGTAAAAGAGTTGAAGCCATTGAGATAAAATTAGTTAAAAAAGGAGAAGGCGAATCCGTAACAGAAAGTGAAGCTTTTAAACAGCCAATTTTTGTTTATGTTGATCCAGGACATGGAGGAATCGATTCGGGAACAACTTATGGCGGTGTCTACGAAAAAAATTTAAATTTGCAAGTAGCGCTAGAAGTTAAAAAAATGCTAGAATCTGAAAAGTATAAAGTTGCTATCTCAAGAACGGGCGATACTTTTCCCTCATTGTCGAATCGTAAAAATCAAGCTAATAAGTTAGGTACAGATATCTTTGTGAGCATTCACCATAACTCTAATAATGGTCTTTCAAAAGGAATTGAAACTTTTTACTATAATCAAAAAGGGAATACGAATAATGTTATGGCAAATAATCCTCAAAGAATTAAGTCCAGTAAGGCATTAGCTACTTATATACAAGATGAATTAATTAAGTCTACTAAAGCTGTGGACAGAAAAGTGAAAACAGCGAATTTCCATGTTGTTCGTGAAACAAAAATGCCGGCTGTCCTTACAGAACTGGGATTTGTCGATAATGCATCGGATCGTTTACAACTGATATCACCAGCTTATCAACGAAAATTAGCAAGAGCTGTGGTAGATGGGATTGACGATTACTTTGGAAAGTAAACTTATTTTGACTGCTCATTAAATGCAATACTCAAGAAATAAAATGAGAAAAGTCCTTATCGAGATAAAATCTTGATTAGGGCTTTTTTTAGTATAAGAAAGAAAAATAGTCTCTCGAGATATAGAACAATCTGTAGTATGATATAATAGATCGAGTAACTAGAAGAAAGGTAAAAGGAGTTTTAAAATGAAGGGAATTATATTAGCAGGCGGAAGTGGAACGCGTCTTTATCCACTGACAAAAGCTGTTTCAAAACAATTGATGCCTATTTACGATAAGCCAATGATTTATTATCCGATGTCCATTTTAATGTTGGCGGGAATCAAAGATATTTTGATTATTTCTACACCAACGGATACGCCACGTTTTGAGCAACTGTTTGGAGACGGCCAAAATTTAGGATTGAATTTGTCCTATAAAGTGCAAGAAAGTCCAGATGGATTGGCGCAAGCTTTTATCATCGGTGAAGACTTTATTGGTGATGATTCCGTTTGCTTGATTTTGGGAGATAACATTTACTACGGTGGTGGGCTATCCAAAATGTTGCAACGTGCTGCACAAAAAGATAAAGGTGCCACGGTATTCGGTTATCATGTTCATGATCCAGAACGTTTTGGTGTAGTTGAGTTTGATCAACAAATGAAAGCTTTATCAATAGAAGAAAAACCAGAACATCCAAAAAGCAATTATGCTGTAACAGGTCTCTACTTTTATGATAATAAGGTAGTGGAAATTGCTAAAAACATTCAGCCTTCAGAACGTGGAGAGTTAGAAATTACGGACGTAAATAAAGCTTACTTAGAAGCTGAAGAACTTGAAGTTGAAGTGATGGGGCGCGGTTATGCTTGGTTAGATACTGGAACGCATGAATCATTGCTAGAAGCAGGAACTTTTATTGAAACAATTGAAAAACGTCAAAACTTGAAAGTTGCTTGTTTAGAAGAGATTGCTTACCGAATGGGTTATATTACAAGAGAGCAACTCATTAAATTGGCACAGCCTTTGAAGAAAAATGGCTATGGTCAATATATGTTACGAATTGCTGAAGCAGAGTAAAAAAGGAGTTTTCAACGTGAAAGTACTAGAAACAGCTTTACAAGATGTGAAGATCATTGAAGTAGACGTATTTGGTGATCATCGAGGTTTCTTCATGGAAAGTTACACTGAAGAGAAATTTAAAGAAGCAGGCATTGATATAGATTTTATTCAAGACAATCATTCTTTATCTGTTGAACCGGGTGTATTAAGAGGGATGCATTTTCAGACGCCAGATAAAGCACAAACAAAGTTGATTCGAGCTACTACTGGCGTAATTTATGACGTGTTGGTGGATATTAGAAAAGGATCTCCAACATATGGGAAATGGGAAGGCTACTTATTGAGTGAGTACAACCATCGACAATTATTAGTACCAAAAGGCTTTGCTCATGGTTTTGTAACGCTGACTCCGAATTGTAACGTTCAATACAAAGTAGACGAATATTATTCCAAAGAACATGACGGTGGGATTGCATTTAATGATCCAGATATTGGTATTCAATGGCCTATGCCGATGGATAAATTGGTTTTATCAGAAAAAGATAAAAACCATCCTACATTAGCAAATTTTGATAATCCATTCGTATGGGAGGAAAAATAAAATGAATCTTTTGGTCACTGGCGGAGCTGGATTTATTGGTAGTAACTTTGTGCATTACATTTTGGAAAATCATCCAGAAGATACGGTTGTCAACCTTGACTTACTGACCTATGCTGGGAACATTCATAATTTAGATGATATTCAAGACAACCCACATCATATTTTTGTGCAAGGAAATATCACGAATAAAGAATTGGTGCGTCATTTAGTACAAGAACACAATATCACTCACTTTGTAAATTTTGCGGCAGAATCTCATGTAGACCGTAGCATTTTAAATCCTGAAATATTTGTTGAAACAAATATTCAAGGAACATTATCTTTATTGAATGTTGCACGTGAAATGGGAATTAAGAAGTATTTACAAGTTTCTACAGATGAAGTCTATGGTTCTCTAGGAGCAGAAGGATACTTTACTGAAGAAACTCCTTTGTCTCCTAATAGTCCATATTCTGCCAGCAAAGCAGGGGCTGATTTGTTAGTACGGGCTTACTATGAAACGTATGATATGGACGTTAATATCACGCGTTGTTCTAATAATTACGGTCCTTATCATTTTCCAGAAAAATTGATACCTTTAATGATTACAAATGCTATGGATGGAAAATCTTTACCTATTTACGGAGATGGAAAAAATGTTCGAGATTGGCTCCATGTTCAAGACCATTGCCAAGCTATTGACTTAGTCTTACGTAAGGGACGAAAAGGAGAAGTATACAATGTAGGTGGTCATAATGAGCGGACGAATAACGAAATCGTCAACCTTATCGTAGAAAAATTAGGTGTCTCAAAAGATTTAATTACTTACGTTGATGATCGATTAGGACACGATAAACGTTACGCTATTGATCCAACAAAACTAGAAAAAGAGCTAGGATGGGAACCAAAATACACTTTTGATACGGGAATTGTAGAAACAATTGAATGGTATCAACAACATGAGGAATGGTGGCGGCCTTTAAAAGAGCGCGCAAAGCTTAACAATTAAACTAAACGAACGACAAGAATTTATCTTTTTATTCTTGTCGTTTCATTTTGGAGGATGAAATAACATGGTAGCAATGGTGACAGGAGCTAATGGCCAACTAGGACAAGAGTTGTGCCGATTACTAGATGAAAAGAATATAGATTATATAGCAGCAAAAAGAGAAGAATTAGATATAACCAATAATGAAGCAGTAGATATATATGTAGACCGAAAACGTCCAGATGTCATTTATCACTGTGCTGCTTACACTGCTGTTGACCTGGCAGAAGATGAAGGAAAAGAACAAAACTGGTTGGTTAATGTTGAAGGAACAAAAAATATTGCAAGAGCAGCTGAGAAAGTGGGCGCAACTTTGGTTTATATTAGCACTGATTATGTTTTCGATGGAACAAATGAAGCAGAATATACCGAAAACGATGTTCCAAATCCAAAAAATGAATATGGAAAAGCTAAGCTAGCAGGAGAACTAGCGGTTAAAAAATATTGTACACATTATTATATTATTCGTACGTCTTGGGTCTTTGGTCAATATGGTAAAAATTTTGTATATACAATGATGAACTTAGCAAAAACACATTCAACTTTAACAGTTGTTAATGATCAAATTGGACGCCCGACTTGGACTCGTACTTTAGCAGAATTTATGATTTATCTAATTGAAAAAAATCCAGTAAGCAATATCTATCAGTTAGCAAATCAAGAAAAGTGTTCATGGTATGAATTTGCACAAGAAATTTTAAAAGACAAAGATGTAGAAATAAAGCCGGTAACTTCAGCAGAATACCCACAAAAGGCTTATCGTCCAAAACATTCTGTTATGGACTTAAGTAAAGCAGAAGAATTAGGATTTAATATTATTTCTTGGAAAGAAGCTTTAAAACAATTTTTAGCAGAAGTATCAAAAAGTTCATAAAATAGAAACGTTTGGCAACCAGTAATAATGATATACTGAAAAAGAAAAAATAAAAATAAAAAAGGGGTTACATACAAAAATGTTTAAGAAGAAAAATGCAACTATTTCAGGGGTTATTCTGTTGCTGTTATCTTCTGTTTTTATGCCAACTATAGTATTAGCTGAAACGAATATTGATCCTATAGTGAAAAGCTCAGAGATTCAGGAAGAGGGTATGAGTTTAGAAAAAATAGAAGAATCCAAATTACATAATGAAGAACCTGATGAAAATATAACTGAAGAAATTTCTTCAGAAGAAGACGAAATAATAGATTCGAAAAATGATGACATAAATAAACAAGATACAAATAAACAAGATAATCAAATAGATACTCAGAAAGTAGAAGATAATTCACAATCAAATAAAAAAGAAGATCAGACAAGTGTACCAGAACAAGAAAAATCTAGTTTAGAAGATGAAGAAAAGGAAATAAATGCCGAAGAAGAAGTATTTTCTTTAGAAAAAAACCGTGAAAAAGCTATGGAAATGATGGAAGAGGACCTTCAGGCACGAAATGAAGCTGGTATGCAACGGACTAGAGCCGTACCTTACACCACTGCATTTATCAATAGTGTAGCAAACGCTGCGGTTCAAAATGGGAAAACCTATGGATTATATCCTTCTGTCATTATTGCTCAGTCTATTTTAGAATCGGGATGGGGGAAGAGCAAATTATCTGGTCCTCCTAACAATAATCTTTTCGGCATTAAAGCTGAAAAAGGTTATAAAGGACCATATGTTGCAGTATCTACAAAAGAATGGGTAAAAGATAGCCACTATGAAGCTGGCGGATATTACATAACGATAATAGCCAACTTTAGAAAATATTCTTCCTACAATGAAACATTTAAAGATCATGCAGAATTTTTAAAACACAAGCGTTATACGAATGTTTGGATTGAAAATGCTGATACCGATGGAGATTATGGAAAACCATCCTTCTATGACGTTCTATCATCATATTGAGAACTACCAGCTTTTAGAAATGATGAAAACCATTGATGTCGGTCTTCTTCCTACTTGGGCAGACACTTATGGATATTCTGTCCTAGAATTTCAAGCTAGCGGTTGTCCAGTCATTAGTACAGATATACGTGCTTTGCCGGAGATTAATGACAACACAATCGGTTGGACGATAGAGATGCCCAAAAATGAATTTAGAGAAATACAGATCAAAAGCAAGGAACAAAAAATAGAGGCACGAATTTCTTTACAAAATCAACTTAAAAATATTGTTTTAAATATATTAAAACATCCGGAACAGTTAAAAAGAAAATCTTTAGGAGCTTATGATCACGTTACAAAAAATCATTCAGTAGAAGGATATATGGAAAAGCTAGATGCGATCTATGAAGAACAATTTAGGTAAAACCAATATTTTAGTCGTTGTAAGTTTTTTCGGATGGTTGGACATTTTTAGAGTTCTTTCCGAGTAGTTGAGCATAGCTGATGATCAAGTTAGCTATTGTTTATTTAGATAGAATTAGTTTGTTTACTCAGTATTTGAAAAAACGCCAGTGAAATTATTTATCGAGAGCTATATTTAGATGGTTAGTTATGGTATTATCTTCTTGGATATTAAAAACAGAAGGAAGTGCTCTTTGTGAAAGTTACAGTTGTCGGAATGGGATATGTAGGATTGTCTAATGCGATTCTTCTTGCTCAACATAACCAAGTAAAAGCATTAGAAATAGTGGAAGAAAAAGTTACATTGATTAATCAAAAGAAATCGCCGATCGTAGATAACGAAATTGAAGATTACTTGGCGAACAAACCATTAAATCTGACGGCTACATCAATGAAAGAAGAGGCGTACAAAGAAACAGAACTTGTTGTTATTGCTGCACCAACGAATTATGACGATGAAAAAAATTACTTTGATACTACTGCGGTCGAAGATGTCATTGAAGACGTTCAAAAATATATGCCAAGTGCACCTATCATTATTAAGTCTACTGTGCCAGTAGGTTATACTAAAGACATTCAAGAGAAATATCAAAAAGAAAATATTATTTTTTCACCGGAATTTCTACGGGAAGGAAAAGCTTTGTATGACAATCTTTACCCTTCCAGAATCATTGTTGGAGCTAAAACGAAAGCTGCTCATCAGTTTGCCGAGTTAATGACTGAAGGAGCAAAAAAAGAAAATATTGATGTGCTTTTTATGAATTCAACAGAAGCAGAAGCTGTGAAGTTATTTTCTAATACTTACTTAGCTTTGCGTGTTGCTTACTTTAACGAGTTGGATACTTATGCAGAAGTGAGAGGGTTAGATACAAAATCTATTATAGACGGTGTTGGCTTAGATCCTCGTATAGGCACCCATTACAACAATCCATCATTCGGTTATGGCGGGTATTGTTTACCTAAAGATACGAAACAACTGTTGGCAAACTATGAAGATGTACCTAATAATATCGTTCAAGCTATTGTCGATGCTAATCGGACAAGAAAAGATTTCATTTCTGAACAGATCATTAAACGAAATCCAAAAACAGTTGGAATTTATCGTCTGACAATGAAAACAAATTCAGATAATTTTAGAGCTTCTTCTATTCAAGGAATCATGAAACGAATCAAAGCAAAAGGGATAGAAGTAGTGGTTTATGAACCTGTGCTAAAAGATAAAACTTTTTACCATTCAAAAGTGATTCAAGATATTGAAGAATTTAAAAATGTCTCTGATGTTATCGTTTCAAATCGTTTTACTACAGAACTTAGCGATGTAGCAGATAAAGTTTATACAAGAGACTTATTTCATGACAATTAACCGTTAGTATAGGGATAAAGGAACTGCCAACATTTCGGTAGTTCTTTTTCTTTGTCCTATGTTAAACTACTAGTGAAATATAAATTAGAATTTTAGGAGAACATATGAAAAAAATCAAAGTAATGTCAGTGTTTGGGACTCGGCCAGAGGCAATCAAGATGGGGCCAATTGTTTTGGCATTAGAAAAGCAGCCGGAACAGTTTGAATCGATCGTGACGGTTACAGCTCAGCACAGAGAGATGTTGGATCAGGTATTGAAATTTTTCAATATCCAACCTGATTATGATCTAAATGTAATGAAGCAGAGACAGTCGTTGGCAGAAATCACGGCCAGTGTATTGACGGGATTAGACGCTGTGATGAAAGAAGCAAAACCGGATATTGTCTTGGTTCATGGGGATACAACCACGACTTTTGCGGCAGGTATCTCTGCATTTTACCATCAAATAAAAGTAGGACACGTTGAAGCTGGCTTGCGTACCTGGAATAAGCAATCTCCTTTTCCAGAAGAGATGAACCGGCAAGTGACAGACGTTTTGTCTGATTTATACTTTGCACCGACACAGCAAAGCAAAGAGAATTTGTTGAAAGAGAATCATCCAGAAGAAAATATTTTTATCACTGGAAATACTGCTATTGATGCATTAAAAGAAACGGTAAAAAAAGAGTATACCCATGAAGTACTGGAAAATATTCAAGAAGGCAACAAAGTTATTTTACTGACAATGCACCGTCGAGAAAATCAAGGTGAGCCTATGAAAGAAGTTTTTCAAGCTGTTCGAAAAGTAGTGGAAGATAATCATGAAATTGAGGTTATTTATCCAGTTCATCTGAACCCTGTGGTACAAGAATTAGCTCAAGAGATACTTGGCCATCATGAGCGGATTCATTTGATCAAACCGTTAGATGTGATTGATTTCCACAACATTGCTCATCAAAGTTATTTGATTATGACCGATTCAGGCGGCGTGCAAGAAGAGGCACCTTCGCTCGGTGTACCTGTGTTAGTATTGCGTGACACAACTGAACGTCCAGAAGGTGTTGCAGCTGGAACGTTGAAACTCGTGGGAACAAATCAAGAAGCAGTGGAAGAAGCGATGATAACCTTATTATTAGATCAAGAAGCTTACCAAACCATGAGTCAAGCCAACAACCCGTATGGTGACGGACACGCAGCAGAACGAATTTTAGAAACTATCCTGTATACTTTTGGTCAAAAAAGGGAAAGACCAGTTGATTTTTAAGCAGACTATAATTGCCAAATAGATAAGAGTATTTTATGATAAAAAGGACAATATGATCTTTTAGAGGAGAATGTAAAATGGCTATTTTAGTAACAGGCGGGGCTGGGTATATTGGCAGCCACACCGTTGTTGAATTATTGAATGCTGACTATGAAGTCGTAGTGGTGGACGATTTTTCAAACAGCAAACCAGAAGTTTTAAAACGAATCAAAGAAATCACAGGGAAAGACTTTACTTTTTATAATGTCAATATTTTACATGAACATGAACTAGCAACTGTTTTTAGAGCTCATCAAATCGATGCTGTTATTCATTTTGCTGGTTACAAAGCAGTAGGAGAATCAGTGGAAAAACCACTGATGTATTACCATAATAATTTGACTGGAACTCTAGTGTTAGCTCAACTGATGCAGGAATACGATGTGAAAAAAATTGTCTTTAGTTCTTCAGCAACAGTTTATGGTATGAACAACGTATCTCCTTTGACAGAAGATTTACCATTAAGTACGACAAATCCATACGGAACAACAAAAATGATGATCGAGCAAATCTTACAAGATGTTTATGTATCTGATCCAACTTGGAGCATTGCGTTATTGCGTTACTTCAATCCAATCGGCGCACATGAAAGTGGACGAATTGGTGAAGATCCAAATGGTATTCCAAATAACTTGATGCCTTATATTACACAAGTTGCTGTAGGAAAAAGAGAAGCTTTAAATGTCTTTGGTGATGATTACGATACTCCTGATGGAACAGGTGTACGAGATTATATTCATGTGGTTGATTTAGCAAAAGGACATTTGAAAGCTGTCGAGAAAGTACTTCAAACGAAAGAAATCCAAGCATATAATTTGGGAACAGGACATGGCTATAGTGTGTTAGATGTCGTAAATGCCTTTGAAAAAGCAAGTGATCAAAATGTGCCATACAACATCATCGAAAGACGTGCAGGAGATATCGCAACTTGTTATGCAGACCCAACGAAAGCAAAAAATGAACTTGGTTGGCAAGCCGCTCTTTCAATTGAGGACATGTGTCGAGACTCATGGAACTGGCAAAAAAATAATCCAAACGGATATGAAGAATAACAATAGCTAAACCATTGCACATTGATACAAGATTCTATCAATGTGCAATGGTTTTTGAGCATTATTGTTTTTTTACAGTAGATTTAAACATCTTTTAATATTTTGTCCACTATTTTTATTAATATCATTGTGGTATTATCTATCTGGTATAGTAACAAAATTAAACTTAAATGAAAGTTGGAGTGAGTATGCCAGAAAAACGTTCAGATGTACATAATCAACATAAAAGAAAAAAAACAAGACGCGGTGGAATTGGCCGAATCATTTTAATTATTTTTTTAGTCTTACTTTTAGGAATAGGCTTTTTTGTTTGGAAAGTCTATAGTGATGTGACAGGAACGACAGATAAGATTTATAAAAATGTTGAAACTGAAGAAGTACGGAATAAACCTGTAGATATCAAACATGATGATGAACCTTTCTCGGTATTACTGCTTGGGGTAGATACAGGAGATTTAGGGAGGACTGAAAGAGGACGTTCAGATACAATGATGGTTCTCACTGTTAATCCAAATACGAATAAAACGACGATTTTGAGTATTCCACGAGATACATATACAGAAATCGTTGGTAAAGGCAAAAAAGATAAAATCAACCATGCCTATGCTTTTGGTGGAGTACAAATGTCAGTCAATACAGTTCAAAAAATGTTAGACATTCCAATTGATTACTATGTAGAAGTTAACATGCAAGGATTGAAAGATATTGTAGATGCTCTCGGAGGTGTTACTGTAACTCCTCCATTGACTTTCAAACAAGACCAATATACTTTTACAGAAGGACAATCGGTGACATTAGACGGAAATGCAGCACTTGCATATTCTCGTATGCGTCATGAAGACCCTCAAGGGGATTATGGACGTCAAGCAAGACAACGTCAAATCATCTCTGCTTCTATGAAAAAGGTAGCTTCTTTATCTTCTATCATGAACTACCAGAGTGTTTTGAAATCATTAGAAAGCAATATGACAACTAATCTAGCTTTTGGTGATATGGTTGATATCTTTAATGATTACCGAGGAGCAGCAGGGAATGTTGAACAAATTCAGATGACTGGTTCAGGAACCAAAATCGATGGGATCTACTATGATATTGTCAGTGATAAAGAAATGAACGATATTTCTAATCAACTTCGTGAACAACTAGAAATGAAATAAAATATTGAATGCGCCCATGTAAATACATGAGGCGCATTTTTTAAGTAAATTACGACGTCTCATTCTTAGAAAGTTTAAAAACGCTAAAGTAAAAGTTCACATCTTTTTACCAAAAAGAACATCTTTATTGAATAAAATCATGGATTTTGTTGTTTTACGAAGTTTGTTTTGCTATGATAATACTGTTATTTATCAATACATAAGAATTTAAAGGATAAAGGGAGCTTTATATATGAATATTACGGTGGTCGGTCTAGGCTATGTTGGTCTGTCAAATGCGATTTTATTAGCTCAACACAATCCAGTTTATGCCTTAGAAATCGTCGAAGAAAAAGTTGAAATGGTTAACAATAAACAATCTCCCATTGTTGATGCGGAAATAGAGGATTACTTAGCTAATAAAAAATTGAATTTAGTAGCTACATCTAACAAAGAAGAAGCGTATAAGGATGCTAAATTGGTTATCATAGCAGCACCTACGAATTATGATGACAAGAGAAACTATTTTGATACGTCAGCAGTTGAGAGTGTGATTGAAGATGTTTTAGAGTTTGCTCCTGAAGCTACAATGATTATCAAATCTACTATTCCAGTTGGATATACAACTGAAATGTGTGAAAGATATCCTGAAGCTAAATTGATTTTTTCTCCTGAGTTTTTACGAGAAGGAAAAGCTTTATATGATAATTTATACCCTTCAAGAATCATTGTGGGATCTCATTCTGAAATGGCACATAAGTTTGCCAACTTAATGGTTGAAGGTGCAAAAAAAGAAAATATTGACGTACTGTTTATGAAATCAACTGAAGCCGAAGCTGTTAAATTATTTTCAAACACCTATCTAGCGATGCGAGTTGCTTACTTCAATGAATTAGATACATATGCAGAAGTAAGAGGATTAGATACAAAATCAATCATTGACGGAGTAGGCTTAGATCCACGAATCGGAACTCATTATAATAATCCCTCATTTGGATATGGTGGCTATTGTTTACCAAAAGATACAAAACAGCTGCTGGCTAATTATGAAGATGTACCAAACAATATTGTTCAAGCAATTGTTGATGCGAACCGAACTCGTAAAGAATTTGTTGCAAATCAAATCATTTGTCAAAACCCTAAGACGGTCGGTATTTATCGCTTAACAATGAAAACTAATTCTGATAATTTTAGAGCATCTTCAATTCAAGGGATCATGAAACGCATCAAAGCCAAAGGGATTGAAGTAATAGTTTATGAACCTGTTCTAAAAGACGAATTGTTCTACAATTCAAGAGTAATTGAGGACTTTGAAGAATTTAAAGAGATATCAGATGTAATCGTATCGAACCGTTTTACAAAAGAATTAGAAGGCGTAAAGGATAAGGTATATACGAGAGATTTGTTTCATGATAATTAATAAAAGGATAAAAATTGTAAGCAATAAGAAATAAACAGTATTTATTTATACGATCATGGGAGGAAGTTATGGAAGAGGAAATTAGTTTAGTGGAATTGTTTGAGATATTAAAAAAAAGAGCGAGTCTGATTATTAGTCTTGGATTAGTTGGACTGATATTGGCTTCAATTTTCACTTTTTTTATTGCTACTCCACAATATAGTTCAACAACTCAGCTTCTAGTCAACAAGAGTTCAGATGATGCACAAGGTGTCCAGTTAAGTGACATAAATACAAACGTGCAAATGATTAACACATATCGAGACATTATTAAAGGACCTGTAATCTTGGAAGAAGTTTTAAAAGACAACAAATTAGATTTAACCGTTAGTGAATTGTCTGACAAAATAACGATTGAAACTCAAGATAACTCGCAAGTGTTTTCATTGAAAGTTAGCGATGAAAGCCCTTATCAAGCAGCTGAAATCGCAAATGCAACTGCTGGTATTTTCCAGGAAAAAATTGGCGATATTATGAAAATCGAAAATGTATCTATTATTTCTTCAGCTGAGCCTAGTGATAATCCCGTTTCGCCTAATAACATGTTGAATTTGATTATTGGTTTACTCGTTGGATTAATGTTAGGTGTGGGAGCAGCTTTCTTGATAGAATTTATGGATAAATCTATTAATGATGAAAAATTTATCACAGATACCTTAGGTTGGAGTAATTTAGGAACAGTTTCAGAGATGTCAGAAGACGAATTAGAAGCTAAGGTGGAGTCCTCTAAGGATATGTCGAAACAACAAGCTAGAAGAACAAGAGCTAGAGTCTAGGAGGAAAAAATGTTTAAAAAGAAATCTAGAGAATTAAGAAGTAATGGAGAACGTCCAAGTTTGATTACACTTACGAGACCTTCTTCTGTCATTGCAGAGCAGTTTAGAACCATTCGAACCAATATTAATTTTTCAATGATTGACAATGATTTAAAAACAATTTCTGTTACTTCTGCTGGTCCAGGTGCTGGAAAGTCAACTATCTCAGCAAATTTAGCAGTTACATTTGCTCAAGAGGGTAAAAAAGTGTTATTAATTGATACAGACTTGCGCAAGCCAACAGTACATAAAACATTTCATGTTCCAAATAGAGATGGACTGACAACTTTGCTAACAGATAGAGAGACAGAAATTACAGATATTGTACACCATACTGAGACTGATAACTTATATCTTATTACTAGTGGTATCATTCCTCCAAATCCGGCAGAATTATTGGGTTCAAATCGAATGACACAATTAATAGATGGACTAGAACAAATTTTTGATTTAGTTATTTTCGATTTACCTCCAATTGTAGCTGTAACAGATGCTCAAATTATTTCTAACAAAACAGATGGGACTATTTTTGTTATTAATAAAGGCGGAGCAGATAAAGAGATGGTCTTAAAAGCAAAGGAATTGCTTGAAAAAGTTAATGCTAATATTTTAGGTGCTATTTTTAATCGTGTTGAAATTGAAGAAAATCATTATTACTACACTTATTATGGAGAGGATAAATAAGAAATTTTTTTCTTATTTTCATATATTCTGTTAGAAATATAATAAGAGGAGGAAATGATTCAGTGAGTAGAAAATCGAAAGTTTTAGTTTTATTGGTATATGATGTATCAGCTATAATTTTTTCTAGTATTGTAGCTTATTTCTTTTTAAATCCTTATATTGAACTGCCTTCAGAATCTTTACTTTTAACCGTTGGAACAAATATTATAGCTTATTTAGTTTTAGCTTTTTATTTTAGATTGTTTAAAAAAATCAATCGCTACACCAGTGTACGAGAAGCTATTGCTATTTTGTTGTGTGTCACAAGTTCATACGTTTTTTCAGCCATTATTACTCTTGTTTTTACTTCTACTAGTTTTCGATTTATGGTACTAGCCTATTTGTTTTCATCGGCTTTAATAGTAGGAGGCCGCATTGTCTGGCGCATCTATAATGAACATCAATATAAATTAGCGCACCATGTTACATATGATAGTTTAATTCGTACTTTGGTTGTTGGTGCTGGACAAGGTGGAAGTTTATTTGCAAAAAGTTTGCAACGTCATGAGAGTGAAGTGAAAGTCATTGGATTTGTAGACGATGATCCAACTAAACAGCATGTTTTACTGTATGGCGTACCTGTTTTAGGAAAACTTTATGATATTCCTGAATTAGTAAAATTACATAACATTGAACAAATCACCGTTGCTATCCCATCGATGAAGCCAGAAGAATATGAACACTTTTTAGAAATTACGGCAGATTTAAACGTAACGATCAATCAAATGCCATCTTTAGAAGATGTCATGCAAGGGAAATTAGAAGTCAATCAATTTAGGGAAATTGACGTGGTAGATTTATTAGGACGTGAAGAGGTAAAGTTGGACATGCGACAAATTGCTGAAAAATTGACTGGCATGACAGTACTTGTTAGTGGTGCAGGCGGTTCTATTGGCTCAGAAATCTGCCGGCAAATAAGCCGTTTTTCTCCAGCCCATATTATTTTACTTGGTCATGGAGAAAACTCTATTTATCTAATCTCAACTTTCGCAGTTGAAAATTAGTGTCTAAACCTTGGTACCTTTGAGCTTCCTCAACTTAATTTATATGGCTTGACGTGTATTTAGATGCAGAAAAAACACCTCAGCTTTGGTATAGTTTAATTACCACAAAAAAACTAATACAGCGAGGTGCTTGTCTTTATGATAACCGATAACAATCTAAATAATCAACTGCCAAAAGCCATTTATTCTATTTTTAAAGAGCTGCATATTCTGCATTACTTGCGTAAAGCAGGTATAACAAAGGCAAAAGGTTACTCTGCCGGCTTTCTTTTCACTTTTATTTTCAAT
>NZ_FOQE01000041.1 GCF_900113675.1 Pisciglobus halotolerans
CAACTCTGTTCTTGAATACAACTCTACCGCATCTAATTTAAATTGAACAGTATAATCCCTGTTCGTTGTCCGTCTCTGTAACCCTTCTTCACCAAACTCTTGATAAACTTTCACCCAATCACGTACTTGGCCGTAGCTTTTAATGCCATGTTTTTCAGCTAGAGAGGCATATCCGCCAAAACCTTTGATGTACTCCTTCACGACCATTCTTTTAAATTCAAAGCTATATTTAGCCATAAAAAATGACCTCCAAATGTTAGATTTTTGGTCTAACATTTGGGGGTCAGTATATTCCGCTATTTTTTTGAAAACACTGTTTGCTATAATCATTTATTATTGTTCAGTGGTTGAAATGAGGTACTCCCGAGATTTCTACGTTTCCCAACGTTTGAATCAAAACAGTAGAAGGCTCCCACGAAAATTGTTCATCGCCTACACCGAAAGATTGTTCAGCGTTTACTTTTTCATCTTCCAAAGTAAACACAAACAACGGCACGCGATAACCCTTAATAACTGCATTTGACAAATCATATAAGTTTAAAGCAGTCGCTTCGACTTTCAAAATGCGTTTTAGTTCTTCTATAATACAAGCTAAGCCAGTTTTATCATTGCAAATCGTTGTCCAAGGCAACGAATATTGACTTTGATTATCTTCTACTAAAAAAAGGTATTTGCCGTCTTTTCCTTTTGCTAGTACTGTTCCAGCTACCCATTGTTCTTCAGTCATTTTAAATCCTCCCAAAGAAATCTGTATGTGCGATATCTATTCATCACTGCTTTATCGGCCTTTGCTCTTATATGAACGATCAAATTGAACCGGTGCGCTTTCTTTCATCTTCTTTTGCCTGTTCGATCCATTTTGGCATGGCTTCATGGATAGATTGAAAACCGATTTTTCCTTGCTTATGATGATGGCGTCGTTTATTAGGATGGTATTGCTGCACTTGAGGTTCTTGCATTGTTCTTAAAGATAAGCTGATTTTTTTAGTGTATTCATCGATATCAAGAATCATAACATCAATGGATTCTCCAACGGTCAATATCTCATTTAAGTCTTTTACATAACCATGTGTACATTCAGAAATATGGATCAATCCCTGCGTCTGTTCATCTAATGCGACAAAAGCTCCATAAGGTTGTATGCCGGTAATTTTTCCGGATACGATCATTCCAATCTTATATTTCATCCACGACACCTCTTTTCATCTTCATTCTTCTCACTACATGTTAAGTCCATTATAGCACCCTTTTTAGAAAAAATGTACTCGTTTGAAAATGAGGGCGGTTTCATTTTCATTTTTTGTTTTTATTCTTCATTTTATGATAGCAAACACTTAGCCTTTTAATGTTGATAAATAAGGTTTTTGCCTTTTAGAATGCTTTGATTTCATGAAACATTTCGTTATACTGAAGAAAAGCAATTTAATCTTTCTTTCATTTAGTAAATCATTCGATATATAAGGGAGAGAATCAATTTGAGTAAGTATTTCGATGAAAACATTAACCGTCATGGAACTCATTCTGTAAAATGGGATATGAATGAAGCCATTTTTGGTAAAGCCGATGTTTTGCCGATGTGGGTCGCTGATATGGATTTTGCCAGTCCGCAACCTGTAATAGAAGCTCTTCATCAGTTAGTCGATTCCCGTATTCTTGGCTATAGTTTTGCGCCCGATTCTTTATATGATACGATCATCAATTGGCAAACTGAGCGGCACCATTTGCTGTTAAAAAAAGAGGATATTCTCTTTTCGCCAGGTGTTGTTCCCAGCATTGCGGCTTGTATCCAAGCTTTGACCCAAAAAGGAGAAGCTGTCATGATCCAAGACCCTGTCTATCATCCTTTTGCAGATATGGTCGATATGAATGAACGGCAATTGATTCTTTCTGCACTAAAGATCGAAGATGATCAATATAAGATGGACTTTGTAGATATCGAAAAGCAGATCATCGATCAACAGGTCAAACTGTTTATTCTATGCAATCCGCATAACCCTGGTGGTCGTGTATGGTCAGCAGATGAACTGACAACATTGCTGAATATTTGCCAAAAACATCATGTTAAAGTGATCAGTGACGAGATTCATAATGACCTTGTTTATCAACCAAACCAATTTCATTCTGCAGTAACTTTAAAAGAAAGCTATGCCTCTTTTGTGATTACATTGGCGGCACCGACAAAAACATTTAATCTTGCAGGCATCAAAAATTCAATGTTGTTTATTCTTGATACCGACTTACGCGAAAAAATCAAGCTGCAGCAAGCAAAAGCTGAAATGAGCAACATCAATACATTCGGTTATGCAGCCACAGAAGCTGCTTTTTCAAAAGGGAGCATGTGGTTGGATGAATTGATGCTTTATTTGACGGATAACTTAGATATCATCTGTACTTTCTTCGACAAAGAGCTCCCTGACGTATTTTATATGCGTCCGCAGGCAACTTATTTGCTTTGGTTCGATTGTTCTTCATTAGGCTTAGAAGACGATGCGTTGATGGAGGCTTTCGTAACAGAAGGCAAAATTGGTTTAAATGCCGGAATTTCTTATGGTCAGCAGGGTGCTCAGTTTATGCGATTCAACTTTGCTGCTCCCCGTGAAACAGTTTTAGAAGGTTTGAAGAGAATCAAACACGTCTTTGATTTGCATCAAGGCCACCCGCTTTCCTAAAATAATCATTGATAAACTTAAAATGGATCCCTATTCCTAAACAGAATAGAGATCCATTATTTTTTATGCATTTAGCTTAATTGTTGAGCAGCTAGCAGCAAGCAGCCGGTAATACCAGCATTATCGCCTAATCCAGGTGTCACGATGTATTCTTCTAATGGTGGCAAAGCAACATAGCCATTGATTTGGCGGACAAGTTCTTCACGAACTAACGGGTACAGCTGTTGCTGTTTCATCACACCGCCACCTAAAATAATGCGTTCTGGTGACAAGATCAACGTGTAATTCATCAAAGCTTGTGCAAGATAAAAAGCTTCCATTTCCCAAACTTCTTTTTTATCAGCTAACAAATGCCCTTTTTGACCAAAGCGTTGTTCGATCGCGGGACCAGCCGCAATGCCTTCCAAACAGTTACCATGATAAGGACAGAACCCTTCAAATGTTTCATCAGGGTGTTGTTCAACAGTGATATGACCCATTTCAGGATGGCCATAGCCTTCCAGCAGTTTGCCGTTAATGACAGCTCCTCCGCCGACGCCAGTACCCACTGTTAAGTAAACACAACTGTCTACATCCTGAGCAGCGCCTTTCATTAATTCACCTAAAGCAGCTGCATTCACATCTGTTGTCCAGCCAACTGGGATTTGATAACGATCTTTGACTGCGCCTAGGAAATTATAAAACTTCCAAGGTGTTTTTGGTGTAGATGTGATATAACCGTATGTATCAGATTGACGATTTACGTCGATTGGACCAAATGAACCGATCCCAATCGCTTTCAATTCAAATGCATCAAAAAAGTCGAATACTTCTTTCATCGTTTCTTCTGGCGTTGTTGTTGGAAGGCTGATGCGCTCTAATACACTTCCATCTTCATTTCCGACAGCGCAAACAAATTTTGTGCCGCCAGCTTCAATTGCTCCAAACATTTTTCTTACCATCCTTTCAAATAAACAAAGATTGCGCTTTCATTTACAGTTAAAAGCTGAGGCAGCGGGGGTCTGCTGCTTCTTGCTTTCATATTTCAAATAGTAGATTGGTCAGCTTTTTATTGATCGTTGATCGCGATTTCTTCAATGACCACATCATGAACAGGTTTGTCTTGGAAACCACGTTGAACATTTTGGATATCATAAACTGTATCCATCCCCTCCACTACTTGTCCAAATACTGTATGGCGTTGGTCTAACCAAGGAGTGCCGCCTTTTTCTTTATACGCTGCAATGATTTCTGCTGGATAAGCAGCTGCTTCCATTTGATCAAGCATATTTTCTGGCGTACTTTGGGCAGAAACAATAAAGAATTGACTGCCGTTTGTATTAGGACCAGCATTAGCCATGGACAAGGCGCCATTGAGGTTAAAAGCTTTTACAGAAAATTCATCTTCAAAAGGTTCTCCCCAAATGCTCTCGCCGCCCATGCCGCTGCCAGTTGGATCGCCGCCTTGGATCATAAAGTCAGGGATCACTCTATGGAAAATAATACCATTGTAATAACCTTTTTTAGCCAAACTCATAAAGTTTTCGACAGCTTTTGGTGCAATCTCAGGGAACAATTTAACAGTAATGTCTCCCCTATTTGTCCGTAATACAGCTTTTACTTCGTTTTCTGCTGTTTCAAGGTTTAATTGTGGAAATTCACTCACTTTTTTGTTGCCTCCTTATCTTCTTCAAATAACGTTGAAAGATGTTCCATCTTCTCCTTCTTAAGCATACCGAATTCTGTCTGCTATTGCTACATTTTTTAGCTTATTCATTGAACTTTTTCTTCCTTTTTTCATTTTATTGAACAAATTTAATGTTTCTAGGATAAAATTGCCATTTTTGGCTTTCATTCTTTAAAATATTTCCCTTTTATCCCTGCCTATGTCACCGTTAAGTCGGCTGTTTTATTTATTTTTGTTTCAAGGTTCGGCTTATTTCATGTTATGATAAAAGAAATGACATTCAGTTTTTTATAAAGGAAGGATCGAACGATCATGCTCGCAAATTATCCCCTAATGGCCGCTTTAACGGCGATTATTTTTGCTCAAGCGATTAAAGTCCCTATCGCTTATTTATTAAAGAGACAAACATCACTGATCTTAGTGACTTCAACCGGCGGCATGCCTAGTTCGCATTCTGCATGTGTCTCTGCTTTGATCACAGCTTTGGCATTAGAATATGGAGCCTCTTCTCCATTAGTAGCAATCGCCAGTACTTTCGGAATCATTGTCATGTTTGATTCGATGGGTGTTCGAAGACAAAGTGGAGAACAAGGTATTTTGCTGAATCAGCTGGTGGTCGAGTTCAATCAACTCCAATCTAAAGTATTGCGTTTGACACATGAAGCTGAAGTAACAGAAGAACAACAAGAAAAACATTTGAAGGAATATTTAGGACATAAGCCGATCGAAGTCTTTTTTGGGATCCTGACAGGGATCTTGGTGGCTTTTGTTGTGCGTAACATCTTTTATTGATCATGAGTTTTAGCTCTGTCGTAAAATTTTATCATGTCTTATGAAAAACGAAAATCATCTTGAGTAACAGAAATTTGTGGAGGTTTTAAATTGGAACCGGTAAAAGAAATTTATGATATCACGATCATCGGCAGCGGTCCGGTTGGTTTATTTGCAGCTTTTTACGGTGGCATGCGGAATGCAAAGATCAAGATCATCGACAGTCTGCCGCAGATCGGGGGGCAAGTTTCAATGCTTTACCCTGAAAAAGCAATCTTTGATATCCCTGCTTACCCTACGATCAGCGGAACAGAACTCATCAACAATCTATCTGAGCAAATTTCTCGCTTTGATCAAACGATTTGTTTAGACGAAGAGGTACAAAATGTTTACAAAGAAGATGATGGAACATTTGTACTGAAAACAAGTAAAGATATGCATTATTCAAAAGCGGTCATCATCGCTGCAGGAAATGGTGCTTTTCAACCGCGAAAGTTAGATATCGAAGGTGCTGAACAATATGAAAGGAAGACCCTTCATTATTATGTGAATAATATCGAACAGTTCAAAGAAAGAACTGTTGTCGTTTGTGGAGGCGGCGATTCAGCTGTAGACTGGGCATTGACTCTTGAACCAATCGCTAAAAAAGTTTATCTGGTTCACCGTCGCAATAAATTCAGAGCCCATGAACACAGTTTATCCTTGTTAGAAAAGTCTAGTGTTGAAACGGTCACACCTTTTATTCCTTACACTCTCAACGGTGAAAATCATCAGTTGCACTCTGTTGTGTTGAAAGAAGTCAGAAGTGACCAGCTAAAAGAAGTTCAAGTCGATGACTTTTTAGTAAATTACGGCTTTACTTCTTCAATTGGACCAATGAAAGATTGGGGATTCGATGTAATCCGTAACGAGATTCCTGTAAATACAAGGATGGAAACTTCCACCCCTGGAATCTACGCTATCGGCGACATCTGTACGTATGACGGAAAAATCAAGTTGATTGCAACTGGTTTTGGCGAAGCACCAACAGCTATCAACAATGCCATGAGTTACATCAATCCTGATGAACGTGTCCAACCGATGCACAGCACTAGTCTCTTTTGATTTTCACTGCATCCTTTTAAACGAGCAAAGACAACTTGTCTTCGCTCGTTTTTTGTTTCTCTTTCCCCTTCTACTAAATTTCATACATATTATTTCTATATTCGTTCTCATCTTCATTATTCTATTTCTGCTGTCATTATTTCACAGTTATTTCTTCAATCACTGAACCCTATGCCAAATCATTGTCGTTCATTCAGCTCTTTCGGTATAATAAAAGAAACATAAGATATTGAGGAGGAAGCAGATTGGTAAAAAAACAAGTTGAACTTCATGATAAAGCCATTACTTTATTACATGAACGAGGTGTAACAGAAGAAGATATCGCTGAGTTGGTTCTCTTCTTGCAAAAAAAATATATCGTGAACTTGACGATCGAAGAATGTGTGGAAAACGTCAAAGCGGTCTTAAAAAAAAGGGAAGTCCAAAATGCCGTTTTAACCGGAATCCAGTTAGATATCATGGCTGAAAAAGGCGCATTAATCGAACCACTGCAAGACATCGTAAAAGAAGACGAAGGACTATATGGGATTGATGAAATCCTAGCCCTATCCATTGTGAATGTTTACGGCTCGATCGGTTTTACCAACTACGGCTATATCGATAAAGTAAAACCAGGCATCCTCGCCAAACTAAATAGCCACGAAGGTGAAGAAGTCCACACCTTCCTAGACGACATCGTCGGTGCCATCGCTGCATCCGCAGCCAGCCGACTCGCACACGACAACCCATCCAAAGCCGAAATCACAAAATAAAGGATGCGGAGCGAGGCTGATAGAGACGACGGGAAAATGAAAAAGTGCGACACAGAGCATCCCGCGCATGTGAGCATCTTTTGAATTTTACTCGAGTCTCTGCCTCGCGCAGCTCAACTAAAGGATGTGAAGCGACCCCGAAAGAGAACGAGCACTAACGAAGGAACAACGCAAGCAACCCAGCGAAGCGGTTGTGCGGATGTTACAAGTTAGGCGGAGATCTCTGGGGAGCGCAACTCAACTAAAGGATGCGGAGAAAGCCTGAAAGAGTCACCGCAAAAACAGGAAGTTGTTGAAGAGAGCAGCAAAGCGCGCATCAAAACAACTTATCTTTTTTGCAAAGACTCTGGCTCGCGCAGCTCAACTAAAGGATGCGGAGAAGGCCTGAAAGAGTCTTTACAGCTCAACTAAAAAAACTACTTTTGAGGACCCTATTGTCCTTAAAAGTAGTTTTTGTTTTGGAGATTTGTGTTTCATTTCTACTAGAAGTAGCAGCAACCCTATTTAGCGATTCTCTTTTTCTCAATCATCTCTAGCGCATCAATATTTAGTCTACTTTCTGAAGGCTGTTTTTTTGCTATAAAAATAAACCGCAATGATCAATACTTCAATCAATACAAACGCAAAAATAAAGCAATGCATAAAGAATGTTTCCGGTAAAGCTAAAATAACTGGATCGACCGCTGGATCAAACAGCCAAGCATCATTATTAAAAAAGAGCTGATGAAACTGTGTAAAGAAACGGTCAAACCCAGCAGACATTAGAAATAAGATGACAATTGGAACTGCAATGCCCCAGCCAAACGGTCGAATCAGTATCCATTCGCACTTCGTTTTCTTCAAAAAACGAACATAAAAAACAGAAATAACGCTTGAAATAGCAAAAATCAAGTAATCAAACAAAAATAATCTTTTTACTTCATAAAAATGAAGAAGACCACTTTTGGAGCTTGGAAAATCAGGTAAATGCAATGCTGTTACCCAGGGTCGGTTTAAATAATGCAATAATACTTGGTAATTTTCCAAAAGTGCTGCTTTTGACAAACCTGTTCTCTCTGATATCGATAAATAATCAATATCCCATGCATATAAAGGCGTAAAATTGATCGTCAGCATAATGGCGAAAGAAATGATCAATAGAAAAATGGCGCTGATTCCGATAAGGTCGAATGTCTTGATCCTCATTCTACAGTCCATTCTTTCAAAGAATCGATTTGATAAGTAGGCTGTACTTCTACCTTTTCAAGATCTTCTCTGCTTGTAAATCCTGTAAACACAAGCAGCGTGTCGATATGGCTGCGAATACCGGCTAAGATATCGGTCTCGTAGTTGTCCCCTACCATAAGAACTTCATCAGCTGAGAGTTTAATACGTTCTAAGGCTTGTTCCATAATCAACGTTTCTGGTTTTCCAACAAAAGTCGGTTCAACACGTGTAGCAGTCGTTAACAAAGCAGCTAATGAACCTGCTCCTGGAACTAACCCGATTTCTGTTGGCAAGTTGGTATCTCGGTTGGTCACTACATATCGAGCACCATTACGAATAGCGAGTGTGGCGGTTTTCAATTCTTCATAGGTCACTTTTTGATCTAGTCCTACAACAACATAATCTGGATTTATCTCGTCTTCTTTAAATCCTGCTACCGAAAGAGCCTCCTTCAGACCTTTTTCTCCAATCGTATACACTTTTTCACCATGATGCAAAGACTTCAAATAAGCAGCCGTTGCCAACGAACTCGTAAAGATCTCTTCTACGTGAGCTTCGATCCCAAAGTTATCTTGCAGGTTTGCCGCTACATCTTCTGGTGTCTTTGTAGAATTATTCGTGACAAAAAGAAAAGGGATTTTCGCCTCTCTTAAACGATGAATAAAATCTGGCGCTTCCGGGATCGGTTCTTTCCCCCTGTACATTGTTCCATCCAAGTCGATTAAATAACCTTTATACTTCAATGCATTAAACTCCTTTTCTTTCTAATCTTGTCTATTTTTTGCTCTATCCATATCTTTCCGTCGAATATTAAAGCGTCGCGTTCCCTTTTGGTCTTTGACTGTTTTCACAATGACCGTTTCTTGTTCTTTCTCAACAGCTTTCTTTTGTGGAACTTCTTTTTGAACAAAATCTAAGCTGCTTTTCTGAGCGGAAGTTTTCGTTTTGTGGGATGGACGTGTACCGCCCTCAGGATGTCCTGAAGTTTTTTTCCGGTTGTCTCTCGTCTTCTCAAAATCTCTATTGTTAGGTCTTTTTTTATTCGTAGGATTTTTGCTCTTTTGTTTTCGATGCTTTTTGGATGAACCAGACGTTTTTTTTCGCAACGGTTCAGTTCTCTCTAATACAAAATAGGGCGCACCAAAATTGCAATATTCGTATAGATAGTCTTCTAATTGACCTATTTTTTTATCTTGCGGCACTTTACGGTTTTGGTTGTGATAAAAACCTTTCAATCGCAGCTTATCGTATCCCCAATCTGCTACGATATAATCGTACTTATCTAGAATTGGGCTATATCTTTCTTCTAAGCGTTCACTGTCAAAAGCATCTCGATAATCTTTTACAATTTCATATTTCAATCCATTGATCGTTAAAGTTGTCTGATCTAATCGCTGTACCATTCTATTTTCAACTGTATCCAGCGCTTGTTCAAGTCCTTTTTCGATATCTTTTTTGATAGGTTCTTTATGCTGTGCCTCACCAGACGATTTTTGCTGCTCTTTTTTATCTTGCTTTCGTTGCTGGTTTCTCGTTTCCTTTTGTGCTTGCTTTCTTGTATCCAACTGTTGTTTCTTTTCATTCTGTTGCTGTTGAACCGTCTTAGAATGCTTTTCATGTTCTTGAGTCGCTTCTTGTGTTTTTTCATTATTTGCCATTTTTTTCACCTGCCATTCATGCTTATTGTTTTTTGATCGGATAGCTTTTCTTTAAATATTGTCCCAATACGTTACGGATAAACAATGGAAACAAGAGCTCATTTTCGCCTCTCAATTCAATCGTAGGAAAGAAAGGCACATACATCAAATGATCAACGGTTGCAAAGGTATATTTGCGTTCCGGCTTAATGGGACTGCCTTGCCAAGTTACTTCTTGCGTCTCAGAGTCGTAGTGAATTCCTGCATAATTGAGTTCTCCGAATAATTTTCCTCGAAAGCCCATCCCTCTTATCGGAAATTTCCGCAAATAGCCGCGGTTTTTTTCCATCTCTTGCACCAAACGTACTAAATCTTCTCCGCTCAGCGTAGTTCTCAAAATGCGCATCGGGTGCGGCAAGGTTTGGTGTAGATCATCTTTCGTCACAATCCCTTTATGAAGTGGCTCCATAAACAAACCAGCATTTAAAATAGCCGCATCTGTTTTGGCATAATCCTTCACTGCTTCCAACCCTGCCTGCACTAGATCAGATGTACCTTGCCAGTGAAGCGGCATTTCTTTAGGCAAGTCTGCCACCTCTTGTTGGTGCAGCAAGTCGTGTCCTAATGCTAAGTAGGCAGCAATGCGTTCCTCTTCATTTTTAGGTGCGGGCAACTCTTCAGTTGGAAAAACTTCTGCTTTCATCGACATGATGCGTTCCCCTTCTACTTCTAAAACCATATGACCAACATACTCTCCATATTTTCCAGCAGCTCCTAAGAGGGTGTTCCGCACCTCTTCCCCTTGCGGCAATAAATGATGGGTGTGCGAACCCATGATCACTTTTATTTTTGGGAATAAATTTGCAATTTGCCTATCATAGTTTAGGCCAAGATGCGATAAAAGTACAATCGAGTCCACTAAAGGATCTAAAATCTCTAACATTTCTGTTATGGTTTCAAGCGGCTCTTTGATTTGCCAGCCGTTTGGAACATAACTGAGCGGATAAGGTGCGGTCAAAGCAAATAGTCCGATTTTATGACCAGCTTTTGTTTTGAGCAAATGGAAAGGTTTTGTATGATTTGGATAAGCGCCTGTTTTAATGTCAAACATATTAGATATCAATACCGGAAAATCAGCTTTTTGGTATAGTGAGTTGAGTTGTTCTTTTGAATTCCCAATGCCTTCATTGTTTCCAATAGTTGCGGCATCATAACCAGCTTCATTTAATAAACTCGTCATGGCCTTGCCATCCGTCGCTTCGATCAACGGATGAACACGGTCACAAGCATCTCCAATATCAAAAGCAAAAAAATTCTCGCTTTTTGCAGTTATACGCTGACGTTCCTCTTGTAAGAAATTCGAGATGCGCGGCCATTTGCTGAGATGGGAATGTAAATCGTTTGTATGATAGAAATGAATGATTTCCATAATGATCCCTTCAATCTTATTCGGTTTCCTTGTCTATTATAACAAGCATTGCTATATTTTTCTTCTTTATTTTATCTCTTCCCTTTGGAAAAGCCGATAGCTCAAAAGCAATCGCTTGCCTGAAAAAAAATTCTTTTTTTCGTCTGATGCTGCTGATGTATCTATACCAGCTACTAAAACGCTTTTATTTCCTTTTCATCTCCCCCGCTACTTTGTTTTTCGCTGCTTATCTGCTTTACAAAACGTTTTTTTTCTTATAAACTGTTTTACTAGTATTAAAATAGACTGAACTTTCTCAGTTTGTTCTCATTTTCACATTTTAAAAGCTTAGGAAGCGTGCACGTTGATCTGCAAGGATTTCACTGCATACTTCCTAATTTATGTTTTTTTAATCGTTCATTTTATTTTAAGGAGGAATTTGACATGATCGAGTTTAAAAATGTCAATAAATACTATGGAGACTACCATGCTTTAAAAAATATCAATCTCAGCTTTAAAAAAGGCGAGGTTGCCGTTGTCATTGGTCCTTCAGGTTCTGGAAAAAGTACGATGTTGCGTTGTATCAATGGGCTAGAAGACATCAATGACGGGACATTAATGGTAAATAATATTGATCTTCATGCTAACGACACCAACCTAAACAGTATTCGCAAAAACGTTGGGATGGTCTTTCAGCATTTCAACTTATATCCACATATGAGTGTCATCGAAAATGTAACGCTCGCTCCGATCAAAGTGCTAAAACAAGACCCCGAAAAAGCTCGTCAAACAGCCGAAAAATTATTGAAAAAGGTTAATATGCTGGATCGAAAAGATCATTACCCTTCTCAACTATCGGGCGGTCAGCAACAACGGGTCGCCATCGCAAGAGGATTGGCGATGAATCCTAGTGTTTTATTATTTGATGAGCCGACAAGTGCACTGGATCCAGAAACGATCGACGATGTGTTGGATGTCATGAAAAAATTGGCACGCGAAGGTATGACGATGATCGTAGTGACCCACGAAATGGGCTTTGCCCGCGAAGTAGGAGACCGGATTATTTTCATGGCAGAGGGCCAAGTCATTGAAGACCGTGACGCAGTAGAATTCTATGAAAATCCGCACGATCCTCGCGCCAAACAATTTTTAGGAAAAATCATTCATCACGCTTAAGGAAGGAGATTCTTTGTGAAAAAATCAAAAAAATACTCATGGATGCTGTTTCTCCTCCTTCCACTCTTACTATTGACGGCTTGTTCTGGAGGAGCAATCGCTGATCAAGATATTGCTGAACGAATTCAAGAAAATCCCACCATTACTTGGGGAGTTAAAGCAGATACGAATTTATTTGGTCTCTACAATATTGAAGAAGGCGAAATACAAGGGTTTGATATTGATATCGCTAAAGCCTTGACTAAGGTGATCACTGGTCAAGAAGGAAATGCCGAATTTGTCGAAGTGACCTCAAAAACGCGTGTCCCTTTATTAAAAAACGGCAACATTGACGCAATCATTGCTACCATGACGATTTCACCAGAACGCTTGAAGCAAGTAAATTTCAGTGATATTTATTTTGCAGCTGGGCAATCTCTTCTTGTTCCAGAAAGCAGCACTCTCAATGGCATTGAAGACCTAACAAAAGACCATACTGTTTTAGCCGTTAAAGGTTCCACTTCTGCCCAAAATATTCGTGCTGCTGCTCCGGATACGAACATTCTAGAATTAGAAAACTATGCCGAGGCCTTTACTGCGCTACAAGCTGGGCAAGGGGATGCGGTTACAACAGATAATGCCATCCTGCTTGGCATCATTGCCGATAATCCTGGCTATCGTCTAGCTGGCCAGCCATTTACAGATGAGCCTTATGGGATTGCCATAGACTACGGACAAGAAAACTTTTTAAATCAAGTCAACGAAGCACTAGATACACTTGTTCAAAACGGGACATATGAACAAATTTTCCATAAATGGTTCCCAGATGAAGAAGTACCAGATTTAAAAGCTTAATTACAAGAATCAAACACACGATAATCTATAAAGTGAGGTGCAGTAAATGATAGAATTGCTATCAACCTATGGTGGGATGCTGCTGAGAGGTTTTGTCAACACCTTGATAGCCAGTGTCATTGCCTTATTTTTCAGTATGATCATCGGAACGCTTGTCGGGATTTTACAAGTATCCAAAAACAAATTTGCCAAAGGGTTGGCTAATGCCTATGTACAGCTCTTTTTAAATATTCCTTTGTTGGTCATTGTCTTATTCTTTTATGTTGTCTTTCCAATGTATGTCGCTAATATCAATGGTTACACTGCTGGTATCATCGGATTGACCATCTATACTTCAGCGTTTATCGCCGAAACAGTCCGTGCTGGAATCCAAGGTGTACCAGCTGGGCAAATGGAAGCTGGCCTATCGACTGGCTTTACTTATTGGGAAACGATGCGGTACATTATCTTGCCGCAAGCAATCAAGATCGTGATTCCTCCACTTGGCAACCAATTCATCAACTTAGTTAAAAATTCTTCCGTGTTTGCAATGGTAGCTGGTCTAGATCTGATGTATTATGGCGATTTAATTGCCAGTGAGACATTTAATACATTTGGAACGTATACGATGGTCGCCCTTTTCTATCTTGTGATCACCTTGCCTTTAACTCATTTCATGCAGTATGCGGAACGCCGCTTAGCTGCAAAAGATTAGGAGGAGATGCATTTGAACTTAGCAGAAGCTTATTCATGGGTGAATATCCGTTTCTTACTCGATGGACTTCTCATTACTTTAGAAGTAGCCGTTTTGTCGATTATATTTAGTTTTATTATCGGTGCTGTTTTAGGCCTGATCCGCTATATGAACATTCCGTTCCTTTCAAAGTTTATCGGTATTGTCGTTGACGTCGTACGGAACTTGCCTTTGTTGCTGATTATTTTCTTTACCTATTTTGCTTTACCACAAATTGGGATCCGCTTCAGTATTTTCTGGTCAGCTGTCTCTGCCATGACGATTTTTGAATCAGCCATGTTGTCAGAAATCATCCGCGGCGGCTTGAATGCTGTTCCTAATGGACAAATGGAAGCTGGCAGATCAACAGGTTTCACCTATATGCAAACCATATGGTACATCATTATTCCTCAAGCTTTGCGTTCAATGATGCCGCCGATCGTCAGCCAATTTGTTTCATTAGTCAAAGACACTTCATTGGCTACCATTATTACGTTGCCTGAATTGACACACAATGCGCGTATTATTTATGGACAACACACTTCTTATGTGATCCCCATGTTTATCATGATGGGATTCCTGTACTGGGTCGTCTGTTATGCCCTTTCCAAACTTTCAAAAAGGTTGGAAGCCAGCTACCGGTAATACACTAAAAAAACAGGACTTTATACTGACCCCCAAATGTTAGACCAAAAATCTAACATTTGGAGGTCATTTTTTATGGCTAAATATAGCTTTGAATTTAAAAGAATGGTCGTGAA
>NZ_FOQE01000024.1 GCF_900113675.1 Pisciglobus halotolerans
CTACATCAACAAAATAGGAGCACGAGACAACAACGCAAACGGAAACAGCTGGTTCGTTTATCCTCGATATTGCATGAAAAAACACAACAGTCAGTCGGTGCAAAAGAGGGAACTATTCCCTTATATGCCGCTCATTCATCGGCAATGGGGCAACTAGTAAAAAGTTTTCGTTAACTCCTGTCTGTTTGGGGAAGGTTCCTTGTTTTGGGAACGTTCTCCAAACAGATAGGCCAGCAAACGGCAGAGCCGTGCGGTAGCTGATGAGTGTACAAAAATAGAAAGCCTAAACTAGCTTAGTAAAAGGATGCCCGAGAAAAACTTGACACATACATACTCACACATTTTCTTTCTTACACGCATTTCTTCTGTTATAATAGACATATAGGGACATCCTCCTGATTTTGTGTGGTAACTTAATTATACAGGATGTCTCTTTTTTTGTGTCTATTTTTGTAACATATCTATTGTACCTCTACAAGTCAAGAAAAATGACAATAAAAATTTGAGAAAAAGTAGAGGGATCAGAAAAAAAGACAAAAAAGAAATGAGGAAACCAAAATGAAACGATGTACTTGGGCAAAAACAGCCTTAATGAAGAAATACCATGATGAAGAGTGGGGAAAGCCGCTGCATGACGATCAGGCTTTGTTTGAACAATTGATTTTAGAAACGTTGCAAGCCGGTTTAAGCTGGGATACAGTGTTGAAAAAACGTGAAGATTATCGAGCAGCACTTGATCAATTTGATCCGCAAAAAATTGCTCAATATGATGAAAATAAAATCACAGAACTTTTGCATAACCCAAAACTGATCCGACATCCTTTAAAAATGAAAGGCATTGTTAAAAATGCCAAAGCTTTTTTAGCAGTGCAAAAAGAATGGGGAACTTTTGATGCATTTTTATGGTCTTATGTTAAAGGACAACCTATGATTCATCATTTCAAAGAGGAAACAGGACGTCCTTCAAAAAATGACCTATCAGAACAGCTGTCAAAAGATATGAAGAAAAAAGGCTTTTCTTTTGTTGGACCAGTGATTTGTTACGCTTTTCTTCAAGCAACTGGTGTCATAAATGATCATATTGATTCGTGCAGCTTTAAATATTAAACATGTCCAAAAGGTTATCAATCAGAGTTAAAAGAGATTGTCAATCCTAAGTGCTAAAAAAAATAGCAAGTTGTGAACGAAATTCAACAATGACTGGAACTATCGTTATTAAATGTTCCTGTAATATAACCGATACGTTTCTGAGATGTAGGTTGTGCTATACTGGCTTCGTTGCTAAAAAAGGACTAAACGGTATTTGTAAATAACGTTACAAAAAAATGATGATAAAATTTTGGAGGAAAAACAACGTGAAGATGAAGAAAAAGCTATTCACTGTAGCAGTATTAGGAACAATGATGACAAGCTCCCTTGTTTTGCCGACCAGCGTAAGTGCTGCATCTTATGACACTAAAATTGAAGAAGCTAAAAATCAAGCTGAAAAAAGCCAACAACTAATCGACCAAAAAAATCAAGAATTGAATTCTTTAAAAGAAAAAAGTTCAACAACGAAAAACGAATTACAATCTCTTTCAAGTTCAATTGCTGCGAATGAAGCAAAAACTGCCAAATTAGTAAAAGAAATGGAAACAACGAAAAAAGAAAGAGAAACTTTACTTAAAGAAATTGCTGAACTTGAAAAAAATATTGAAAGCCGCAATGAACAGTTGAAAGAACAAGCACGTGTTGTTCAAGTAGACGGCGAAACACAAAATTACTTAGACTTTATTATCGAAGCAGAATCGCTAGGCGATATCATTGGACGAATCAATGTAGTCAGTGAACTAGTAGGTGCTAATAAGACACTTGTTCAAAAACAAGTAGACGATAAAAAAGCAGTAGAAGGTAAAAAAGAAAAAACAGAACAGACAATTGTACAACAAGATACATTAGCTGGGGAATTGGAAATGCTTCGTTCTGAAATGGAAAAGCAAGCTTTGGATAAAGAAGTGCTTGTAGCTCAATTGGCGCTTGAAACTTCTACAGCAGAAGGCGATATCGCTAAATTCTCTGAGATGAAGAACAGTGCTGAACAACAAGTTGCGCAATATACAAGTGCACAAAAAGAAGCAGAAGAACAAGCTCAATTGATTGCTGCTCAACAAGCTGAACAAGAAGAACAAGAAGCTCAACAAGCCAAAGAAGCTCAAGAAACACAGGAAACACAAGTGGCATTGGCTGCTGAAGAAAGCCAAGAACAACCAGCTGAAAGTACACAAGAGACAACAACAGTTGCAACTAATGAATCTCAAAGCTCAGCAACTTCAGCAAATAAGACGACGAACACACAAGCACAAAGCAGCTCAAGCTCAAATACAAGTGCAAAGAAAAATGAAACGAGCCATTCAAGCTCAAATCATTCAAATGCAACTGCTTCAAGCTCAAGTCAATCAAATTCAAACAGCTCAAAAACAAACAGTTCATCTTCTTCAAACCAAACTAGCGAGAAGAAAGATAAACCAAAACAAGAAGCACCAAAACAAACAGTATCATCTGGAAGCGTCTTGTCTGTGGCTGCTGAAATCGTAAGTAAGAACCCTAGCAATCAAATTCCTTATGTATGGGGCGGAACGACAATGAGCGGATTTGACTGCTCAGGATTTACACAATATGTGTTTGCTAAAGCTGGAAAATCACTTCCTCGTGATTCTAGAGCACAATATAGTGCTTCTACTAAAATTTCTAGCCCACAACCTGGAGACTTAGTCTTCTTTGGTAAATCTTCTAGCCCAAGCAGTATTTTCCACGTGGCCATCTACACAGGCGGCGGCAATATGGTTGGTTCTCAATCAAGTACAGGACCAGCTTATAAAAATAGCTTCAAGACGAATGCTTATTGGGGAAAATTCCACGTTTTCTATGGAAGATTTTAATCAACCAAACATTCAATAAACAAAAATGCTTGAACATTGTCAAAAAAGACGATGTTCAAGCATTTTTTCTTTAGATTTATGATAGGTTCTGCAATGTTTAACAGGTTCTTTCCCTTACACTATAAAAAAGAGCATGTTGTTCATAACATGCTCTCTAAATTTACAATAAAGTAGATCATTCAAATCAACAAATTTTTTCATTTCAATCTGCTTACGGACTGAGTTTAAATGAGTTGAAACGAGTGGGTATCGCTTTTACAAGCATGAAAATTTTTTACTCATTGACGTATGCTTCTGTCAGTGATAAGAAAGTTTCTACATCTTTTTCCATAATTTTAATACCGGATTCCCAGAAATCAGGTTTTGTCAGATCTACACCTAAATGCTTCATTGCAAGGTCTTCTGTCGTCATGGAACCTGTGTCGCGTAGAAGAGCGATGTATTGATCTTCAAAATCGGCACCTTCTTCTAGTGAACGCGCATAGATACCTAGACTGAATAGATAGCCGAATGTGTAAGGGAAATTGTAAAAAGGAACATCAGCAATATAAAAATGCAGTTTGCTGGACCAAAAAGCAGGGTGGTAACTGCCTAATGCATTTTGATAAGCTTCTTTTTGTGCTTCCGTCATGATCTCATTTAAACGTTCTCCAGTAACGATGCCTTGCTTCCGTTCTGTGTAAAAACGTGTTTCAAATAAGAAACGAGCATGAATGTTTAGGAACATAGCTAGTGCATTTTGCATTTTTGTGTCTAATAAAGTTATGCGTTCTTCATCTGTTTCAGCATCTTTGACTGTTGCGTCTGCTACAATCATTTCGGCAAAAGTTGAAGCCGTTTCTGCAACATTCATGGCATAGTGTTGATTTTTTATAGGCAAATCTCTCATAACATCACTATGGAAAGCATGTCCAATTTCATGAGCCAGAGTAGCGACTTCATTTGGAGAGTTTGAGTATGTCATGAAAATGCGAGATTCTTGACTTTCTGGCAAATCAGAACAGTAGCCGCCTGGTGCTTTTCCTGGTCTGTCTTCTGCTTCAACCCAGCTGTTTTCAAGCGCATATTTAGCAAAATCAGCCATTTTAGGGCTAAATTTGTTAAAATTATCAATGATGAAATCAACGCCCTCATCAAAAGTATAATGTTTTGGTTCTGCCTGTCCCATTATGATAGGCGCTTCAATATCTTGCCAGTCCAGCTTTTCTTTTCCGAACAAAGCTGCTTTGCGGTTTAAGTAGTCAACAAAAGGCTGTTTGTGCCGACTGACAGATTGCCACATTGCATCGAGTGTTTCTTGTTTCATTCTATTGTATTCAAGCGGACGTTTTAAAAAGTCATCGACATGATGAGCTTTGTAGTTGGCTAAACGGAAGCCAGCCAGGTGATTTAGTGTATCTGCAAATAAAGAAGTATCGTTGCTCCAAGCTGTTTCCCATGCTGCAAAGACTTGTTCTCGTACTTCAGGATCAGGATCACCATACATTTTGTTTTGAGCTTGGCCAGCGGAAAGCTCAATGGTTTGCCCTTCTTTATTTGTATAAGGGATTTTCACTTTTGCTACTAAGGAATCGTAATGGTTGCTCCATCCTTGAAATCCATCTACAGATAGTTGATTGATCAAAGCCTCTTCGCGCTCGCTCAGCAACTCTTTACCATGAGTTCGACTTTCATCTAAGACAAAAGCAATGGGTTGGAAAGAAGAATGCTCCAGCAAATGTTCCCATTCTTCATCTGAAAAAGCTACGAATGCTTTATTTAATATCGTTGCGATGGTTTGTTGACGGCTCATGAGGTCAAATAACTTTCCATATAAAGCAACAGCATGTGTATCGTTAACATTAGCGGAATGAACAGCTTCTACAAAAGTAAAAGCTTGCGTCAGACCATTATCTAGCTTGTCTTGGACATTTAGAATTTCTTTTAATCTATCATACTCAGGCTTGTCCTCTTCTGGTTTCCATTGTTGGACTTGAGTAGACAAAGTAGTTAACTCTTTTTCCATTTGAGTGATTTTTTCTTTCAGTTGCGGAGATTGACTGCCGCCGGGGAAAATGGATCCAAGATCCCAATTAATGCTATATTTCATAAACTGCTCCTTCTTTCTTGCACATTTTTGATAACAGATGAATTAAATAGCTTTTTGATCTTTTTAAAATGATTCCTAAAAACAATTGTAGAATGAAAAACTGTAAAAATCTATCAAAATCATATAAAATAAAGAAAAATCATATAACAGCGTCAGAAAGGAAATAAAATGAAAAAAGAAACAAAGGGCAATCTATTTATTGGTTTAGCATTTGCGGTCATGCTTGTGCTGTATTACAGTTCTTCTCAATCTTACGAAGATCAGTCAATGACTGGATTGCTGGATAGATGGCTAGCAAATGAACCTTTAAAAGAATTTTTAAGTCCGATTCAATTTACATATGCAGGAAGCGAAGTCAGCATACATGCTCAAGGATATAGTGCATTTGTTGAATTTTTTATTCGTAAAGCAGCTCATTTTGGTTCTTATTTTTTACTTGCTTCATTCTGGTTGCTAGGCCTTAAAGAAAAGATGACTAGCCTTCCTTTAACAGCTGTTCTCTCATGGCTGTTAGCAGTGGGCTATGCTTCTTTTGATGAATTTCATCAAAGCCTTACACCAGACCGGACACCACTGCCTCAAGATATCGTCCTTGATAGTGTAGGAGCTGCAACCGGATTAGCCATTTGCTTGATCTTTATTTATGCAACAAAGAAAAAACGTAAAAAAAGAAAAAGAAAATAAATAAGGCTAACGCAAAACAAAAATGGAAGAGAAAAAAATGTCTTTTACGAAAAAGAGTAAGGAAAAGTGATACGATCAAACGTATAATGAACATTGCCGAAAAGCGTTTTTTTTGGTAAAATAAGAAGTGCTGTTTTAGCATAAAACTAATAAGAATGAAATGAGGGATTTTGAATGGCAGGACATTCAAAGTGGAATAATATTCAAGGTCGTAAAAATGCACAAGATGCAAAACGCGGTAAGATTTTTCAAAAAATCTCAAAAGAAATTTATATGGCTGCGAAAAGTGGTGGACCTGATCCCAATTCAAATCCTCAATTACGCTTAATGATCGATAAAGCAAAAGCAAATAACATGCCTAATGACAATGTTAATCGAGCGATCAAAAAAGCTACTGATGCTGGACAAGGCGAAAACTACGACGAAGTTACTTATGAAGGGTATGGACCAAATGGCGTTGCTATTTTAGTGCATACATTGACTGATAACTTGAATCGAACAAACACGAATATAAAAGTAGCATTTAATAAAAATGGCGGTTCCCCAGGTGAAAAAGGCTCAGTTAGCTACATGTTTGACCGCAAAGGATATATTGCGATCGAACGAGAAGGCTTAAACGTGGATGAAGATACCATGTTGATGAGCGTGCTAGAAGCCGGTGGAGACGAAATGGAAACCTCCGATGAAGTTTTTGAAATCTATACTGATGCTGCCAATTTTGCTGAAGTTCGGGATGCTTTGGAAGAGGAAGGATATACTTTGGCAACCGCAGAAGTAACTATGCTCCCACAAGTAGAGGTAGAATTGCCTGAAGACAAAAAAGCGCAGTTGGAACAATTAATTGAAAAACTAGAAGACGATGATGATGTAAATGAAGTCTTCCACAATGCAGCCATGTAAATACAACTTTTACTTAGATCCCTATTCAGAAACAGAATAGGGATCTTTAACGTTATTTTTACATTAGAACCTGATATGCATGAAAAAGTCTTAATTTTCACCTATATTCATCTTAATGACCGAACAAAAAATAATCTATCTCATTCAATGGAGAGCAAGTCTGGAGATTGAATTCTTTTTTCTTTATGATTAAAATAAGACATGAACGCGACAAAAAATGCTCATTTCACTGATCTATAAGCCAAGTCTCTAATAGTCAAATAAAAAGAAAAGGAGGGAAATGAATGTCTGCAAATAACTGGCTGAAAATCGTTGAAACATTTAAACATTTTCAGAACAATCAATTACGCAAGCACCCAGATACAAAAATCAAGTTGAACCTCGTTGAAAGACACGCCCATTTGAAACTTGTTGCTGAAGCTTATCGCGACATCTTCAATGAAAGCGGAGAACGGGAACGGATGGAGACTTTAGAAACCAAAACACTTTTTGTTGCCTACAAAGATGCGGTTCAAGGGGAAACAGAATTGATGGAACTCTATGACTTTTTAACAAAAGAATTCTTAAATGGCAAGCAAGAATCAACAGAAAAATAAACTTACCAACATAGCAACCATACGAAAGAAGCTGAGAAAAAATCAGCTTCTTTTTTTGAATCATAAAGTTGACTAGAAAATGAAGAATGCAGCAAACTGAAAGTGGTCAATAACAGAGAAAACATGAATAATTAAAAACATTTATAAATTGACGACAAAAAAAACGGAAACCATTTATTTTGCAGATATTAATACTGAAAGATCAAATAATGGAGGTGAACAAATGGAAGTAGAAGAATTTACGGTTCAAATGATTCAAGACGCCCAGCAGAAGGGTTCTAGTGATATCCATCTTTCTCCTGAAGGGTGTCAGTACAGTCTCTATTATCGTATGGATGATACGCTGTTATTAAAAAACAGACTGATGCAGGAAGAGGGAGAGCGCTTGGTTTCTTATCTGAAGTTCCTTTCAAATATGGATGTAGGTGAGAGACGAAAGCCGCAAAGCGGGGCGGCTCAGATACAAACAGAAGCAGGGAATTGTATGCTCCGTTTTTCTACGATTACTAACTTTCGAGCTCAGGAATCGATCGTCATCAGAATCTTAAGTCGAACACGCTCTTATCAATTAGATGAAACGACGTACTTTCAAAAGGAAGTTCAGAAAATCAAACAGTTGTCTCAGTACAAAAGTGGCTTGCTCATTTTTTCAGGTCCCGTTGGTTCGGGCAAAACTACTAGTATGTATCAACTGATTCGTGAAAACGATACAGAGATCAAGCAGCAAGTCATTACGATAGAAGACCCCGTTGAAATTGAAGAACCATTGTTTTTACAAGCACAAGTCAACGAGAAAGCGGGTATTTCTTATGCTGCACTTTTAAGGCAGAGTTTGCGTCATCATCCAGATATCTTGATCATTGGTGAAATTCGTGATGAAGAAACAGCTAAAATGGCTATTCGCGGTGCATTGACTGGTCACTTGATTTTAGCAAGTATTCATGCCAAAAACACAGTTGGCGTATTGGCGAGATTTATGGAATTAGGTGTGACAAAAGAACAACTTCAGCAAACGTTGCTAGGTGTTGTTTATCAAAAATTATTGCCTAGATTTTGTCCTCTTTGCCAGGAAGAATGTCATCAGTGGTGCAGCCATTTTAAGGCAAATGAAAGAAGAGCCGTATTGTATGAGGTTTTATCTGGATTGTCATTGAAAGAAATGTTGGAATCCGGACAAAAAACATCGAGTGACATCCGCTCGTTTAATCATCTTCTTGGAAAGGCGGCTGCTTATGGATTCATCAGCGAACAAAGCTATCAAAAATACCAGATTCCTTGACCTGAAAAAGCAGCGGATCCAAGCGAGTTTTTTAACAAAATTATCTTTTTTGATTGCAGAAGGGTTTACATTAAAAGATGCTTTATTTTTTTTGATCACGATTATGCCTAAAGAAGCGGAGTGGATTCGTCAAATATTAAAGGAGCTCGAAGAAGGAAAAAGGATAGATGAAGTTTTAAAGGATTTAGCTTTTTCAGAACGCGTATCTGCGCAGATCTACTTGTCTATGGTCCATGGGAATTTTGCAGGTACATTGCTTTCGGGAGGGAACTATATTGAGAGTAAGCTAAAACAACAGCAGCAATTATTTAAATTACTGCAATACCCAGTGCTGCTGTTAAGTTTCATGACAGGGATCATTTTTGCTATGCGCCTATTTCTCTTGCCAAACTTTTCTCAGCTTGGCATTTCTACAGCAGCGCAAGGAATGTCGTTAACAAAGTGGGCTTTTGGTTTTATTCAATATTTCCCTGAAATACTGCTGTTGTTTCTTTTGGTTGTGAGCATATTAAGCCTTGCTGTTTACCTGAAACTTCGCAAGCTTTCAGCCGTAAAAAAGGCGGCTTATTTTGCAGGTCTTCCAATTGCAGGGCATTTCTTCAAACTCTACTATACGCAGTTTTTTAGTTTTGAATGGAGCCAATTACTAAAAAGCGGATTACAGATGAACGATATGATTTTATTGATGCAAGATAAAAGTACGACGAAACTGATGCAAGAAGTAGCCGTTATAATGGAACAATCATTGAAAAAAGGTAACAGTTTTACACTCTCACTTGCTGCTTTTCCTTTTTTCGATCCAGCTCTTAGTATGATTATTCTTCATGGTGAAGCAACAAGCCAACTTGGGAGCGAACTTGAACTTTATGCAAAAGATTGTCAACTGCAACTGACGAATAAGGTCCAAAAAGTTTTTGAATGGATTCAACCATTGATGTTTATGTTGATCGCCAGTTTTATTTTATGTGTTTATTTAGCTTTGCTGTTACCAATGTTTGATTTATTAGAGGAAGGAGTTATGCAATGAAGAGTAAAGGAAAATGGAAGAATGGCCAAAAAGAAAGTGGCTTCACACTAATTGAAATGGTGATTGTCCTGTTTATTATCTCCGTTATTATGTTGTTGGTCATTCCTAACTTAACGAATCAGAAGAAGAATGTAGACTTGCAGGGATCAGAAGCTTTGGCGACTGTTGTGCAAACGCAGATCGAATTATACGATATGGAAAAGGATACAAAAGTACCAAAAACAGATATTTCTGCAGCAGTGAACACGCTTGAAACAGCCGGTTACTTAACAGAAAGCCAGAAAAAACAAGCCATCAGTAAATTGACAATAGAAAATGGCGAAATCAAAGCAAAAGCAGCCAAGTGAGGATGATCCTAAATGAGACTCGATAGACAAAAAGGATTTGTATTTCTGGAAAGTCTTCTCGTTTTAGGGATTGCTGTTGTATTGTTCTCACTACCTATGTTTCTTACTAAGGGAACCGCTAATGAAATGGACATTAAGTTATTCAAGACTTCTTTAACAAATAGTATTACCTCAGCTCAAAATTATGCCATTTTAACAGACAATCGGACAAAAATCGAATTGCTGCCTAAGAGCAGAAAGATAACGTTTAAGGTGGTGGCTACCACGCAGCAAAAATATAACCATGAACTTGTTCTTCCAGAGGGAGTAGAAATTCTAAACACACGTGTCTTTGTATATTATTTTAATAGCGGTAATGGCAATATCAATCAATTTGATCCAATTATTTTTTCAGTGAATGGCAAAAGGCAAAAAGTCGTTTTCCAGTTAGGGAGTGGGAAATTTGAGTGGCAATAAGTTGAATCAAAAAGGCTATCTTCTGATGGAAAGTATTTTTTCGTGGCTTTTGATACAAGCTTGTATCTGTCTTTATATTCCTTTGATGAGCCATTTGTTGGTAATTGTTCAACAGGAAAAAGAAGCAGTAGAGTTGCAGCGCGTTGTTTATGAACAAGTTATGATGATAAAAGAAGAAGGTCGAGTAGATTCAACGTGGCAGACAGCAGGCATGACTTTTGTTATCAAAGAAAGAAATGAAAATGCATATAAAGGAATCGTTGTTTATGGGGACAAAAAAGAAGCAGCTATCCAACTTCAATCTTTTCAAATCAATCAGTGACAAAGAGAAAGGATTTACGCTTATAGAGGCTGTTTTTGCCTTGTTGATTTTAATCCTTAGTTTATCGCTAGTGTCTACAGCTGTTCAGCAATTGGACTTGATTCATCAACAAATGGTGAAAAACAATCAATTAGAATGGCATTTGTTTTTAAATCAGTTCGAATACGAAGCAAGTCGTACGATTTTTCAGACCACAGATGGCAAAAAAGCTGAGTTTAAAAAATACAATGAAGAAAGCAAAAAGCTGGAAACAATCAGTTACTTTAAAATGAAAGATAAAGAAGTACTGATCCGACAAGTAGATGGCAAAGGTTATCAGCCTATGCTTTTAAATGTTCAGCAGCTTTCTTATACAGTTAAAAATAGAATCCTTTACCTATCTGTTGATTTTAACAATCAGGAGCATTATAAAGGATTAGTGAGATTGAAAATAGCGGAACAACCACAGGAGGCAGAAAATGAATGAAGAAGGCGGAATCTTCCCTTCAATGATCGTCTTTATCAGTTTAACACTATTGGTTGTTTTTGGAACAGTCAGCATTTACCGTAGTCAGATGTATCAGCTGCGGCTGACAAAGCAAGCTTATTTGGCTAACAGTATGTTGGTTTTGACAGAAGATGCCTTGGAAAAGCAATTGGAAAGTGGAAAAACAGTCAAGGAAGCAAAAGCAAACTTTGAAAAAGGAGTCGTATCGATCCATAAAATTTCAGAAGATACTTATCAGCTGCAGGCAACAGAAGCAAATGGGTTTACAAAAAAGAAAACAGTTGAATGTTCTGCTTCTCTACAAAAAGAAACGCCTGAACAAAACGAAATGACAAATAAGTCAGTGAAAGACCAACAAGAACAAATAATAGAAAGCGAGCCGATGAACAAAATAGATGGAGAAAAGAATGAATCAGCTCAGGAAAATATAAAAGAAGAGACGATAGAAATCGAACATCCGAATGAAGAGAAAGAACCAGCAGAAGAAAACAACCGATAATAGAATCAATGGCCTCATCATTAAAAGACTGAAGTGGATCTTCAGTCTTTTTTTCGATTGAGAAAGGTAAGTGTCTTACTCTGAAAGGAAATTAGCTCAAGGAAAGATTCATCCAATAGGATCAGGATAAACAAGAATTTTTCAACTTTCAACGAGACCAGACTCCCCTGCTGGTCTGGTTCCTTTTTTTTATTTCATTTGATATAATGGGATTTGTACGCTAAAGTTTTGGTGAGTGGTAACAAATGAATGATCAAAAAATAGAGGGAAGATAAAATCAAAAGGAGTGAGAGCAATGACACGTCTAGATCGTTTAAGAAGTGGCATGAAAGAAAAAGGAATCGATGCAATGTTGGTAACCAGTCCATATAATCTGCGCTACATTTCAAACTTCACAGGGACTACAGGATTAAGTGTTGTTACGATGGATAAAGCGTATTTTGTAACGGATTTTCGTTATACGGAACAAGCTGGAAAACAAGCAGTAGGCTTCGAAATTGTACAGAATATCGGTTCGATATATGAAGAAGTGGTAAAAATCGTCCAACAAAATAGCATCCGATCATTAGGCTTTGAAGAAGATTTCGTAACCTTTTCATTGTTTGAATTGCTTGAAGAAATCGTTCCATGTGCATTGACCCCAATTTCTGGATTGATTGAAGAACTAAGAGAAATAAAAGATGATGCTGAAATCAGTACGATCAAAAAAGCTTGTGAGATCGCGGATAAAGCTTATCAATATATTTTAGGCGAAATCAAACCAGGAATGACCGAAATAGAAGTAGCGAATAAAATGGACTTTTATATGCGCAGTTTAGGAGCTTCAGGAGTATCTTTTGATACGATCGTAGCTAGCGGCATTCGTTCAGCTATGCCTCATGGAGTAGCAAGCAATAAGAAAATCGAACAAGGCGAAATCATCACGATTGACTTTGGCTGTTACTATGAAGGGTATGTATCTGATATGACCCGTACATTTGCGATCGGAGACCCAGGTGAAAAATTAAAAGAAATTTATCAGCTTGTTTTAGAGGCTCAACTAAAAGTAATTGATGCAGCTAAGCCAGGTATTACAGGTAAGGCTTTAGATACTGTGGCACGTGATCATTTTGACCGCTATGGATATGCTGACGCATTTGGACATACCACAGGTCATGGAATCGGTTTAGAAATCCATGAAGGTCCAAGTGTCTCTATGAGATCTAACAAACCTTTTGTTCCAGGAAATGTGATCACAGACGAGCCTGGTCTTTATTTCTCAGGTCTTGGCGGTGTTCGTATCGAAGATGACCTTCTCATTACTGAAACAGGGAATGAAGTGTTATTGACATCTCCTAAAGAACTGATCATTCTTTAAAAAAGAAATAAAGAGAAACATTAGGAAATGAACGCAAAACATGGTAAACTTTAAAGAGAATATCCAAGGAATCCAGGAGGAAAACAAATGATTTCAGTAAACGATTTTAAAACTGGTTTAACAATTGAAGTAGATGGCGGTATTTGGCGTGTAATTGATTTTCAACATGTTAAGCCTGGTAAAGGAGCAGCATTCGTACGTTCAAAATTAAAGAACTTACGTACTGGAGCTGTTCAAGAAAAAACATTCCGTGCTGGAGAAAAAGTAGGAAAAGCTCAAATCAACAATAGAAAAATGCAATACTTGTATGAAAATGCTGGTTTGCACGTTTTTATGGACATGAATACGTATGAACAAATTGAAATTCCTGCAGATCAAATCACAGATGAATTGAAATTCATGAAAGAAAATATGGAAGTTTCCGTTATTATGTATGAATCTGAAGTGTTGGGCGTTGAATTGCCAAACACTGTAGAATTGAAAGTTGTCGAAACTGAACCAGGAATCCGCGGAGATACATCTTCAGGCGGTTCTAAACCGGCTACAGTAGAAACGGGAGCAGTCGTAAACGTTCCATTCTTTGTAAACGTTGATGATACCTTAGTGATCAATACACAAGACGGTTCATACGTTTCTAGAGCATAAGCACAATTGAAAGAAATGAAATAGGAGGGATCTTATGGCTGAAGAAGCAATGTTTGCTATTAATGACAAAGGAACCTTGGGAGAGATCGAAGTCGCACCGGAAGTAATCGAAGTCATTTCTGGAATTGCAGCCAGCGAAGTAGATGGCGTTTACGCTATGCACGGCAATCTTTCTTCTGGCGTTACAGAATTGTTTGGCCGGGTAAACCACAAAAAAGGTGTCTACCTTTCACAAGAAGATGGATTGAAAGTAGATGTTTACTGCTATTTTAAATATGGTGTATCTGTCCCTACAGTAGCTTTGGAAATTCAAAAAAGAATCCGAGAACAACTGCTGCATATGACAGACATCGAATTAAATGAAGTCAATGTACACATCGTTGGTATCGTTCCAGAAAAAAATGTCTTAAATGACTTGATTGATCTTTATGAAGAAGACGGTGACGAGTAGTGAGATTGACAAGACGTGAAGTTAGAGAAAAAGCGCTGCAATCTCTTTTCCAACTCTCTACAAATGATGAGTTAACAAAAGAAGAGGCAATGATCCAGGCGTTAGAAAGCGACCATGATGAGGAAGAAGTAGAGAAAAGCGGTATTCCTGTTTACTTAAATACCTTAGTATCTGGAGTAATCGAGCACGAAGAGCAGATCGATCAAAAAATCAAGCAGCACTTGGAAAACTGGTCGATCAGTCGCTTGGCTAAAACAGACTTAGCAATCATGCGAATTGCTGTTTTTGAAATGCTGTATGTCCAAGATGTTCCTGATCGTGTGGCACTCAACGAAGCTTTGGAAATTACCAAGCGCTACAGTGATGACCGTTCTAGAAAATTTGTGAACGGTGTGCTGGCGAATATTGTAAAAGATGAAAAAGAGGCTTAAACCTCTTTTTTTTCTTTAGATTTTACAGAAAAAGGCTATTTTATGAGTCGCGAAAAATTGAAAAAAGATTTTACATCATTGTTTTCAAGAGGGAGGAGAAATGACATGAGTGCAATCTTAATGAGCGGGAAAGAACTTTCAGATGTATTGAATGAAAAGATGAAGAAGAGCGTAGAGGAACTAGTTGAAAAGGGCGTTATTCCTGGGCTTGCAGTTGTATTAGTAGGAGAAGATCCTGCTAGTCAAACATACGTCCGTAATAAAGAAATAAGAGCCAAAAAACTGGGCATTCATTCTGTGGTGGAACGTTATCCAGAAACGATCAAAGAAAGTGAACTCCTAAACGTAGTCGATCGTTTAAATGCTGATGATCAAATCCACGGGATCCTCGTACAATTACCTTTACCAAAGCAAATCAATGAAAACCGAATTTTGATGGCTATTGATCCTTCCAAAGATGTAGATGGTTTTCATCCCATCAACATGGGAAAGTTGTTTATTGGACAACCAGATCGTATTCCTTGTACTCCTTATGGTATCATGAAAATGTTAGATCACTATGGAGTAGAACTGGAAGGGAAGCGCGCAGTCGTTATTGGAAGAAGCAATATTGTAGGAAAACCTATGGCACAGTTACTGATGATGAAAAACGCTACCGTAACGATTGCTCATTCTAGAACCAAACACTTGCAAGAACTTGCTCGACAAGCAGATATCTTGGTTGTTGCGATCGGCAGAGGACATTTTGTCACCAAGGATTTTGTAAAACCTGGAGCTGCAGTTGTTGATGTTGGAATGAACAGAGATGAAAACGGGAAGCTGATCGGTGATGTTAAGATGGATGAAGTCAAAGAAGTTGCTGGTTTTCTAACGCCGGTTCCTAAAGGGGTAGGACCGATGACCATTACCATGCTGATGTATCAAACGATCGAAAGTGCCAAACAATCACTAAAGGCGGATCAGTAAGGAGAGACAGTAGATGACAAATGAATACTTGACTGTTTCTGCTTTGACAAAGTACTTGAAACGTAAATTTGATGCCGATCCTTATCTGGGACGTGTGTACTTAACGGGAGAAATTTCTAATTTTCGTTATCGGGCAAACACCCATCAATACTTCAGTTTAAAAGATCAAAAAGCTGTTATTTCAGCAACTATGTTCAAGTCTTCTTTTAGCAAACTGAAATTTACGCCAGAAGAAGGGATGAAAGTTCTCGTCATAGGCAGAATCACGCTCTATGAACCAAGCGGACGCTACCAAATCAATATTGAGCATATGGAACCTGATGGAGTCGGTGCATTATATCAAGCTTTAGAGGAAATGAAAAAGAAATTAAGCAAAGAAGGGCTGTTTACAGCGCCAAAACAATTGCTGCCGACTTTTCCAAAACGAATCGCCGTGATTACTAGTCCCAGTGGAGCAGTTATACGCGATATCATGACAACCGTCAAAAGACGTTTTCCTATCGTTCAACTAGTTGTTTTCCCAACACAAGTCCAAGGAAAGTATGCAGCTGATACCATTGTCAACAATATTCGTGCAGTAGAAGAAAAAGGAAACTTTGATACGATGATCATTGCACGTGGTGGGGGATCGATCGAAGATTTATGGCCGTTTAATGAAGAAAAAGTAGCAAGAGCCATTTTTTCAGCAAAAACGCCGATCATTTCATCTATTGGTCACGAAACCGATACGACGATTGCAGATATGGTAGCAGATGTACGTGCAGCAACACCGACTGCTGCGGCTGAACTAGCTGTTCCTTTGTTATCGGAAGAAATTCTAAAAATCGAACGAACCAGACTGCGATTGATGCAAAGTTATAAGTGGACAGTTGACCGCTCAAACGAGCATTTGAATAGAGCTTTAGCCTCCTATATCTTCAGACAGCCCCAGAGGTTATACGAAGGCTATGCGCAAAATGTAGACCAATTAACAGATAAGCTGAACCAAACGATGATGGAAAAAGTACGAGAGGCAAAACAGCAATTGCAACTTCATGCTGTAACGCTAATGTCTAATGATCCTTCAAAACATGTTCAACAAAAACAAACAGATTTAAAAGAACTGCACAATCAGTTAGAAACCCAAATGGATCGTTATATGAAAAACCAGCAAAAACGATTAGATTACGGAATTCAGTCGTTAGACTACTTAAGTCCATTGAAAATTATGCATCGCGGCTACAGCTATGTGACTAAAGACGAAAAAGTTATCAAAAGCGCTGAACAAGTAGCTATCGGCGAAAGTGTCAGTATTCATCTAGACAAAGGGAGAATCATCGCTGAAGTAGTCGAGAAAGAGGAGGAGACTGCAGAATGAGCCAGCAGGCAAAAGAATTAAAATTTGAAGAAGCCATGCAACAATTAGAACAAATCGTAGCTAGATTAGAACAAGGAGATGTCCCTTTAGAAGAGGCACTCGAACAATTTCAAAAAGGTGTTCAGCTAAGCAAGTTTTGTAAAGATAAGCTAGAAAATGCTGAAAAGACGTTGACAAAAATTGTAGACGAAAATGGTGAAGAGACCGTTTTTCAAAATGAAGTGGAGTCTGCCGATGAATAAGGGAACAGCAATGTTAAACCAATTTATGCAGAGAGAAATGCCTTTGGTAGAAAAATATATGATGGAAAAAATCGACGAGATCGATGCTGAAAATACAACACTGATCGAAGCGATGCGCTACTCTTTAAATGCCGGCGGAAAAAGAATTCGGCCGCTTCTCCTGCTGAGCACGCTTGTTTCATTAGGAGGAAAAAAAGAAGATGGTTATGATGCGGCAGCCGCTTTGGAATGTGTCCATACGTATTCGCTGATCCATGATGATCTGCCGGCTATGGACGACGATCACTTGCGTCGCGGAAAACCAACCAATCATATCATTTTTGGAGAGGCTGTGGCTATTTTAACTGGAGACGGCTTACTAACACAAGCTTTTCAAATCTTAGCAGATAGTCAACAAACAGCAGAAACGAAAGTCCTCTTGATCCAATCTTTAGCTCAAGCTGCTGGGCCAAGTGGAATGGTTGCTGGGCAAGTAGCAGATATGGAGGGTGAGCAAAAGAGCTTGTCGCTCGAAGATTTGAAGCAATTGCATCGAAAGAAAACAGGGGCATTATTAAAGTTTGCAGTTTATGCTGGCTGTTTGCTCAGTGGTTCATCACAAGAAAGAACCAAGTTGATGGATCAGTATGCCGAACATCTTGGTCTAGCTTTTCAAATTCGAGATGACATTTTAGATATTATTGGAACCACAGAAACATTGGGCAAAGAAACAGGGATGGACGAAGCACATCATAAAAGCACTTATCCTTCCTTGTTGGGACTGGAAGGGGCAAAACACGCCTTGCAACAAACGTTGGATGCTGCAGAAGAAAGCTTGAAAAAAGCTGAAGCGTTGAATGGATCAGAAAAAAATAAGCTGGATCCGCAGTTATTACAGGAAATGATTTATTTATTTGCTTTGCCGATAAAAGAGGAGAAGCAATGAGGAAAGAAAGAGCAGATCAATTGATGGTACAACAAGGATTAGCTGAATCGACGGATAAAGCAAAAAGATTGATCATGTCTGGAAAATTATTGAATGAGAATAACCAGCGGATCGATACATCCGGAGAAAAATTACCGGTCAATACACAGCTGAAACTAAAAGGAGAGCCTTTAAAATATGTCAGCCGTGGGGGATATAAACTAGAAAAGGCACTTGATGTATTTCAGGTATCTGTTGCTGGCAAGATCGTATTAGATATCGGATCATCCACAGGTGGCTTTACTGATGCAGCGCTTCAACATGATGCAGCATATTGTTATGCATTAGATGTAGGAACCAACCAACTCGCTTGGAAGCTAAGACAAGATCCACGTGTGATCGTGATGGAACAGACCAACTTTCGATACAGTAAAAAAGAAGACTTTTCTAAAGGAAGACCTCAATTAGCTTCTATTGATGTTTCCTTTATTTCTTTAAAACTTATCTTGCCAGTATTAAAGGACATCATTATTGAAAATGGAGATATTTTAGCATTGATCAAACCACAATTTGAAGCAGCAAGAGAAGAAATCGGTTCTAAAGGAATCATCGCTGATCCCAAAGTTCATGAGCATGTTTTGGAAGATATTTTGTCCTTTGCTGAGCGTGAAGGGTATACCATAAAAGGGCTCACTTATTCTCCCATAACAGGCGGTCATGGAAACGTTGAATTTTTAGCTCATCTTGCTTGGACAAAAGAATCAAAACCAAACAGTAGCATCAAGATTGAACAAATAGTAGCGGAAGCTCATCAATCGTTTTATTCAAAATGAGCCTTCTTTTTTAGTGAAAAATACTTTTATTTTTTTACAAACACGAAGATTTTGCATTTATTTTGCAGAATCTTTTTTTATATTGAAGAGCTGAAGAAAAGCTTTTTAATTTGAAATAAGTAGGGTAGAATAGAAACAAACTAAAGCTGGTTCAACTTGTATGAATGAGGTGGATGACCTTGAAGAAAAAAGAACGACATCGTTTGTTGAAAGAACTCATTGAAGAGCAAAGCATTGAAAAACAAGAAGATTTTGTTTCTATTCTAAAAGAACGTGGCATTGATGTCACGCAGGCTACGATCTCGCGCGATATCAAAGAACTTCAGTTAATGAAAGTTCCAGCAACATCAGGCGGGTATTACTATAGTCTGCCGCCTGACATGAATGATGATACTTCTGTAAAGTTGGGTAAAATGCTAAAAGATGCTTTTGTGTCGATGGACTGCCAAGATTATTTTATGGTGATCCATACGATTCCAGGAAACGCTTTTGCTTTAAGTGCGTTGCTTGATGCATCGAATTTTGAAGGCGTTTTTGGTACGATTTCAGGAGATGACACGTTATTAGTGATTTGTCGATCAGCTGAAGATGCGAAACAGCTGAAAGAACACATTATTCAACTTATTTAGTTCTTTTCATACATTATTGGAGGAATGAAATGTGTTACAGGAATTAACGATTAAAAATTTTGCCATCATTCATGATTTATCTTTAAGTTTTGATCGAGGCATGACGGTATTGACTGGAGAAACAGGAGCTGGGAAATCGATCATCATCGATGCAGTCGGCTTGCTGGCAGGAGGAAGGGGATCAAGCGAATTTATTCGCCACGGTGCTGAAAAGTGCGTGCTTGAAGCCTTATTTTCGATTGAAAAAAATCCGTCAACGTTTGAATTGTTAAAGAAATATGGGGTTGACACAGAAAATAAGGAAGTGGTCATCCAACGAGACATTCATCATACTGGGCGCAGCACATGCCGGATCAACGGTAGACTAGTCACGATTGCCATTTTGCGAGAAATCGGAGAAAGCTTGATTGATATTCACGGCCAAAGCGAACACCAAGAATTGATGCATGCAGAACGTCATCTGCCGATGTTAGATCAGTTTGGAAATGCAGAACTGAAAAAAGAAAAAAAGGATTATCAAAATATTTATGTAGATTATATAAGACTAAAAAAAGATTACGATGACTGGCAAACCAATGAACAAGAGTTGGCACAACGTATCGATATGCTGACGTTCCAATCAAATGAGATCGAATTAGCAGAACTGGTTCCAGGTGAAGAAGAAAAGATGGAAGAAGAAAAAATTCTGCTGTCAAATCATCAAAAAATCGTGGAATCCCTTTCTGTTACGTATGAAGCGTTACAGGGAGATGAAGGAAATGGCATCGACTTTGTAGGAGAAGCGATGTCTGCTATCCAAAATATTGAGCAGTATGATGAAACGTATAAGCGGATAGCAGAAGTCATTGCTTCCAGCTATTTTCAGTTGCAAGAAGCCGCCAGTGATGTTTTAAAAGAGCGTGACCAGTTGTCTTATGATGAAGGTCGATTAAATGAAATTGAAAAAAGACTGGAAACGATCCATCAGCTGAAACGAAAATATGGCGAATCAGTTGAAGACATTCTACATTACTACGAAGAGATCACAATGGAATTGACTCATCTCCAGAATCGCGAAGTAAATTTTGAGCAGCTGGAAAACTTGCTGGTTGAGCGAAAAAAAGAATTGTTGGAAAAAGGCAAGCTGTTGTCTAAAGAAAGAAAAGCAACTGCAGTCAAACTAGAAAAAGCTATTCAAGAACAATTAAATGAGCTCTATATGGATAAAGTTCAATTTAAAGTGAACTTTTTAAACGAAAATGCTGCTTCAGAAAAAACAATGATCTTTGCAACAGGAATTGATCAAGTTGAATTTTATATCGCACCTAATCCAGGAGAACCATTGAAGCCGTTAGCAAAAATTGCTTCTGGGGGAGAATTATCTCGTTTAATGTTGGCATTAAAAACCGTTTTTTCAAAAACCCAAGGCATCACCAGTATTATTTTTGATGAAGTAGACACTGGTGTCAGCGGGCGAGTAGCACAAGCGATTGCCAATAAAATCTATCTTGTAGCCTTGCATTCTCAAGTACTTTGTATCACTCATCTGCCTCAAGTAGCTGCAACTGCGGATCAGCATCTGTTTATTTCAAAAGAGATCGTAGGAGATCGCACGGAAACGCATGTTAGAGCATTGGATGAGACTGAAAAACGTGCAGAGATCGCTCGTATGTTGGCTGGATCAGAGATTACACCATTAACATTGGAGCACGCTAAAGAATTGAAAGAAATGGCTCAAAAAGAAAAAAAAGCTGTTAATAAGTAAATAGGTATTAAAAAAAGAGGCACTGGTTAAATCCAATGCCTCTTTTCAGCAGTATATTATTCATTAGTTGTTTACATGTTGATCAAAGTAAAGAGAACAGATAAGAATCCAGATCCTAGCATTGCAACAAGAGCAAGAATGATAAAGAATTTAAATCCTTTTTTTTGTTTATTTGGTTTGTTAGAACTGCTCATGCGGATTTCCCCTCATTTCTCTGCAAATTTATTTTAGTTTACCGCAAAAAAATAAGAAGCTCAAGAGCAGGATGAGGTTTTCATATTTTTTTCACATTTTAACGTGTTAATAGTGTTAAAAGTAGTCTTTTTTCTTCAACCAATAAGTAGTAAGGATAGATAAAAGAATGATGATGGTCATGGTAATTAAAAAGCCAGCGCCATTTTTTTGCCAAGGAACGGGAACGTTCATCCCCCACAAAGCACCGACCAGTGAAGGAATCGTCATGACAATGGTAACAGAAGTGAGAAACTTCATTGTATTGTTCAAATTGTTAGAAATGACAGAAGAAAAAGTATCACTGATCTGGCCTAATAGTTTAAGCGTCTGACGAATCATATTTTCTGCTTGCATGTTTTGCACACGAACGTCGCGCAGCAATTCTTTGCTTTTTTCATTACTAATAAAATACTCTGTTTCTTGAAGTTTAGAAATGACAGGATGGTTCGTATTGATAGCAGTGTCAAAATAAACTAAGCTTTTTTGCAGTTCCATCATTTTTAATAATTGATTGGAATCAGAAGATCGGCTAATATTGATCTCGAGTAATTCTGTGGCATGGTTAATTTCTTTTAAACAATAAATGTAGCGATCTGCAATATTCATGGCTACATGTAACGTAAATTGAACATGGTCCTGAATATCGACCGGATGATCTAAGAAGTTGTCAATGATATCTTGGATATAATGGGGCGTACTCAAACTCGCAGTGATCAAAATTCCTTTCGAAGTAATGATAGATAATGGACGTGTAACATATTCTACAAGGCCACTTTTACCGATCACTTTAATTGGGAATAGAAGAATGAGGAGACGCCAAGCAGATTCATCCAAATTTTCTACATTTTCATATCGTGCAACTTCATCAGAATCAAATGCACTGGATAGATAGTCAATAGGAAAGTGGTACTCATCAGCAATCATTTTCAGTTCTTTTTCATTTGATTGAGTGATGTGTATCCACTTTACATGGTCTTCTTTTCTATTTTCTACCTGTTGAATACGATTGTTTTCATCAACTGCATATGCTTTGATCATCTGTTCACCTCCTAGTAAAAATCATTCTCCACGATTGGATAACCGTTAAAAACAAAGCCTTCGTATCTATTTTACAATAAAAGTAAACAAAAGATGATTAAAATGACTTATTCTTACAGAATGAGAAAGGAAGACTATAGGTTGCAACCAGGCAAAGATTTGGTTAACACCGTGCAAATAAGTGACCAAGAACAGAAATGCTTGCTTTCATTCTTTCCAATAGTTTGATAAGATAGATTTGGAAATTGCAAAATATACCAACAATGAAAAGCTGTGTAAGACGAAGGGAGATCAAATGCATGAGTAAACAACAAATCGGTGTCGTAGGTATGGCCGTGATGGGTAAAAATTTGGCATTGAATATTGAAAGCAGAGGCTATTCTGTTTCTATCTATAACCGTACCACTTCCAAAGCTGAAGCTGTTGTTGCGGAACATCCAGACAAAAAATTAGTGTTAACCAAAACGATCGAAGAATTTGTTGAATCTTTAGAAAAACCAAGAAAAATTATCTTAATGGTTCAAGCTGGAAAAGGAACAGATCTTGTGATCCAGTCATTGTTACCACATTTAGATAAAGACGATATATTGGTAGACGGAGGGAATACCTTCTTTAAAGATACCATGCGCCGTAGTGCTGAATTGGCAGAATCTGGCATCAACTTCATTGGAACAGGAGTTTCTGGCGGAGAAGAAGGAGCTTTAAAAGGTCCTGCTATTATGCCAGGAGGACAAAAAGAAGCATATGATTTGATCAGTCCGATTTTAGAACAAATTGCTGCAAAGGCTCCTAGCGACGGCGAACCTTGTGTGACTTATATTGGACCAAATGGAGCAGGTCATTACGTCAAAATGGTTCATAATGGAATCGAATATGGTGATATGCAATTGATTGCTGAGTCTTATCATTTGCTTCGCGCCGTAGCAGGATTATCTGTTGAAGAAACAGCAGAAGTTTTTCGTGAATGGAACAAAGGTGAACTAGACAGCTTCTTGATCGAAATCACTGCTGCTGCATTGACGAAAAAAGATCCTGAAACTGGCAAACCAATGGTTGAAGTGATTTTAGACCGTGCAGGCAATAAAGGGACAGGTAAATGGACTTCACAAAGCGCTTTAGACTTGGGTGTACCATTGCCATTGATCACAGAATCTGTTTTTGCCCGCTACATTTCTGCTTTAAAAGACGAACGTGTTGAGGCAAGCAAAGTATTACCAAAACCAGCAGCATACTCTTTTGAAGGAGACAAAAAAGAGTTGGTTGAAAAAATCCGTCAAGCTCTTTATTTCAGCAAAATCATGAGCTACGCACAAGGGTTTGCACAAATGCGCACTGCAAGTGAAGAGTATGATTGGAACTTGCAATATGGCGAAATTGCTAAAATTTTCCGTGCAGGTTGTATCATTCGTGCTCAATTCTTGCAAAAAATTACGGATGCTTACAATCGTGATGCATCATTAAAGAACTTGATGTTGGATGAATACTTCATGGACATTACTGCAAATTACCAAGATGCTGTTCGCGATATCATTGGCGTAGCTGTCAAAGCCGGTGTACCTGTACCGACATTCTCTTCTGCGATCGCTTATTACGATTCTTATCGCTCTGCAGACTTACCTGCTAATATTATCCAAGCACAGCGCGATTACTTTGGTGCTCACACTTATGAACGAAAAGATAAAGAAGGTATTTTCCACTTTGACTGGTATGGAGACAAAGGCGAAGAAAGTATCTAACAAATCGAACAGCTTGTCTACGAAATGGTGTAAATGAAAACTAAGCCAAAAGACAGTGTTTGCTTTACTTTAGGACTAAAAACTTAGAAAAAAGTTTGCGTCAAAGAGAGATTGGAATTGATTCCAGTCTCTCTTTTGGCTTTATGATGAAGGTTATTTTTGAGATAAGGATAGGGTGAGACATCAGTTTTTCAAATTAACATACCCGAACGGATAAAAAAGTTACAATCTTTTTTATGTTCAAAAATAGAATGGAAACGATAGACCCTTTATAACAGAAAAGTGAAAAAGTGTCCGGCTTGTGAACAAATGAAAAAGGAAAACGAAATACGAACAGATGAACGCTCTTTTTTCAGCTTTTTCTATGGTAAAATAGTAAGTGTTTAATGAGAAAATGATTGAGAAATTGTATGAAACATGCTATTGTAACAAAGGCGTGCATTACCGAAATAAAGGAGCAGGTATTGATATGAGTAAAATATTAATCATTGAAGACGAAAAAAATTTAGCTCGTTTTGTTGAACTTGAATTGAAACATGAAGGCTATGAAACAGAAGTGCGACATAATGGTCGTACAGGTTTAGAAGCAGCACTCGAAGAAAAGGCAGATTGGGATGTTATTTTGCTTGATTTAATGCTGCCTGAATTGAATGGAATCGATGTTTGCCGTCGCATCAGACAAGTGAGCAATGTTCCAATCATTATGATGACAGCAAGAGACTCAGTGATCGATCGTGTATCCGGATTGGATCATGGAGCAGATGACTATATCGTTAAACCTTTTGCAATCGAAGAACTACTGGCTCGTTTACGCGCTTTATTGCGCCGCATTGAAATTGAAAGCGAGCAAAATATTACAAAACAAACCACTGTGATCTACCGGGATTTGGTTGTTGAAAAAGAAAACCGAGTTGTCCGTAGAGGCGATGAAGTAATCGAATTAACCAAAAGAGAATACGAGCTGCTGTTAGAATTGATGGAAAATGTCAATGTTGTGCTAGCGCGAGATGTTCTGTTAAATAAAGTCTGGGGTTATGAAACAGAAGTAGAAACGAATGTAGTAGATGTTTATATCCGTTATTTAAGAAATAAAATTGACGTTCCAGGCGAAGAAAGCTACATTCAAACTGTTCGTGGAACAGGTTATGTGATGCGTTCGTGAAAAGATTCTTAAAAATGAACGGAAAAACGGGAAACGGATCTAAACGCATTTCTTTGAAATGGAAATGGTCTTTGGGTGCAGCCGCCGCGATATTTTTAACCTATCTTATTTTTACGATCGTCATTGCTTTAAGTTTCAGACAAATCACATTGAAACAGCAAGATGAAAAATTAAAGGAAGTCCTCTACGGAGTGGAAGAGCGTTTAAATGTGGAAGATGCAGCGCTGACGAAAGCAAGAGTTTACCAAGCTTTAAGCCCATCTTATACACCGTCTTTCCCTGAGTTGGATCAATCTTACGATCAGCGAAATCTTCTGATCGGCGAAAAAGGCAACTTTCAAGATACACTTTATGCAGAAATGAGTGAAGAAGGTGTTGTTGTACGTGTTTACAGTCCAACCTCTCGTTTACTGTTTGAAACTAAACCAAGCGATGTCTCTTTTGCTCCCCAGGAAAAAACGAGTATCGATATCGCTGATATTAAAGGCAAAGTAGGGATCATTGGCGTTATGCCCGTTTATGCTTCTGGCAGCCAAGATTTGATCGGTTATATTCAAGTGATCAATCAACTGGTCGACTATCATGAAATGAATGATCAAATCTTTTCTGCTATTACCATTACTGGTCTCATTGCATTGCTGTTCAGTGCGATTTTAGGGTTTGTATTGGCAAATAGCTTCCTTAAACCGATCCAGTCTATCACAAACACGATGAATGACATTCGCAAAGATACCCAATCGCAATCGCGTATCGATATCCCAGATGGCAATGACGAACTGACTCATTTGTCGAATGTATTCAACGATATGTTAGATAAAATGCAGCTCTATATCGAGCAGCAGAAACAATTCGTAGAAGATGTGTCTCACGAACTGCGGACGCCTGTAGCAGTGATGGAAGGTCACTTAAAGTTACTGAATCGCTGGGGGAAAGATGATCCGGAAATATTGGATGAGTCGCTATCAGCTTCTTTGCAAGAAATCGACAGAATGAAAACATTGGTTCAAGAAATGCTTGATCTTTCACGAGCAGAGCAGGTCGAGATCCATTATAAAAATGAAAAAACACCGATTCGCCAAATCGTGCTACAAAACTATAATAACTTCAAAATGATCCATCCTGACTTTGACTTTATTTTAGATGATGATCTAGATCAGGAAATTTATGTATCGATCTATCGCAATCACTTAGAACAAATCTTGATCATTCTGCTTGATAATGCAGTGAAGTATTCAACGAAACGAAAAGAAGTTCATATCTCGATTGCTGCCCAAGAAAATACTGTCCAAGTCGCTATTCAAGACTATGGAGAAGGCATGACGCAAGAAGATACAGAAAAAATCTTTGGTCGTTTTTATCGGGTTGATAAAGCTAGAAGTCGTCATAAGGGCGGTAATGGTTTGGGACTTTCAATTGCTAAGGAATTGCTGAAAGGATACAGAGGAGATATTTCTGTGGAGAGTGTGTTAGATCATGGCTCTATTTTCAGGATTACATTACCGATTTATGAAGAAACGGAAGATCAAGTAACAAAAGAATCTTAAACATTTATGAACATTTTTTAAAGACAAAAAAAGAGGAACTGGGAAAAATCCCAATTCCTTTTTTATTTACCTATGTTGTTGCTTACCAGCGTTTCTTCCTTTACCTTTCCCTTGTTTATCTCGGTTAGAGGAAGAAGCTTGAGGTTTGTTGATCGTTGTTTGTTTCATTTGTTCCATTGTCTTTTGACGTTTTTTCTTAGGTGTCACTGGACGATTTTTATTTTTTTCTGCTATTTCTGCTTTGATTTTTGGCTTGTAGTGCAAGTTTGTGATCAAGGTTTGAACCATAGCAAAGATTCCGCCTGTCAACCAGTATAATGCAAGGCCGGCAGGAGAGGAGAATGAAATCAGTGTAATCATGACTGGGCTCATCATCATCATTGTCCGTGTTTGTTTCTTTTGTTCCGGTGACATGCCTATGGTTGAAATATAAGCTTGACCAAAGTAAACAGCTCCAACGATGATCACTAATACAATGCTTCGTTCTCCTAAATTCATTCCTAGGAAAGTGCTGCTTGCAATTTCATTTGATAAGCGTACAGCTTGATACATAGCAGTGAAAATCGGCAATTGAATGAGCAGCGGCAAGCAACCGATACCGCCCATCATGCTGATATCATTTTCTTTGTAAAGAGCCATCATTTCTTGTTGGATCTCAGCTTTTTCTTCATTGGTTTTTGCCGCTTTTAATGCTGACTGGATCTCGTCTAATTCAGGTTTGACAAAGGCCATTTTTTCCTGTTGGACCATTGTTTTTTTCGATTGGCTCAGGTTTAACGGCAAAATGATCAATCGAACAACGATCGTGATCAAAATAATCGCTATACCATAATTACCACCAAAAAAGTCAGCAAGTAGAATGATCAGTTTTTGAGTCGGAATAACTAAATATTCATAAATAAACCCGGTCGGCGCGCCATTGGCATCATAACTCATACACCCAGATAAGAGCAGCAATAAGCTTAAAATCGTTCCGGATAAATAGATTTTTTTCTTTCTTTTCATTTTTCACTTTCCTTTGCATAGAGTAAAATAAAGTCATTTTAAACTATACAGGAATTAGATTATCATTTCAATTGGTTACGGTAAAATTCATTCTTTCTTCAATACTTTCATCTTCTTCGACTGTAACATCCTCAACACTCGCACTAGGAGATGGAGAACGTTTTATGCCGTCTATAAACGCATCGATTCTTTCGGGACTTCCATTTGCTTCGATGTAAACAGATCCATCATTTTCATTTCTCACGATTCCCGCTATGCCCAGTTTATCTGCTAGCATTTTAGTGGTGTAACGAAAACCAACACCTTGAACCATTCCTTTGACCAGAATGCGTACTTTCTTCATTTGTCGATGATCTCCTTTCGTTTTAAATTCCTTGGGGTCTACTGCAGGGGCAGGAGCAATTTTTTTTCTTAGTTTATTTATCCATGTGATCAACATCGTTCACCTCTTTTTGGTAACGTATTCACTCATATTTTAACGATTACACAGGAAAAGGTCAACTTTTTGCCTATTAAGAAACAACGGATAACATTCCGTTATGCCTTTGTTTTGTGTATAATATAGGAAAGCGAAACAGGAAGGAGAACATGAGTTGGCTGCAAAACAACAAACAAAGTCTAAAAGAAAGAAAAAGAAAAAAAATGCTTCTGTTTCTAATGAAGTGATTGGAATTATTTATATAGCCATTAGCTTGTTTGCCTTGTCGCATCTTGGCTTTTTAGGTTTTTTAAGTGCTAATGCTTTTCGCTTTTTTGTAGGAGATACTTACCTCTTCGCAGCAGTAATGCTAGGTGTATATGGAGGCTATCTTCTCCTTAAAGGAGCGGCTCCACCATTAAAAAGTCATGGTGTTTTAGGGCTCATTTTATTATACAGTGGCGTTTTGTTATTTTTACATGCGCTTTTATTTAAAGGAATCATTCAGCCTGAAACAAATATTTTATCTGCTACCTTGCGTTTTTATATGGCTGATGCCAGCAGCAGTTCAATTATCCACTCTTTAGGCGGAGGGATGATTGGCGCGTTACTTTATACAGCGAGCTACTTTTTAGCCTCTCAGTGGGGCAGCTATCTGTTGTCGATCGTATTAGGGATAGTAGGCATTTTCTTTATATTAAACTTGTCATTCCAAAAGGCGTTGGCCATTATTCGAAATGGACTTCAGTGGACGAAAAAGAAAATCTTGTTTTTTATTTCGTTTATTCAAGAAACCATTTCCAAGAAAAAACAGCAAAAAACAAAAAAGAAAGAAAAAGCAAAAAACAAAACACAATCAACTGGGAAAAAGGAAAAGAAAGAAAAGGTCTCTCCATCAACTATGTCGGCTGAAGAAACCAGAGAACATGATCAGCCAGCAGCTAAAGGCCCAGTTTTAGAGATCGACAGCTATCAGAAAAAAAGACAGCTTGAAGAAGCAGAAAAAGCAAACGCGACCCAAGCTGAACAGACGGATGATCAAGCAGATGAAAATGAACATCAGACGCTTGACTTTGAGATTTCTGCTGAAACTGAAAACGAGGACTATCAGTTGCCTTCTCCAGCTTTATTAAATGAAATCAAACAAAAAGACCAATCTGGAGAATATGAAATCATCGAACAGAACGTGAAAAAGTTAGAAACAACTTTTGCCAGCTTTGGTGTAGATGCAAAAGTGGTCAAAGCGAAACTTGGCCCTGCTGTGACCAAGTATGAAGTGAAACCTGCCATAGGTGTAAAAGTTAGCAAAGTCGTCAATTTAACAGATGATCTTGCCTTGTCGCTAGCAGCTAAGGATATTCGAATGGAAGCACCGATTCCAGGGAAATCTTTCATTGGGATCGAAGTTCCGAATAATGAAGTGAATCTAGTCTCTTTTCGTGATGTGATTGAAGATTATGTTAAAGATAATGATAAGTTGCTTGAAGTTCCTCTCGGCAGAGATATCTCGGGGAGTGTAGCTGTAGCAGATTTAACAAAAATGCCGCATTTATTGGTTGCTGGATCTACAGGAAGCGGGAAATCGGTCAATATCAACAGTATTATCGTCAGCATTTTAATGAAAGCCAAACCGAATGAAGTGAAACTGATGATGATCGACCCTAAAAAAGTTGAGTTGAATGTCTATAATGGTATACCGCATCTATTGACACCTGTTGTAACCAATCCTAAAAAAGCTGCTCAAGCTCTTCATAAAGTCGTTGAAGAAATGGAAAGACGTTACGAATTATTTGCAGCCACTGGTATGCGGAATATTTCTGGCTACAACGAACATATTCTTGAAAAAAATATCGAGACCGGCGAGAATTATCCGACACTGCCTTTTATTGTTGTCATTGTAGACGAATTGGCTGACTTGATGATGGTAGCAAGCAATGCAGTTGAAGAAGCTATCACAAGATTGGCTCAAATGGCAAGAGCTGCAGGTATCCATATGATTTTAGCTACACAGCGTCCTAGTGTAGATGTCATTACCGGGATCATCAAAGCCAATGTGCCTTCTCGTATTGCATTTGCAGTTTCAAGCGGAACAGATTCTCGTACGATCTTAGATAGCAATGGTGCAGAAAAACTATTGGGAAGAGGGGACATGTTGTACTTGCCGATGGGACAAAACAAACCGACACGTGTTCAAGGCGCTTTTATTTCTGATGAAGAAGTAGAACGAGTGGTTTCATTTGTGACCAATCAACAAGAAGCTAATTATGTAGAAGAAATGATTCCGACAGATGAACCTGAGATGTCGCATGAAGAAGCGGAAGATGAACTGTATAATGAGGCTGTATCGTTAGTGGTAGAAATGCAAACTGCTAGTATTTCGATGTTGCAGCGACGCTTTAGGATCGGTTATAACCGAGCAGCTCGGATGATGGATGAAATGGAAATGCGCGGCGTCGTGGGACCATCAGAAGGCAGCAAGCCAAGGAAAGTAAATGTAGAAAAAGAACCGGAACCTTTAACCGAGTCAGAGGACCTTTGATATTGTTAAAGGTTCTTTTTTTGGTTCTACAATATTTAACGTTGGTCTGTAAAAAATCAATTTTTTTAATGCTAAGCTCGTTAGAATCCTATTTCTAGAAATTTCAGGAGGCGCATAGGACTACTGGTAGCCATGAAAAAAGATGCAATGTGAATCACTTAGTGTTAGGCTTTAGCCGTTACACTAAGTTTGAAGCTTGCAAGCATTGAGACGCGATTTTCGGCTCAATGTGTTCTCATGGCTTTCCATCAGTAGCCCATCGACCGTAGGAAATTCCTTTACCAACGTTAAAAGAGGAAGAACCCTTTTTTTATGCTCTCTCCACGTAATGAAATCGCAGATTCCAATAAATTCGGCGGCATAGATGCTAACAGATGCTCCAAACAGCAAGTGAACGATTAAAGGTTTGTTCAGGTTTAAAGGGAGTGGAGAACATCAGAAGAAAAGTTAAATGAAAAAGCGATTAAAATGTGAACAATTTATCCTAAAAACGATTTCAATTATCGTTTTGTTGTTTCTTTTTTAGGGCTGTGGTGCTAAAATAAACATGAGGATGAACTGAGCGCAAGTTAGTTCGGACTACAAAAAAATATCGGGGGTTTTTCAAGTGGAAAAACGACATGTTAAGAGTCTATTGACTTTAGGTTTCACATCAGGCTTGGTATTGGCTGCTTGCGGAAATGGAGGAGGAAGCGACACAGCGGGTTCTGATGCAGCTTCTGGAGATAAAGCGGCTAAGGACTTCTCAGTTGTGATGGTCACAGATGTCGGCGGGGTTGATGATGGTTCATTTAACGAATCAGCATGGAATGGAATGAAAGAGTGGGGGAAAGAACACAACCTTGAACAAAACAAAAACTTCGCATACATACAATCCAATGAAGACTCGCAATTTGTTCCTAATTTAAACCAAGCAGTCAACAACAATTTTGACTTGATTTATGGAATTGGATTTAAATTAAAACCAGCTATGGAAGACGTAGCGAAAGCCAACACAGATCAACACTTTGTTATTATTGATGAAGTGATCGAATTAGACAACGTAGCTTCTGTTTTATTTAAAGACCACGAAGCAGCTTATCTTGCAGGTGTAGCAGCTGCTGAAACAACTGAAACGGATCATGTTGGTTTTATTGGCGGACAAGAAAGTGATGTTATCGACCGTTTTGAAGCTGGTTTTCTTGCTGGCGTCAAAGCTGTAAACCCTGATATCAAAGTAGATGTTGAGTATGCCGGTTCATTTGGTGATGCTGCTAAAGGAAGACAATTAGCTGCAGCAATGTATACCAACGGAGCTGATATTATTTATCACGCGTCTGGTGATACTGGTAATGGGGTTTTCTCTGAAGCTAGAGACCGTATGAATGCTAATCCAGATGACAAGATTTGGGTTATCGGTGTTGACCTTGATCAACAAGCTGAAGGAGAATACGACGGTGGAAACTTGACATTGACCTCTACTCTTAAAGGTGTAGGCGAAGCTGTTCAAGACCTTTCTAATGAAGCAATGGAAGGTACATTCCCAGGTGGAAAAACGACAAACTTCGGCTTGGCTGAAGACGCTGTCGGCTTAACAGATGGCAACTTATCTGACGATGCAAAAGCAAAAGTTCAAGAATACAAACAAAAAATCATCGATGGAGAAATCGAAGTACCGACACATCCAGATGAAGTTAAATAAACACTTGATTCAAGCTTAACTTAATTGTAATAAGAGGCCGGATTTTTCCGGTCTTTTATTATCCCATTCAGTCACTTTTCATTGCTCATAACATAAAAGTTAGCTTCTTAAAAATGTTGGAACAACTATTTTCTAATACTAGTTTTTATAGAAGGTTTTGTTTACAATGATAAAAGAACTGTCGTTTGAAATGAGTCAACAGAAGTTGGTTTAGAAAAGATAAAAGGAGTGAGACGCTCGTGCCAGAAACAAATTATGTTATCGAAATGCTTGGCATCACGAAACAGTTCGGTGATTTCAAAGCAAATGATAATATCAACTTAAAAGTAAAAAAAGGAGAAATTCATGCTTTATTAGGGGAAAATGGAGCTGGTAAATCTACTCTAATGAACATTCTTTCTGGGCTGTTGGAGCCAACCTCAGGAGAAATTCGAGTAAATGGAGAAAAAGTTGACATTTCTTCACCAGGAGTAGCAGATAAACTAGGGATCGGCATGGTGCATCAACACTTCATGCTGGTGGACAAGTTTACGGTTACAGAAAACATCATCTTAGGTAGTGAAAAGACAAAAGCTGGTTTCTTAGATAAAAAAGAAGCGCAAAAAGAAATCAAAGCTCTTTCGGAAAGATATGGTCTATTTGTTGATCCAACTGCTAGAGTCGAAGCTATTTCTGTTGGAATGCAGCAACGTGTGGAGATTTTAAAAACACTCTACCGCGGTACAGATATTCTGATTCTAGATGAGCCGACTGCAGTACTGACACCTCAAGAAATCACCGAGCTAATGGAAATCATGCATTCTTTGACTAAAGAAGGAAAGTCTATTATCATCATTACGCATAAGCTGGAAGAGATCAAACAAGTCGCTGACCAATGTACGGTTATTCGTCGTGGTCAAAGTATTGATACAGTCGAAGTCGCCGAAACGTCTTCTCAGCAATTGGCAGATATGATGGTTGGACGGTCTGTTACCTTTAAAGTACCAAAGGAAGAAGCTCAGCCAAAAGAAACAGTCTTATCTATTCAAGACTTAACAGTGAAAGAATCGCGTGGATTGGAAGCCGTGAAACACTTCAATTTGGATATTCATGCTGGTGAAATCGTTGGCATCGCAGGAGTAGACGGAAATGGTCAAAGTGAATTGATTCAAGCGATCACGGGTCTAACAAAAGTGGAAAGCGGAACGATTACGTTGAATAGCAAAAATATCACTAACCTTCCGCCGCGTAAAATCACAGAAGCCGGGGTAGGACATATTCCAGAAGACCGTCAGAAGTATGGTTTGATTCTTCCAATGACACTTTATGAAAATATCTCTTTACAAGAATATTATAAAGAGCCTTTTAGCAAAAATGGAATTTTAAACGGAAATGCAATGAAGAAAAATGCTCGTAAATTGATCGATGAATTTGATGTACGAACACAAAATGAATATAACACCGCAAGTTCTTTATCTGGCGGAAATCAGCAAAAAGCTATTATTGCTCGTGAAGTCAGTCGCGATCCAGATTTATTGATTGCTGCTCAGCCCACACGTGGATTGGATGTAGGCGCGATCGAGTATATTCATAAACGATTGATCGAACATCGGGACCATGGTAAAGCTGTTCTTCTAATGAGTTTTGAATTAGATGAAATCATGAACGTCTCAGATCGTATCGTTGTGATGTTCGAAGGAGAAATAGCTGGGATCGTCGACCCTAAAGATGTGACTCAACAAGAATTAGGGTTATTGATGGCAGGCTCTTCAGTTGAAAAAGCAAAAGCCATGGCAGATCAAGACGGTGGAAAGGAGTCAGCAAATGTTAAATGAAAATAAAGGGGCAAAAGTCAACATTCTTGTTCCTGTTCTTTCTGTTGTGCTGGGGTTGATTTTAGGAGCAATAATTATGCTCGCCTTTGGCTATGATCCAATGGCTGGCTACCAAGCGATGCTGCGCGGCGCTTTTGGTTCTCCTTTTTATATTGGTGAGATGTTGCGTTATGCTTCTCCGCTGATCGTCATTGGCCTTGGCTTCTCTGTAGCCAATACAGCAGGTTTCTTTAATATTGGGGTTGCAGGACAAGTTCTTTTAGGGTGGTTATGCTCCGTTTGGGTAGCCATTTCATTCCCAAATTGGCCTGGATATTTATTGTTGCCGATCAGTGTACTTGCAGGTGTTGCTGCAGGAGCATTATGGGCAGGAATTGCAGGTTTCTTAAGAGCTTATTTTAATACAAGTGAAGTTATCGTTACCATTATGTTAAACTACACTGCTTTATATACAACCAACTATTTAGTACGAAATGTATTGACTGATTCAGCAGATACTACACCTCCTATTCCTAAACAAGCTAGCTTAAGAGCAGATTGGCTTTCTAATATCAGCGGCGGATCACGTTTAAACATGGGTATTTTTATTTCTCTGATACTGATCGTCGTCGTGATGATTCTCATGCAAAAAACAACCTTAGGATATGAAATACGTTCTGTCGGCATGAATACCTTTGCCTCTCGCTATGCTGGAATGAATACGAAACAAAATATCATTCTATCCATGGTGATCAGTGGAGGATTAGCCGGTCTAGGCGGTGTGATGGAAGGACTAGGAACGTTTGAAAACATCTTTGTTCAAGGCGCTATGCCAGCGCTTGGATATGATGGAATGGCTGTTGCTCTGTTAGGCTTGAGCAGTCCGGCCGGGATTCTATTTGCAGCACTTCTGTTTGCGATTTTGAAAATCGGCGGAACCAGCATGCCACTAGGCTCAGGTGTCCCAACAGAAGTCGTGGATATCGTTATTGCTTCTATCATTTTCTTTGTTGGTGCAAACTATTTGATTCGATTCTTTATCGATAAACGTGCTCGTGCAAATGTAAAGAAAGGAGGAGCAGAATAAGATGAATCTGACGACTTTATTGCAATTATTAGTTTCTTCTACTTTATTGTACGCTGCCCCTTTGATTTTGACAGCTTTAGGTGGAACTTTTTCAGAGCGTAGTGGTGTGGTCAATGTTGGTTTAGAAGGTATCATGGTTATGGGTGCTTTTTCTTCCATCGTCTTTAACTTAACGTTTGCTTCACAGTTTGGTTCCTGGACTCCTTGGTTAGGGATGTTGGTCGGCGGATTAGTAGGGATCGCTTTCTCATTGATCCATGCAGTGGCAACGATCAATTTACGCTCTGACCATATTATTTCCGGTACAGTGATCAACTTGATGGCCCCTGCTTTAGGCGTCTTTTTGACACGAGTATTGTATGATGGACGTGGACAAACAGATTTTATCGACAAAAACTTTGGTATTTCGAATATCCCAGTATTATCAAAAATTCCGGTGATTGGAGATATTTTCTTTTCTCATACTTATATGCCGGCTTTCTTTGGAATCGTTGTAGCCATCCTTTGCTGGTTTATTCTTTTCAAAACACGATTTGGCTTACGTTTGAGATCAGTAGGGGAACATCCGCAAGCAGCTGACACGTTAGGTATCAATGTATATTTGATGAAATATGCTGGAGTATTGATCTCTGGTTTCCTTGGAGGAATGGGTGGAGCGATCCAAGCTCAGATCATTAGCTTGAACTTTTCGATCACGACGATTGCAGGGCAAGGATTTATGTCTATGGCTGCCATGATTTTCGGTAAGTGGAATCCATTAGGGGCTATGGGCGCAGCCATCTTTTTCGGTTTCGCTCAAAGTTTATCTGTTACAGGAGCGTACATCCCAATTATTGACAGTATTCCAAGTGTATGGCTGCAAGTTGCACCTTACTTGATCACTATCATTGTTTTAGTAGGGGTTATCGGTAAATCTGAAGGTCCTAAAGCAAATGGTGTAACGTATATCAAATCTAAATAAAAATCACTCTTGAAGCAGCAAGGTATACTGACCCCCAAATGTTAGACCAAAAATCTAACATTTGGAGGTCATTTTTTATGGCTAAATATAGCTTTGAATTTAAAAGAATGGTCGTGAAGGAGTACATCAAAGGTTTTGGCGGATATGCCTCTCTAGCTGAAAAACATGGCATTAAAAGCTACGGCCAAGTACGTGATTGGGTGAAAGTTTATCAAGAGTTTGGTGAAGAAGGGTTACAGAGACGGACAACGAACAGGGATTATACTGTTCAATTTAAATTAGATGCGGTAGAGTTGTATTCAAGAACAGAGTTGACCTATCGAGAAACAGCCAACCGACTGGGACTGACTACCCCTGCATTGATTAAA
>NZ_FOQE01000017.1 GCF_900113675.1 Pisciglobus halotolerans
TCTCTCGTAAAGGAAATTGTTTGGACAATTCACCAATGGAAAATTTCTTTAGTCTTTTGAAACAAGAAGTATATCATGGACAAGTTTTTCATAGCTACGAAGAACTAGAGAGAACAATCGTCACATTTATCGACTATTACAATCACAGAAGAATCAAACGGAAACTCGATTGGATGAGTCCAATCGACTATCGTAAAGAAATTCAGAACGCCGCTTAGGGTTAGAAGTTTCTTGCGGATAAAAGTAGAAAAAAAGAAGTGGATTTCTCCACTTCAAAAAAGTCTAATATTTGGGGGTCACTACATGAACCATATTTGCTGCTGCCTATTGCTTTCGGCATGCTACTAGTCAATTTACCGCTGGCCCATTTAATGCTGCCACCTGAAAATGGCTCGAACGGAGGTCTATTGTATTACATTTATCAAGGAACAGAATTAGGCATTTATCCTCCGCTGATTTTCCTCTGTTTAGGCTCGACGATCGATTTTGGGCCTTTGATTGCCAATCCAAAAACACTTTTACTGGGTGGAGCAGCACAAATTGGGATTTTTGTTGCTTTCTTTGGCGCTCTTTTGCTTGGTTTGACACCTTTAGAAGCAGCTTCGATCGGAATCATTGGTGGTGCAGACGGACCAACTGCTATTTACTTGACGACCCAATTGGCCGAGCATTTATTGCCCATTATTGCCTTAGCTGCTTATTCTTACATGGCGCTCGTCCCCATTATTCAACCACCGATCATTCGATTATTGACGACGAAAGAAGAACGCAAAATTGAAATGAAGCAACTTCGGGTAGTAACGAAAAAAGAAAAAATTTTATTTCCTATTGTGACGACAATTTTTGTTTTGTTGCTTGTTCCATCTTCTGCACCGCTTATCGGTATGTTGATGTTAGGGAATCTAATTAAAGAATCTGGCCAAGTCCCAAAAATCACCGATGTTCTTCAGCATTCATTGATGTATATCGTGACGATTTTATTAGGTGTCTCAGTTGGTGCTAAAGCTGAGGGCGATTTGCTTTTGACTGTTGCCACTTTGAAAATCATTGCTTTAGGTCTCATTGCTTTTGCTGCCGGAACAGCAGGTGGTGTTTTGATGGGGAAACTGATGTGTAAACTGACAAAAGGTGAGATCAATCCAATGATTGGTGCTGCAGGAGTTTCTGCTGTACCTATGGCTGCTCGTGTTGTGCAAAAAGAAGGCATAAAAGAAAATCCTTCTAATTATATACTGATGCATGCGATGGGGCCTAATGTTGCAGGAGTTATCGGATCAGCAGTAGCTGCAGGAGTTCTGCTTGCTTTCTTCAGCTAAGGCTTCGTTATTTTTCAGCATCTCCTCGAGAAAGAAAAGTGGCTTTTAAAATAGATCATGGTTTTGTTTTCGTGAAAGTCTTGCTATAATTTATTCATGTCATGAAAAGAGTCAGGAGGAGTGCTGATGGAAAATGCACTTGAAAAACAATATACTGAGTTGAAAAAACTCTATCAACAATACCTGAATGATCCGGTGAATCTAAATTTAAAAAGAGGCGTTCCTAGTAAAGAACAATTGGCTTTATCAGAACCTATGCTGACCGTTTTAAATGAGACAGATTCATTTGTCAGCAAAGATGGAACAGATATTCGAAACTATGGAAGCTTAACAGGGATCATAGAAGCTAAGGAATTTTTTGCAGATTTATTGGAAGTAGAGGCTCATGAAGTGATCGTGGGTGGAAACTCCAGCTTGCAATTGATGCATCTTGTTTTGTCTAGCTTGATAAAACACAAAAAAGACATTGCAGCTAATAGTTGGAAAAATGAAGGCAAACGAAAAATGCTATGCCCTAGTCCTGGTTATGATCGACATTTTGCTTTAGCTGATTACCTTGGATTTGAATTGGTCCCAATCACATTAAAAGAAGATGGACCTGACATGGAACAGGTACAAACACTGGTTGCCAATGATGACAGTATCAAAGCAATCTGGTGTGTACCAACTTATAGCAATCCAACGGGGATCACCTATTCTAATGAAGTGGTGCATGCTTTATCACATATGCAAACAGCTGCTGAAGACTTTACCATTATGTGGGACAATGCTTATGTTGTTCATCACTTGAATCAAGAACATGAAGCAGCTCTTAATTTACTAGAAGCTTGTAAAGAAGCTGGCAACCCCGAGCGACCATGGTTATTTTGCTCAACTTCAAAAGTAACTTTCCCTGGAGCTGGAGTAGCGGCTGTAGCCTCTTCTGAAAAGAACATCAAGTGGTTAAGCGAACCATTATCTTTTCAAACGATCGGTTTTGACAAATTGAATCAAATGCGTCACGTAAAATTTTTGAAAGACCGTAAACATTTGCTGGAACACATGGAAAAACATGCGGCTATTCTAAAACCGAAGTTTGATTTGATCGTTCATCAGTTGGAAAAAAATTTCCAAGGAAAAGAGATCGTTCAGTGGACCAATCCAAATGGCGGTTATTTTATTCATTTAACGACGCAAGAGAATTGTGCTGAAAAAACAGTTGAAGCATTGGGAGCTATTGGTGTGCACTTGACTGAAGCAAATGCAACCTATCCTTATGGAGAAAACCCTTTGGATAATAGCATTCGATTAGCTCCAACTTCTGTTTCGCTTTCGGATCTAGAAATGGCGATGGATAGGATTTGTTTATGTCTTGAATTGGTTGCGCTAGAAAATAAAATTAGGAAAAAATGAAATCTAGACCATTCTTTTTTAACGATCAAAGCAGAAAAAGAGAAGAAAAAGTAAAAAAAGTGTATGATAAAAGAAAACAAATATTTTTTGATCGGAAAGGAAGAGCGAGATGTCAAAAGGAACGTTTTGGTTAGGAGCACTCATTGGAGGGGTATCTGCATACGCTGCAGCTTACTTATTTGCACCGAAATCGGGATATGAACTTCAAGAGGAATTGTTCGATAAAGCAAATGAAACAAAAGAAGCAACACAAGGCTATTTAGAAGTGGCGCAAGAGACAAGTCAAGATTTAAAAGCAATGCTGCAAGATGCCTCAACAGGTGTAAAAGAAAGCTTCAGAACAGCTTCTGATGATCTGAAGGGACAATTTAAGGAAGATGCCAAATTCCTTAAAAGCGATGTTGAAGGAATCAAAGAGCAAGTTCCTGGAAGTGTCCGAAACTTAAAAGAAACGGTTGCGGCTAGTATGAAACAGAAAAAAGAGACCACTTTGGATTTAAAACAAGATCTCTCAGCAGTCACTCAAGAAGCAAAAAGTGATTCTGCTGGAATTAAAGACGAACGGATGCAAGAAGTAAAAGAAGTTCAGCAAGAAAATGAACAAAATACTGAATACGAGCTGTATCAAGAAGCATTTGAAAAAGAGTTGGATTTAGATGATACATTTAAAAAATAAACAGTATGTTGATGGTTTATACTCTTAAAATGAAAAAGCGGGGAAGAATGGACTAGCCATTTCCCCGCTTTTTAGCATATATTGTTTTTTCCTCTTCTAACGCTGGTAAAGAAATTTCCTCCAGTCGATGGGCTGCTAAAATTTCTAGAAGTAGAATACTAACGAGTTTAGCCTGAAAAAGGAATGGTTTTTTACTGACCAATGTTAAATATTGTAGAACCCATACATTTTAAGAAAATCTATGAAGTTGGATTGCTTCGAGCCGCTAAAGTATTAAACAAAAGAGGTCTTGACTAAGATTGTTTTTCGCCATTTTCTTTGTATTTAATGACATGACTATCTTTGTTGTCTGCTATTTCTTTGGCTCTTTTGACAGCTTCTGCCTTTGTATTGAATGAATCTGCTGCGTGTTTTGCTTTTACTGTTTTGACTTGCCATTTACCATCTTCATGATAAACTTTAACATCATTATCTAATAAGTCAGGAATTTTGCTTTTTGTATCATGCTTATCATCTTTTTTTGGCGGATCTTCTTTTTTGAATGCTTTCTTTTCTTTTTCGGAAGCATTTTCCATCCACTCTTTCGCTTGCGAAGTTGCAATTGGAATCGCATGATCATCGTTGTAACCTTCCGCTAAAAGAGCATTTGCAATGTCGATGGCCTTTTTTCGCAATAAGGGGTCAAAGTTTTTAAAAGATGCGGGGTAGTCGTTCATGTTCCAAGGCATATTGTTCATCCTTTCTTTTTACTTCATTATCATCAGCTTAGCACCTTTTCTTACCGCATTCAAAATATCTGATTGAGGCAAAATGTCTAATTTTTTTATAATTTTATGAAAATGGTGGTTTGCCGTGTTATAGTTGAAAAGATAATAGAAATGACGTTTTTATTTAGGAATAAGAATGAAACAACGATCAATTTCATATATTAAGGAGCTTTTAAAGTGAAAAAAATAGACCAAGCAAAAAAATTTTTAACGGAACAAATGTCATTGTTTCAATGTCCTGTTTGTAAAGAACCTTTTGAAAAACTACAAGAGCATAGTTTGATTTGTCGCAATGGACATGTCTTTGATCTTTCGAAAAAAGGAACCCTTTATTTTTTAAAGAAAGCTTCTAAAAATGAATATGATAAAAATATGCTCTCCGCTCGCTTTGCCATTGCACAGGCTGGTCTGTTTGACCCTCTCATTGAAATGGTTTATAAAAACATAACGCGAAAGGAAGATGGAACGGTATTAGATGTTGGTTCAGGTGAAGGCTCTCACTTAGATAAGCTGGTGCACTTGGGATTAAAGGGGAATTTAGTAGGTTTCGATATTTCAAAAGATGCCATTATCTTAGCTGCCAGCCATTTTACATCAGCTTTTTGGTGTGTTGCCGACTTGGCTCAGTCTCCTTTTGCAGCTAACCAATTTGATACCATTTTAAATATTTTTTCACCTTCTAATTATCAAGAGTTTGAACGGTTATTGAAAGAAGATGGACAAGTGATTAAAGTCGTGCCCGATGCTGATTATTTAATTGAATTAAGAAAACTTTTTTATCTGGACCAGCAAGAAAAACAGCGCTACTCAAATGAACATGTGATTCAAAAATTCCAAGAACATTTTTCTGAAACAACGATCGTACCTATTCGTTATACTTTTCCACTTGACAGTGAGCTTTTTGATCAATTGATGCTAATGACACCGCTTGGATGGGGCGCAACAGCAGAAGGTAAGCAATATGCCATGCAGCATCCTTTACAAAGCGTGACAGTGCATGTACAAATGCTGATCGGTAAAAAAGGGTCTTAAACGTAAAGAATGCATTTTATTTGTAGTTTATCTAACCTCGCACTATACTTAAATTAAGTTAGTGAAATGGGGAGGAATAAACATGAGTATGTTGAATGAACAAGAAATTAATCAATTGATCGATGATGCAAAGAAAGAATTGGATAGAGTAATGGATAGACGCTCAGAAGACTTAGGAAACTCAGTCCATTTTATTGAAAATGAACTCCAAATAGTGAACTTAAAAGGACAAATTACGGCTTATCAACAAATTTTAAATAATCAAGAAGAGACTCCAATCGAGTAAAATAGGTAAATAAAACACCATAAAAAGTTCTTCATCTATGAATATTAACTTTTTCTCTTGCATAAATGCTGAGTTGGTGTTACATTTATATTTACAAGCCGCAGTTGGTTCATTCGTTTTTATCAGGAATCCATCAGATGTTGATAAAAGTTAATGAATTTAAAGGCTTCACTAACGTATCGCTTCGCAGTGTCTACCACCGAAGCGATACGTTTCTTTGTGTTGATCAAGTTTTTTTATCTTTTATTGTGCCTTTTTCTTTTCAGTTTATAGCAAATCTTTATATTTTGTTTTAAAATAGAAGGGACTGCTAATGCTTTTTGAAAGGAGAAGAAAGATGTCAACTGGAGCTGCTTTAAAAGAACGCATCATCGCAGAGAGCAAAAAGATCGGCATAGATAAAATCGGTTTTACAACAGCAGAACCTTTTGAGGGACTGGAAGAACGACTCCATGCTCAACAAGAAAAAGGGCATCACTCTGGATTTGAACATAAAGTGATCGAAGAACGCGTTTACCCGGAATTGATTTTTGATGAACCAAAGTCAATTATTGCTATTGCATTGGCTTACCCCACTAAAATAGCAAATAAACCACCACGAGAAAAAGGTGTACGTCGTGGAGAATTTGCTCGCGCTTCATGGGGAACTGATTATCATGACATCTTAAGAGAAAAAATGGACCGGCTGATTGAGTATATTCGTGAAGAAGCGGCAGAAGAAGTAACGTTCAAACCAATGGTGGATACAGGGGAACTTGTAGATGTGGCTGTTGCCCAACGAGCCGGACTAGGGTTTATAGGTCGTAATGGACTATTGATCACAGAAGAGTTCGGCAGTTATGTCTATCTAGGTGAAATCATTACAAATCTTTCTTTTCCTGCTGATGAACCTGTTCCATTTGGTTGTGGAGATTGTACACGTTGTATTGATGCTTGCCCTACAGGAGCGCTGCTTGGCGATGGTAGAATGAATGCACAACTTTGCTTGTCTTATCAAACACAAACAAAAGGCATGATGGATGAGAAATTCAGAAGAAAGATTGGCCATGTCATTTATGGCTGTGATATTTGTCAAATCGTTTGTCCATATAATAAAGGAAAAGACTTTCATTTCCACAAAGAAATGGAGCCTGATCCTGAAGCAGTTATGCCGAAACTGAAACCGTTGTTAACGATCAGTAACCGTGAATTTAAGGAGAAATTTGGTCACATGGCTGGTTCGTGGAGAGGGAAAAAGCCTTTGCAAAGGAATGCCATCATTGCGCTTGGTAATTCGCGTGACAAATCAGCCTTGCCGGACTTGTTGCAATGTGTAGAAAAGGATATACGCCCAGTGATTCGCGGCACAGCCGCATGGTCTATTTCAAAGATCGTCACAAGCAGAGACGAGATGGTCGTAGAATTTCTTGAAGAAGCTCTTGAAAAAGAAACAGATAAAGAAGCTTCCCAAGAAATGACTAAAGCGATCGAAACCATTAGAAATAAAAATGAAAAACGTAGAAGATAGTCAGGAGAGAATGTTTGTTATGAATCATATTGCTTTATTTGAACCCCTTATTCCAGCTAATACTGGAAATATCGCTAGAACATGTGCTGCAACCGATACGCGTTTGCATCTGATCGAACCACTTGGATTTAAAACGGATGATAAGCATTTGAAAAGAGCTGGCTTAGATTATTGGCATGATGTGGATATTGTTTATCACCGCAATCTGGAAGAATTTGTTGAATCAGTGGGAGACGGAGAATTATTTTTAATCTCAAAATTTTCTCATAAAGTCTATACGGATGTCGATTATTCAAACACTGAAAAAGATTACTATTTCTTGTTTGGAAAAGAAACAACAGGTCTTCCGGAAAACTTTATGCGGGAAAATGAAGATAAATGTTTGCGCCTGCCAATGGATGATACACATGTTCGTTCATTGAATTTATCTAATACAGCTGCGATCATGATTTATGAAGCATTACGACAACAGCAATTTGCTGGGCTAGAGCTGACGCATCACTATACAAACGATAAATTAGACTAAAAACGAAACGAATGAGCTTGAGACGCCTTCGAATGATCGTTTCTTATGCATCATCAAATTGATTTTAATAAAGAGAAAAGAGCAGGTGGAGCATTGAAAAAAATATTTATCCTTTTGATTAGAGGTTATCAAAAAGGCATCTCGCCGATGTTTCCAGCAAGCTGCCGATACCAACCAACTTGTTCTCAATACACCATCGAAGCCATTCAGCAGCATGGAGCGTTAAAAGGCGCTGTAATGGGAACAGCTCGGATCATGCGTTGTCATCCATTTGTCAAAGGCGGTTATGATCCTGTTCCTGACCATTTTAGTTTGAAACGAAACCAAAAAAAGAGAAACCAAAACGAGTAGAACAGTTTTGGTTTCTCTTTTTTATTGGTTTGATCCTGCTTATTTAAGGATGCAGCGAAAGCTGTTCTTACATTTGATCAGGCGCTTCTACACCTAGAATACGCAAGTCTTCTTTCAATAAGTCCGCCACAGCTTTTACTAAAGCTAATCTTGCAGGTTTTTCTTCGTCTTCTACAAGTACACGGCTGTTTGCATAATATTTGTTAAAAGCTTGTGCCAAGTGAAGGGCATGTTTAGCAATAACAGAAGGTTCAAATTTTTCAAATGCACGACGAAGCGTTTGATCATATTCTTGGATCAACTTGATGACTTCCCAACTGTAATCATCTGTCAGTGAATAGTTATCCGCTACTGGTACCTCATTGATCTCAGCTTTGCGCAAAATGCTCATGGCACGGGCTCGTGTATATTGTACATAAGGTCCCGTTTCTCCTTCGAATTGTACGATTTCTTCAATCGTAAAGTCAAAGTTGTTTACCCGTTCATTCTTAAGGTCGTGGAAGATAACAGCACCGACACCAACTTGATCGGCAACTTTTTCTTTATTTGGCAAATCAGGGTTCTTAGCTTCGATTTGTTTTAAAGCTGTTGCAACCGCATCATCCAGCACTTCATTTAAGAGAACGATTTTCCCTTTACGTGTAGATAATTTTTTACCGCCTTGTGTGATCAATCCAAATGGAATATGGTGCATATCATCTGACCAGTCGTAACCCATTTCTTTTAAAACAGCTTTTAATTGTTTAAAGTGGTTAGCTTGCTCGTTTCCAACAGCGTAAAGAGACATGGCAAAGTCATACGTGCGTTTCCGGTAAATCGCTGCAGCTAAGTCACGTGTGATATAAAGCGTTGCGCCATCTGATTTTTTGATCAAGGCAGGGTTCAAGTTGTATTTCTCCAAGTCGACGATCGTTGCGCCGCGATCAACTGTTAAAATATTTTTTTCTTCCAATAAGTCGATGACTTCTTGCATCTTGTCATTATAAAATGCTTCACCATTATAAGAATCGAAAGTAATGTTCAAACGGTCATAGATTTGATTGAATTCTTTCAAAGATTCAGAACGGAACCATTTCCATAATTCTGTTGCTTTTTCATCACCGTCTTCAAGTTTTTTGAACCATTCACGACCTTGCTCATCAAGTTCAGGATTTTTCTCTGATTCTTCGTGGAAACGGACATACAATTTCAATAATTCTTGGATCGGATTTGCACGAACAGCTTCTTCAGATCCCCATAGTTGGTAAGCAACGATCAACTTCCCAAACTGTGTGCCCCAATCGCCTAAGTGATTGATTTTAACGGGTTGATAGCCCATTTTTTCGACGATATTTGCTAATGCATTACCAATAACAGTCGAGCGCAAATGTCCAAGAGAAATAGGTTTAGCAATGTTTGGAGAAGACATATCGATCGGAACATTGCGATGATCGCCCAAATTAGTATTGCCATATTCAGTTCCTGCTTCAAGCATTTCTTTCAATACTTGTGAGCTGATCAGTTTTTTATCTAAGAAAAAGTTTAGATAAGGACCGACAACTTCAATTTTTTCAACATAGGGGGAAGAAACGTTTTCGCCAATTTCAGCTGCGATTTGTTGAGGCGCTTTGCGGAAAAGCTTAGCCAATGAAAAAGCAGGGAATGCAATGTCGCCGTGACTGGCTTGTTTTGGTTTCTCTAATAAAGTTAAAATTTCTTCAATTGTCAAGGAATCACCGATTTGTTCGTGTAAAGCTTCAGCAACTTTTAATTTGTAATTCATAAGTTTTCCTCCATTACCATTTATTTTTGATTGTTGTGATGAAAAAAAGGGTATAAAAAAAGCCTCTTTCTAGTCTGCAAAAAGACTAAAAAGAGACGAGTTATTCCCGCGGTACCACTCTTGTTGTTGTGTTTGGAACACAACCACTTGTTTCTGTCATAACGGCTGAAATGGCCGGAACTGATCAGTAAAAACTGACTTCATTCTCTCCGAAGTACGATTCCTGCAAATTTCCGTGATTGGCTCCCACCGTCCCAACTCGCTATTGACTTCCATCAGCAGTACTTTCTTCATCAACGATCATTATTTGATTTTTTCCTGTTCATTATACCAATTTGCTCAAGCGATAGCAACTAAGAAAAGAAGAAAGAATTTTTATTCATCCATTTGTAAAAAAAATGCTAAAGTTAACCGTTTTCTAGTCGACTTTGTTATAATACATGTATGAGCATAATGATGAGGGAGGTTCACCGAATGAAAAAATCGGAAAGACAACTGGCCATAAAGCAAATCATTACAAATTTTGAAGTAGCGACCCAAGAAGAGTTGCTGAAACATTTGAAAGAAGAAGGAGTCAATGCAACACAGGCAACGATCTCAAGGGATATTAAAGAGATGCATCTTGTAAAAACAACCACTCCACAAGGAAATGTAAAATATACTTTATATCAAAACAATCAACTGACGAATGAAGAAAGACTGCAGACAACGATCGGTGATGTGGTTACTCAAATCAGTAAAGTACAATTTATGACGATCGTGGTTACGATCCCTGGAAATGCACATGTTGTAGCGGCACTGATCGACGCGCTGGATTATCCAGAGATCGTCGCAACAGTTGGCGGGAATGATACGATCGCTATTATTTCTAAAGATGATGCTGATGCAGATAAAGTGTATAAATATTTAAACCAATTCATTGAAGAATAGTGATCAGAAGAAAACAGTAAAGAAAGGAAGTAAAAAAACATCATGGATCAACAATCATTATTAGACCTACAGAATGGTTCAGATATTCGTGGAGTGGCAACTCAAACGCCGGAAAAAGAAACAACACTGACAGAAGAAAACATCGAAAAAATCGGTTACGGTTTTGCTGTTTGGCTGAATGATGTAAAAAAACTGAAACTAGATGTACCGGGCCAAATGGTGAAAGTAGCTGTTGGACAAGATAGCCGTCTATCCGGAAATAGAATCAAAGACCTATTGATCCAGTCACTTGAAAATGCGGGTATAACGGTTTTTGATGTGGGATTAGCGACAACACCAGCTATGTTTATGGCAACAAAATACGAGGATTACGATGCAGATGCGGCTATTATGATCACTGCCAGTCATTTGCCTTCAGAGTATAACGGATTGAAGTTCTTTACAAAGGATGGCGGAGCTGAACACGAAGACATTACTTTTATTTTAGAACATGCTGATCGTGAACACATTTCCTGGCCAGCTGAGCAAGGAGAGACCATTAAAAAACATCTTTTAAGAGATTATGCGCATGATTTGAAAGAAAAAATTCGTTCTGGTATTAAACATGCAGCTGATCCTGAGAAACCTTTGAAAGGAAAACACATTATCGTAGATGCAGGAAATGGTGCTGGCGGCTTTTTTGCTGATGCTATGTTAGCAAAATTGGGAGCGAATACAGAAGGCAGTCAATTTTTAGAACCCGACGGTAATTTCCCGAATCACGTTCCAAATCCTGACAATAAAGCGGCAATGAAAAGTATCCAAGATGCTGTGATCAGACACCAAGCGGATATGGGCATTATTTTTGATACAGATGTAGACCGGTCAGCACTTGTTGACCGCAATGGAATGACCTTGAACCGCAACAATTTAATTGCTGTTATTTCTGCTATTTTGATCAAAGAGAATCCGGGGACGACTATCGTTACCAATTCAACAACGACAGACCATTTAAAAGATTTTATTGAAAAGTTGGGAGGAAAACAAGATCGCTATCTGACTGGCTATCGTAATGTGATCAACCGTGCATTAGCTTTAAATGAGAAAGGAATCTCGACCAGCTTAGCGATTGAAACAAGCGGGCATGCTGCCTTAAAAGAAAACTACTTTTTGGATGATGGTGCCTATTTGATTGCTAAAATATTGATCGCCGATGCTGAATTACAAAAAGAAGGCAAAGACTTTTCCAGCTTGATTGCTTCGTTGAAACAGCCAGAAGAAACAGATGAAGTGCGCTTTAAAATCTTATCTGAGGATGTTCAAGAAGCAGGAGACCAAATATTGAAAGCATTTGAAGCTTACGTTAAGAAGACCGTTGACCTGCAAATCGAACCACAAAACTTAGAAGGCGTTCGTGTGAATACAGCAGGACAATTTGGTTCTGGCTGGTTGTTGTTGCGTATGAGTTTGCATGAACCGCTTTTAGTATTAAATTTGGAGAATGATGAAGCAGGTGCCATTGTAAAAATCAAAGAAAAATTGAAAGATTTCTTCTATGAACAATCCTTGCTAGATGCATCTCGCTTGTAACTTCAATGATCAATCTACTAAGATAGTAAGTGGATAGAAAAGAAGAATAAGGAAGTGGAATAAAATGGAGAAACCCTTATTGAAGAGTATAGAAATGTATAATGGTGTAAAGATTCCGCAAATTGGTTTGGGTGTCTTTTTGATGAAAGATGAAGAAGAGCTGGTTTCAGCTGTGAAAGCAGCGGTTGAATCAGGCTATCGTCATTTCGATACAGCAAAAATTTATGGAAACGAAGAATACTTAGCAAGAGGCTTGAAAGAATCAGGCGTTGCTAGAGAAGACATCTTTTTAACATCCAAAGTTTGGAATTATGATCAAGGATTTGAAGAAACAAAAGCTGCTTTTGAAGAATCGCTGCGTAAGCTAGATACAGATTACTTAGATCTCTATCTTATCCATTGGCCAGCACCGAAATATATCGAAACATGGAAAGCTTTAATGGAATTATACGAAGAAGGGAAAGTTCGTGCAATTGGCGTATCGAACTTTCAAATTCATCATTTGGAAGAATTAAAAAAACAAGAACTTATGCAGCCAATGATCAACCAAATCGAAACGCATCCTGAATTTCCACAGAACGAGTTGCATGAATACATGAAAGAAAATGGCATTGTTCATGAAGCTTGGGGTCCGATTGGTCAAGGAAAAACAGGTTTGCTTTCTAATCCAGTATTGGTAGCTATTGGGAAAAATTATCAAAAAACGCCTGCTCAAGTGATTTTACGTTGGCATGTCCAACGCGGAGAAGTAATCATTCCAAAATCTGTCCATGCAGAACGTATTAGAGAAAACAGTGATATTTTTGATTTTTCTTTAACAGATGAAGAAATGGATTTGGTGGCTAGTTTAGAAACGGGCACACGTTATGGCTCTGATCCTGATGATCAAGAACGATTAAAAGAAACGTCCATTCGTCCTGAAAATCAATAACGTAATACTGCTCAGCAGAATTAAGACTAGGAAACGTTCTAGTCTTATTTTTTTTATTCTTCATTCTCTAACGTTGGTAAAGAAATTTTCTACGGTAGATGGGGCTACTGATGAAAAGCTGTGAGCAAGTATTGAGCCGAAAACCGCCTCTCGATGCTCGCAAGCTTCAAACTTAGTATCATGGCTAAAGCCTAACATTAAGTGACTCACACTGCATCTTTTTTCATGGCTATTAGTTGTCCTATACCCTTCCTGAAGTTTTTAGAAATAGAATTTTAACAGGATTAGCATCAAAAAAATGATTTTTTACTAACCAGCGTTAAAAATTGTAGAACCCTTTTCTTTAGCAGCAACTCTTTCAACAAATAAATTGAAAATAGTGCATGATAGAAGTAATAATTGAAAAAAGATTGAAATTTTTGACTAGACAGCTTACAATAGCTAGTGTAAAAGCGTCGGGATTAGTAAATTGATGAAGGGTAAAGAGAGTCTTTTCATAGCTGAAAAAAAGACCCCCACTGATCGATCGAACCTGCCTGACAATACGTTATAGAAATATAACCGGGGTTCTGCCGTTATCAGAAAAGAGATGGACTTTTTGTGAAAGCAAATTGTCAATAAAGGTGGTACCGCGGAAGTATATTTCGTCCTTTTTAAAGGATGGAGTATGCTATTTTTTTGCGTAAAAATGTAGTATGAATCAACCTACAGCAGAGTAAAAAGCGGTTTAATGACGTCTGCTTATTCCATGTTGTTGGACATTATAGGAGGGCTCACATGAGTAATTTACAAAAAGAAGATTTTTCTGCTTGGTATATCCAAACGATCAAACAAGCAGATTTAATGGATTATTCGCCTGTACGCGGGTGTATTATCTTTAAACCAGACGCTTTTGAGATCTGGGAACATATCCAAGAAGCTTTTAATCGTCGTTTTAAAGAAGAAGGCATTCGAAATGCTTATTTCCCAATGCTGATTCCAGAATCTTATTTTACAAAGGAAAAGGACCACATTGAAGGTTTCAGTCCTGAACTGCCATGGGTAACGGAAGCAGCTGGAGAAGAGCTAGAAGAACGGTTGGCTTTAAGACCCACTTCAGAAACAATGATCGGAAATGCTTATGCCAACTGGATCCAATCTTATCGTGATTTGCCAATGGAAATGAACCAATGGGCAAATGTTTTTCGCTGGGAAAAGAAAACATTGCCTTTCTTACGTACTTCTGAATTTTTATGGCAAGAAGGACATACTGCACATGAAACGGAAGAAGAAGCACGTCATCGTACAATGCGGATGCTTACGATTTATCAAGAAGTCATTGAATCTTTATTGGCGGTACCTGTTTATGAAGGACAAAAAACACCGTCAGAACGTTTTGCTGGAGCTGTTGATACTTATTCAGTAGAAGCGATGATGAAAGATGGCAAAGCAGTGCAAGCAGGAACTTCTCACTTTATGGGAACTAAGTTTGCTGAAGCTTTTGATATCAAATATTTGAACCGTGACAATGAACACGTTTATGCTCATACGACTTCATGGGGAGTTTCTACACGATTGATCGGTGCTTTGATCATGACGCATGGAGACGAACAAGGACTTGTATTGCCACCAAAAGTAGCTTCTAGACAAGTCGTATTGGTGCCAGTCGGTCCTTGGAAGAAAAATCCTGAAATTATGGAGAAACTGTCTACATTAAGGGATGGCTTACGTGAAAAAGGATTGCGTGTCATTATTGATGACAGCAGCAATTCACCTGGCTTCAAATTTAATGAATGGGAATTAAAGGGTGTACCGATGCGAATAGAATTTGGTCCGCGTGATTTGAAGAATGATCAAGTAATGATCAAAATGCGTGATCTTTCTGAAAAAGAAAGTGTTCCCCTAGACGATGTTTTATCCTACATTCCAACTGCTTTGGACAATATGCAAACACGCTTATTAGAAAAAGCGCGGGAAAATCGCAAACAGCATGAATATACGCATATCAATACGTTAGATGAATTGAAAGAACATATTGAAATGAAAAAAGCAGAAGGAGAAGTACCTGGTTTTGTTTTAGCGGGATGGGATGGAGATCCTGAAACAGAAGCAAAAATCAAAGAGGAAACTGGTTTTACAACTCGGAATATTCCTTTTGATCCTCCTGTTAAAAAAGAAACTTGTATTGTTTCTGGCAAGCCTGCTCAGTATACCATTTGGTTGGCACGCGCTTATTAGAATCATTCAAAAAAGACCTTGGCAAGAGCGCCAAGGTCTTTTTTGAGCTTTTATCATTTTTTGCATGAACCGCTTAAAGTAATTTCTTTTGAAATCGTTTCTTCAAAAGAAAAACTTCAAGAAAATATTTTCCAACTCTTTTTCTCAGAGAGCAGCAAGTGAAACCAAAAGCCAATAAAGCTTATTCTGCTTCTGGTTCCCAATGCCAATGGAAGCCGTCTCGTTTTAATAAATCGTCGCTTTCGATCGGCCCCATCGACCCGCTTGGATAATTCGGGAAGGCACATTCGACTTTGTTCCAAGCCTGACGAATAGCGTCGATAAATATCCAAGAAGCTGCGACTTCATCCCAGTGAGTAAAGTTCGTAGCATCTCCATTCAAGCAGTCGAGAAGCAGTTTTTCATAGGCTTCTGGACTATTAGCAGTCATTTCAGCTGAGTGGGTATGTGTCAAATGGATCGGTTCAGTTCTCATTCCGGGACCAATTTTCTTAGTATTGAGTTTCAAAGAGAAACCTTCAACAGGTGAAATGAAAATAGATAAAACATTTGGCGGTAAATCTTCTTCAGCTTCTTCTTGAAACAGATTCAATGGTACATTTTTAAACTCAATATCGATTTGCGAACCTTTTTCAGCTAATCGTTTACCAGTTCGAACGTAAAAGGGAACGCCAGCCCAGCGATAGTTATCAATGAAGAGTTTTCCAGCAACAAACGTTTCTGTTTGTGATTCAGGATCTACATTTGCTTCTTTTCGATAACCATGAAGAGTAGACCCTTCTATCGTGCTTTTTCCATACTGGCCGCGGACAAAGTTTTTGCGAACTTCTTCATCATTGTAAACACGCAAAGCACGCAACACCTTGATTTTTTCATCTCGTATTTCACTATCTTTTAATCTTGTTGGCGGCTCCATCGCAAGCAAGGCGACGACCTGAAGAATATGATTTTGAACCATATCACGCAATGCACCGCTCGTGTCATAATAACCGCCGCGCTCTTCAACGCCCAGCGACTCACTGAGTGTTACTTGTATATTGCTGATATAACGATTGTTCCACATTGACTCGATCAGTTGATTACCGAAACGAATCGCAGAAATATTTTGGATCATTTCTTTACCAAGATAATGGTCGATCCGATAGATTTGATCTTCTGTAAATGAAGCACGGATTTCTTCATTCAGTTCATAAGCACTATCGTAATCGTGTCCAAAAGGCTTTTCAATGATCAACCGATCAAAGCCATTTTCTGTCAGCAGATTTTGTTCCTTGATATTCTTAGCAATGATGCCGAAGAACTTAGGAGACATAGCCAAGTAAAAGAGACGGTTTTGTTCCAATTGATATTTTTCATCAAGCATACAAGCAAGCTTTTCCAAGTTGACATAATGCTCAGTATCTTTAACATTATGAGATTGGTAATAGAAGTGGCTAGCAAAAGCAGCCGCATGTTCAGTTGATTCTGTTAGTTCTTCAATGTTTTTCATCACGATTTCGCGGTAATAATCGTTTGACCATTCTCGTCTAGCAGTACCGATCACAGCAAAATGGTCTTTCAAATAACCTTTCTTATATAAACGATAGAGTGATGGGTATAATTTCCGATTGGCCAGATCACCTGTTCCACCAAAAATGATAAATAATGCCTTTTTTTCTTCGCCCACTCCAAAAAAACCTCTCTTTCATTTTACGATTTAGAGTTTGACCTTTATTTTTTCAATTCATCTAAATCATTGTACTGTTAAAATGCAGGATAATCAATTTTTCTTTTTTTTATTTACTAACGAATTTAAAACTGTTTATTAGTTTACCATGCTTTTCTCAAAAAATCTAAAGCGTTATCGCGTGGAAAATAAAGTATTTTTACTTTCCTATAAATGATAGAACAAGAAAGAAACTCAAAATATCCAAGGACTCAGCTGCCATTTGTCAGAATGATCAGCTGATATTTTGAGTTTTTTGTTAGCATCAGACAAAAATGTGTTATAATAGATCAGATAGTTTAATATAGAAAGAGGCGAAAAAATGCAACATTCTTTTGAAAAGTTTGGTTTAAAACCATTTTTAATCGACGCCATTCATGAATTGGGATTTAATGAGCCAACTGAAGTACAAGAAAAAATCATACCGCAAATAAAAAAAGGTCGCAGCGTCATTGGGCAGTCTCAAACAGGATCTGGAAAAACGCACACTTTTTTACTGCCATTGATCAACAATATCGACCCAGAAAAAGAAGAAGTTCAAATCGTCATTACTGCACCTAGCAGAGAATTGGCAGACCAGCTGTTTCAAGCAGCTGAACAACTTGTCGCTAAAGCTGATCCGGCTATTTTTGTTCAAAACTATGTGGGAGGAACAGATAAGAGCCGTCAATTGAGTAAACTGCAGCACAAACAACCCCATATCGTGATTGGAACTCCTGGCCGGATCTTAGATTTAGTCAATGAAAACGGCTTGTTGCTTCATACCGCTTCAGTGTTAGTAGTAGATGAAGCAGATATGACTTTAGACATGGGGTTCTTGGAAGATGTTGACCAAATCGCTGGAAAATTGCCTGATCGCATTCAAATGCTCGTCTTTTCGGCGACTATTCCGCAAAAATTACAACCTTTCTTAAAAAAATATATGGAAAATCCTTTATTTGAACAGATCTCGTCGAAAACGTTGCTGTCTCCTTCAATCGACAACTGGCTGATCTCGACAAAAGGAAGAGAAAAAATTGATCTGATTTATCAATTGCTGACGATTGGACAGCCTTACCTAGCTATTGTTTTTGCAAATACAAAAGTTAAGGTCGATGAAATTGCTGCTGGTCTAAAAGAGCGTGGTTTAAAAATCGCTACGATCCATGGCGACATTCCTCCTCGTGAAAGAAAAAGAGTGATGAAGCAGATCCAAAATCTAGATTATCAATTTATCGTTGCTACGGACTTGGCTGCTCGCGGAATTGATATCGAAGGAGTTTCACATGTCATCAATGCTGAGATTCCAAATGATTTAGATTTCTTTATTCACCGAGTTGGTCGAACAGGACGTAAAAACATGGAAGGTATTGCGATCACACTGTATGATCCTAGTGAAGAACAGCAAATTACTGAACTTGAAAAAATGGGGGTTCAGTTTGTGCCAAAACAAATTCGTCAGCAAGAAATCGTAGATACGTATGACCGCAACCGTCGTGAAAAAAGAGAAAAAACAACTACCGAAACATTAGATCCTGCCATCCGTGGAATGGTCAAGAAGAAGAAGAAAAAAATTAAACCAGGCTACAAGAAAAAAATCGATCGCGCCATTAAAGAAAGCAACCGAAAAAAACGGCGGATTGAAACGCGCAATCGTGCGAAAAGAAAATAAAAAAACACGGTAATAAGAAGTTCTTATTACCGTGTTTTTTATGTTATTTTTCGCTGATCGGTATTCTTTAGTACAAAGAAATAAACAAAAAGCGTTAGGACTAATTTGATTTCTAATTGAAAAGCAAGATACAAACCAAAGGTGTTTAAAATTGCAAATAAGATCGTAGGGGCAGTGGAAGCAAACAAAACGATCTTCCAGTTTTCAAAAAATTTCAATGACTTTCGGTAGAAGACAGAGAAGAGATTAGCAAATACGGTATATAAAAAATTGTTGAATAAAGCTGTCACAAACATGATCGCGAACAACAATATACCGATCAGTACGGAAGCACCGAAGTTCATTTCGCCCATCGTTTGAAATAAATCTTTGAAGAAACGCTGGTCCATGCCATTTAGCTGGCTATAGGACAGTTGAACTGGATAACCGCTGATACTGAAATAAAGGCCGTCCTCTAAAAGAGAAATAAATAATCCATTTCCTCTTACTTTGCTTTCAACGTCTTCTTGCGTCATTCTGCCTGAAGGTTCAAATGTAAATACAAATGAATCAGTTCGATAAATATAACTTTTTGCTTGTTCACTAGGAACAATCTGATTATCGGAGATTGTAAAATCTGGAATCGTTTTCGCAATTTCTTTTCCATCAGAAGAAATATTTTGAATGATTTCGTTTGTTTGAATGTAAAACGGAATCGTCATGATCAAAGCTAAAAATAAGAAGTAAAGCACCTGATTCTTTTTTGATACTTTACGTGCTGCTGCTAATTTTTCAGGAGCAACAAATGAAGCTTTGAATAATTGAAATAATTGAATAAAAATCCCTCCATTATTGATAAAAATAACCAACATCTGATTTTACAACAAAAACAGATGACTTCTCCTTTCTATTGTAGACTGTTATTTAAGGAAACTCAATAGAAAGAAAACGAGCTCATTCATAACGTTGAATGAAAAAAAATAGGTTTAAAAATTCTTGCTTCTATATATTCATGTTAAAGAATAGGGAAGAAGAGGTGCGATTCATTCAAGGAAACGAAAATCTGTTGCATTAATGGAACCAAATCAGCTGATGAAAGACATAAAGCCTCGTTCTGCTCGCTTTGCATCATTTTGCTAAGTTTATGACCTCGATCAAGTTCAATGGCAAAAGCGGAGTGTCTGCCCAAAGAACAGTTTTGTTTGTTAAAAAAGTTAAAATAGAACATTATGTCAGCAAAAATGCATAAACTTTTTTCGACCATTCGTTGACACCAACGTTTTGCTCGTTTTATTTGTATTCTTCTAATAAGAGTGTTAGATTATTAATAGTAAGGAATAAATAAACATTGGAGGAATTTGATTATGGCTTACGAATTACCAGCATTACCATATGCATATGATGCTTTGGAACCGCACATTGATGAGGAAACAATGAAGTTTCATCATGACAAACACCATGCAACTTATGTAGAAAAAACAAATGGTGCTTTGGAAAAACATCCTGAGTTGGCGGATAAATCTATTGAAGAATTAGTGGCAGACTTAGCTTCTGTTCCTGAAGATATTCGCACAGTGATCCGTAACAATGGCGGTGGCCATGCTAACCACAGTTTCTTCTGGGAAATTTTATCTCCAAATGGTGGCGGAGAGCCTACAGGAGCATTGAAAGAAGATATCGCATCTACTTTTGGCAGCTTCGATAAATTTAAAGAAGAATTTGCAGCAGCAGGCGCTGGACAATTTGGTTCAGGCTGGGCTTGGTTAGTTGTAAACAATGGTAAATTGGAAATTACTTCTACACCAAACCAAGATTCTCCATTAACAGATGGCAAAACGCCTATCTTAGGAGTAGATGTATGGGAACATGCATACTACTTGAAATATCAAAACAAACGTGCAGCTTACCTTGATGCATTCTGGAATGTTGTAAACTGGGATGAAGTAGCTAAACGTTACGAAGCAGCAAAATAAGCTGTGACGTAAAAAAACAAGAGACGTTGGGATCATATTTCCGACGTCTCTTGTTTTTTATGTTGGATCAAAAAACTTTCTAAACTCTAGTGAACAAATGGGTGATTCCTTTTTAAATACTTTGTGAGCAACAACAATAATGCTGAGAGGATAGACACGATCATTCCTTTTGCAAAGTAAGGTGTGCGATAAGAAAATGACAAAGTGTGACGGCCTTCTTTCATCGGGACAGCCAATAAGCTATCCAATGCTTTTGTTGTTTTGACTGGTACACCATCAACTTTGACTGACCAGCCTTTACTATAAGGAATGGTCGTCATCAATAAGTCTTGTCCGGGTTGAATATTCACGATGCCGTTGATCGCGGTATTGCTGTATTCTTTTATGATCATTCCACCTTGCTTCAGTTCATCAATAGAATGTTCAAAAACAGATTGATCTAGACGATACAGTTGGATTTGATCTAGAGAGACAGATTCGTCTTTCAAGCGCAGCTCGAAAGTTGTCGTTTCGCCTTCATTCTGGTTAGTCATATTTAATACTAAAGTATCACTATAATTGTCGTACTGAGTAAAAGGAACGCCATTTAAAAATAACGACACATCATCATCTTTTACTGATGAGCCCATGGTCAGATAATAAGCTTCACTTGATTGCGGAATAAATTGATACTTAACACTTGCTTCTTTTGAAGAGTCTTGACGTTCAACTTTTGGGATGACTGTAGAGTCCAACATATGGATATTTTTATATAAGGTACTGCTGAAAGGCTCTTTTAAAAATAAAGCTGATTTTTGTCGATTTCCTAAAAGTGCATTTAATATGTTTTCTTGCATTTGAAGGGGATCGTGTTCGATTAACGCAACAGATAATATGTCACTCGAACTGCCAAAAGCAAGCGGCAAGGCATAGGGATTCTGATAAAGGATCACTCGATCTGAAACACTCAATTTTTGATATTGTCGCAAGTCTGGCTTCGTTTGAAAAAGCGTTAGTGAGAAAGCGGGCTCTTCATTGTCCGTATCGTAAAGCGGAAAGCGTAAAGCAGGTGTAAGAACTTCTCGTGTAAAGCTGTCCGTTTTTAGTGGTACCTGCTGATGGTTCATCCGTTCTTTTAACATTTCATTTGGTTTTTGGTAAATGTTATTTTGCTCACTCAAATAGTATTTGACGCCAAATAAAGCGTCTGTGAAGATTGTGCCATTTGAATAGGTCAAAAAGCCGCTGCCTCCTGGAAGCCCCATGTGCCCAAATAATTCAGGAATCGCACTTTCAAAGGTTGAACTGAAATGCGTAATACTTTTAAAATTATTTTGCAAACTGTCATTTTTCGAACGCAGAAATGTTTTTTCGGTACGATAAAAACTTGGATCAACTGTTTGAAGTTGGTTGCTGATATCTTGCATGCTGATCTGATACGTTGAAAAGGAGCTTTGCTTAACATAACTTAAGCGAGAAAGAGTGACTGATGCATTCACTGCCATTTCTGAAGCCGTAAAAATAAAGAAAATGAATGGCAGCCAAGCGTAACGATTGTTCTTCAAGATCATCAGCAGAATAGTGATCATCATAAACAATAAGGTTAAAACAATTTGAATAGGTTCAATAAAGTCAAATTCTTGTTGATAGACATATAGACTAATACTTGCTGAAACAACCACGGCAAAAAAAGTGCTAACTGGTGTCAGTCCTTTTGAGCGCTGAAAACTACGAAAACCTAGAACGATCATAAAGAAACAAACGACAAATGAAAATCGATAAGGATACCAGTTTGGAAACTGCATAGCATGCCAAATTTTATTAAGTGCTTTGATATTCATAGATAGGGTAAATAAGCTCGTCAATAAAAGTGCAGCCAAACGTTCTTTTTTTGAAAAAGAGGCGTTGAAGAAATATAAACAAAAGCTAAGTAAGGCTAAGCTGCCGACAAAAACATTAGGATAGCCAGACGGCATCTGGTCAAAGTTAAAGGCACCGATCATAAACTTTGAAACCAGTTCAGGAACCGGATAATCAAATGACCAATCTAACGTGGATTTCATGTAAGAGACTTTGCTTTCAATCAATGCAGACAGTGTTGGTAAAAGTAAAAATGCAGTTATTCCGCCAGCTAGCAGCGAGTGCCAAGCAAATTGAACAAGCAGCTTTGCAAGGTGAGCGATTTTCTTTAGGTTCGACAGATCCTTAGAAAAATGTATTCCAGTTAATCGATAAATAAAATAAAACACAATGAACAAACAAACCATGTAACCGATATAGTAGTTTGTGAAAAGGGCCAGAGCCAACATCAGGGTATAATAGGTCCCCTTATTTGAATGAATCAAATATTCAACACCAAGCGCTACCAGCGGCAAAAGGATAATGCCATCCAGCCACATGATATTAAACTGATTGACAACTGTATAACCCATGAGTGCATAACTAGAAGCGAAACCGACTAGAATGAAACCTTTGCCATCAAAAGCTTTATGTAAAAAGTAAGCCATTGATAGACCTGAAAGGCCATATTTGAGCAATGTTACAATCGTAACGCCTAGTGAAATTTGGGTTTGAGGCAACAGCAAAAAAAGCAAGTTCAAGGGACTTGTCAGATAGTAAGCCCATAATCCTACCATATCTCCGCCGATAGATTTAGAAAAAGAGTAGAAAAAACTGCTTGGGTCTTCTAGCAACGTGTGACGATAATAAGAAAAAAAATCGACATATTGTTGCCCTAAGTCGATCGTTAATAAAGAACTATTTCCAAAAGGGTAAACGCCTTTTACAGCATGGATGACGAACATCGTTAAAAAGGGTACAAAAAAAGCGAGTAGAAAGGCCCAATCATTTTGTAAAAATGCAATACTTCTTTTCTTCATATTGTAGATTCTCCTCGGATAAAACTATTCTCGTATAGCATAGCATAATCCGCAGTAGATAGGGGAGCGAATACTTAATTTTTTCTATCGTATATGGTTTATCCATTTAAAATCTGTTACAATGTACAAAGTTGATTTGACCAGAGAGGTGTTAGATAAAGTTGAAATCAAATAGTAGACATCACAGAGACAGGAAAAGTAAGTCTCATATTCCTTTTAGATTGAATTTGTTATTTTTTGGCGCGTTTGCTTGCTTTGCTTTGCTCATCCTTCGACTAGCCTATCTTCAAATCGTCAGTGGGGAAGAATATGAAGCTGAAGTACAAAGAACAGAAACGACACTCGCTACTGGAAGCGTTCCTCGGGGCGAGATTTATGATGCTAGTCATCGAAAACTAGTTGGAAACGAAGCAATCCAAACAATTACTTATACAAGAGGCTCTGGTGTTTCTTCTGAAGATATGGCACATATCGCTTTGAACTTAGCCAACTATATTGAAATGCCTAATGTTACACAATTGGAAAGCAAAAAAGACTATGACATTAAAACGCGAGATTTAAAAGACTTCTGGCTTGTTTTAAATCAAGACAAGGTCACAGACCAACGGATGTCTGAAGAAGAAAAGAAACTAACAGGCGGCGAGTTTTATCAAGCACAGATCGCTAAAGTCACAGACGAAGATGTTGCTGATTTTTCCAAAGAAGAAAAGGAAGCTGCTGCGATTTTTTCTAAAATGAATGGCGCTTATGCCTTAACGACGATCAATATCAAAAATGACAATGTCACAGATGCTGAAATCGCAAAAGTTAGTGAAAACTTAAGTTCGTTGCCAGGTGTAGATACTGGAACAGATTGGGTCCGTTCTTATCCGCAAGGTTCGATGCTCAGCAGTATCTTAGGAAGTGTGACTACAGAAAAAGAAGGGATTCCTGCCAGTCAAGCTGCTGCATTTTTGGCAAATGGTTATGCGCGTAATGACCGTGTTGGAAAGAGTCAAATCGAAAAACAATATGAAACAGTTTTGGCAGGATCCAAGTCAAAATCTGAAACAGAAACAAATAGCAATGGTGACGTGATCAATACGATTGAAAAATATGCAGGAGACAAAGGAGACAACCTTGTATTAACCATTGATATGGACTTTCAAAGAACAGTTGAAGAAATCGCACGCGAAGCATTGAAAGATCGTCAAGGATTGAATCGAGGCATTTATATCGTAGCGACAAATCCGAAAACAGGAGCTGTCTTAGCGATGACTGGACAAGAGTACAATCCAAAAACAGGAAAAGTTGAAGATGCTACTTTGGCTACTGCGACAAAAGCTTTTGAAATGGGTTCTACTGTCAAAGGAGCTACCGTTTTATCTGCTTATATGGATGGTGCTTTAACCCTTGATAATAATGTGATCGTCGATGAACCGTTGAAATTCTTAGGTACACCTGAGATCAATTCCGTTTTTAATAGAGTTCCCGGAAATAGAATACCATTGACGGATATTACAGCTTTAGAACGTTCTTCTAACGTTTATATGTCAAAATTGGCCTTAAGAATGGGTGGGAAATACAACTATACCCGTAATGAAGCTGTAAAAGTAGATGCTGATCCTGTATTGACCCGCTTGAGACAGTATTTTGCCCAATTTGGTTTAGGTGCTTCAACAGGTATTGACTTGCCAAGTGAAAGTACCGGTCTTCCTGGTGTCGATCCAAATAAATTCATGTATTTTGCTTTCGGACAGTATGATACGTATACAACGATGCAATTAGCTCAATATGTATCGACGATTGCGAATAACGGTAAACGAATGGGCTTGCACTTAGTTGATGAGATATGGTCTACAGGCAAAGATGGAGAACTTGGAAAAGTAGAGTCTCAAATTGAGCCAACCTTATTGAATACTGTTAACGTTGATCAAAAGTATATAGATCGAGTCCAAAAAGGCTTTTACCAAGTGGTCAATGGCAGCCAAGGAACAGGACATAAAAGATTAGGTGGAACATCTTATGTTTCTGCAGGTAAAACAGGTACTGCCCAATCTAGTTACTATGGCTCTCAAGGTGATCCGAATAATGGAACCCAAACAATCAACAAAACCTATGTTGGTTATGCACCATATGATGATCCTGAAATTGCCATTGCTGTTGCAGTTCCTTACTTGCCGACAAACAATTCTAATTATCAAAGTCAGATTGCTGCAAAAAAAGTTTTAGATGCTTATTTCCAAGTTGGAGCATATGCTAATAAAGCAGATGATCTGCAAAACGAACACAAAGATGAAGAAGTAGAGGTTGCAGAATAAACAACGATAAACTAAAAAGGCAGAAGGTATCGAGTTTAATGCTCAATGCCTTCTGCCTTTTTTAGTTGTCTTTATTGTTTGTTTCTTCTTTTAACGTTGGTAAAGAAATTTCCTATGGTCGATGAGCTACTGATGGAAAGCCATGAGAACACATTGAGCCGAAAATCGCGTCTCAATGTTTGCAAGCTTTAAACTTAGTGTAACGGCTAAAGCCTAATACTAAGTGATTCACATTGCATCTTTTTTCATGGCTATCAGTAGCCCTATGTGCCTCCTGAAATTTCTAAAAATAGAATACTAATGAATTTAGCATTAAAAAAATTGATATTTTACAGATCAATTTTTTTAATGTAGAACCTATTATTTCTGAGGTAGATTGCTGAAAAGAAACGTTCTTCGTTCTATCCCCATTTAAAATATCGTTTCCTTTATTCTTCCTTCATAAGTGATTGTGCGATTTCTTCAAAACTCATCTTACTGTCAACTGGATGAGAACCAGGACGAATAGAAGAAGTATAATTTTTTTCTTCTAAGAAATCATTGAAATCTGAAGGTTGTTCGATAATGCCTAATTCAACAAGCTGTTTGACTGCTGTACTGCTTGGATCTCCTTTATTGATGACAACAGTTCCTTTAATGATTTCCTTTTCAGACGATGTTTCTTTATCTGCTTCTTTTGTGCTTTCTTGTTCGGCATCTTTGCTTTCAGCAGAATCTGTTTTTTCCTTGTCAAGCTTTTCCTCTTCCGTCTCAGCTAGCAAAGATTCATACATTGATTTGTAAGACTGCTCGTCTTTGCTTAATTCTTGTGAACCCGAAGTTTTTCCTTTGTCAGCAGCTGGTTCATTGAAAAAGCTGAACCCTAAAAGAATAACGGCAGAAAGAAGGAAACCAAGAGATAAGTACCGTAATGCTGGTTTACTCATTTAATGAACTCCTTTTTTATTTAGATGATGCAATGACATATTCATCAATGATTTGCTTAACAGTTTCTTCCATTAAGCGCGTTTGGTTGGCAATATCTTCTGTAGATACATCTTGTGTGTATAAATGAATCACATGTTTTTTGATCACTTCATGAATCGTATCGGTTGCCGGCAGATCCTGTGAAGGTATATTTAATTCGCTTTCCAATATACTCACACGTTCTTTTAAATGATAAATATCCTGAAGTAATTGGAGCGAAAGCTCTTCAAATTCTTCTTGGATTTTTTCTCCGCTGTCTTTTTTAAAGAAAGACCATACGATCAAAGCGATGGCGATAATCAGTAATATAATGGCAATGATCCAACTATTCATTTTGTCGTTCACCTCTTTATTTTTTTATTTTTGACGTCCAAATAAAACATCAATGGTAAAAATACGCTTTCTGTTTAAATTACCAACAAAAATTTTACCACAGATTGTAGTGAAAGAGAATGCTATAAATAAACTAAATTCAAAATCGCCTTTATTTTCGTCAGATTCATATTGCTTTTTGAAAAAGCTTTCATTCTAAAAGAAGTATGTTAGAATAAAAACTGGTGATTTAGAAATTTGCAAGAGGAGCGATAGGATGAAAAGCAATTGGTGGAAACAAGCTGTTGTATATCAAATTTATCCAAGAAGTTTTCAAGATAGTAACGGGGATGGCGTTGGAGATTTGCAAGGCATCATTCAGCGTCTAGATTATTTAGAAAAACTTGGCATTGATGTCATATGGCTCAGCCCTGTTTATCAGTCTCCCAATGATGACAATGGCTATGATATCAGCAACTACTATGAGATCCAGCCTGAATTTGGAACGATGGAAGATATGGAGCAACTGATCAACGAAGCCAAAAAACGGAAAATCAAAATTGTCATGGATTTGGTCGTTAACCATACTAGTGATGAGCATCCGTGGTTTATCGAGGCTAAGAAAGGCAAGGAAAACCCTTATCATGATTATTATGTTTGGCGTGATCCGGTAGAGGGAGATGTGCCAAATGATTTGACTTCAGTTTTTAGTGGGTCTGCTTGGACATTTGATCCTCAACTAGAGCAATATTATTTGCACTTATTCAGTAAAAAACAACCTGATTTGAATTGGGAAAATGAGAAGATGCGTCAAGACATCTATGAAATGATGAATTTCTGGTTAGACAAAGGAGTCGGCGGTTTCCGCATGGACGTGATCGAACTGATCGGCAAGGTGCCTGATGAAAAAGTTACAGCAAATGGACCAAGACTTCATGAATATTTACAAGAAATGAATAAACATACTTTTGGACAGCATGATGTGATGACAGTTGGAGAAACCAATTCTGTCACGCCTGAAGAAGCAAAACTTTTCTCAAGTGAAGACCGTAATGAACTGTCAATGGTTTTTCAATTTGAACATATGGTTCTTGATCAACAGATAGGTAAATCAAAATGGGATTTGAAACCTTTAAACTTAACAGATTTAAAGAAAGTATTGTCCATTTGGCAAAGTGCGTTAAAAGATGAAGGCTGGAATAGTTTGTTTTGGAACAATCATGATCAACCTCGAATCGTGTCTCGTTGGGGAAATGAACAAGAGTACCGAGTGAAAAGTGCAAAAATGTTTGCTATCCTTTTACACTTGATGCAAGGAACACCTTATATTTACCAGGGAGAAGAAATTGGTATGACAAATATCAAGGTGAACGATCTTTCGCAGTTAGACGATATCGAAAGCATTAATATGTATCACGAAAGATTAGAAGCAGGATACTCAAAAGAAGAGATCTTTCGTTCTATCAACACGAAAGGAAGAGACAATGCACGCACATTGATGCAGTGGGATACTTCTGAGCAAGCTGGTTTCACTTCTGGACAACCTTGGCTAGAAGTAAATGAAAATTATGATGCGATCAATGCTGCCCAAGCTTTAGAGGATACTCATTCTATTTTTTATTGTTACCAACAGCTCATTCAGATGCGAAAAAATAACCCGCTCATTGTTCATGGCGATTACCAATTGCTGCTTGAAGATCATCCAACGATTTTCGCCTATACAAGATCTTATCAAGGTGAAACATGGCTCGTCGTTGCTAACTTTAGTGAGGAAACAACTGATATTGCGTTGTCAGACCATCCGACGTCTCTTGTTCCTTTGATCAGCAACAGCGAGAAAGAAAACTATGACCTGCAAGATCTAAAACTATCGCCTTACGAAACTTTTGCTGTTCAGCTAGAAAGACCTTTATTGAGCGGTGATGTAAAGTAAAAAATCTTTACAGTTCACTAAAAAGTACTGGAATATTTGCTGAAAAGATGATATTATAGTCAAGTCGGAAGATGAGTGCTTTTGTCTTCAATTTTGTTTAAAGCTTGGAGGGATAAACATGCGCGTAAACATTACTTTGGAATGCACAGAATGTAAAGAACGTAACTACATCAGCGAGAAAAACAAACGTAACAATCCGGACCGTATTGAATTAAGCAAATACTGCCCACGTGAACGTCGCGTTACAGTTCACCGTGAAACAAAATAATGGATGATCCATTAAAAAGAGACGTTTAAGAAGCAAGAACTGAGATCAAAAAGTCTCGGCTCTTGCTTCTTTTTTCTCGAGTTTTTGTGTGCAATGCTACATCATTTAAGACCCATCGTGCCAATTCATGTGAACTATCAAAGCTATAAAGCATTGTTTTCGATTGCTGTCTTTTTCAATAAAGAATTTCTAAAACAAATAGATAGAAGAAGGAGGCTGCTCATTTGAATAAACAAAAGATTCGAACTGATATGATTCAATTGCTCAAAAGCTACCCTAAAAAAGAGAAACAACGTGAAGAAGAAAAGATCATGCATACCTTATTCAAGACAAAAATGTGGAAAAATGCAAAAACAATTGCAGTGGTCATGGCACAAGACTTCGAATTCGACACGAATAAAATTATTGAAAAAGCTTGGGAAGAAGGAAAAACGGTAGCCTTACCGAGGGCAAAGGCTGGAGGCATCATGGATGTCGTTCCTTATTCAAAAGACATGCAGCTGGAAAGAACATCTTTTGGTATTCTTGAACCAGCAAGAACGTTAACTGCGCTGTCTAAAAAAGAGATCGAACTCATCATTGTTCCTGGTTTAGCTTTCTCTACAGATGGATTTAGAGTAGGATTCGGCGGCGGTTACTATGATCGTTTTCTAAAAGACTATGATGGCGTAACGGTTTCTCTTGTGTTAGAAAAACAACTGATCGCATTGCCAAATCCGGAACCGTTTGATGTGCCGTTAGACTTTTTGATCACAGCTGATCAGATTTTTCGCTTTAACCGTTAATAATGGGTAGTCAGCAATTGAAAAACAAAAGGCTCTTTTACTTCTAAAGTTCTCTTAAAGAAATAAAGATAGCTGATTTGACCCTTTTTTCAAATCGTTGTTATGGTATAATGTAAAAAAATAAACAGGCATAGAAATGTAAATTGTTTCTGATATAATAATAGATGGGTGTGAAAATATGATCAAGCAAACCCAGTTGAAGTTTAAAGTGAGACGTTTTTTTCGCAAACCGATCGCTACCTATACCTTTTTTGCGATCCAACTATTGATGTTTCTTTTAATGACACTCGATGGCGGTAGTACGAATATTTATACATTGATTCAGTATGGAGCCAAATTTAATCCTTTGATCGTAGAAGGTGAATGGTGGCGTTTGATAACACCGGTATTTCTGCATATCGGGTGGATGCATTTGTTGATGAATTCAGTAATTTTGTATTACCTTGGAGCTCAGCTCGAAAGTTTGCTGGGAGCGTGGCGCTTTGCACTGATTTACTTAATGAGTGCACTATCTGGAAATTTGGCCAGCTTTGCTTTTAATCAATCTATCTCTGCTGGAGCTAGTACGGCTTTATTTGGCCTTTTTGGCGTTGCCTTGTATTTAGGGAAAGTATATACAGGTAACCCAGCAGTTCAACAGATGGCTAAAAGCTTTGGTACATTAATTTTAATAAACCTTGTTTTTGGCTTCTTTTCTAGTTCGATCGACCTAGCAGGGCATATCGGCGGACTCGCAGGCGGTTATTTAATCGCAACAGCTATTAGTGTTAAAGATCCTTTGCCACGTTGGAAAAAGCAGCGCATTCAATTTGGCTTGCTTTTTGCAGCTATGGTCATTCTATTCTTTATCATTGGCTATATGCGTACCACTAGATTATTTTAAAGGTGAGGATGTTTGAAGTGAGATCCGTTTATGATGTACAACAATTGTTAAAACGTTTTGGGATATTTGTATATGTCGGAAAAAGACTATGGGATATTGAATTGATGATGGATGAATTGAAAAAAATCTACCGCAACGAATTAATTGACCGAAAAACGTACTTAACAGCGTTGAACGTTTTGAAGCAAGAACATCAAAAAGAAGAAAAAAGAGAAAACAATCATACTTTTTAGCAGATTTGGAGGAAGTCAAATGTCAAAAAAAATTATTGGAATCGATTTAGGTGGAACAACTGTTAAGATGGCTATTTTAAATGAAGAAGGTGATATTCAACAAAAATGGAGCATCATAACAGATATCACAGAAGAAGGAACAAAAATCGTTCCTTCAATCATTGAATCGATCAATGAACATTTAGCAAAATACGAAATGACGCCTGATGACTTTATTGGAATCGGTATGGGTTCTCCTGGAACAGTTGATATGAAAGAGGGAACCGTGATTGGTGCCTATAATTTAAATTGGCGGACACTGCAGCCAGTCAGACAGCAAATTGAAGAAGGCACACATATTCCATTTACATTAGACAATGATGCAAATGTGGCTGCTCTTGGAGAAGCTTGGAAAGGTGCCGGCGAAAGTGATCCGAATGTTGTGTTTTTGACCTTAGGAACCGGTGTCGGCGGCGGAATCATTGTGGAACATAAATTGGTACATGGCCATAACGGTGCTGCCGGTGAGATTGGCCATATCACAGTTGAACCTGAAGGCTATCAATGTACCTGCGGCAAGCATGGGTGCTTGGAGACAGTAGCTAGTGCAACAGGCGTTGTTCATTTAGCTAGAGATTACGCTGAATGTTATGCTGGCGATTCAACATTGAAGTATATGATCGATGATGGACAGTTGATCACAGCTAAAGATGTTTATGATCTAGCAAAAGAACAAGATGATCTAGCTGTGATGGTCGTAGAAAAAGTAGCTTATTACTTGGGTCTTGCCTGCTCACACTTAGCAAACATTCTAAATCCTTCAACGATCGTGTTAGGCGGAGGCGTTTCAAAAGCTGGAGAGATCTTACTGGAATCCGTTCAACCTTATTTTGAACAATTCACTTTCCCAACGATTCGCAAAGAGACTAAGCTGCGTTTGGCAGAATTGGGTAATGATGCTGGTGTGATCGGAGCAGGTTCTTTGGTAAGATCAGAAATTGTAACAGAATAGGCATTTTTTTGCTTCAATAATCATCAATATAAACCAAAAAAAGTCGAGCATGCAGATGTCTCGGCTTTTTTTTAGTTTTTGTTTTTTAATCTTTTAACGTTAGTAAAGAAATTTTCTCCAATCGATGGGCTACTGAAATTTCTATAAATAGGATTCTAATGAGCTTAGCAATAAAAAATGATATTTTACAGACCAACGTTAAATATTGCAGAACCAAGTTTTTCCGTCTTTTGATGCGTGTAAAGCTGGAAGGTTAGGGCTTTAAAAAAGGAGAAAACGAAAAGCTGTGCTATAATGAATAAAAGGGCCTCAGGAAACAAGGAAGACGAGAATAAAAATAGGGTGATAAAATGAAAAAAACAATCCACATAAATTGGGTAGCTTTAATTTTGGTTGTTGCCTTGTTTTTAAGCGGCTGTCATAGCCAACAGCCATCTAAGCAAAACAAAATAGATAAAAAGCCTGTTAAAATCGAAAAAACCGCTATCCCTTATTCAAACTTTCGCAAAGTTTCCGGCTGGTTATCGAATGATGAAGTTTTGATTCATTCTGGGTCAGAAGAAGGAGATCGTCTAAGTTCTTTTAATGTATTAACAGGCAAAACAAAAGACCTTTTTTCAACAGATGCTTATATCTTAACGACTGCTGTTTCTCAAAAAGAGCAAGAAATCGTTTTTCAAGAAGTAGCAGATACAAGCTCAAAGATGGTATTGATCGATACGGAAGGAAATAAACTTCAAGAACTGCCGATCAAGGCTAATGGATATGTTTCTTTGAATTGGAATAAAGATGACACTTCGCAGCTCTTCATTGCTTATTATCACACTGCCGAAGAATTGACACTTTTAAACTGGGATACAAAAGAAAATAAAGCTGAAGAATTAAGTGCTTCTTCACTTTATCCTTCTTGGTATTCAGAAAACCTTTATTTATACGTTGATAATAAAGATGATTTTTTACTAGAATCGGGACAACTTTATATGGGAGATGTGCGTTCAAACGATGTCATGCTCATCAATAGTGAGGTCTCAGACTTTTTCTTACATGAAGACACTTTTATAACCTATACTCCTTCTGATTTTAACGAAAAAGAACTTTTATTGACTTACCAATATCCTTTTATGGTAGACAAAGGATTTATGACTATTCCTAAAGTTACGATGAACGAACGCATCAACTTTCCCTACTTGACACAAGCTGGCAGAGATACACCTGTTTACGGCATTATTGCAAAAGAGTCTGCTGAACTTGAGAAAGAGAGTGGAGAATTTGTTTTTGGTTACTTGGATTTTGATCAACAAAAAGTCATACCTGTAACAGATGTACCTGAAAATGCACCCATACAAATATCTGAAAATGGTAAATACTGCCTTTATGGCTGGCGATTTGAATATTTGATTGATAATCAAACAGGAAAAATACATGATTTGATCGAGATACCGGAAGATTTACAAGCATAATAAGGCACATAAAGTAGAAAAAGACTTTTTCCTATCTGATTCTTTAGATGCCTTTAAAATTCTTGGTAGTCAATCACGGTTTTCTTGTGTAAAATGAAGAAGTGTAAGACGTGATGAAAGGAGAGTAATAGATTTTGAATACAACAACAATCATTAACTGGGTATTGTGGGTCATCATTATTATTTGGGGGATCTATGAACTCATACAGTATTTCCGACGCAGACGAGCAGCTAAAGTATTGACTCAAGAAGAATTCAGTAAAAATCTGCGGAAAGTCCAACTGATTGATGTTCGTGAAAAAGACGAATATAATGCTGGACATATTCTAGGAGCACGGAGCTTGCCATACACTGCATTAAAACAGCGAATGGGCGAAATCAGAAAAGATCAACCAGTGTATCTTTATGATCAAAAACAAGCATTAAGCGCACGTGCAGCTCTAAAACTGCGGAATGCCGGCTATGAGAATATTTACATATTAAAAGGCGGCTACAATGACTGGACAGGAAAAATCAAGCGAAAAGCACGCTAAAAAAAGAGGCAGAAACAAAAGGACTCTCAAAAAAACGCATTCCCAAAACTATTGAACTATTTGTTCATTAGCGGGAGTGCGTTTTTCTAGTTGTTCCTCTTCTAACGTCGGTAAGAAATTTCCTCCGGTCGAAAGGCTACTGAAATTTCTAGAAATAGGTTTTAACGGATTTAGCATTAAAAAAAAGTGTTTTTTTACTGTCCAACATTAAATATGGTAGAACCGTTTTTCTATGCATTTATTAAAACTAACTAACGAAAGAGGGACTATTTTTTTTTTTTTGAAAAATGCTTTCGTCCTTGCTTTTTTGTTAGACAAAACACTTAAATACAATCAGTATAATCTGTAAACTGTTTTATGTTATAATGAAACAGTTAGAACAGTTACGGAGGGGAATCATGCAACAAACGAAAGTGATCGCACACAGAGGAAGTAAAGGAACGCATCCTGAGAATACTTTAGCAGCCTTCCAAGAAGCTTTGCGTGTTGAGAGCGACGGGATCGAATTGGATCTTCATTTAACAAAAGACCAACAGCTAGTCGTGATTCATGACGAGTCAGTGAATCGTACAACCAACGGGAAAGGTAAAGTGAAGGACATGACGCTTTACGAGATCAAACAGTTAGACGCTGGCAGTTCCTTTTCGCCAGCTTTTAAAGATGAAAAGATCCCAAGCTTTCAAGAAGTGTTGGATTTGCTGGTGAAAGAGGATTTTAAAGGTCTGCTGAACATTGAACTCAAAACAGATCATGAGCCTTATCCGGGTATTGAAGAGAAAGTCATTCAGATCATGAAGCAGCACAAATGGCTTTTTCAAGTTGTTTACTCCAGCTTCAATTATGATTCACTGATTCGTATGAAAGAACGAGATTATGAAGCAGAAATCGCTCTATTATTTGAAAAATCGAAAGGTGCTCAAAAAAAGATCGGGGAAAAGTATACGATTTGCATGTGGCATCCTAAGATAAATTGGTTGAAGCGGGTAGGTCTAAAAACTTATCCTCATCAATCTATGCGCCCTTGGACTATCAATAGTTTGAGTCAAATGGATTACTGTTTTGAACAGGCCATGTCTGGTTTGATCACAGATTATCCAGAACTTGCTTTGAAACGTCGAAAAAAGTGGCAACCAGATAGATAAAGGAGCAAAAAATGAAAGAAAAAATAGTCGTGATCGTTGGACCGACAGCAGTAGGCAAAACAAGTTTGAGTATCGAATTGGCGAAACACTTTGATGGAGAAGTCATCAGCGGAGATTCGATGCAGATCTATAAAGGATTGGATATTGGAACAGCTAAAGCTTCACTTAAGGAGCAAGCTGGTGTGCCGCACCATTTGATCAATGAAATCAATCCTGATGAAAGTTATTCTGTATCAGACTTTCAAAAAAAAGCGCGCTTATTGATCAAAGAAATCACTGCTCGAGGGAAACTGCCCATTATTGTCGGCGGGACAGGGTTATATATTGAATCTTTACTATATGATGTTAGTCATGGCGGGACAGGAAAAACGGATGAAGCTTTTCGTTTAGAAAAAGAAAAAGAAGCAGATGAAAAAGGCAATGTATATCTCTGGGAAGAACTAAACCGTTTAGACCCAGCAGCTGCTGAAAAAATCCATTACAATAATCGCAGACGTGTGATCCGCGCCATGGAAGTTCATCATGTAACGGGTCAGCTTTTTTCTGTATTCCAAAATGAGCGAGAAAAAAAAGAACAACTTTATGATGCCAAAATCATCGGTTTAAACACAACCCGAGATTTACTATACGAACGGATTGATTTGCGGGTTGAACAAATGATGAACAACGGCTTGGAAAAAGAAGCAAAAAAGTTGTTCAAACTTGGTTTGACAGATACACAATCATCGAAAGGAATCGGGTATAAAGAATGGTTTCCTTATTTTGAAGGGATGTGCTCAAAAGCAGTTGTTCTAGAGATGATTCAACTTCATTCGCGCAGATATGCAAAACGCCAGTTGACTTGGTTCAAAAATCGTCTGAGCGACGTCGATTGGTTTAACCTGATTGAATACCCGAATAACAAAGAATTGATATTTGAAGAAATAAAAGATTTCTTAGATCCTTCAGCTGATCCAACTTAAATGATCATACATTTTGAAGAGGATAACAGCTTGAATAAAAATAAAAAAGAAAGCTGGTGAAAAAATGGAAACAAGTGAACAGCGTAAGCAAAAAGAACGTGTGATTATCGTCGGCGTTCAAACAACTGAAAAAGATGCTACATTTTGGTACTCTCTTAATGAAATGGAGCAGTTAACAGAAACAGCAAAAGGTGAAGTTGTAGGAACAGTCACACAAAAAAGAGATCATCCAGATGCCCGCACTTATCTTGGGAAAGGTAAATTGGTAGAGTTGCTGCATTTAGTAGAGGAAACAGGTGCAGATACAGTGGTGTTTAACCATGCACTCACACCTGGTCAAACAATGAATATTCAGGAACAGCTGGATACAAAAGTCATCGATCGTATTCAGTTGATCTTAGATATCTTTGCTATGCGTGCTCAAAGTAAAGAAGGAAAGCTGCAAGTAGAATTAGCACAGTTGCAATATCTATTGCCGAGATTAGCCGGACAAGGAATCAATTTATCTCGTCTGGGAGGCGGGATCGGAACAAGAGGACCAGGGGAAACAAAGCTGGAAACAGATCGTCGGCACATTCGGAACCAAATCAATGCTATTCGAAAAGAATTAGCAAAAACAGAACAACATCGTGCTTTAACGAGAAAACAACGAAAAGAAAGCCAAATTTTCCAGATTGGTTTGATTGGGTATACAAATGCTGGTAAATCAACATTACTGAATGCTTTGACAGAAGCAGAAACGTTTGAAGAAAATTTATTGTTTGCCACACTTGATCCGTTGACGCGGCAAATGGAACTTCCAACTGGTATGGAAGTGACTTTAACGGATACAGTTGGATTTATTCAAGACCTGCCGACCCAGTTGATCGAAGCATTCCATTCTACTTTGGAAGAAACAAGGGAAGTTGATTTACTGCTACACGTGGTCGATGCTGCTGCTGAAAATATGGAAGAACATGAAAAAACAGTGCTGCAATTATTAAAAGAACTAGGGATGGACAAAATCCCTCTTTTAACCGTGTATAATAAAAAAGACCTCGTACAGAGCGATTTTTTCCCAGATGTTTTTCCAAGTATTTTGATTTCAGCAAAAAATGCAGAAGATATTGAAAAGCTTCAAGATAAAATCATTGAACAAATGAAAGAAATTTTGCAGCCGTATCAGTTGGCACTCTTGCCGCATGAAGGAGATCAACTCGTACAGTTAAAGAGAAAAACGATCGTAGAAGCACAAACCTATGATGAAGAGCAAAATCGTTATATTGTCAAAGGCTATGCTCCGGCACAGTCAAAATGGATTGGAGAGAATAAAGAATCATGAGTTGGTACAGTCAATACACACCTGAATTAAGAGAAAAAATTGAACAAGTAGAAGAAAAAATCCAAGCTAATCAAGAAAAGATCCACGAAACTGCACTAGTGAACCAAAAAAAAGTACTGGATAGTTTTCGCAAAAAAAGAGTAACTGAACAGAACTTCAATCCTTCAACAGGATATGGCTATGATGACTTTGGCAGAGATACATTAGAAGAAGTTTACGCAGATGTATTCAAAGCCGAATCAGGCCTTGTTCGTCCTCAAATTATTTCTGGAACACATGCCATTACAACAGCTTTATTTGGTGTCATGCGTCCAGGTGATGATCTTCTTTACATCACTGGCGAACCATACGACACTTTATTGGAAGTCGTGGGCGTTACTGGAAACGGAATTGGTTCTTTTAAAGAATACCAAATGGGATTTGATTATGTTCCGTTATTAGATAATGGTAAGCCAGACTATGAAGAAATCAAAAAACAAATAACTCTTCGAACGAAAGTCGTTGCGATCCAACGCTCAAGAGGCTATGCAACTAGACCTTCTTTCACGATTGCACAAATTGAAGAAATGATTCGCTTTGTAAAAGAAATCAATCCAGAATTGATCATTTTTGTAGATAACTGTTATGGAGAATTTGTTGAAGAAAAAGAACCGATTGAAATAGGTGCTGATTTAATGGCTGGCTCTCTCATTAAAAATCCAGGTGGCGGGTTAGCTAAAACAGGTGGCTATATCGTTGGGAAAAAAGACTTGGTAGAAGCTTGCGGCTACCGTTTAACTTCACCTGGCATCGGGAAAGAAGCAGGAGCCTCTTTATCTAGTTTGCCAGAGATGTATCAAGGCTTTTTCATGGCTCCTCACACAGTTGGAGAAGCTTTAAAAGGTGCTGTTTATACAGCTGCATTATTAGAATCATGCGGAGTAGAATCTTCTCCTGCTTGGAATGATGAACGTACGGACCTTATTCAAACGATTTCCTTAAATGACGAAGACAAGATGGTCAAATTTGCACAAACGATCCAAAAATATTCGCCTGTCAACGCGCACGTCATGCCTGTAGCGGCTTATATGCCTGGATACGAAGATGATGTCATCATGGCTGCAGGAACGTTTATTCAAGGATCTAGTATCGAACTTACTGCCGATGGTCCTATCCGTCCGCCTTATACGTTATATGTCCAAGGCGGATTGACTTATGAACATGTCAAATTAGCTGTAACAGCTGCTGTCGCAGATTTATATTTCTGATTTTGATGTTTTATTTTAAAAAGTGATAAAAAAATAGGTTACAAAAAGCCCTTTGCCATGACAAAGGGCTTTTTTCATGGTATCGTAAGAAAGGTTATGTGAATAAAAAAGAACATGAAGGAGATTTTTTTTAATCAGCATGAAAAATTATACAAGGCAAGAAATCATAGACAGCGCAGCAGAACATGATGTTCGTTTTTTACGTTTAATGTTTACGGACATTGAAGGTATTGTGAAGAATGTTGAAGTTCCGATCAGTCAGTTAACAAAAGTATTGGACAATAAAATGATGTTTGATGGTTCATCTATCGACGGTTTTGTCCGAATCGAAGAAAGCGATATGCAATTGCGGCCTGACTTTGCGACCTGGCTCGTGTTTCCATGGGAAATGGAACAAGGGAAAGTCGCTCGATTGATTTGTGATATCTATAACCCTGATGGGACGCCGTTTGCAGGCGACCCGCGTTCCAACTTAAAACGAGTCTTAAAAGAAATGGAAAAAATGGGCTTTACTGATTTCAATCTTGGACCCGAACCAGAATTTTTCTTATTTAAATTAGACAAAAACGGCCAGCCTTCAGAGTATTTAAATGACCATGGTGGATACTTTGATTTAGCCCCCACTGACTTAGGCGAAAATTGCCGTCGTGATATCGTCTTACAATTAGAGGAAATGGGTTTTGAAATCGAAGCTAGCCATCATGAAAATGCACCTGGTCAACATGAGATCGACTGGAAATATGCTAATGCCGTCGAAGCTTGCGATAACATTCAAACGTTTAAGCTTGTGGTAAAAACAATCGCCCGCAAACATGGGTTACATGCTACTTTTATGCCTAAACCACTTACAGGAGAATGCGGTTCAGGTATGCATTTCAATATGTCATTGTTTAATGAAAACGGCAATGCTTTTTATGATGAACAGGATAAGATTGGTTTAAGCGAAACAGCTTATCGCTTCATGGCTGGAATATTGAAGCATGCTAAAGCTTATACAGCTGTTTGCAATCCTGTTGTTAATTCCTATAAACGTCTGATCCCTGGCTATGAAGCACCTGTTTATATTGCATGGAGCGCTAAAAATCGTTCTCCATTGGTTCGTATACCAAGTTCTAGAGGTTTATCAACCCGTATTGAACTGAGAAGTGTAGATCCTAGTGCCAATCCTTATCTGGCTTTAGCTGTTTTGATTAAATCTGGTCTAGACGGAATTGAACATCACCGTGAAAATCCTGAACCGATCAATCATAATATTTTTGAAATGTCGCGTAAAGAACGGGATGAAAAAGGTGTATTAGACTTGCCTTCAACATTACACAATGCGCTTAAATATTTAGAAGAAGACGAGATCGTTCAATCAGGACTAGGCAGCCATATTTATAATAGTTTTTTAAGTGTTAAAAAAAGAGAATGGGCAGAATACAGCCAAGAAGTTTCTGTATGGGAAAAAGATAGATATTTTAAAATATTATAAAATAAAAAGAGATAAACCATTTTGCTTCTATGAGTAGAGGCAGAATGGTTTTTTGTTTACCTAAAGATGCACTGAATCAAATCACTAAAATGAGATACATTCAACAATTGGTATAGCCATTCATTTTGAAAACAATGAATTTAAGTGCTCACATGCTTTCAATAGGCAACCAAGAAGTTATCAAAAAAACGAAATATTTTATTGACTTTAGCCTTTCAGATTGCTATTCTAAAAAAGTGGTCGAATGAAAGATCCTCATGAAAGAAAAGGTTTTAAGTTTAAAAACAAAAATTGGTACAGTTGGTATATTGACAGTAAAACATTTTGATTTTGGCAAACAAAACAATGGCTAGAAGTGTTAAGCTGTCTATTAGCAGTTGATTGAAAAAGTGGTCATTCTGACAAGCAGACATGCATCCAGTCAGTTTAAGACAGCGCATTGTTCAGACGAATAGGCCAGTAAAAGGAGAAAAAAGGATGGCAACATACACACGAGAACAGATCTCACAAGCAGCAAAAGAAGAAAATGTAAGATTTTTACGTCTGATGTTTACCGATATTTTTGGTACTATCAAAAACGTAGAAGTCCCGGTCAGTCAGTTAACAAAAGTATTGGACAACAAAATGATGTTCGATGGTTCTTCTATTGAAGGATTTGTTCGGATTGAGGAAAGCGATATGTATTTGTACCCTGACTTAGACAGTTGGCTGGTTTTTCCATGGGAGATCGATAACAAGGACGGAAAGATCGCTCGTTTGATCTGTGATGTGTATCGTTATGATGGAACACCATTTGCAGGAGATCCGCGAAGCAATTTAAAAAGAGTTTTAAAAGAAATGGAAGCATTTGGGTTTACATCCTTTAATGTTGGTCCTGAACCAGAATTTTTCTTGTTTAAATTAGATGAACAAGGTGAGCCAACGATGGAATTAAATGATCACGGCGGTTACTTTGATTTGGCGCCCACAGATTTAGGAGAAAATTGTCGGCGCGATATCGTGCTGCAACTGGAAGAACTAGGCTTTGAAATCGAAGCCAGCCACCATGAAGCGGCTCCAGGACAACATGAAATCGATTGGAAATACGCTGATGCTGTTGCAGCATGTGACAATATCCAAACTTTTGAGTTGATCGTGAAAACAGTGGCTCGTAAACATGGCTTACATGCTACATTTATGCCAAAACCTTTATTTGGCGTGGCTGGATCAGGTATGCACTGTAATTTATCTTTATTTACAGAAAAGGGAAATGCCTTTTTCGATCCAGAAGGAGAGATGGAACTGAGTGAGACGGCAAAGTGGTTTGTAGCAGGAATCCTTGAACACGCCAGTGCTTTTACGGCCATTTGCAATCCAACAGTTAATTCTTATAAGCGTCTCGTTCCTGGCTATGAAGCGCCCGTATATATTGCTTGGAGCGGCTGTAATCGTACACCGCTTGTTAGAATACCTGAAGCAAGAGGAATGTCGACACGAATAGAAGTCAGAAGTGTAGATCCGACAGCAAACCCTTATATGGCAATCGCCGCTCTTTTAAGAGCTGGATTGGACGGTATTAAGCGCAAATTGGAACCACCTAAATCAATCGATCAAAACATTTATGTGATGGGTAAAAAAGAACGTTACCAAGAAGGCATTCGCGAATTGCCTTCGACGTTAAATGAAGCACTCATTTCTCTTTCAAAAGATGAAGTCATCATAGAGAGTTTAGGGGAACATATCTATGCCAACTTTGTAGAAGCGAAGAAGATTGAATGGGATAATTTCCGGCAACAAGTATCACAGTGGGAGAGAGACCATTACCTAAAATTATATTAATGGAAAGCATAAAAACAAGCACCTCGTATGAACAAGGTGCTTGTTTTCTGTTATATGGTTCTACAATATTTAACGTTGGTCTGTAAAAAATCAATTTTTTTAATGCTAAGCTCGTTAGAAACCTATTTCTAGAAATTTCAGGAGGCGCATAGGGCTACTGATAGCCATGAAAAAAGATGCAATGTGAATCACTTAGTGTTAGGCTTTAGCCGTTACACTAAGTTTGAAGCTTGCAAGCATTGAGAGGCGATTTTCGGCTCAATGTGTTCTCATGGCTTTCCATCAGTAGTCTATCGACCGGAGGAAATTTCTTTACCAACGTTAAAAGAGGAAGAACCTGTTATATCAGACTGTTTCTTAAAGAGCGTAAGGGAAGTTATCCAAGAGTGTCTAAGAAGGTTTGAATGTGCTTTAAAAGAGCTTCATCTACTTCATAGGATGAAGAAAAGATATCTTTGTAAATATTATTCAAATAAAGCGTCAGTTCATCCATCAAATGATTCTCATCAACATATACTTTATTATCTTTACCATCAAAACTTTTTATAAAATAATCTCCCTGTTCACATTTAAATAAAATATGACGATTTTCATCAGGTAAAGTGAGGTGTCCAGAAGAAAATTGCAGTATATTTTCTTCAAGCTTAAATAGGGCTTCTCCCGTTTGTTTGTCCGCTTTGAGTTGTATCGTTCCTAGAATATGAAGATATCCAAATCCGCAAATAGGGCAGTGTAGCCGGTTTTCTTCTTGCATTTCCATCATTGAGTCATCCTTTCAGGTTAACGTTCTAGTTTTATTGTAAACAAAAACCTATCTAAAAAACAAAAAAACAGGCTTCTTATAAAGAAGTCTGTTTTTTTATCGACTAATACATTTAAATCAAGATGACAGGAATTGAACCTGCGACCCCTTCGTCCCGAACGAAGTGCTCTACCAAGCTGAGCTACATCTTGGAGATGTTCAGAAAGGTAGAGAAGATACGTCTGCTGATAAAGTAGAAGAGGAGAAGGAAACGAATCATATTTTCCAGGTACATCATTCATCTGCTCTTGCCGTTCCTTTATGGCCTGAGTGGGATTCGAACCCACACGAGATTGCTCTCACTAGTACCTGAAACTAGCGTGTCTGCCTTTCCACCACCAGGCCTAAAAATAAAAGGATTCCCTTTGTTAAAAGGTTATCCTTGTTAAAGTAATTAAAAAAGAGAAGAAAAAAAGAACCTCTCTTATAGAAATTCTTTAAACAAAATACGTCTCAGGAGAGATTCGAACTCCCGACCGTTCGCTTAGAAGGCGAATGCTCTATCCTGCTGAGCTACTGAGACATCTTCTTAACAACAAAATTAATTATAGGCAAGAATGAATAAAAAGTCAATACAGTTTTTATAAAAACATTGAAAAAATTATTTTTAGGATAAAAACAAGAGGCGAAAACCAGATAAAACCAACGTTTAGGATGAAAAATAAAAGAAAACAAAAAAATAACTTTTTATAAAAATAATCTGCATCTTTATTAAGCTCTATTAATTCTCCCATGAACAACTTTTTTGTTATACTAAATAAAAGAACGATGGAATGTATACAAAGTCATTTGTTGAAAATACATTTAACTAAATGAACCTTTGAAAGAGTAGGTGACAAAATGAATATACCAGCACTTATCATCATGTTCCTATATGTTCTATTGTATGTTTCAATGGTTATTGCATTAATTTTAGCATTAAATAAAAAAGACAAGTAGAAAGGGGAAATAACAAACAAATGAGAAATGATGAAATAAGACGAGAAGCAAAACATATTTTAAAAAGTAACTGGAAAATAGCCATTTTAAATTTGATTATTGCAGGTGTGTTAGCCACGATGATCAGTCAAGCACTTCAAAGTTTGACAGGAAATGCAATGATGAATAGGGTTGCTATGATGCAACACCACATGACAGGGCCTGGTTCAATAATGTCAGTTGGAAACAGCTTCATGAGCATTCTGTTGGGTCTATTATCGATGGCTTTTTCGGTACTCCTTTATACAGGGTACGATTGGTCCATGTTAGATTTAGTAGACGGTCAAAGACTGACAGTAGAAGGGTTATTTCAAGCAATGAAAAAAAACCGCATGTTAAAAGTTGTGGGATTAAACATTGCGATAACTGTCTTGGTTGGTCTGTGGTCATTGCTGCTTATTATCCCAGGAATCATAAAGGCTTATAGCTACAGTCAAGCTTTAAATATATTAAAAGACGACCCCGATGTTTCTATTAGAGAAGCCATTCGTGCCAGCAAGGAAGTTATGCATGGGAAAAAAGCTCAATTTTTTTGGCTAGATTTTTCTTTTGCGGTTTGGTACCTTATGATTCTTGGTATATTTGCTTTGTTTGTCTATCAGTCTTTAAACCGAGCTGGCATTCAGTCTTTCTTAACGGATAATGAAGTCTTATTGACGCTCATTATGATGCTGCTTGCCTTTTTAGTTGTGATAACAGTGATCGCGATTCTGTCTTTGTATATTGAGCCTTATCGAAAAACCGCTAAGCAGCTGTTTTATCGTGATTTAGTAGGTTATCCATCTGATACTGAATCTCACATGAACGGAGAAAAGGCGTTCTACCAAGATTTGTCAAACCATGATTCTTTTAATGATTAAACACCCTCAACAACAAAAGGGAAGGGCTTCCAAAATTGAAGCAGCTGTTTAGGTCCTTTATTAAGATCAAACAAATGAAGAATAACAAAAAAAGGGTTCTGCATTCTCTAACATTGGTAAAGAAACGGGATTCTAACAAGTTTAGCATCAAAAAATATCTTTTACTGACCCGCGTTAAATATTGTAGAAACTAAAAAAGCAAAGCAGTAGGGAAGATGTTCCCTGTAGTGACCCCCAAATATTAGACTTTTTTGAAGTGGAGAAATCCACTTCTTTTTTTCTACTTTTATCCGCAAGAAACTTCTAACCCTAAGCGGCGTTCTGAATTTCTTTACGATAGTCGATTGGACTCATCCAATCGAGTTTCCGTTTGATTCTTCTGTGATTGTAATAGTCGATAAATGTGACGATTGTTCTCTCTAGTTCTTCGTAGCTATGAAAAACTTGTCCATGATATACTTCTTGTTTCAAAAGACTAAAGAAATTTTCCATTGGTGAATTGTCCAAACAATTTCCTTTACGAGA
>NZ_FOQE01000026.1 GCF_900113675.1 Pisciglobus halotolerans
TCTATTTCTAACAGTCGGATTTGTTTCTCAAGTTCCTTTACTTGGTTATTTTTCGAAGGTGTAACATCGTTTTTCTTTTTATTTTTGGGCGTTTTCTTTGGCATGTTCGATGGACGTCCTTTCGTTTGAGAGAGCCCATCTATTCCTTCTTCAAGGAATTTCTTCTGCCATCCTTTAATCAATGCAGGGGTAGTCAGTCCCAGTCGGTTGGCTGTTTCTCGATAGGTCAACTCTGTTCTTGAATACAACTCTACCGCATCTAATTTAAATTGAACAGTATAGTCCCTGTTCGTTGTCCGTCTCTGTAACCCTTCTTCACCAAACTCTTGATAAACTTTCACCCAATCACGTACTTGGCCGTAGCTTTTAATGCCATGTTTTTCAGCTAGAGAGGCATATCCGCCAAAACCTTTGATGTACTCCTTCACGACCATTCTTTTAAATTCAAAGCTATATTTAGCCATAAAAAATGACCTCCAAATGTTAGATTTTTGGTCTAACATTTGGGGGTCAGTATAGCTTATAATCTCACAATGCTTTTTTATTTTGCCTCATTTTGCTGCTACTAAAACTTTTTCATACCAAGGTGTGGCCGTATCTTTAATCACTTCGTTTAATTCTTCGATATTTTTCTTACCAGTTTCTTGTAACCATTCTCTTCCAACTTCTTCGCCTTCTGTTGCGAAAGGTGCCACGCCGTTTTTCCAAGTTGCTCGTCCACATAAAACGCCGTTGAAGGTTGAACCGGCATCATGTGCAAACTTCAATGTTTCTTGGAATAGTTGAGCGGTTACGCCAGCACTCAAGAAAATGAAAGGAAGGTGAGTGGCTTCGCTTTGTTCTTTGTAATATTGAGCAGCTTCTTCTTTTGAGTAAACAGCTTCTTCTTCTGAAAAACCTTCGACAAATGCCATGTTGACAGGAACTTCTACTTTTAAAACATCTACATTGTAGCGAGGTTTAGAAAATTCTTTCATGGCTCCAATAACTTTATGTGGTTTAACTTTTGCATATTCTTTTCCTTTGACATCATCGTTATTTGCATCATAAGAAACGATTTCTAAGAAGAATGGAATGTCTTCAGCCATACATTCTGATCCAATGCGTTCCATGTAAACATGCTTGTATTCGTTGATTTTTTCGTCTTCATCCACATCATAATAGAGTAAGAATTTGACTGCATCTGCGCCTGCTTCTTTCAGACGCTTAGCCGACCAGTCTTCCAACAAATCGGGTAAACGTCCAGGTTCGCTCGCATCATATCCTGTTTTTTCGTATGCCAGTAAAAGACCTGCATCTTTGTCTCTGACCTTTGAAGCAGGGATACCGTATTCAGGATCTAACAGAATTGAACTTGAGAAAGGTGTTAATTCTTCAGAGACCAGCTCTTTAAAATGAATGATCCCGCTATCGCCAATGTCTTCTTTACTGCCTTCTGCGATCATTTTTTTCAATGAGCCACGTTGGTCAATAGCCAAAGCACTGATAATGCCATTTTCATTGGATAAGTTTTCTAAAGCTGCTTTTTTATTTGCTGACAAATTTATCATAAATAGAACCTCTATCTTTTTTATTTATTTCTTCAATATAAACTTGATTGAAATAATGATTGAATTTTGTTTTATCAATATAACCTGTTTTTTCTTCCATCGTATTGAGCATTCCAGTGGTCATCGCTGTCTTTAATGTGTCCAGTGGTGATTGATGATGTTTAATGGCAACAGCTAAACCAGCGATAGTAGCATCTCCTGAACCAACAGGATTGGCTACAGGGATAGGTGGAATGTCTACCTTATAGTAGTGCTCTTGCCATTTTACAAATGCTCCATCTTTTCCCATTGAAACAACAATGACTGGAATATCTTCAAATAAAGGATGTTCTAAAACTTCGATCAAATCTAATGTACTTAACTGATTACCTTCTTGGTAAGTCAGTTGTTTTAATTCATCTAGGTTTGGTTTGATCAAATAAGGTTTATGCGGATGATTCAACGCTTCTTTCAAGTAACTTCCTGAAGAATCAAGCAATACTGGAATGTTTTTTTCATAGCACTCATCAAGTAGTCGATTATAAAAAAGAGGATCGATACCATTTGGAAGACTGCCAGAAATGGTTACAACGTCTACTCCATCTAATAAAGAGTGGAAGGTATTCAAAAATGCTTTTTCTTGTGCTGTTGTAATAGTGGGACCGGATTCCAGTATTTCTGTTTGCATGCCTTCATGTAAGATTGCGATACAATTTCTTGATTCTTCTTCTATTTCATAAAAATGATGAGCAATTTGCGTTTCATCCAATTCTTGTTGAATAAAACGACCTAAAAATCCCCCGACAATTCCTGTGGCTAATAAGTCTTCCTCCATTAAGTGGATGACTCGAGATACATTTAATCCTTTTCCACCAGCCGTTTTTGATGTTTCTTTGCAACGATTGACTGCATCTAACTTAAAATCTTTGATAGGGTAAGAAATATCGACAGATGGATTCATTGTTACCGTTAATATCATTTATGAAGGCTCCTTTCTAGTCGTGGTAGTAGCCTTCTTCCCATTTTTCAATCTCTTCATCAAAGAAATGATGATTTCCAGATTGATGATCTTCGTCATTTGCTGCTATCCCATCAATTTTTTGAATCAGCTTTTGATTTTCTTCTGTTGGTTCATATTTTGTATTGATAAAAGTATCTACAATTTCATAGATTAAATTTTTTCCGACGATCATTCCGCCGCAACCAATAACATTCGCATTTAATTCACGCTTAGCATAAGCTGCAGAAGTAACATCTCTGACTAATGCTGAACGTACATCTTTATTTTTATCAGCGGCTGCCGTAATTCCGACTCCAGTACCGCAAATGGTTACGCCTAGGTCAGCTTCTTTTGTATTTACCTTTTCTGCTACTTTTTTACCAAAGATAGGGTAGTGTGTACGAGTGAAATCATAAGTTCCTACATCGATAACTTCATGCCCTTGTTGTTTCAAATGATCTGAGACTGCCATTTTAATATCTGTCACAATGTGGTCGCATCCTATTGCTATTTTCATGTTTTATTCCTCCAATTTTTTATAACATTTTGTTCATCATATCGACACGGACTTGATGTCTACCAGCAGCATAATCTGCGTGAGCAAAAGCGTTTGCTAAAACCAATGCTAATTTTTCGCCTACGATACCTGAACCAATAGAGATGGCTTTGGCATCATTGTGTTCACGTGTCATCCGCGCAGAATTTTCGTCGGTTACATTTGCTGTGATCATACCTTTTACTTTATTGCTGGCCATGAAAGAACCAACGCCATGTTCGTCGATCATGATGCCTTTTTCAGCTTCATTATTTAAAACGGCATGTGTTACATTTAAAGCAGAGTCGACAAAGTCATCTGCGCCTTCAGGAGTAGTGTCTAAAATTTCAAAACCTTGGCTTTCTAAATCAGTTTTAATAACTTCCTTTAAATGATTTCCTTTTTTATCTGCTCCAATTGCTACTTTCATTAAAATTTCCTCCTTATGATTTGGTATCTGTCATAATCGTTGTGTACTTTTTATATTTTTCTAAAATTGCATCATTAACTTTACGATTGGTGATAACTTGATCGATATCAGTTAAACGATAAAACTCATAAAAATCTTCTTTATTAAATTTGTGATAGTCGGCAACAATGAATTTGTTTTGAGCATTGTTAAGGATTAAGTTCTGCATACTACCTTCTTCAACATTAGCTGTGAAGATAGCATCATTACTTATACCATTGACACCAACAAAAGCTTTTCCCACTTTAAGCTTGCTAATGGTTTCATTAGCTATACTACCTACAAAGGCTCCCGTTTTTTTTCGATAACTTCCGCCAACTAAGTAAGTATCAAAGTTTTCGTTTTTCTCTTCTAATAGATTAAAAACCGGCAGACTATTAGTAACGATCCTTAAAGATTTGACATGAATAAACTTCACGATCAGTTCAATTGTTGTTCCTGGTCCCAAAAAAATAGAATCTCCTTCATCAATAAAACGACTTGCTGTTTCCGCTACTGCCAGTTTTTCAGAGATATGGATTTCTTTTTTTTCGATGTGAGAAAGTTCTTCATGACGATAATGGTTAAGACTTTGAGCGCCTCCATGTATACGAATGATCTTTCCTTGATGAGCCAATTCTTCCAGGTCTCGACGTACAGTCATATCAGAAACATTTAACTCTTTAACAATATTCTGTACAGTAACAACACCTGATGTATCTAGAGCTTCTAGAATGGAGGAAAGTCTTTCCTTTTTTAGCACCTCACCACCTCCTAATGTTTACAAACTCAATTTAAAACAAAAACAAACAAAAGTCAACAACAAATAAAATGAAATAAACAATTTAAAAAAATAATAAAAAGCGATTACAAAATGTGTTGACAAAGAATAAATAAAGAATTATACTCGGTTTGTAATTGATTAATTGAAAAATAAAAAAACTGATAATAAACAATTAAGAACAAAAAGAGTCTCGTATTGTTTATTATTGTTTGAAGGAGGAAGGGTTTTAAATGAACTCATTGCAAAATGCTCTGTTTGAAAAAGAAACCGTGTTCATTGAGGACGGAGAGAGTAAGGAAGAAATCTTTAAATCAGTTGCTAAGCAGTTGTTAGGAAAAGGATTAGTAACAGAAGATTTTTTAGACAACCTATTAGAAAGAGAAGAAAATTACCCAACTGGGATTGATTTATCTGTAATTAATCCTAATTTACCAAGTATAGCGATCCCACATACAGAAAGTGGCTTTGTTAAAACGAGAAGAATTATTCCTATAAAGTTAATAAAATCTGTTGAATTTAAAAACATGATCCAACCTGATCAAAAAGTTGAAGCTTCTTTCTTATTTATGATTTTAAACGATTCACCAAATGAACAGGCAAACATGTTAGCGGATATTATGGATTTCTTAAACCAAACAGATTTAGAAGAATTAAAAAGCTTTTTTGAATTAAATGAAGAAAAAGAAATATATAAATTTTTAGCTACAAAATTTTAAAAATTAAAACAAAAATGGAGGAATTTTTTATGGTTAATATTTTAGCAGCATGTGGAGCAGGAGTTAACTCAAGTCATCAAATTAAAAACGCTTTAGAAACGGAATTATCCAAACGGGGTTATCAAGTAAAATGTGATGCAGTTATGGTGAAGGATATCAATAAAAATATGATAGATCACTATGATATATTTGCTCCGATTTCTTCCACTAGTTTAGGATTTGATATTGATATTCCAGTAGTGGATTGTGGGCCAATTTTATATCGTATTCCTGCTATGGCTGAACCAGTATATAAAAAGATGGAAGAAACGATTAAGTCCTTGAATAAATAAAAAGGAGATGCCAAATGAGTACTATTATAGACATAGCGAATACAATATTTGATCCGCTAATTAAGTTAGGCGCTGCGCCTTTAATGACGATAATTTTAACTGTTATTGCTCTATTTTTTAGAGTTAAGTTTTCTGATGCATTAGAAGGTGGTTTAAAATTAGGGATTGCATTAACAGGTATTAGTGCAATTATTAATATCCTAACAACTGCCTTTTCAGGAGCTTTATCCCAATTTGTTGAATCGACTGGTATTTCATTAAATATTACAGACGTTGGCTGGGCACCTCTAGCTACTATTACATGGGGTTCTCCGTACACTTTATTCTTCTTACTTATTATGGTAATTGTTAATATTATTATGCTTCTTTTGAATAAAACAAATACTTTAGACGTTGATATATTTGATATTTGGCATTTATCAATTGTTGGGTTGTTTGCTATTTATGCAGGTGCAAATTTATTAATTGCAACATTATTGGTTGTTTTCATTGGTATTTTGAAGATTATAAACTCTGATTTAATGAAACCAACTTTTAATGATCTGTTGAATGCTCCTGACGAAAATCCAATGACTACAACTCATATGAACTATATGATGAATCCAATTATCATGGTTTTTGATAAAATCTTTGATAAGTTCTTCCCTTGGTTAGATAAATATGACTTTGATGCTGCTAAGTTAAACAGCAAAGTTGGTTTCTGGGGAAGTAAGTTTGCAATTGGGGTTTATTTAGGTATTTTTGTAGGTCTTCTATCACAACAATCTCCGACTCAAATTTTCACTTTGGCATTTACAGCTGCAGTGTGTTTGGAACTTTTCTCTTTGATTGGTTCATGGTTTATTGCTTCTGTAGAACCTCTTTCTCAAGGAATAACAAACTTTGCAAATAAAAAGATGGGTGGTCGTCAATTAAATATTGGATTAGACTGGCCGTTCTTAGCAGGTCGTGCTGAAATTTGGGCAGCTGCAAACGTTCTGGCACCAATTATGTTAATCCTTGCATTGATTTTGCCAGGAAATGGCTTGTTACCTTTAGGTGGCATTATTGCAATGGGGGTTACGCCGGCATTGCTAGTAATTACGCGTGGTAAAGTATTAAGAATGATTGTTATCGGAACAATTGAATTACCGATTTTCCTATGGTCAGGTTCTCTAATGGCTCCTTTTATTACAGAAACGGCTAAAAAAGTAGGAGCATTTCCAGCAGGAATGGATTCTGGAACAATGATTTCTCATACGACTATGGAAGGTCCTGTAGAAAAATTTTTAGCCTACCTAGTTGGTAATGCCTCACAAGGACAGATTGAATTTGTACTATATGCAGGATTAGCTCTTGTTCTATATCTTTTAGCTTTCGTATGGTATGCAAAAGAAATGAAAAAGCGTAATGCTGTGTATGCGGCAGAAAAAGAGGATGTAGAAACTTCTGCTGAAGGCGTTACTTCATCTATATAATAAAAATATTTTATCAAGACATATTAAAAGAGATACACTCTGATTCTTTGATCAAAAGATTAGAGTGTATCTCTTTTTGTTTTTAAATTGTTTAATTAGAATGTACCATTGTATACTCACTATATTTCTTTTCTACTTCTTTATCAATGCTAGAATCTGTGACAATACCAGTAATATCAGTTAAAGAGTAAAATTCATAAAAGTCTTCTTTATTGAATTTATTATGATCCAATACAATATACCTTTCTTGTGAATTATTAAGTACAATCTGTTGAGTCATACCTTCATCAATGTTGGCAGTCATAACGCTATTATTGTCTATGCCATTAACACTAATAAAAGTTTTACCAATTTTCATTTTTTTTAACGTATCGTTTGTGATACTGCCAATAAATGCACCTGTTCTTTTTCGATAACTTCCGCCTGTTAAATAAATTTCATATTCTTCCTCTTTGTTCTGAAAAATATTAAAAACTGGCAAACTATTCGTTACGATGCGAATATCAGGAGAATTAATGTAAGAAGCTAATAATTCGATGGTTGTACCTGGTCCTAAAAAAATAGTGTCATTTTTTTGAATGAATTGTGCAGCGATCTGGGCAGCTTTTTTTTTTTCACTTATATTGATATCTTTTTTTTGAAGATGAGAAAGTTCTTCTGTTTTATAATGAGATAGACTTTGAGCGCCACCATGGATTCTTTTTATTTTTTTTAACTTGTCTAATTCTGATAAATCTCTTCTGATTGTCATATCAGAAACACCTAATTTATTCATAATGTCTTTTACTGTTACGATTCCTTCAGTCTCTAGCATTTCTAGAATTTTTTCAAAACGTTCATTTTTCAGCATGCTATTCACCTCTGAGCAATAGATTTTTTATATAGAAAAAAGAAAATTTAATAGTAGATTTGATGTGAAGTATTACTTTTAATTTCCATTTTATCATAAATCAAATGATTTTTATTTCTACTTTTAAGTAAAAATCCTTCATTTCATTTATTAAAATGAGGATAGTTAAAACTCCTCCATTAGCATCGCTTTCCCTTCTTCCAGTTTTTCATATGACATAACAGTATTGTATTCTAAAACCAAGTTTGGAAGGTGAGGAAGTTTGTGTAAGGCTTTGAGTACAGGGACCCATTCAATCGTACCCTCACCAATAGCGAGATGATTATCGATTGAACCTTTATTATCATTTAGATGAATAGCAAAGAGCAACGGTTGAACAGCGCCTATAACCTTTGGGATGTCCCAATTGTTTAGATGAGCATGTCCAGTGTCCAATACAAGACCGATTGTTTGGTCAAATCGCTGTTGCAACCAGTCTTTTAATTGAATAAATTCCTCTTCGTTAAATAGTTCTTTTCCATTATGCCCACTGTTTTCGACTAATAAAAGTACCTTTTTTTGCTGAGCATAAGCTTGTAATAGGTCTAATTGCTGCAAGAATAGCTTAGCAGCTTTTGTTCGGTCAAAAGTCGAAACGGCCAAGTGACCAGGAGATACGATTAAGTGCTTTGCATCTAAAAGTGTTGCAAAATCAATTGCTTCTTTCATTTTTTCAAAGCTGGCTTGTCTGATCTCAGCATGAAAGCTAGCGAGATTCAAATCAAACATAGGTCCATGAAGAGAGTAGGTCAATGGATAGGTTTTAAACTTTTTAGCCAACAGTTCCAGAGAAGCTGTGTTTTTGCCCCACCATGGACCATCCATAAAAATTTCTACATGTCTTGCACCATGTAAAATGAAGGCCTCAAGATTTTTAAAAGGATCTTTTGTTAATTGAACAAGGCCGGAATAAAAAATAGGGAACATTCATTTCATCCTTTCTACATATTCGTACTTATAGTGTAACGGATAAAATAGCCATAGAGAAAAACTTTTAAAAAATTTTAAAGCAGAAAGGTAATAAGGCGCGCATATTGTAAATGGATTCAATGATTGTTACGATATAGTTGATCAAACTATTTTATGAAGGAGTCTTTAGATGGGACGTTTAGAGAACAAAGTAACAATCATTACTGGAGCAGCCAGTGGTATGGGCGCAGCCATAGCCAAAATGTTTGCAAAAGAAGGCGCCAAAGTTGTGGCAACTGATATTCAAGAAGACAAATTGAATGAAGTGGTATCGGAAATCGAGACAAATGACGGAAAAGCAATTGGTGTTAAACACAATGTAGCTTCTGGAGAAGATTGGGATAAAGTGAAAGAAGCGGCTTTAGATGCTTTTGGTACCGTTGATGTTTTGATCAACAATGCTGGGATTACTGGCGACTATACCAAATCAGCCGAGCTGACAGACGAAGAAGAATGGCAAAAAGTGATCGATATCAATTTGAAAAGTGTTTACTTAGGTGTCAACCGTGTGATTCCTATTATGAAAGAGCATGATGGCGGATCTATTGTCAATATTTCTTCGATCGCCGGATTAGTTGGATCAGGCGGTCCGTTCTCTTATACAGCTTCAAAAGGTGGCGTACGTTTGTTGACTAAAAATATTGCCGTTAATTACGGACCAGATCATATCCGCTGTAACTCTATTCATCCCGGTACGATCAAAACGCCGATGTCGGCTCCTTCTTTATCTGTGCCAGATATTTTGGACAAGATGCTACAGGGCATTCCTTTGAAATATGTGGGAGATGCAGATGACATTGCGTATGCATGTGTGTATTTGGCATCAGACGAATCGAAATATATTACCGGAGCTGAATTAGCAGTCGACGGTGGTTATAGTGCTCAATAAAGTTCAGAATATGTAGAAATCCTGATAGGAAAGCGAAGATGACTTTCCATCAGGATTTTTCTTTTTAAGCGGCTTTTTCCAAATGCAAGTTAAAAGAAGCCAGCGTAGATTGAGTAGGACAGCAAAAGGGTTACCGTTCCAACTGAACGAGCAAAATAAGTTTGAGTAGGACATCAAATCGATTATCGTTCCAACTGAGTAGACAAACTTTATTTGAGTAGGACAGCAAAACGGTTATCATTCCAACTCGAGAGCTCCGACAAGTTTGAGTTTGCAATAAACCATCATTTGTGACAGATAATAGACTCATAATAGATGTAGTGATAAGCGAAAAGAAGAGGCGATAGCGTATTTCAGCCGATGCCTCTTCTTTTTATCTGCTTTTTACTAATAAGTTGATCGCTTCTTGGATCGCTTCCTCTTGTGTAAGGCCATCTTCCATCTCTTGCGAAACGCATTCGACTAAGTTTTCAGCTACGATCAAGCCGATTGCTCGGTCTACGCTTGAGCGGATAGCAGACAGTTGCGTAACCACATCTTTGCAGTCTTTTTCATCCTCGATCATTTTTAACACGCCACGAACTTGTCCTTCTGTACGTTTCAAGCGATTCGTGATTTTGGCGTTGTATTCCATTATTCGGTTTCTCCTCTCCAAGCCGACATGCCGCCCATGATGTTGGTCACATCATAGCCTGCTTGCGATAGCTGTTCACAAGCCATCGTAGAACGTCCGCCTGAGTGGCAAATGACGTGGTAGTGCTTGTTTTTATCTAATGCTTCTGCGGCTTCAGGAAATCCGCTAAGCGGTACATGTGTTGCTCCTGGAATATGACCGGCTGCAAATTCATCAGCTTCTCTCACATCAATGAGATCGACGTTTTCTTTTTTCATTTTTTGTTCAAACTCGGGAATAGACATAGATTGATACATTATTTTACCACCTTTTCTGGTTTGACGGTTGCATATAAACTAAATGCACCATCTAAATTTTTTACGTTAAATCCATTTTGTTTTAAGATCCGTTCAGCGATGTAGCTGCGTAAGCCGCTATGACAGCTGACGATGAGCGAGCGGTCTTTCGGTAATTCCTCCAAACGACCTCTTAACTCATCTAATGGGATATTGATCGAATCTGCTATGCTGCCAGTTTGTTGGTTTTCAGCTGCTGATCGTACATCAACGAGCAGCGCGCCAGCTTCTTGTAGAGATTCTAGCTCGTACCATTGCACGTTATCGGAAAGTCCTTCCACGACGTTCATGGCAGCGTAACCGGCCATATTAACGGGATCTTTGGCAGAGCCAAATGGCGGTGCATAAGTGAATTCTAGCTCTGGCAAGTCAAAGACGGTCATGCCAGCTTTAATGGCAGTAGCTAAAATATCGATTCGTTTATCGATCCCGTCTTCACCGATAGCTTGTGCGCCGTAGATTTCGCCCGTTTTTGGATGGAATAGTAATTTCAGTAGAACAGTCTTAGCGTTTGGAAAGTACCCGGCATGACTTTTGCCTTGGATATGGATACTGTCGTATTCTTTTTCGGCTTGTTTGAGTTGGCGCTCGTTCAAACCTGTGGAAGCTGCGGCCAAATGAAAGACGCGCACGATCGCGGTGCCAATGCTGCCTTTATTGGTACGTTTTAAACCGCTGATGACATCTGCTACTTCTCTGCCTTGGCGATTGGCAGGGGAGGCGAGAGAAATGAGGGCGTCTTCGCCGGTGATCTGCTGTTTGACCACGATCGCATCACCCACTGCATAGATATCTTTTTGGCTGGTTTCATAATGTTCGTTCACTAAAATACCGCCGCGTAAACCTGTTTTGATGCCAGCTTTTTCAGCCAATTCAGAAGCTGGCTGTACACCGACTGAAAGAAGCGTCAAATCGCTTTCCAGTTGTTCGCCATTTTCTAATACTAAAGTTTTGCCTTTGTTTTCAAAAGCTTCCGCTGCCACTCCTGTATAAAGCGTTACGCCGTTTTCTTTTAACGCATTGGCAATAAAAGCAGCCATTTCCTCGTCAAATGGGGGTAAAATATGCGGCGCTTTTTCCACGATTGTGACGTCTAAACCCTTATGAACCAAGCTTTCAGCCATTTCCAAGCCAATAAAGCCGGCGCCGATCACCACAGCTTTTTTCGGCTGATGCTCTTCAAGGTAGGCCGTAATGGCATCTACATCTGGAACCGAGCGTAATGTAAAGACGTTTTCTGCTTCAGTTAAGCCTTTTGCAGGTGGGATAAAGGGTTTAGCGCCAGGCGAAAGGATCAGCTTATCATACGTTAATGTGTAGCTGTCGTCTTTAGTTTGAACCGTTACGACTTTTTGTTCTGGATCAATCGCCACGACTTCATTGTTTGGACGAACATCCAATCTGAAGCGTGCTTCTAATTTTTCAGGTGTTTGAACCAGCAAATTGCTGCGCTCCTCGATCTCACCTGAGACATAATAAGGCAAGCCGCAATTGGCAAAAGAAACATAAGGACCTTTTTCTAAAACAATGATTTCAGCCTCTTCATTCAAACGACGCAAACGAGTAGCTGCAGACATACCGCCTGCGACACCACCAACGATAACGATTTTCATTATGCTTTTCCTCCTCTAACGTTTCCTGTCCAAGCAGACATACCGCCACGGACATTCACGACTTCATAGCCTTGGCTTTTCAGCAACTTAGCTGCTTTTTTACTGCGCATGCCGGATTGGCAAATGACATATACTTTACCTTTAGGGGTATAGGTACTGATTTTTCTAAGCGGTACATTTTTTGCACTGGGAATATGGCCGGCTTTAAATTCATGCGGTTCGCGAACGTCAAGGATTTGAGGACGCTCACTCAATTGGTTTTCTAAATCAGCCGTTTTGATTGACGGAATGCGATTAAAAAACATAAAGTTAGTCCTCCTGATTGGTTAGTTTGCTCGTTAAATAGTTTTGTAAAACTTCTTTAGGGTGATAACCGCTGATTTTTTCGATCGGCTGTCCGTCTTTAAAGAAAATCATCGTAGGAATACTCATAATGCCAAATTGGCTTGCTACTGCTGGATTTTCATCCACATTTAGTTTTGCGATTTCGATTTTACCTTTGAATTCAGCTGCTAGTTCTTCGAGAACGGGTGACAGCATGCGACAAGGCCCGCACCATGGCGCCCAGAAGTCCACAAGTGTCAGTCCTGATTGGATGCCTTGAGAAAAAGTTGTATCAGTTAAGGGTGTACTCATTTTCGTTCCTGCTTTCTATTTCAATTTTGTTAATTTTATGGATGGGAAGACTTTAACAATTCCAATATACCCCTATAGGTATCTTTTGTAAAGAGAAGAACAACTTTTTTATGCCAATTAAAAGTCAAAACCTTAAACTTCTCTTTAGATTTCAAGCAAGTAATTGTTTTTAGCGCATTCTTGTACTATGATTTGAAAGGAATCATGAGACGTACAAAATAAAAAATCATCACTAAAAGGTGGGAAAATATGGAGATCGGAATTGATAAAATCGGCTTTTTTGCACCTCATATGTATGTGGATATGACTAACTTAGCCGTTGCACGCGGGGTAGAACCTGAAAAGTTCACGATTGGAATCGGTCAAAGCCAAATGGCAGTTGCGCCGATCACACAAGATCCTGTCACGTTAGCAGCAAATGCAGCCTTAGAAATATTGGATGAAGAAGACCGAGCACAAATTGATATGGTTTTATTTGGAACAGAATCAGGAATCGACAATTCAAAATCAGCTGCCGTCTATGTGCATCATTTGTTGGGATTGAAAGCAGAAGCACGCGCAGTGGAATTGAAACAAGCCTGCTACGGGGCAACAGCCGGAATCCAATTGGCAAAAGGGCATATTGCTTTGCATCCTGAAAGCAAAGTGCTCGTCTTAGGTTCAGACATTGCGCGCTATGGATTAAAAACATCGGGGGAATCGACTCAAGGAGCCGGAGCAGTAGTGATGGTCATCAGTGCCGCACCGCGGATCTTAGCTTTAGATAATGACAATGCTTTTCTGTCGAATGACATCATGGATTTCTGGCGTCCCATCTATTCTGAGCAAGCTTTTGTGGATGGCAAATTTTCTAATGAACAGTATGTCCATTTCTTTAATGAGGTTTGGAAACAGTACAAAGAAAAAACAGGAAATGATTTGGCAGACTTTGAAGCTATCTGTTTCCATTTGCCTTATACGAAAATGGGCTGGAAAGCTTTGCGAACCGAACTGCCTAACGCCGATGAAAGCACTCAAGAACGTTTGAAAGCTAACTATCAAATAAGCACAGCCTATAACCGCAATATCGGCAACATCTATACGGGCTCTCTTTATTTGAGTTTACTCTCACTTCTAGAGCAAAAAGAAGACTTACAAGCCGGAGCAAAAATCGGCCTCTTCAGCTATGGATCAGGAGCTGTGGGAGAATTCTTCACTGGCACTTTACAGCCGGGATTCCAGCGTATGCTGAAAAAAACGGACCACGAAAACCTCTTTGCAACGAGAAGAGAACTAACCGTAGCCGAATACGAAAAGATTTTTGAAGAAACGCTGCCGAAAGACGGCTCCACTATTGAACTGGACATCGAAAGCGACCCAGCAGCCATTTGCGTCGCTGGCATGCAAGATAACAAACGCTTGTATATCAACAAAGAACACCTCATAGAACAAAAATGAAAAAATCAACATGTTATAGATAATGAATTAAATATTGATAATGTGCCCCATACAAAGCTTCAGCTTCTTCTATAAAAAAGAAACTGAAGCTTTTAATATAAACAGTATCTTTCTTATAGGGTAAACGAAAATAAGCTGAATGCAAGATCTGTAAAGAGGATCGCACGAGGCATCATAAGCGTTCTCTCATAAAGATTTAAAAAAAGCAATATTGGTACAAAAGATGACTTTTTCTAAAAGCTTTTAGATTATACTGTTTTGCCTAGAGCAACTTAGACACGAATAAAAAAGCATTCTTTTGTAAGGGGTCGTAATTGCATGTTATAATTAATTAAGGAGGGATTCTGATGACTACGATTAAAGCTAGAATACAAGGCAATTCTGTTATGATCACGATTCCAAGTTCTTTAGGAGTTAAAGAAGGGGAAGAATTCTTTTTTATCAAAAAAGACAACGGAGCCATTACGATGATTCCTAAAATAGAGGATCCATTTGAAAACGCTCAAGATGGAGAGTTTTATACTCCTGAAGAGAATGTAGATTATCTTCCAGCTGAAGGAGAAATAGATGACTTATAAACCGAAGCAAAGGGACATTATCATTATTGATTTTGCACCGTCTAAAGAATATGAGATCAATAAAAGACGACCTGCACTTGTAATGAGCAGCGATAATTATAACCGCGCTACGAATCTTGTTATCGTTTGTCCGATTACCACAACAGAAAAAGATAGACCTTTTTTTGTTCCAATTTCTTCAAGCAAGCTGCATGCTAATGGTACCGTTGTTAGCAAAGTGAATACCAATCAAGTGTTTTCGTTGGATTATACTGAAAAGGCAAAACGGAATATTCAATTTGTAGATAGATTAGAAGAAGAAAGCTTCTATCCGATTGTCCAAATGTTTATGCATAACTTTTCTTTTAAGATTTAGTCTTCTTCAGTGATTACTATTCTCAGTCGGATGGTCATAGTGATGGCCATCCTTTTAGTTTTCTCACACCTAACATGATCGCTTCATCTAGATTTGTAAAGAAGCTGAACTCTTCTACAGGAGAAAATGACTCACTTTCCTGCTCTATAAAATACTGCCGCTTCACGTTCGTGCGGATGATGAGCTTATCCAACTGCTTCGACCATATATGATTGATATTTTCTGTACATTTTCGTAGATCATGAAGCAAGTGGTTACTGCATTCCACATTATCGTAGTTGAAAAGGTTATTGGAGTTCACTTTATTTTGGTCATGCATGACGATTGTTTCAGGCAACAGTAACGCTCATTTTCTTCGTTTTATAAATTGGAGTAAAAAGCCAGCTTTTAGGCTGTTTTGTGACAATTTTATTTTTTCAGAAAGTTTCTGAAAGCAAAGCATTTCTTTTTTTACAAAGATAGTGTATGATACATTTGTGAAAATAATCATTTGTAAAAAAGAAATTGGAGATGAAATAAGTGCAACGAAAAGCGAGCGAGACGATTGTTGGCAATGGCAAAAATATGGTGGAAGGTTTTTCTACTGGAATGATGGGCGACATTGAAAAAAGTATCATGAAGAAAGCTGAGTTGTTTGATAGCAGTATCGGGCGCTATATGATGCGTGCTATGTTGGCTTGTTTCTACTTGACGCTTGGGACAGGAATCGCCGTTGGTTTGGCAGATTTCACGGAACAATTAGCTCCTGGTTGGGGAAAAATCGGTTATTCCTTTATGTTTACTTGGTCCTTGGTGATGATCATTTATTTGAATGCTGAGCTGGGTACGTCTAACATGATGTATATGACGACTGCTGTTCATCGCAAAATCTTGCCTTGGAAAAAAGCGTTGGCTATTTTGGGTACTTGTATTCTTTTCAATGCAGTGGGTGCCGTCGTGATTAGTTGGGTACTTTCTTATACTGGCGTTTTCCATCAAGTATCAACGGATCACTTTTTAGTAACCGCTGTTGCAGGCAAATTGGCCAAAGCTCCCTTACAGATTTTTGTAGAAGGGATCTTTGCAAATATGATCGTAAACATTGCTTTTTATGTAACGATGCGGATGAAAGATGACGCTGGGAAAGTATTAGCCATTGTATTTTTGATCTTTATTTTTGCTTTTCTTGGTTTTGAACACGTCATCGCAAACTTTTCTTCTTTCTCATTAGCTTTCTTTGCTAGCGGTGGACATGTCCCTGGCATGACAGTTGGTGCTGTCGTGACCAATATTGTATTGGCAACATTAGGAAACTATGTCGGCGGTGGGTTAGTGATGGGACTGAACTACTCTTGGTTGAATAACGGTAAAACAAGTTACGTGGATTAAAAAACGAAAACCTCAAGATGAATCGTTTGAAAGAACGACGAATCTTGAGGTTTTTTTGTAGGAAAAAAGATTCAGCTTATTTAGCACTGCAATGAACACAACAAACTATAAATGAATGCTACTGAAACAGATCCTGCAGTTGTTTCTGTTTTTTCTGTCCTATGCGTGAAGGGAACCAAGCGGATTTAAGGAGCCAGTAGTATCCTGAGGCTTGAGCTTGATTGATATCATGAATTTTAATGAAAAGATACAAAGCGAGCGAAGCGAGACTTTGCATCATTAAAAGTCTTTTAGCTTTCTCCTATGAGGTTGGGACCGATTCGCTGCAAAATGGCAGAGTAGCCGATCCTGTGAACGAGTTGAAAATTATACGCACTGAACTTGATCACAGAAGCCAGGTCTGTGAACGAGTTGAAGATTTTATGCACTGAACTTGATCATAGAAGCCAGGTCTGTGAACGAGTTGAAGATTATACGCACTGAACTTGATCACAGAAGCTAGGCCTGTGAACAAGTTGCAGATTATACGCACTAAACTTGATCACAGAAGCTAGGTCTGTGAACGAGTTGCAGGTTTTCCATTCTGAACTTGATCACAGAAGCTAGGCCTGTGAACGAGTTGCAGCACAATAGTATTCAACTGATGCCGCTAAACATAATAGACATGATTTAATACATTAAACGAACATGGATCAGATCAAGTCCAGCTGTTCTATGTGGCGGATGAGAGATTGCAAAAATTGTTCTTTTAATTTATCTTGGTGGATCTTAGAAGGGTAAATCAGACGAACAGGTGCTTTTTCATTATAAACTTTCAGTACTTGAAATTCTCCGGGTGCAAAATAACCTTCACTTGTAATCCCCAAACAAAGATTTTCCTTTGTACCCTTGTTCAGCATATCATCACCTTCGACATGGATCACGTTTTGATAGCTATTGTTGTCTCTTAAGACGTAATTGAAGATGAGGCTCGCTTTTTTGTCGATCAAAATAGGAAGATTTTCCAATGTTTCGTCATGCTGTTTTACTTTCTTGACAGTCTCTTCTGATGCAATCAAAACAAGGCTTTCTCGCTTGACGAGCAAACTTTCAAAGGAAGGCGGGACAAAACGATCGGCGACGATTCCAATATCTAATGAATAATCTTTCAGCTGATCAATCGTTTCATCGCCTGTTCTGTGCAAGAGGTCGAATTGGTAATGCGGATGCTGCTGTTGGTAATGAATCACTTTTGAGACTACCATTTCAGATAAATATCGTTCCATCCCGCCGATTCGGATTTTTGTAGTGGCTTCAAGAGCTGAATGAACCTTCAAGTTGAATTCGTCAAAATGAACGAGGGCTTCTATGGCATAGTTATAAGTCAACTCGCCGATCGGTGTCAGACCTTTAGACAATATGCCTTCGTTGATCAGCGGCGCACCAACTTCTCGTTCCAGCTCGCTGATGTGTTTGCTCACCGTTGACGGACTATAGTTCAGCAGCTTGGCAGCGGATGTAAAAGAACCGCAGTCGATCGATGTTTTAAATGTTTGCAGTAGTTTCAAATTAAACATATGGCGCCTCCAAGATATATGTTCGAGTTTAGGAAAATCATTTTTCGAAAATGGAAAGTTTTGAAAGTGTTTTCTGATTTACTATTATAACAGAAAGGGGAGTGAAACAATGGTAAAAAAGAAAAAAGTGCCTTCTTCTTATACGATTTTATTTAGTATTATTTTTGTGATGGCTTTGCTGACTTGGATCGTTCCTGCTGGTGCTTATCAAGTGGATGATGCCAATCAATTGATTCCTGGTACTTATCATACGATCGAACAAAATCAACAAGGGATCTGGGACGTTCTCAAAGCGCCAGTCATTGGGATGCTAGGGGATGAAGAGACATCAGCTGCCATGCCTGTTTCTTTATTCATATTGGTGATCGGCGGGTTCTTAGGTGTGGTCAATGCGACGCGCTCGCTTGATGCCGGGATCGGTTCGATCGTAGAGAAACATAAAGGAAAAGAGAAAAGTCTCATCATTATTTTGATGATTTTATTTTCACTAGGCGGAACCACTTTTGGGATGTCTGAAGAAACATTGGCTTTTTACCCACTTTTATTACCCATTATGTATAGTATCGGATTAGATAGTCTGGTAGCCGTTGGGATTATTTTGATTGGGACGACAGTAGGGGTGCTGGCTTCGACGGTAAATCCATTTGCGACAGGTGTGGCTTCGCAAGCAGCAGGTATTTCACCAGGTCAAGGGATTTTCTGGCGAATCGTCTTGTGGGTCATTTTGACGGCTGTTGGGATCATGTATGTCTATTCTTACGCGAGCAAGATCGAAAAGGATACGTCTAAGTCTTTAGTGTATGATCATCGAGAGCAAGACTTGAAAGATTTCCAAATGGTCGAGACAGAGTCCATGAATAAAAACCAGAAAAAAGTTATCAGCCTTTTTATTGGGACCTTTATCATTATGATCTTGGCTTGATTCCATGGGAAAGTATCAATGCTAACTTGACGCTTTTCTCTTCTTTGAACAAAGCTATACTGGGGATTCCTGTGATTGGAAAAATCATCGGCTCAGATTTGCCGCCATTAGGAGAGTGGTACTTTACAGAAATCACGATTTTATTTATGGCGATGTCGGTCGTGATCGGTTATACCTACAAAATGGATGAAAATACGATCGTTCGTCATTTTGTCGCTGGTGCAAAGGATATGATCCAAGTTGCTTTGATCGTAGCAGTTGCAAGAGGGATCCAAGTGATCATGAATGACGGGAATATCACAGCAACGATTTTGCACTTAGGAGAACAGTATCTAAGCCAATTACCGCCCGTTTTATTCTCGATCTTGACCTATATTTTCTATATTCCAATGACTTTCTTGATCTATTCGACCTCAGGACTGGCTTCAGCTACCATGGGCGTTATGAGCAGCATGGCGGAATTCGTTCATGTGCCTAAAGATATTATCATTACGGCTTTCCAAGCTGGTTCTGGTACGATGAACTTAGTTAGTCCAACTTCAGCGATCATGCTTGGGGTCTTAGGCATTGCTCATATCGACTATGCCGTCTGGTTGAAATTTACAGCTAAGTTATTGGTGAGCATGTTTATTGTCGTCGTCGCCGTTTTATCTTTGGCTACACTATTTGTCTAAAAAAGAAAGGAAGGATTTTTAATGAGCACGTTAAGAGAAACTTACCTGACTGATATCCAAAAAAATGCTGAAACAGCTTATCATTTGAACCATTACTTGGCGCATCATCCAGAAATTTCTGGACAAGAATACAATTCCGTTAAAAAAATAACGGAGATACTGAGAGATAAAGGGATCGAAGTAGAAGACAAATTAGCAGGGATTGATACGAGTTTCATCGCCCATATCACTGAAAGCAGCAAAGGCCAACCCAAATTCGGTATCTTGATGGAGTATGATGCTTTGCCAGGAATCGGTCATGCTTGCGGTCATAGTGCGAGCGGCAGCTTAAGTTTATTGACAGCTTTAACACTTTGGGAAATGAAAGACCAATTTGAAGCAACGGTTGATTTGATCGGAACGCCTAATGAAGAAACAAAAGGCGATAAGATCACTTTAGCTGATGCCGGGGTATTTGATGATTATGACTTTGTGATGATGATCCATATGAATTCTAATGAAACTTGGCCTTCTTGTCATTTTCTTGCTTTAAGCGAAATCAAAGTTCAATTTGAAGGGAAGCCTGCCCATGCAGCTGCAGCACCTTGGGATGGACGTAATGCTTTGAATGCAGCTCATTTGACTTGCCAAGCCATTGATATGCTGCGGCAGCAGTTGAAACCCGATACACGCGTTTCTTATATCATTACAGAAGGCGGCACAGCTTCGAATGTCATTCCAGAAAAAGCAGAAATGATCATCAATATGCGGAATAATAAAAAAGCTGAGCTGCATCAAACCTTTGATAAGGTGATGAATTGCATCAAAGGTGCGGCGATCGCGACTGGGACAGAATACAAGACTGAAAAAACCGGTGAAGATTTCGACGACATGAATATCAATCAAACAGGAACGAAAGCAATCACAGAAATCATGGATTCGATCGATTTGCCACACACGGAAGAACCGCTTGGACAAGCAACTGGCAGCTCTGATATCGGAAATGTCAGCTATGTCTGCCCAGCCTTTCACCCAATGATGGCCATTTCTGATCACTACTTTGCGTTGCATACAAAAGAGGTAGCTGACATTATGAAATCTGATGCCATCAACCAAGTGATCCTTAATGGTGCTGAAGTGATTGGCTTGTTTATTCTAAAAGCTATCGATGAGCCTGACCTTCTGCAAGAAATCAAACAAGAATTTAAGAAATCAGTTGCTCAATAGTTGAGTTTTATAAAATGATAGACTTTAACAAATAATGATGATCGAGCAGAAAAGGTATTGTTAATTAAAGCATGGAAGCAGAGAACTTTAGAGGAGTTTTCTGCTTTTTTGATAGGTGAGATTTTTTTGAAAATGTAACGGCAGGTAAAAAAAGCCAGTACTGCTTTTAAAATAGTAGCGCATTTGAAATGAAGTGAGAGTGTAAAAGTCTGAAAAAATTACAATGGCGGGAAAAGACTCCAAAAGATTCAAAGAGGTCACAAATCTCGCTGTGCTCGCTTTGTAATATTTTGGTAAAACCTTCATAGCCTATTCAGGATGGGTGCTGTGTCCAACTCGTCAACAGGGTGTGTGTCTGTGAACAAGTTGAAGGCGCAAAGAGAGCCAACTCGTCTACAGGAGGCAAGTCTGTGAACAAGTTGAAGGCGCAAAGAGAGTGAACTCGTCAACAGGAAGCGTGTCTGTGAACAAGTTGAAGCCAGAAAGAGAGCCAACTCGTCAACAGGAGAGGTGTCTGTGAACAAGTTGAAGCCAAAAAGAGCACCAACTTGGCTTATGTAAAGGCAAGCTGATGCGCATGTTAATGTTGAGCTGATTGGCGGATAGCGGCTAGTAGTTGTTCGGCCGTTGCGGTGTTCATGTTTTTAGCTTTTTTCAATTGCTGTGTGACTTGGTCGATTTCTTTTCCTTGGGCGCCAACATTGATGGCCAATGAGCGAGCGTGCAATCCCATGTGACCTTTTTGAATGCCTTCTGTGACCAATGCTTTGAGTGCTGAAAAATTTTGTGCGAGCCCCACAGAAACGATAACAGCTTCCAATTCTTGAGCGGATACGTAGTTTAATAGGCGTTTGGTAAATTGAGCTGCTGGGTGGATCCCGATTGAGCCGCCAACTGTTCCGACTGGCAAAGGCAAAGTTAGTTCTCCCAGCAAATCTCCGTTATCTGCTTTTGACCAAGTTGCCAAGCTGCGATATTGGCCATCTTTGGCTGCATATGCATGAGCGCCGGCTTCAATGGCGCGCCAATCATTTCCAGAAGCCAGAACTACGGCGTCAATACCGTTCATAATGCCTTTGTTATGTGTAACGGCTCGATAAGGATCGACATAGGCAAACTGGAAAGCCTCGATCAACCGATCCCGAACGTCTGCTCCAGAGAACTGTCCTCTTTTCAGCAAATGGGCCGGGATGCGGCAAGTAGCTGTTGCCAAGCATTCTATTGCGTAATTGGATAAGATCCCCATCAAGACAGTGCCACCCGTCAGTTCTTCCAATTCGTCTCGAATGCCTTCCATCATGGTGTTCACAATGTTGGCACCCATTGCTTCTAACGTTTCGATCTGTAGTTGCACAACTAAAAAATCAGGAGAATCAATCGTTGCATCAGCAGGCAACAGTCGAACTTCTAATGCTTTGGCGCCGCCGCCTCGTTTGACGATCGAAGGATGTGCTCTGTTGGCAAGTTGCAGGATAGCTGCTTTATTAGCCAGCACCATTTTCTCTGCAGCTGCTAAATCTGGCAGATCTTTTAATGCTATTTGGCCAATCATTCGCCGTTTGCTGATAGTGGTGTGAAAACCGCCTGCTGCCCCAATGACCTTGGCGGCTGCACTGGCAGCTGCGATGACAGAAGGCTCTTCCATTGCCATAGGAACCACATATTCTTTGCCGTCAATGAGAAATCCAGGTGCGACCCCATAAGGCAGTTCATATTTGGCTAATTGATTTTCGATCATGTTTTCTGCCGCTTCATCAGGCAAAGAGAGTCCCTCTTTTAACATTTGAGCATCTGCTGCTGAAATCACGCCTGCTTGTTGCAAGGCTTGTATTTTTTCATTGCGTGTTTTCTTATAAAATTGCTTTAAATAAGACGTATCCATGTTAGGTTCCTTTCATTCATTGTTCGTAACCAAAGTGTATCATAACTGGTAAGCATCCGGGTAGTTTTAATAAAGTAGATTTGAAAGACAGATAGGGATCATCATTTGATATACTAAGAGAAAAAAGGAGATTGGAGTCATGAAAACATTCGTTCTTGCACCAGATTCATTTAAAGGGAGTTTGACGGCTAAAGAAGTCTGTGAAGCGATGGAAGTCGGCTTCAAAGCTGCCCGTCCTGATGATCTATTTTTGAAGATCCCCATGGCAGATGGCGGAGAAGGCACCGTACAGTCGTTAGTTGATGCTGTAGGTGGTTTTATACAAGAAGTAACCGTCAAAGGGCCGCTGCAGCAAGAAGTCGTCGGAGAAATCGGTCTATTGAAAGATGGTGTGACGGGTGTCATTGAAATGGCTTCTGCTAGCGGCATCGATTTGATTCGCGCGTCGGAAAGGAATCCGCTCATGACCACGACTTATGGAACAGGGCAGTTGATCAAAGCTTGCTTGGATCGCGGAGTACAAACATTGATCATTGGACTTGGCGGCAGTGCGACGAATGATGGCGGAACAGGAATGGCAGCTGCACTTGGTGTCCGTTTTTTAGATGAAAAAGGTAAACCATTACCCTTAGGCGGAGACTTTTTGGATCGATTAGCGATCATTGATTCTAGCCAAATCGATCCTCGCTTAGCTGAAATGAACATCATCATTGCCAGCGACGTGACCAATCCATTATGTGGTCCAACTGGTGCTTCAGCCATATTCGGTCCGCAAAAAGGCGCAGATATCCATATGGTCGAACGACTAGATCAAAATTTAGCTCATTATGCCATGCTTTTGAAAGAGCAGCTGCAACAAGATGTAAAAAATATCCCAGGATCAGGTGCTGCTGGTGGAACGGCAGCCGGCTTATTGGCTTTTACCGCTGCTACATTGCAGAAAGGTGTAGAGGTTGTCATAGAACAGACTGGTCTGCGAGAGGCCATAAAGCAAGCCGATTATGTGATCACGGGAGAAGGAGCGATTGATTTTCAAACCAAATTTGGCAAAACACCGTATGGAGTGGCACAAGTGGCCAAAACTTACAATAAGCCGGTGATCGCACTCGCCGGCTCAGTAGGTGAAAATGCAGAAGAATTATATGCGGAAGGGATAGATGCTGTTTTTGGGATCACTCCTGGTCCGATGTCCTTGGAAACCGCTATTGCAGGTGCTGCTGAAAATATACAACGGACATGCTTGCATCTCGGCAGAATCTTGCCGTAGAAAATTCCTGGATCAGCTTCTTTTGTTTGCTAAAAGGTGTAAAGAGCGTCTTGTTCCCTAAAAAAATACTTTTTTGTTATATTAGGAGTAAGCTCTAATCCTGCAGAAGATTCTATTTGAGGAGAAAGCAAAAATAGCAGAACTTTTTTAGGGGAGGGAGACAAATGAATGAAAAAATATTGTTGATTGGTGAACATTTTTCAGAAAATCTGGGAGATGGTGTCATTTGCCAAACCGTTCAGCACTTGATTCAGCAAGAGTATCCTGATGCAACTTTCTTTTACTCTGATCTTTCAGGACGTAAAGCATACAAGCAGCAGAGACTTAATGTAGCAAAGAAAAGACAGTGGCTAACATTTAAAGCGAAGAAGAAAGCTGTTTCTTTGATCAAAAAACATCCTTATTTGCATCATTCTTTTCTGCATGGAGATCGAAAGATGTTAGCGACGATCAAAGAAAAAAGTCAGCAAGATTATGACTTTGCTGTGTTTGCAGGTGGCCAACTGTTGATGGATTACTTTAGTTTTTCTATCAGCCGACATTTGTACTTTTTAAACAAACGCCAAACGCCGACTTTTTTTAATGCTTGCGGTATGGGCAGCATACGTAGTAAAGGATTTCAAAAAATACTGCAAAGGGCGCTGGCTAAAGAAGTGGTTTCGGCTATTTCGGTTAGAGATGATGTAGTAGGAGTGAACCAAAAGCTGCTGCAGCGTGCTCGCTTAAAAGCTACAAGCTCGTATGACCCTGCACTGTGGGCGAAAGAAGCTTTCCAAATCCAGAAAAAGGATAATGAAACGATTGGTCTTGGCGTAATCAGTACCAACAAAGAAAAAGACGATCAGCTGATTCAACTTTATCAAAAGGTTATTCGTCAATTAGATGCGAAAAAAATAAGATGGTCGTTATTTTGTAATGGCAGCTTAGAAGATCAAGTTTTGGCTCTTCAAATAGCCGAGCATTCAGGACATGATGCTTCTGTTGTAGCGCCTAGGCCTGAAAGACCTAAAGCATTGGTAGAATTGATTTCCCGTTATCGTAGTATCATTTCTTTTCGATTGCATAGTCACATTATCGCAGCTTCGTTAGGGGTGCCGAGTGTTGCTATCACTTGGGATAACAAAGTAGATTTCTTTTTTGAACACTTGCGCTGTGGTGATCGAGTATTCAACTATGATTCAAACCCTCAAGATATATTGCACAAATTAACCGAAGCAGAAACGGAAGGATATGATGATTGTCTGATTCAGCAGCAGAAGGAAGAAAGCCGGCTGAATTTGCTGAAAAATATCCAGTACATTCAACAGACACAAAAGAATGCTGCAGGATTTAAGAAGACAGGCATGATGCTAGATGATGAGCTTTGAAATGACTGAAGATTCTCTATTTGTGCATCACTTTTAAACATTCATTCAGAAAAGAAACAAGGCAAAGGAAATGAAAGAGAAATGAAAAAAAGATGTAAGATAATATTGTTGATGAGTTTGATAGGAATCATTGCCGGATGCAAGCAGCCTGTAGACGAAGCTAACAGCAACACTGATGAACAGGTGGCGAAAAATGTAGCGACCCAACAAACCAGCAACGAATTGATGGAACGGCAACAGGAAGTAGTCGAAGTCATGCTGGTGAATCGTGAAGGGACGACGATCGGTACGGCTACATTGATGGAACAAGGAAAAGGGATACTGGTGACGCTATCTGCTTCTGGGTTGCCAGCAGGAGAACATAGCATAGCTGTTCATCAATCCGGACAAATCGATCGCCCTGATTTTGCTGCCATCGGACCATTGCTTCCCGCTGGAAAAAATGAAGTAGCAGGAAGAACCAGCAAAATTCAGGTGAAGGAAGACGGTACCGTTAAAACAGAATGGCTGCTGAAAGAAGTGACTTTGGAAGCAGATAGTGATCATACATTAGCGGTTACAGAAGGAACGTCTCTTGTTATCCATGAGCAAACTCCAGACGAGGTAACAACTGATCCTGATTCTTACTTGGCAGTCGGTGTGATTTATGCTGCTGATCAACAGTAAAGACGTCTTCTTTTTTCAATAAACTTGTTTATTGAAAAAAGGAGATGTTTTTTAGCTATTTAATTAGTTTATTTCTTGTGTCAGTTTATATTGACTTGTGTATTCAAAGAATGTTTCAATATAAAAACAATGTTGTTTTTATAAAATACTTAGAAAACAAAAGATTGAGAATTAATGTTATAAGCAAGATGAAGATGTAGCAGAAAAAATGTGCTTATATTTGTGAACAATATCCCTCTCTAAAAGAGAATAAAAATTTGTGTTTTGTAAGTTTGCCACTCTGTAGCGAGCGCTCTCATTTATTAGATAATAGAAAATCAACTGCTATGTAATGTATATATATACCTATCCACTAAGAGACAAAATTTTACTACTTACATGTCAATCTATTTCTATTCGTATTATTTAAATCATTACATAAAAACTTAGCACTTTTAGCAGAATGTATAAAAATAGAATTATTACTTACTTTTATTCGTTGTATTTCTTTCGAAGGAAATTTCTTTATCAACGTTAGAAGAGGAAGAACCATTTATTTTTCCATCAAAAAAGCCCGCCTTATTGTTAAGGCAGGCTTTTTTTAATTAATCGACATCGATCTCTTGGAAATCGTAATCTTTTTCTTCAGACACATCAGCGCCATCATAGAACTGTTTAGATAGCTCTGTCAGTGTGCCATCATTTTTCATCGCTTCTAGTTGTTCATTGATTTTATCCGTCAAAACGTCATTGCCCAATTTGATGGCATAATTGGTTTCGCTTGGGTTGTAGTAAATGTCATGAACTTTTACTGGGATATCTGGCAAAGCTTTTGTAGCAAGTAGTTGAGAGTAATAGTCATTTAGGATAACGTCAGTACGGCCATTTGCTACATCCATCAGATATTGGTCGTTTGTTGCGTTATCGTAAATCACTTCTTCAGCACCGTAAACTTTTGCTACTTTCATATAAGAAGTGGTAGCTGCACCAGCTGCTTTTTTTCCTTTCAAATCTTCTAATGACTCGATACCAGAGTTATCAGACTTACGAACCACCATTGAACCGAAAGAATATTTGTAAGGCTCTGTATAATTGTATTTGTCTGCATTTTCGCCGTCACGGTCAATACCCATTGCCGCAACGTCTACAGCGCCACTGTTGACAGATGTCAGCATACCGTCGACACCCATTTCAGTAAATTCAACCTCTAAGTCTAATCGATCAGCGATTTCGCGGATAATTTCGACTTCATACCCCGTCAACTTATTTGTATCTTCTTCGTGATAAGAACTTGGATAAAGTGTGCCGGATGTGGCAACTTTTAATACACCTTTTTCTTCAATAGCATCCCATTGATCTTGTGATGATGCACCTTCTGCTTTGTCGCTTTCTTTGCCGCAACCAGCTAAGAATAAGAATGCAAGTGCAGCAACGATATACCCCTTTTTCTTAAACATACCTTTTCCTCCTCAGAATATTGTTCTCACGATTATTAAATATAACAGGGGAGGAGTGTGTGGTCAAAACAACTTCGAAAAAACAGTTGAAAAGCTATCTAAAAGAAATTGTTAGAGTAGTAAAAGCTGATAAATAAAGGCTTATTCATAGAAGATGAAGTACAATAATGTTCTTATTGTAAATGAAACACTTGTCTAAACTGTTTCAGAAACAAGAGAGAAAAGAGGCGTTTCGTCTTTCATTCGTTTTATATGAGTTGCTTATTTCTTCTCATACCTCAGCTTTTTCGTAAAAAAGAAGCCGACAGTATCAGCCCCGGCTTCTAGTGTTTATTGAGTTTATAATATCCTTTATTTTTAGGGTGTTTTTCAGTCTAACGTTTTCTTGCAACATGTCGCTCGTCGTTTCATTTAGAACCATCAATGATTCAAGTCGTCTTTTTAGCAACGTGACTGTCGATAGCGGCTTGCTTGACCGCATCAGCTACAACAAGTGCGACGCGCGGATCAAGCGCATCGGGAATAACAAAATCCGCTGCCAGCTCGTCTTCCTGAATAAGCGAGGCAATGGCATGAGAAGCAGCCACTTTCATTTCTTCATTGATATCTGAAGCCCGTACACTGAGCGCTCCTTTGAAGATCCCTGGAAAAGCCAACACGTTGTTGATTTGATTTGGAAAATCACTGCGACCGGTACCCATCACAGCTACGCCAGCTTCTTTGGCAATTGCCGGCATGATTTCGGGCTCAGGATTAGCCATTGCAAAAACAATCGGATCGGCATTCATTTTCTGGATCATAGCCGGAGTCAAAATGCCAGGTGCAGACACTCCTATGAAAACATCAGCTTGTTCCAATGCTTTAGACAAATCGCCATGCAAGTCTTCCAAGTTGGTTGTCTCCATCATTCGCAACTGCTCAGGGTTCAAGTCAGGTGTGTCTTTGGCTAAAATGCCTTTTTTATCCGTCAAAATCAAATGTTTGACTTGAAAGTTCAATAAGTGCTTAGCCACAGCAATACCGGCAGAACCAGCTCCATTCACAACTACTTTGATTTGATCGAAAGACTTGCCGACCCATTTCAATGCGTTGATCAGACCAGCAGCGACAACGATCGCCGTTCCATGCTGATCATCGTGAAAAACGGGAATGTCCAGCTTTTGTTTCAGCTGACGTTCAATCTCAAAGCAAGCGGGGGCCGCAATGTCTTCCAGATTGATGCCGCCAAAGCTGTCGGCCATCTGCTCGATCGTTTGTACGACGGTTGCGGTATCTTTTGCTTTTAGGCAAATGGGAAAAGCATCAATATCAGCAAATGTTTTAAACAAGACACATTTGCCTTCCATCACTGGCATAGCAGCTGCTGGTCCAATGTCTCCCAGCCCAAGCACTGCTGTTCCATTCGTGATGACACCTACTAAATTATTTTTGCGTGTGAGTTCATAAGCCTTTTCTGGGTCTTTTTCAATGGCACGGCAAGGTTCAGCAACACCAGGCGTATAAGCAAGAGCGAGATCTTCTCGGCTTTTGATCTCTGCTCGACTGATGACTTCTATTTTTCCTTTCCAATCATAATGTTTATTTAAAGCCATTTTTTTATTGTCCATCGTAGTCCCCTCAATCCTCAAACGGGAAACGATAGTCGTGAAGACCAGCATCGTCTCGAATAGCGATCAGTTCTTTTTGAACAGATTCATTTACAGGAAGACCTGTTTTTTGGCGTTCTTGCCATATCAAATATTCTTTTTCGCCAGCAGTATAGATTCTATCTACACCTGGTGCTTTTTCAGCTGCACGCAATTCACGTAAAATGTCGCCAGTTGTTTGTTTGAATTGTTCTAATCCCACGAATGCCTCAGTGTCAATGGCAATAAAGAAATGTCCTAAGTGGAATTTGACCTTTTCGCCATCTTTGCCGATTCCCGTCAGCATCGATAAAAAGTTTCCTTGTTGGAGGGCCGCGGACAATACTTCAACGATCGTTGCATAACCGTATCCTTTGTACCCTGACAATTCTTCTCCAATTCCGCCTAATGGAGCTAGAGCTGCTTCTCCTGATTGGAGGGCCCTCAAAATTGCGGCTGAATCGGTCATAGCTGATCCGTCGTGGCCGATCACCGTTCCGGCAGGCGTCTCTTTTCCTTCTCGTTCATATAATTCGATCCTTCCTCTTTGGATAATAGACGTTGCACAGTCAAGAGAAAAAGGAAATGGTTCGTCAGTAGGGAAGCTGACGGTTAAAGGATTGGTTCCGAGTTTATTTTGGACACTGAAAGTTGGCGCAATAGAAGGGCGTGCGTTTGTTCCGGAGATGCCGATGCAACCTGCTTCAGCCGCCATATCTGTATAGTAACCAGCAATACCGTAATGTGTAGAATTACGGACAGCTACCATACCCATCCCATATGTCTTCGCTTTTTCGATCGCCATTTTAATGGAACGGTAACCAATGACCTGTCCCATCCCATCATGTCCATCTACAACAGCAGTAGTGGGTGTTTCTCGCACGACTTCGAATGTTGTGACGGGATTTTGGATCCCATCTTTGATCCGATCGATGTAAATAGGTTTGAAACGGTTAACGCCATGACTTTCGATCCCTTTTTTATCCGATTGCAGCAAAACATCTGTACAGATTTTAGCATCTTCTTCAGGAATACCGTAAGCTTCAAAAGCCTCTTCAATAAAACGTGTCAAAAATCCCCACTTCACATAACTAGTCATTTTCTTTCCTCCTAAACGTATTTTTCATGCGAGAAGATAGTAATGGGCAATGATGGAAAACGCTTTCTTTGTTTGTCTTTAGCTTAGCACACTTTTGTTTATTCAAAATTAAAAAGAGATGAAGGAAATGTAAATCTTTTGAAATATAAGCCGTCATTTAATTTTTAGACTGTACTTGATCGCAAGCAGGGTTCTTATGAACAGGTGAGCAGATTTTCTTGGCAAGGGTGATCAAATTTTGCAAAACAAGCGGCGTTAGTTTTGAGCCGCGTTGTTTCTTTTTGTTTTGCAAAAAGAAAATGGATTTAAAATGACATAAACAAGATCGTACTACTGATGATCAAAAAGGTTTTAAAAGGACTACTTTCTTACAAACGCAAACACAATAAAAAACAGGAGCTGAGATGAGGTCTCGGCTCCTGTTTGTATTGCATTATTCTTCTATTCAACTTCAAAGATGTCAGTAACTAGACGTTCAACATAGCGAGCAGATTGCGGTACAGCATAAGATTCTGCACCATCCACATTGAACATTTTTAGTGCGCTGATGTCATTCATTGCTGCTTGAGCGGTTTCGGAGTTTAACGCTAAGATAGGATTTTGTACAGTTAACGTTTTTGTTTTCCCTAAACCTGTTTTAAAAATTAATTCCAACGATTTTGCCATGATTGTTTCCTCCTTTTAATATGCTTCTTCATTTTTTATTAGCGAATGTATTTGTATTGCTCAACTACAACAGTGTGAGCCAAAGGTAAAGCAGTTAAAGATTCAATGGCAGCAGTGAAGCCTGCTACTTGATCTTCATTGACTTGCTCGATCGTATTCCCATAACTGCGGCGGATCACCTTTTCGTTTTCCACATCTTCAAAATAAACCTCGATAGCACCTTTATTCCATTCTTTTTGCATGAGACATTCCTCCTTTGATTTTGTTGTAAGGTTGTCATGACTGCTTACACTAATAGAAACGAAATCCGCAAAAAAAGTGTAACCTTTTTTTGAAAAATAAAAGGAAAAAGTTATTTTTTGATCTGCAAGGCCATTTATAGCTATTATTCGCTTTTTTCTAGGCTGAACGTTCTTTTCTGTGCTAGTTCAATAAAGGCACCTGTTATTCATTTAGGTGCTGCATGCTCTTATTATTCGCGTTAGTGTAAAATTATTGTTGGAAAACACAAAAAAAGGAACAGCTCCTTATGTTATGATGATGTTAACCCAAACCCACCAAGAAGGAGCTGTCCTTATGTCTATTATACAAGAAATGATGGAAACAATCACGAAAGAAATGAAACTTATTTTTGATCAAGCGGTGTCAGGAAAATCAGCTTTTAATGATGTTATTTTCGATATCCAAGAGTTGATGAGAAAATCAGGTGTAGAACTGGCAGAAGACTTGTTTTCTCTTTTAGATGAAACGATCAACGAAAGCACACAACGCAAGAAAGATTGGCACATACAAAGGAAAGCAGAT
>NZ_FOQE01000021.1 GCF_900113675.1 Pisciglobus halotolerans
TTACTGTTTTTTGAATATAAGGTCTTTCCGTTGAACCAGGTGCTTTTTCGCCTTTTTTCACTAAAACAATTTGAATAGCTTCTAGTCGTTTAGCTAGACCAGACGTTCCAGCCTCTGCTCCATTCTTAGCCCAACCTAACCATCCGTAACTTTCTGCATGAACACGATAGTAAATATCATAATTTTTTGCGTTTTCACCAGTTAATTGAATTTTGATGGCTTCCATCCTTTTTGCTTGGTTAGAAGTCCCGCTTAGTTTTCCATCACTGACCCAATCCATCCATCCGTAGCTTTGAACGTGAGTAGAATACTTTACACCCAAGCCTTTGACATCAGATAAATTGATTTTAATAGCTTCCATTCGTTTCTTTTGTCCTTCAGTGCCAGAAAGAACACCATCTTTAACTTCCGGCATCCAACCTTTGCTCTGTACGTGAGTCGAATAAAAAACAGAAGGAACTATAGTTTTTTCCTTTTTCGAAGAAAAAACTGTAGGTTCATCAATTTCCTCTGTTCCTTCCTTATTGATCCAACCAATAACCTGTCCATCGAGAGAAATAAGTACCCATGTGTCTTTGTTCGTTAAGACTTCTTTTTCAACATAGAGTAACTTATTTAAATAATCATCAGATTCTGAAACTTTTTCCGGCTTTTCAACACTACTTTTTTCAGAATAAATCGGAAGTTTACTGTCCTTGATTCGAATAGCATATTGAATCACTTTCTCCTCAATTACTTTAACTTCGCTTTCTTTTGCAGCATCAGACTCGCTATTGGAATCGGCTTCAATAGAATCTTGAGAACTGCTTTCATTTGATTTTTCTTCGGTGTTTTCTTCAAGTTCCCCTTCTTCTTCGACTTCACTACCCTCAAGTGGGATTTCGGGTTCCTCTAGATCTGTAGAATCAGAAGTTTTATTATGTATGATTTCACCTTGTGTTTCTTCTTGTTTAACATTTTCCTCAATTAAACTAGAAGAAGTTTGCGATTCCGAAGGAGCATTTTGTCCTTCTGCATAAACTAACAAAGGCGAGAAATTTGATGAAAATAATAAAACTACAGTTAATATGGTTACCTTTTTTTGATTCTTCTGCTTCATTTTTTCCTCCTGTCTTTTTAACGAACAGAATTATCATATCATAAAAAGAAGAAAGGCTATTCATGGATTTTGTTTTGTTTAAAATCTGTTCTTTTTTTGTCACAAAATAGCCATTAGCCCAACCTTTACTGAATATTTATATTTTTTCATTTTTGACGACGCAGGCATAAACATCTTCCGTTTTCTCCACCATATTTTTTAGCGAATATTGAGTAGCCGCTAATTGGAATACTTTTTCACCTTTTTTATAAAGGATTCCCTGCTCCCATTCATTGTAAGCTTCTTCTAAAGCTAATCTTATCTCATTTGAGTTGTTAGTTTCTACAAGCCAGCCGTAAGAGTCATTTGGTATAAGTTTTTTTATGTCTCCTACATTTGTTGAAATGAAAGGAACTTTTTGCCTTGCTGATTCTAATAATGTTAACGGAAAACCTTCGCTATAAGAAGTTAAAAGAGTCAAATCAGTTTCATCTAAAATGGATTCTATTTTTTCTTTTTTCAATGGTCCCCAAAATTTAACACGTCCTTTCAGTGGATTTTTTATTACTAAACTTTTTAATTCTGTCAGTAGTTCTCCTCCTCCAATGATATTAAGTTCATAACAAGTAAAGGATACCTTTTTCAAACTATCTAGTAATAATCGATGTCCCTTTATGGGATGAAGCCTTGCAATGATCGTTAAAGTAAATTTATCATTTTTATGACTTTCCATGTGTTTAGAATAAGTAAAATCTATCCCATTATAAATGACATAAATTTTTTCAGAAGAAATTGATAGTTCTGATAGCTTTTTTTTCAAGCTTTCTGTAACGACGATAATACCATCTGTGTGGCTAAGACTCATGAGGTTGAGTTGTCCAAAAACTTTCCCTTTTAAACCTCTATCAAAAAAGTCTTTAGTTGGATCACTATGGACTGTAGTTATCCACTTTGGTGAAATGCTTTTATGAATAAGAAAAACGATGAAGTTTGCTCTTGCTCCATGAGTATGAATGATATCGTACTTTCCATTCTTAATTATTTTTTTTAATTTTTTTAATATTGATAAGTCGTATCTTCCAGCTTGTCGCAGAACAATAACTGGAATTCCTTTTTCTCTAGCCTCTTTTGCCATTTCTCCTTCCTCTAATGTTAAAAGTTCTACTTTTTGCGATGAGAAGTTATTCAGTAAAGAGAGAATATGACTTTTCCCTCCACCTTCTTCTAGTCCTGCATTGATGTGTAATATTTTCACTGCTATTTTCTCCTTAACTGTATGAAGTATGAAGTTTCCTTCTAATTTTTTTATGTATAAAAAAAGACTTGTTTTCTTCATGATAAAACAAGTCTTTCTTCTCTTTTAAGAATTGCTGATAAACTCTTTAGCTAATTTCGCTTGTCCCGTAACAAAAATTCCTACGATGAAAACAATTAAGAAAGTCATTCCTTTAATGACAAGATTGCTAAAGATAGAAAATGGCAACGTTGGCATAAGGGTAAAGACAATCAGCTGTAATCCTCCCATTAGCATAGGTTTAACTAATGATTTGAAGAATTCCGTATAAGTAGATTCAAATAGTGTATACATCAAAAGATAATTATTGATCAAGAAATTAATGCTAAATGAAATTAAAATCATTAAAGCCACGTATTCAATTTTCCCTAGGTAAATACCAAAGAAAATACTAGAAATATTTAATACCGCTGAAATAATTCCAGACCGAAGCAACAAATCTGTTCTATTAGCTGATTGAAAAATAGCTCCAGTACTACTAGATATCATTTGAACCCATACAGAAATAGCAAGTATCTTAAAAGTCAAGATGCTGTTTCCCCATTGGCTACCAAATAAGAATAAAATAACTTCAGAAGATGAAAAGTATAGAAAGACAGAAAGTGGAACACCTAATGTTCCTAATACTTGTGTGATCTTTAAGTAAACTTGTTTGATTTTTTCTCTTTCCGACTCGTATTCAGACATAATGGGTTGGATAACAGGTGTAATAACATTTGTTAGTATTTGGTTTGGATAAAGTGAAACTTGATAAGCTTTATCGTAGTAAGCTACTGCACTAGATGACATATAGCGACCAATAAGAATTTTGTCGAGATTTCTTGAGAAGTAATTGATAAAGTTAAAAGCAAATTGGTTTTTAGAAAAAAGATAGATCTTCTTTAGAGAACTCATTTTTGTTTTATATTGCCACTTCAAATGAGATTGTAAATAAAATGCTATAAACATGACAAAAGCTTTTGCAATGTTTCCATAAATCAATGCATAATAACTAAAACCAGCATAAGCTAAAAGAATTGAAATAATTCCAGACAAAAGATTAGCGGCAATTGTTATCATATTAACATTAAAGAATCTCTTTTCTCTAAGAAGCATTGACTGTGGAACAACCAAAAGAGCGTATAACATAACACAAAAACCTAGAATAACTGAGATAGGTTTATAAACTTCATTTCCATAGAAAATACTAATGGGATATCCTAAAAACATAAAAATGATCCCTAGGAAAATAGCTAAGTAAAGAGAAAAAGCAAAAATATTCTTAATGTCTTTTTCATCTAAATTCTTATTTTGAATAATCGCTGGTCCTATACCGAAATCAGCTAGCATTTGAAAGAATATTAGAAAAACATTAATAACGGCAACAATTCCATAGTCATCTGGCGAGAGGAGCCGAGAAAGAATAGCATTTACAATAAGTTGAATAACGACATTCGAGTACTTTCCCAAAGCACTATAAAAAATGCCTTTTTTAAATTCATTTATTATTCCCATATCTGTTATCCCACTCTCTATTGATTGTTTCTTTTATCCTCTTGATAGATGAAAATTTTACTTTAACAGCAATCCACATGCTATCTACTAGATACGTTCTAAAAATTTTGCTGTCATTACCAAAACTTAGAGCCGATGATTGATCTTCTTTATGATAAATTTCCGCATTATCTGTATAGATCATCTTCAAATCTAATTTTTCCATTATGATAGCTAAAATATTTTCTTCATAATACAAAAAAGTTTTAGGATAAAAACCTTCCATTTGGTTTAAGTAATTGTCTGTGAGAAAAATAGCTGAACCATGGAGAATATATTTTCCTTCTTTTTTTTCATCTTCATCTTCATCTTCTACTGCAACGCTCTTTTCTTGATTGTTAAGGATACTTTTGTTAAAAGCTGTTTTCAAAAAAGTATAAAACTTAAGTATATCCCACTTTTCCAAAGTAAAATAAATAGCATCTTTTAGTACTCTTTTCGTAGTAATAGGCGTATATACTGGATTTTGATTTTTTCCATCTGATCCGATAATTTTCGTTCCTATAGCACCAATATTTTTATCGAAAGGTGTTTTCAAAAAATAATCTATATAATCTTCTTCGTAAAAAATAACGTCATTATTAACAATCAACACGTTGAAAATACCTAACTTTTCTTTACAAAAACGTATCCCTGCGTTGTTTCCTTTTGCATATCCTAAGTTCGTTTCTGTTTTTAAAACATGTATCTTTTTTTCTTTTTTATAAAGCTCGCTTAGAACTTTAAAGGATTCATTCTTCGAGTAATTATCCACAATTACAATTTCAAAATTTTGATTTGTCTGCTTTTTTAGAGAGTCAACACATTCAATCGTATCACTGTAATTGAGATAGTTCAGAATGACGATTCCAATTTTTTTCACCTGATTCATTCTCCTTTTATAGCCACCTAACTACTTTTGAGTTCTTCATTTTTCTTTCAAAAGATAAAAAATCATCTTCCATGTGTAAGGTCTCATTTTTGTTTTGAAAGATAATTGATCAAATCGCTTTTTTATCTCTTGATATCTCTGCTGTTTACTTAAAGAGTGGTCAGAAGCAATTCCTAAAAGAATATAATTTAAGATAAAACTTTCATAACCTAATTGGCTAAACTCATCTTTGTAACGAGTCATCCATTCCTCTGTAAAACGCCATCGATTGATATAGCCTACTCTATCTTTTTTTGGCACATCAGAATGATAAATAATTTCCGGCTCTTCTACTTGAATAATTTTTAATGAATGTTCTTTATCGAGTTTTAATAGCCAATCCCAATCTTGATGTTTTATTAACCCTTTAGTAAAAGGTGTTTCTAATAAAATATGTTTTGGTACAACAACAGTTGAAGTTTGGATAAAACCAATATTTCGTAAGCCTTTAGTTTCGAATAAGTAATCAATTATCCTTTTCTTTTTACTTTTTCTATAGTCAACATTGGGCAATTTATCATAAACAGGTTGGCTTTTTTCTTTATATCTCTTTAAAGATGTAAAGCACAAAAAGTCATCTTGACTTGATAACTTATCATTCGCAATTAAATCCATTTGAGCTGTAATTTTATTAGCGAACCATTCATCGTCATCGTCTAGTAAGGCAATATATTCTCCTTTAGCTGCTCTTGCTCCAATATTCCGTGCTTCGCTTCCACCTACTTTTTCTTTCGTCTCAATGTAGGTGATGGGTATTCTTTCTTCTTTTATTTCTCTTATCAATTTTTCTGATGCTGGTGACTCTCCGTCTACTACTACAATAATTTCTAAGTGTTGATAATTTTGAGCATAAACACTTTCTATAGCTCTTTTTAAAAAAAAAGTTCTATCAAATGTAGGTATGACGACACTAACAAGTGGAGTTTTCATTTTCCCTCTCCTTACATGGCAACAAAACTAGTGATGCTTTATTTTTAAATTCCAAAAATAGTATCATATGGAATATATTGATTATATGTTCCTGAAATAATAAAAATTAAGACAAAAATAACTAGAACAAAACCAAAGTACATAAACAGATTGATGACTTTATTTTTAAAAATATTCAATATAAAGTAAGGTACAATAAGTATTTCAGTAGTAGCAAACAACGTACTAATTCGTCCTCCAACAGTTCCCAAATTTCCTGCAGCTACTAAAGCTAAAGAAGCAAGCAAATAAGTTTTTAAAATCACTTCAAACTGTTCTTTCTTTTTTAAAGACTCTGGTCGATAACAAATGAACGAACCAAAGAAAATGCCTAATTGCATCCATAAAATTGGGTTTTTGATCCATTCTCCATTTGTATAGGCTGGGTTTGTAAAGTAAGCAATATACCTCCCGGGAATAGCCCATGAGTAAAGTTGTGGTATTTGAACAATAACGCCAACTATGAGAGCTATAATCAAAAGAACAAAAATTACTTGGAAATGAATATCTTTTATCATCTTATTGAATAAATAAGCAAGAACAAAAAACCAAGCTGTAATGTGAAAAAGAGAAGCTATAAAGACAACCATTAGAAAATGAATTGGCTTTCGTTTGACAATATAAGGAATAGCATATAATAAGATAATGCAAGCTAAAGCAGATCGTATTTGGCCCATATCTCTAACTAAAAAGAAACGTGCATAATAATAAGTGAGAAAGGTAGTAGGAAATGGGGTGTATTTGTATAAAAAGATTTCTAACAGCCCCACACTACATATAGCAAAGAAAAAGATAAAAGTATAAAAATTTAAACCAAGAGAAGAAAAAAGATGATTTATAAAAAGATACCCTTTTTCTGCATCAATATCATTACCTAAAATTGCCCTTAAACTTGCTGCTTTTTCGTAAAAGTTTTGATAAGAGGTGAAATCAAAACCTGTATAATATCTAAAGCCAGCAAAAAGCATCATTAAGCCACTTGCTAAAAAGGAAATATTCTTTTTTCTGAATAAAATTTCAGATAAAGCTAATACTATTAAAATGCTTAAAATACTCCAGTACAAAATCATCTCTTATCTCCTTTCATGTTTAGAATAGAATGATTTTCACTTCGGCTTTGTAGCTTTCTAATAGTGTTCGCTGCCGAGCATACCATTTTTTAGTCGTGCGACTTTTTTCACATAAAATCACAACTTCATTAGGTTCAACATCTAAGTCTATTTCATTTACATCTGTTGCTAATGCTATGAATTCTTTTGTTAATTCTTTGATACTGCTACTATCTTCAGTTATTTTTGTTGGAGTGTTTAGTTCATTTTGGATATCTTTCTCTATTGGGTGTTCTGATAAAATAACTTTTACCGGTTTTTTGGGATATCTTATTGCATGAACCAAACTCTCTCTTTTATCATTTGATTCTGAATTCAAATCAAGAGAATTCAAGTTTAAGAAAGTATCACTTGGCTTTTGAGTATAACTGAAAGCGTCCGTTATTTCTTTTGCTGTCAATGTTTTTATCAAGGCTACAATTATTCCTAATACAAAAGTAGCAATTAGACCAGCAATAGCCAAAGCAATGATTGTCGCGATAGAAGTATTGCCATTGCTTTCATGTGTGCTTTCAGCTGCTCCATTTAGTTGTTCAGAAGTTGTCACTTTCGGTACACTTACCATGTAAATACTTTTATTATTACCAAAGAAAGAAATATCCCCATTTTCGATTCCTTCATAATAAGCTTGAGCAATTTCCATATTTTTCTTGTCATTCCCAGTTCCAATTGTTAATGTGAGGACATATGTACTGTGGTCCAGACTCATATTTACGACATAAATAGGATTAGGCTCTATCTTAAAACCAATCTTTTCTTCGATATACTTCAAAGAGGAAGGTGAAATGAGAATTTGTTTCATCAAGTTGTAGTTCGTAAATTGTTCCGCTGAATTGTTTTCAATATAAAATTCAAAGGCAACTTGTTTCTCCTCTAATTTTTTTATTTCTTCTGTAGTTAGTGGATTTTTAGGGAGATTGCTACTATCCTCTACTGATTCACTGTCTGCTTTTTCAACTTTCGAATCAGTATATAAGGTATAACCTATTCCTAAACCATATAAAACAAAACTGATTATCATCGTAAAGATAATCGTTCTTTTATTATCTTTAAAAAAAACCCAAATATCTTTGAATGTGGGTAAGTTATTCATCTTATTTCCCCCGTTATTTTTCGTAGATTTTTTCTAATTGTTCAGCTGTTTTTTTCATATCATATTGAGATAAAGAAGGTAACGGTTCATTTGTATAGGGCTCTTCAAGTACTTTAGCTGCCCATTCTTCAGAAGATTGATTTAGAGACAAAAATTGAACATTTTTAGATAATTTTGTTTCTTTTGATACTTCATCAGAAAGAACTAGCTTAAGTTTAGCCGCTTGCGCCTCAACAGCTGAGATAGGCAACCCTTCATACAAAGAAGGCATTAAAAAAACATCCATAGCTTTTAAAAGTTCAGGGATATCATCTCGTGACCCTAAGAATTGAACGTGATTTTCCATCTTTTTTTCTTTAACAATTTGTTTGATTTCTTTTAACAAAGAGCCTTCCCCAATCAGTAGTAATGTTGCATTTGGTTGTTTTTTTAATACTGATTGAAAAATATCAATCAAAAAGCGATGATTCTTTTGCTCTTCAAATCGACCAATGTTACCAATCACAACATTATCTTCTCCTATATTGAGTTTTTTCCTGATATCCTTTTTACTTTCTGTTACATTTTGGTATTTTTCTAAATCTATACCATTGGGAACAAAAATAAATGGTTGCTCATTTCCATATAATGCAATTCCTGCTTCATTAGAGCAAGCCAAATAATCAGTTGCATTCTCTTTCATTAATTTGTCAAACACTTTTCTAATACCTTTGTATACAAGATGATTTCCTTTACCGTCAGAAGTTGCATGACTATGCACGATTCTTTTTTTAATGCCTGCCTGATTTGCTAACCATAAATTCAGTCCGCCTCCAAAGAAAACTTCGCTATGAACGATATCAAAGTGCTTCTCTTTTAACAAATCGTTTACTGCTTTGATATATCCGATAATATTCTTTTTAGGATTTGGAACACTATAGATTTTTCCTCCAAGATGATGAATCTCTTGGTTATATGTCTTAACATCTTTAAAATCGTTATAAATTAAAAAATCAAATTGAAACTTAGAACGGTCAATGTTGCGATAAGCATTCATCATAAATGTTTCTGCTCCGCCTTTCCCCATTCTTCCTTGAAAATGTAAAATTCTTTTTGGATGACTCATTTAAACATCTCCTGCTTTAAAAATTTCCTTTCAGTTTCTCAATTACTTTAGGCGAGAGAGTACTCAATAAATATAAAACTTTAGAGACAGTATAAACAAGAAAAACGTTTTTGGATTTAAACAACCAAGCCATTACTTTTCTCATTGTCGAGTCCGTTGACCCTATTTTAACTGCTAGTTCCACATCAGAATGATGTAAAATAGTCTTAATATATTGTCTCTTTTGCTTGTAATTAAATGGACAATCTTTACTATGAATCGGAATAATACAAGACATCACGCCTTTTAGAAAAAGAGCACTCGAGCCTTCTTTGTGCAACTTTGTCAGTTTTAATAGTTCTCTATAAAATTCAACAAATGTATCAAACTTATTGATAAGAAATTTATTAGTCAAACTGTTCTTTCCATCAAATGAATAATGATAAAGAATTTGTTCAGTCGATAAAGCCTTGTTTACATGCTTATAATAAGCTATGTTAAACAATCTGTCTTCGCAACTTTTATACGGCGGAAATTTAATAGCAAACTGTTTTATAATATCTAAACGATAAACTTTATTCCAGATAACATACATCAGTTGCTTATCCATTAAGAAATAAATAGATTCTAAAAAGTCTGCTTTTTTTGAAAAAACTTGATTAGGTGCTACTATTTTCTTTTGATCTACTTTTTCCATACCATCCATCACATTCATCAAATACGAAGAAATCACTAAGTCAATGTCAGGTTCTTTTAATAACTCAGCATACGAAGCTAATGTTTTTGGGTGAATGGCATCATCAGCATCAATCATCAATAAATACTTTCCATTCGCAATATTGATTCCTTCGTTTCTAGCATTTCCTGGACCATTATTGGGAATAGTTATATAACGAATGCGAGAATCTTGATAAGAATAAAGTTGCACCACTTCTATTGTCGAATCAATAGATCCATCATTAACAATAATCAGTTCAAAATTTTCAAATGTTTGCTTTAGAATACTTTCAATTGTTTTGCCAATCGTATTTTCACAATTATATGCAGGCATAACAATACTAAAATAAGGGAATATTTTTGCCATCTATTTTTTTCCCTTCCTTTTTTAATTATTTACTTTAACACTTTGATTGAAACAGGTATTTCTTTTTTCGCTAACATTTCTTCTTCATCTAAACCTTTTGAAGAAACTTTGTCGAATAAAATTTTGATCGTTTGTAGCATGATTTTAATATCTAGTAAAAGAGTGTATTTTTTTATATATAATAAATCAAAATTTAATTTGCTATTAAAATCAGAAGCATATTTTCCATATACTTGAGCATAGCCTGTAATACCAGCCCGAACATTATGTCTTAAATAATAATATGGATTTTCTTCTTGAAACTGCTCAACAAAAAACGGTCTTTCAGGTCTTGGACCAACAATAGACATATCTCCCTTGAGGACATTAAATAGTTGTGGAAGTTCGTCTATTCTCAAAGCACGGATATACTTCCCAACAGTAGTCACACGAGCGTCATTAGAAGAAGCTAAAACCGGACCTGTTTCTTTTTCTGCAGTCGTACTCATACTTCTAAACTTTAAAACATTAAACTCTTCTCCATCTTTGGTAATCCTGACTTGTTTATAAAGGATAGGACCTTGGGAAGTTAATTTGACTAAACAAGCTGTAATGAGCATGATAGGCGAAGCAACGATGATCAGCAAAACAGAAAATAAAATGTCAAATAATCTTTTGACTACACCGTCTTCAGAAGGAATTTCAAAATTAGACACTTCTATTATACTCTCGTCTTCAATATTCATAATATTAGGGTTTACTAAAACTAAATTTTCAAAACTAGTATTCAAAAATATTTTTTTCTTTTTAGCAACTAACAAATCATAAATACGCAATTTTTCAGCTTCTTCGATTTCACTAGCAAGGTATACAATATCAATATCATTAAGATGGCTTTTAATGTTAGAATAATAATTTTGAATAGCTGCATATTCAATAATGTGACGTTTACTTTTAGCATTCCCAATATTAAATACAGCGTTTTTAACATCTTCTTCTTTTCCTATGATCATCATTTTTTTGCTACCATTGAATTTTTCGTAAAGTCTATAAACTACTATTCTCCATAAGAAAAGAAAAATAAAGCTCAGCAAGAAGCTAATTAATAAAACAGATCTTGGAAAGGTAAACCATCTTCCGAAAAAGGTTACCGCCATAATAGATACTGTCATGATTAGTTGGATAATAACCGTTAAGTATAAAAAGTCAACGACTGACTTATTATACAGGACGTATACGCCAAACAACACATTTAATAAAATAAAAAGAATTGTTATATAAATAGCAGATTCTTTGTATGCAGCATAATTATAGTTTGGAATATTCCCACTATAACGTAAATAAAAAGAAAATATGATTGATAAGTGATAAATTAACGCATCAAAAATACAAATCATCACTTTTTTTAGTTTTCCATATCTTTCTCCTTGTCCCATATTCATTTCCTCCGTTCAATCTCTTTAACTCTCTAATTTATGATATTACCATAATTTATTTTAAAATTATATGCAATATCTGTTTCTTAAGAGTAGCTTTAATTTTCTTTTGGTATTTTTCCTTGCTTGTGCCCTACATAAACGAACAAGAACAATAAAAATAACCAAAAAGAAGGACCTAAATAACCACCTTTTTGAAAGTTTAGTGCAATAAATAAAATCCCTAATTCAATGTTCTTCATCAAGATCCAAATAGTAAAAATGATGCTCAATGAAAAAGCAACCACTCCTAAGTCAGATAAAATGTACGCATAGACATTCCAAATAGCAGGAGTATTTCCTATGCCATTCCCCATAAATAGATGTTCTTTATTTACGTATCTCCAACTTCCAAATATGCGAAAGAATGCAGAAAGGTCTTCACCACTAATGATATCTAAACTACGAACAACTATTGTTTCATAAATGGTGTCCCAAAAAATATAGCCAAATATAAACATGGCAGCTGCTCCTATTAGGATGGAAGGATGCCAATGAAACTTTTTCGTCCGATACTCTTTCCAAAAGTAAAGTATTTGTTGAAGAAGCATAATCCCGATGGCGCTATACGAAAACGTTAATAGAATGGTAATTGTTATGATAATGGAATATATTTTTTTTATTTTGATACCAGACTGATTAAAATAATTCATTCCTAGCACAATATTGAGGTAATAACCTAAATAAGAAGGCTCAGAAAAGATACTTCTGGTTCGTATCCAATTAATGTTCTCATTGAATGCATAACTTAATAAATCTTGTCGAGTCCAATACCAAAAAAAATGATAAGGCAATAATCCATCTGTGTAAATAGCAATCGTTATATATACACCGATTGCACAAACTATAACAGCTATCAAGTTACTCTTTTGTAGTAAAACTCCTTCAAGTTGTTTACTTTTTATAAAGTTATAAGTTCCCACTACTACTATGCTGTAAAAAGTTGTACGTATCAGGCCAGCTATACCTGCATTAAAATGAAACTCTTGATTCCATAAATAATTAGAATAGATATTAGCTAAAAGGATTGCTATGTAAGCAATCAACCCAATAGCTTGAGCTTTAGTAATAGACAAATTTCTGCTTAGAATCAATAAAAGTAAAACTAAACCTAAAAGATAATCACTCAATGTAACAATTCCAATCGTCCAATCAGTAAAGACAAATGCTATACTGACTAGTAAGACAATGAAGAGATTAAAAAAATCCTCTTTTTTTCCCTTTAACAGCCATTTATTTCCATTATATTCATTTACCTTCATTTTTCTCTCGCCTACCTGTTGAATAAGATAATTTTTAAATGTTTTTGACAACAATCGTATTTAACTTGATGTCTAAAACTCTAAAACAGTAGCAAAGGGAATTGAAAACTTGCTCTGTTTATCTCTCATTAACTTAATATGTGACTATTTCCACTGTTTTGTTGATAAGTTATTCACTTTATTGCTTATTTCTAACAATAGACAAAACTTTCAAGTACAATTCATCCTTAAGAGAAATTGTACTTGATTGCTTCAAGTATTTTTGTTTGTAATTTTCGGGTAATTTTTTCTTTGTCATACCAGAATATATTGAGAGGAGTTGTCTTTTAATTAATTTCTTTTGTTTTCTATTATATATATCTAAATGATGCATCTTTTCTAGTTCTTTAAAAACAACAAAATAAGAGTCAAATGAATTTTTTTCCTGTTCAAATGTTTTATTTGTCATAATAGATCCTCTTCGATAACGGCGATGATAATAAGAGTGGTTATCATAACACATCGAATGAGCTGCTACAAAAATTTGAGTAGTAAATAATTCATCTTCATGAATAATATCTTTTTTAAATCTAATATGATTATTTATAATCAACTCTCTTTTCACCATATACAAAGCAACAGAAGAAGCAAAAGTTTTTCTGTTAAAGTCATAACTGCTTTCACCATACACTCTACCTGGTTTTAATCTATGACTAAAATCATAACTATTCTCTTTTAACTCACTGTCTTTTGGCACGTTATCATAAAAAGAAATGCCGTTAAACCGAATAAGATCACAATGAAAGGTTTCTAATTGTTCAACTAGATTCTTAATCATTTGTTTTTCTATAAAATCATCCCCATCAACAAAAAGCAAGTATTTTCCAGTTGCTATTGATATCCCTTTGTTTCGCGAACAGGATAGCCCTTTATTTTCTTGGGTAACAATTTTTACTCGGTCATCTGAAGCGTAAGAAGTAAGTATTTCTAAACTTTTGTCTGTACTGCCATCATTGATCAAAATGATTTCAATTGATGAATAACTTTGCCCTACAATAGAATCCAAGCATTCTTTGATATACTCTTCAACATTGTAAACAGGTACGATAACTGAAACTAGCGGTTTATTAGACATTTTTTTTCCTTTTCTTTTCTACAAATTTAATGATTCATTTTATTTTTTAAAAGATTTACCCATTCTATCCTCTTGTTCCCCATTTTTACTCTTAACTCCATGACTCTAAGAGCTGAAAGAATTTTATTTCTATTTAACAGCGTGACCAGCGTTAACACGAAAGGATTTTTTTCATTATTCCTATTTCTTTCTTTTAAAGCATCTTTTATCTTTTCTTTTTTTAAAATCGATTCTACTCTTAATTTTTTCTCTTTAGCACTCATAGGACAGTTACAAGAATTTAAATTAACTAGTTCTAAATACACAGCATTCCAATACTCTTTATAGATAATATTTTTGAATTTCTTATCCATACCTAGCTCACGTAAAACCAATTCTAATTGTGAAGCAATATTCCATTCAGACTCAAATCGATCTTCTCGGTATCGATTTACAGAAGAACCATGTCTGAATACATAGTGGTAGTAAGCACTTTTGTTGACACTAATAGACTGTACATATTTAAGGACCATGATATTAAAAAGAGCATCTTGTCCTACATTTTGATTGGTAAAATAGATATCATTTTTTTCTAAAAAAGTTTTTCTATACATTTTGTTCCATAAAGCATATGGATGAAAATCATATATTTGCTGGAATTGTTCTCTGAAATCTTTTTTATTCTTCACTCGTTGGGCTAAGGGATATTTTTCCTCAATTATTTTTTTATTGTTCTTTATTATTTTTTTATTGTTCTTTATTATTCTTTCTTCATAAAAACCAAATACGATCATTTCAGATTTTTCTTTTTCTATTATTTTCATGTTTTCTTCAATCAAATGATGGGAAAGGTAATCATCTGGATCAGCAAAGTAAACATATTTCCCTTTAGCAATTTTCAAGCCTTCATTTCTTGCTAAACCCGATCCTTCATTTTTTTTATGAATCACTTTTATCTTTGAACTTTTTTGTTTATATTGATTACAAATTTCCCCTGATTTGTCCGTCGATCCGTCATTCACTAATATAATTTCATTATCTTGAAAAGTTTGGTTTATAGCAGAGCTGATAGCTCTCTCTAATTGGTCTTCAACATTATAAACAGGCATGATTATTGACACAGTTACCATAATAATCTCCTTTAACTTTCTATACATTCAACTTAGACAGTATATCATACAATTTTTATCTTCTCACGGCAATAAAAAAAAGGATTCATGCCACTTAAAAGTTGATTTATTACTTTCAACTACTTAAAGCAGCATCAATCCCTTTTATTATTTACTTAAGTTGTAAAAGCCTAATTTTTCTGCATAATTACTTCCTACTGACAAATCATATAATATTTTATCATAATCAGATAATAATTCATTTGTTTCTTCTGATAACTGATTACGCTTTTCTTTCATTTCTCCAGCATCTTTTTCTATATAAATACCTGTTTCAAAAGCTGGAAGTTTTTTTTCTAATTCAAACAACAGTGCTTCATAAGGAGTAACTTTTCCTTTGTTAGCTGACAAGATGTGATTAACAAAGAAAATTGGACTAATAGTTTCCATTGATTTTTCTTCGTACTGATAGTTTGTGTAAATCATAAGGGGTGTTTCATGCATGACTTGTCGTCCATTTTTTTCCATTAAGTCATACCCGTAAAAACCAGGAAGATGGTCACCCCAAAAGACGACCATCGTTTTTTCTTTGAAATGATCTAAGTATCCCAATAAATCTTTTAGCGCATCATCGCTATAAGCTAAGTCTTGATAATAATTTATTGCTTCTTCATCATCTGCTGAGCCACTTGCATGGAAGGGGGTGTTTGGATACTTTCCAGTATATTTAGTATGATTTTGCATGGTTACTAAGTGTATGAAGTCTTTTTTATCTGTTTCTTCCATTCTTGTAATAATTTCTTTATAAGCTGATTCATCTGAAATATAACGGTTATTTTCTTTTATTTCTTTATGATACATAGTGTCTTCGTTAACAAACTCATCAAACCCCATGGAACTGTATACATCTTTTCGTTTGTACATTGTAGTATTGAAAGGATGGATAGCTGTAGTAAAATGGTTGCTTTCTTTTAAATAAGACAAAATAGTAGGATACTGTTCAATTTGCTTGGTTAACTGAATGTAAGGAGTAGTAATATTACTGGCTAAAGGTTCCATTGATATTCCGGTAAGTGCCTCAAATTCATTATTTGCTGTACCACCACCATAGCCTTGAGAAAGAACTTTTCCACTTTGATTTTCCTCCATCAGTTTACGCGTATTTGGAATAGGATCTTTTGAAATAGTCATTCCTTCTATTGCTAGAGGATCAGAAAAACTTTCATTCATAATGTACACAACATTTATATCTTCTAGTTGATTATTCCTTGCATTGTTTATTTCTACAGCTTTCTGTTGGTACTTCTTCACAACCTGTTTTACACTTTCTTTTGAATACCCTTCAGGAAGCTCTACCGCTGGTGCATTAAGGTTGTATAAAAAACCTGGTATGAATCCATTTCCTTCGTAGTTCATTTGTTGACTAAACGTTGTCCAGTAGGCATTTTTATCAAAATAAGCTTTTACATAATTCTCAGGTTGGTTAAATTGTCCAACATAATAAATAAGCATGCTAGCAACAACAAAAATAACTGACCTAATGAAGTAATTAACTCTTGTATGCTTAAACGTTGTTTTTTTATAAATAAAAATGCTAATAATTGTAGTTGCAATAATTAATAAGGAAAGCAAAACAATAAGCCAAGGACTGACCATGCTCAAAAGAAAAGGTAAACTTTTTATTAGATCAAAATCAGAAGGATAAAGGGGTTCTCCCCTGAACATTAATTTCTGTTGATTAGCTATTCCAATGACAACAGAAAGAATTAAAGTCACAAAAAAACTAAGGTATAGATTTCCAAATAAAGCAGTAAACCACAAAATGATAGTAAAAATAATAGCTGAGCTTAAAAAGAACAGTAATGTTTTCGAGTGGAAAACCTGTGCCATCAAGTGGTCAATATCAAAGTTCAATTGGAAAAGCTGTAAAATTAGGTTAATAAGGACAGCCATTCCCATAGCAAAAAAAGTATATAACAATACTTTTCCTATTTTTCTTTTACTATTTGTTTCTTTTCCTAACACTTTTTTTCCTCCTAGTCTCTTAAACTATATCTAATTTAATACTCGCTAAATTCAATACTACTTTTTGATGCAAGACCCGAATTCAATAAGGCTATTATCGCAAAAAAGCAATGATAATTAAAGGAAATTTGAATTTTGGGTTGTTTATAGATCTTTTATTTGAACTAAATTAACACCATCCTATGACTAGCCTAGTAGTTTTAATGTTAATATTGACTTATAAACAGAGTCAATATAAACTTGCAGTTAAAGAGAAAAATTGAATAGAAAGAAGAGAAAAAGTTATTTGTTTTAAGTTGAATTGTCATGAGTATTTGAATAACTTTAAATAATTATTGAAGATTAAATAACTGTTTCTATTAGGTATGTCGTTAAATTCTTTTTAAAATAGCAACCTGAGTATTTTTTTATTTTTCTGATTAACCTTCCTATGTTATAGCTCTAATAGGAAATTAAATACTTACTAAAAGACGACTAGAGATATTTTTGAAAGTGTTAAAAATAAAATTAGAGGATTACGACACCAGAGAAAGCAAAAAAGCTTACATAAATACTTTATTAGCATTTCTCTCTTAATTACATCTTGATAAGAGAGAAAGATGCGACAAAAAAAGCAATAAAGGATAGAGAATCTATATGGAACGAGAAAAAGTCAATGTGATTGGCATAGTTTTCGATAATTATACGAAAAAAGAATTTATACAATTTTTTTTAGAACGGATTAATAAGAAAGAAAAAACTTTCGTTGTAACAGCTAATCCGGAAATTGTAATGTTTGCAAAAAATAATCCTTTTTATTACAAAATTATAAAAAAAGCAAATTACGTCGTCCCAGATGGAGTTGGGGTAATTAAAGGTGCTCAGTTACTTGGCTCCCCCTTAGCGGAGAGAGTACCTGGATTTGAATTGATGTTGGCTTTGTTGCAAGAAGCCAACTTAAACCAATTGCGGGTTTATTTCTTAGGTGCAAAACAAGAAGTTGTAGAAAAAGCCGTTGCACAAGTAAGAAAAGATTATCCTCTCATTCAAATCGCTGGGTATCACGATGGTTATTTTGATCTAAAAGATAAAAAAATGATCAATGAAGTTCAAGGAACCCAACCAGATATCGTTTTTGTAGCACTTGGTTTTCCTAAACAAGAAAAATGGATCAGCCAATATTTGGAAACAGCAGAAAAAGGAATCTTGATGGGTGTCGGCGGCAGTTTTGATGTTTTATCAGGAAACGCAAGACGTGCCCCAAAGTTTTTCTTAGATCATAACATTGAATGGTTTTATCGCTTACTGAAACAACCAAGCCGTTTTGGAAGAATGATGGCTTTGCCAAGGTTTTTGGTGGAAGTATATAAACAAAAAATAAGAACGAAGAGATAGAATATACCTGTTTCTTCGTTCTTATTTAGTTTCAATAGCTATTTTTACAATTGCTTTTGCATAAACTTTTATTGATTCTAGCTTGTTCTCTATATTAGTTGGCTCTACAAAGGGACCCGAAATTTCTTAGATACAAAGAATTTTCATCTATTTTCTCAACAAGTAGTGCCGATCAAAGTCTATGTCGGTCTGGTAGTCGCCGATTTGCGTTTGGATATCGTGCTGGATTTTGGCTAACAGTTCTTCATTTGTTAACTCCGTGTCTTCAGGCACCACGACATCAAAGGTCAGCAATGGATGAGTACCTTTCATTTCGATGCGAAAGTCGTGAAATTTCAGGTTCAGCTGGTACGATTTCAGGATTTGTTTGATTTTGTCGTAGATGTAATTCTGCTCTTCACTGTGAATGGCGACAGGATCCAAATGGCAAACAAGGTTGATCCCCAAATTTGATTTGACCTTCTTTTCAATATCGTCGATAACATCGTGTGCCTGATTCAAGCTCCAGCTGTCGTCGATCTCAATGTGGACAGACGCAAATTTTTGATCTGGTCCATAGCTGTGGATCAGCAAGTCATGATAGCCGATGATGGATTGGTAGTCATCTAAATAAGCCGTCATCTGATTGATCTCTTCTTCGCTCGGACGCGTTCCTAGCAGGTCGTTGACGAAACTGCTGATCATTTTAAAGCCGCTAATAATAATATAAATCGCGATCAGCAATCCGACGTACCCATCGATCTGCCAGCCCGTAAAGTGTTCGATAGCTGCTGAAATCAGCACAGTAAGCGTCGTGTACACGTCGTTAAAGCTGTCTTTGGCATTGGCAGAAAGCGTCTTGGAGTCGATATGACGGGCAGTTTTTTGATAAAAAAGACCTTGCCCGATTTTGATCAAGATCGATACCGTCAACAGCACAAAAACAAGTGTCGACATTGTTGGGCTGATAGGGTCCATGATGCGTTCAATCGATGTTCGCAAAAACTGTCCGCCAACATACAGGATGATAAAAGAAATGATCAGGCCGCTAATGTACTCGGAGCGCTGATGGCCATAAGGATGTTCTTTGTCCGCAGGCTTGCCGGCGAAATAAAAGCCGACCAACGTCAAAATGGAGGAGGCAGAGTCGGACAAGTTATTCATGGCATCCGCCGTTACAGCCACACTCCCCGTAACCAAGCCACTGAAGAATTTGATCACGAACAGGATCAAGTTGGAAAACAAGCCGATATATCCCGCTGCTGTTCCAAAACCTGTTCGTAAATCGCTGCCTTTCTGTTCACTTTTTTGTTCGATCCAGTCGAAAAATCTTTCCACGTTTACCCCACCTAAATTAAAACTGATTCATTTTTCAAATGTGTGTATTTACCAAAATCCGTTCTTTGATTTGAACAAATGATGCTCTTTTTGCTGCGAATGCTACATTTATTGCGTCAGTTGCTAAATACAACTTAATATCCTTCACCTTCATCGGTCTTCTATTTGCTCTCTCTATCTGCGTGCTCATTTGCTTGCAGCTTCAATGTTTGTTCGAATGGTTTCTACTTGCAACTACTTCTTTTTCTTGATTTTTTTGGTGCTGATAGGAGGCAATCGATGCATTCAATATGCCACCCAACGTAATGATTACGCCAGAAATTTGCAACCACAATAGCAGTAGGACGATGGTTCCCAGCGCGCCATAACTTTGCGGACTTTTGAAAAAGAACGTCACGTAGATTGCGAAGGCTTGCGAAACGAAAATCCAGCTGAGCGTCGCAAATAACGCGCCCGGGAAAATATCTGAAAAGCGCAGCTTCACATTTGGTACGACGTAATACACCAGACAGAAAATAAAGAATAGCGCGAGCATCGTTACCGGTGATCGATAGTGTTGGAATACTTCCGAGATGGTTCGCTGCAGATGAAACGTCTGGGTGATATAGTCTAGGATCGTTTGCCCGAAACCAAAGACCAGCATTAAAATGGCTAAACCTAAGATCAAGAATAAAGTGACCACGACGGAAAAGAGACGCGCAAAGACGACATTCTTGCGCTGCTCTGTTTCATAAACCAAGTTCATGCTATACTGCATCGCGTTCATACCGCGGCTCGCCGACCACAGCGCCCCGATCGAAGCGATAGAAAGGACTCCGGTATTGGATTCGTTGAACACACTCTTAATGACGCTTTCCAACTGGTTGAAGATATAATGCGGCATCGCCTCTTCTATGTAAGGCATGATCGTCGAGATATCGAGGTTCAAGTACGGCAAAATATTCCCAGCCACGATCAGCAAAGGAATCAGCGACAGCAGGAAATAATACGCCAGCACTGCCCCAGTCGGCCATACCTGTACCTTGCGCATCTGTTCACGCAGAATATTAAAAAAAGTTTTGGATTTCGCCCAATACGATCCTCGGTCGTTCAACATGTGAAAAGCTCCTTTTCATTATCTCCTCTAAGTATACTGAATTCAGCCAAAAAAAACTACCAGCGTTGCTTTTCTATCGATTGCTGAAGCCTGTTCGGCGGTGAAGACTCGTCTGGGGACGAGTCTTTTCCTATTTATTATTGAAAAAGTTTGAAGCTGATATCGTATTTAGTGCAGTTAACCGGTTCAGCAGTCATTCTTTTAATGATGAAGAAGACTCGCCGGGGCGAGTCTTTCCTATTGAAATGAATGCAGTTCAAGAATTGGTGGTAATATCTTTTAATGACCAACTCAAACTTATTGCAGCTCCTGAGTTTGTCATTAACGCCTTTTATTGACCAACTCAGACTTGTTGCAGCTCTCGAGTTGGTCATTATCGTCTCTTATTGACCAACTCAAACTTATTGCAGCTCTCGAGTTGGTCATTATCGTCTCTTATTTGCCAACTCAAACTTGTTGCGGCTCCTGAGTTTGTCATTATCAGCTCTTATTGACCAACTCGAACTAATTACGGCTCCTGAGTTTGTCATTAACGTCTCTTATTGACTAACTCAAAGTTGATGAGTCTTATGAGTTGGTAATATGTAACCTTTTTTACTCGATTTGTTCTTTTTCAAAATGAAAGGAACGGACAATTGATCTGTCCGTTCCTCATTATTCATCCTCAGTTGACTTTAATAAACTTGCTCTAATTTTATTTCACAGAAAGTTTTTATTTAATTAGACAAAATGAAACTCCTATTAGTCTCTAGCTATTTGCTCGGAGTTTTATCAATAAATACAAGTTCTAGATTTAATCCTTCTGCAATCTTTACAACCGTTTTTAATGAAGGAATATAAGATAAGTTTTCGACACGAGCAATTTGTGCTTGCGTAACTTTTGTTTTTTCGGCTAATTCTTTTTGTGTTATATTCTGTTCTTTGCGGACGCTGGCTAACAATGCTGTTAGTTCAAGTATACTCTTATCTTCTTGAGAAATACTATTGATATCTTTTTTTAAGTCTTCCCATTTCATTGTCATCAACCTTTCTTACGTGCCAACCAATCTATTAGCGTCTTCTTTTATTTAATGCTACCTGTTTAGTAGTAGCCTTTGCAACTTAAGGTATCTCATGGGATGATCTTTTTATTTAATTAAAGTTTTTTAAATGAAATTCTTTCTTTTTACGCATATTAATGGTAAAAGGAGTGATGAGATAATGTTAGTTGTTAAACGTCGGTGCCAACCAGTTAACTTAGCAATTTTAACAGCTCTAAATAAACGAATGGAGCTGCATCATGATGAAAAGCAATACTTGCTTAATCTTGAAAAAGGGTTTGAGGGAGAAACACAATTTGATAGATTAGTTGAGCAGCTGACATGTGAGGGATTAGTGCTGAACGATTTGCTGCTGACTATCAATGGAACGACTTGCCAAATCGACTCGCTGATCGTGACTGCCAACACACTTTATCTGTATGAAATCAAAAATTTCGAAGGGAATTTCCAATACAAATCAAATCAGCTTTACACTTTTTCAGGCAAAGAAATCAATAATCCATTGACTCAATTAAATCGCACAGCAACGTTGATGCGTCAACTGATCAAACAGTTAGGCACTGATTTGGAACTGGAAGCTGCAGTCTTATTTATCAACCCTTCTTTTATGTTGTACGAAGCTGCTGTTGATAAACCTTACATTTTTCCAGCACAACTTCAAGCGCATTTTGTGAAAATGAACCGCGACTCTTTGCCCCTTTCCAAAAAGCACCAATTTCTTGCCGACAAATTGATCAAGCTGCATCATAAAGAAGGGGTTTTTCCTCATCAGCTCCCGAGTTATGCTTATGATAATTTGAAAAAGGGGTTAACTTGTATACACTGCGGCTCATTCGACTTGTCACTAACACAACGAAAGTGTCGCTGCAAGTCATGCGGACATGTCGCTCCGATTGAGACAGCATTCTGTGCTCAAGTAGAAGAATGCAGGTTGCTCTTCCCTGAATTGCGCATCACAAAAATCTTGATGCATGACTGGTGCGGAGGCGCACTACCAATCAGGAAAATTGCTCCCTTATTATCGACCAATTATGAAAAATGCGGAGACAAACGTGGTCGTTATTATAAGTAATGAGTGTTGTTTTTAAGCTGAAAAGACTTGTCCACGACGAGTCTTTTCCTTTTTATCTTTAGATTTCATTTTATGCACTTAACCCCTTATTGTAGATGACCGGTTCGGACGCTTAATGACCAACTCAAACTCGTTATGCCTCTCGAGTTTGTCATTAACAGCTCTTATTGACCAACTCAAACTTATTTCGGATCATGAGTTTGTCATTAACGCTTCTTATTAACCAACTCAAACTTGTTATGGCTCTCGAGTTTGTCATTAACGCTTCTTATTGACCTACTCAGACTTGTTGCAGTTCCCGAGTTGGTCATTACCGTCTCTTATTAACCAACTCAAACTTGTTATGGCTCTCGAGTTTGTCATTAACGCTTCTTATTGACCTACTCGAACTAATTACGGCTCCTGAGTTTGTCATTATCGTCTCTTATTGACTAACTCAAACTCATTGCAGCTCTCAAGTTGGTTATTAATGCCTTTATCTGAAGAAGACTCGCCGGGGCGAGTCTTTCCTATTATAATGATAATAAAAAATGAAAGGATCGGACAGCATCAACTGTCCGATCCTCCTTATCACACGGAATAACCTGTTTTGTCGGCGGCGGTTATGATGCGGATGACTTTGCAGGGAACGCCGGCTGCAATCACATTTGCCGGAATGTCCTTGGTAATGACGCTGCCAGCACCGATAATGGTGTTGTCGCCGATCGTGACGCCTTGGTTGATATGGACGCCGGCACCGATCCAAACGTTGTTCCCAATTTTCACCGGCTTCGCGTAACAAGCGCCGGCTGCTCTCTCAGCAGCATCGATGGCGTGGTTGGATGTATAAATGCCCACTCTTGGTCCAAATAGTACGTGGTTCCCGATCTCGATCCCGCCGCCGTCTAGCAGCACACAATCAAAATTGGCATAAAAATGATCCCCAATCGAGATGTTGAATCCAAATTCGCAGCGCAAGGTTGGCTCGAAATGAACGTCTTTGCCGATCGATCGGAACAATTTGCGCAAAATGGTCTCTCTTTCTGCAGAAGGTTTGCCAAAGCTGGCGTTGTATTCATTTGTGAGAAATACCGTCTTTTCCCTCGCTTCGACGAGTTCAGATGTTAGATCGTTGTACATCGCGCTTGTAAGCATATGTTCTCGTTGTTCTTTTAAACCCATTAAATAGCCGTCTCCTTCAACTGTTCCTTAAAACCAAAAATCTTCTCCGTTCATAAAGTCTTCCCATTCTTCTAAACCTTCTTCAACCCCTAATTTGATATCCTCTTTGAATTGATTGAAGGCCTTTTTGGAAATTTCACCTGCCTCATACAAAAACGCGTAAAACTTCCTCAAGGATGAGCCATTTTGCTTCAGTGATGTAGGTGAGGAGGTTAAATCTTTCCGTACAAGAAAATCACTTAAAAAGATTGCCGCTGATCTTTCGCTGTTGAGCGGCGTTTCTTGCTGGTAATTGACTAAGAAAATATTGATGTAAAAGTCGAGGTTGACCAAATGACGGTCCACCACCTTCTGACTCAGCTTTTTGGCCTGCAATAAATAATCTTCAAAAGCAGCTAACAGCTTCTCATTGTTTGCCAACACGACTTCCCTCTGCTCTTCCCATGCATCAAAAGATAGATTGCCTTTCAATTTGCTGTAATCCCAAGTCTTATTGATCACAAATGGTTCTGGTGCTACCACTTCTTTTATCTTCAGCGTTTCGTCCAAAGCAGCACGCAACGCTTCTGCACTGTGCATATTCGTCTTTTTGATGAGCGGCATATGAATCGATTTGCTGTAAAGTGCGATTGCTTCAGCATTGATCGTTTGCGACAAATCTAATTTGAACGAGCTCAACTCTCGCGTCATCAAATTGATACTTCCTGTTAATGAACGATTTGAAGTAGCACCAACTTGGATATCTCCAGCCACTTTCAAGTACTCTTCCGTTTTTTCTTTTGACACGCCTGCGATGTCAAATGCAACCCGAATAGCTTCAGGAATCAACTTGGCCAGCTGCTTTTTCTTTTGTGCGTTGATGTCTTGCAAAATGATAGGTGTATACGTTAAGTCATTCAGTAAAACCAATATTTTTTTTCGATGATAATTAAAATAATTAGCGTGCCAGCAAAATAATGGGTTTGTTGCCGCAAACTGCTTTCCGTATTCGGTGTCCTCGACACTTGGCAGCGCTGAAAACAAAGGCTGCGATTTCTTTGTTGCTCCGATGATCATTTGCTTATCCCCTTTACGCGTTCTTTAACTCTAAAGCTACCTTTTTTGCTTCGAAAAGGCAACCGTTTCATTTGAAAAAATGAACTTGCGTAAATTTTTTTGATGAGAATGTTGCTTTTCAACGTATGTTTAAGAAAAGGAGGTGTGCAGGCATGAAAATCGTTAAATCTCGCTGTAAACCGGTGAGCCTAGAGATACTGTCCGTTCTGGGCAAACGCATGTCGTTACAGGATGAGGAAAAAAATTACTTGCTGCACTTGGAAAAGGGATTTGAAGGAGAAACGCAATTTGATACTTTCGTCGAACAGTTGACTTGTGAGGGGCTGGTGCTGAACGATTTACTGCTGACGATTAATGGGACGACCTGTCAGATCGACGCGCTGATTCTGACTGCCGACACGGTTTATTTGTATGAAATCAAGAATTACCAAGGCAATTTTCAGTACAAATCCAATCAGCTCTACACATTTTCAGGCAAAGAAGTCGTGAATCCGCTCATTCAGTTGAATCGCACGGCAACGTTGATGCGCCAATTGCTCAAGCAGTTGGGCTCCAATTTGAAACTTGAAGCAGCCGTGCTATTTCTGAACCCGTCTTTCACCTTGTACAATGTGCCCGTTGATAAGCCATTTATCTTTTCGACGCAACTGCAGACGCACTTTGCAAAGTTGGACCGAAACCCGCTGCCGCTTTCGAAAAAGCACCAATTCCTTGCCGACAAGCTAGTCCTGCTGCACCAAAATGACTCACCTTTCGCGCGGCAGCTGCCTGACTATACCTATGCGCAGCTTCGAAAAGGACTGACTTGCCCAAATTGCGGCTCATTTGACCTGGCGCTTACGCAGCGAACGTGCCACTGCAAAGATTGTGGGCACACGTCGCCACTCAATGAAGCCCTGCTGAAACAAATCGAAGAGCTTATCCTGCTCTTCCCCGACCTGCACCTCACCAAAAACCTCCTCTACGACTGGTTCGACGGTAAGGTGCCTAAGAAAAAGATCTGGAAGTTGCTGCAGACTCATTTTAAAAGGTATGGCTCAGGTCGTGGCTGCTATTATCAATAATCTGCACCGTATCATCTCTTTCATAATGTAGACTCGCCGCGGCGAGTCTTCCTATTGCAAAAAAACATGATTGTGTCCAACTCAAATAAAATTCGGGGCACGAGTTGGAACGATAATCCTTTTGCGTTCCTACTCGAATGGGTTTCGCTACGTGAGTTGGAACGATAATCCTTTTGCGTTCCTACTCAAATAAGATTCGATGCGCGAGTTGGAACGATAATCCTTTTGCGCTCCTACTCAAATAAGATTCGCTGCGTGAGTTGGAATGATAACCTCTTTGCGTTCCTACTCAAATAAGATTCGCTGCGCGAGTTGGAACGATAATCCTTTTGCGTTCCTACTCGAATGGGTTTCGCTACGTGAGTTGGAACGATAACCTCTTTGCGTTCCTACTCAAATAGGATTTGATGCACGAGTTGGAACGATAATCTTTTTGCGTTCCTACTCGAATGTATTTCGCTGCGTGAGTTGGAACGATAATCCTTTTGCGTTCCTACTCAAATAGGATTTGATGCGCGAGTTGGAACGATAATCTTTTTGCGTTCCTACTCGAATGGGTTTCGCTGCATGAGTTGGAACGATAATCCTTTTGCGTTCCTACTCAAGTAGGTTTCGCTGCATGAGTTGGAATCTACGCACCACCTTCCTCTCTTTATAATGAAAAAACTTCTCTTGGGAGAGAAGTTTTACATAATGATCTTTTTGAGGCCGGGGATTTTGCTCAGCCAGGTAATCAAGTAGTAGCTGATGATGAAGACGCCGGCTGTGATGAGCGGCACGGATAGGATGGTGGGCAGGAATTCGGTTGTCAGGCCCCATTTCCAAAGAATATAGAGCACCAATAAGTGGACCAGATAGACACCGAACGAGCGATTGGATAAGAGCGCGATGATTTTCTGCTTGTCTCCTTTTGGCTGGTAGTGTTGAATGTGCTGCTTGAAGAAGACGAAGAAGGCGATCGCGGCAAAAAATACGTTCGGCGTTAAGTATTCGTAGAGCAGGTCAACTTGTTTGCCTCGCTGCATCGACAGGACGCTGGTACCGACGATGGTGATCAAAAAACCGGCGATGCCGAGTCCATAAAGAATGTGCGTGACTTTTTTCGTCAGTTCAAATTTATTCAAATAATAGCCTAAGAAGTAATAGGCGACGTAACCGAATGTGATGTCCAAATTAAACCAGTCTTCCACAATGGTTGTGGTAGAGGCAACTGGAAATCGGCGAAGTGTTGGAATGAGAAAGCCGATAACAAAGCAGTAGGCGATCAAATACAGCATTGTTTTCTTATCTTCTGCAATTTTTTTCAAAAACGGCGTCATTACATATAGCTCAACGATGCGGAAGATGAACCATAAATGAAAGTGACCTTCATAGAAGGCATCCCAGATCGTCTTCAGCGTCTTTTGCGTGATATGGATATCGGTAAACGGAAAGAGCGTGATAAAAATCGCATAAAAGGAAGACCAGAACAGGAAGACTTTGACCATGCGAAAAATATTCTTTTGGTACAATACCCGAATCGGCCGCTCTCGCTCGGGATTCAACATGAACATCCCGCTGAGCATCACAAATAATGGCACGCAGATGCGCGCAAATCCGTCGAAGAGGTTCAATATTTGCCAATTGAATGACCCAATCGCATATCTTTCAAAGTCTCTTGAAGACGTATGTAGCAGCACCACTAGTAAAATGGCGATAATCCGCAGAATATCTGCATACCAAACTCGATTTTTCATTTTTTTCTCCTTATTAGATGTTCGTCTCTTTTATTATAACAGTTCAGCTAAATATTTCGGCAGCAAAAGACTTATCTTTCTTCACTGAATGTTTCCGCTCATCCTATAAAGGAGCTTACGATTGCCGGAGCAGTAGCTTTCATTCCATATTTCCTCGACTGTCAATAAAGGGATGATATTTACTGCAGAGCTTTCACTCTATACTTCCTCAGATTTCCAGTAAAGACATTTGCTAAAGGGACAATCACTTGTCTTTAATGACGACAAAAAACCAGCTGGCTCTTTTCATACCAGAGCTGCTGGTTTCGCTAACTGTTATTCACCTTTTTGTTTGGTTAAGATTCTTGGTCCTTCTTTAGTAATCGCCAAGCTGTGTTCGTATTGGCAGCTCAATCCGCCATCTTCGGTGCGTGCTGTCCAGCCGTTGTCATCCATTTTGGCTTTCCATGTGCCGGTGTTGACCATGGGCTCGATGGTGATGACCATGCCTTCTTTCAAACGCAATCCTTTGCCAGCTTCTCCATAGTGAGGAACGGATGGTGCTTCATGCATCGTTGGTCCAATGCCGTGGCCGATAAATTCGCGCACAACAGATAGGCCTTCCCCTTCAACATACGTTTGGATCGCGTGACCAATATCACCGATACGGTTGCCTACTTGTGCTTGTTCGATCCCTTTATACAAAGCCTTTTTCGTAACGTCCATCAAATGGTCGATCTCAGGTGTCGATTCGCCAACGACATAGCTCCAGCAAGAATCACTCATGGCACCGTGCAAGTTGACAACGGTGTCGACTTTGATCAAATCACCATTTTTCAGCGGTTTGTCGTCTGGAAAACCATGGCAAATTTCATCGTTGACGCTGACACAAGTTGCATATTCGTAGCCTTCAAAACCGATTTGCTCTGGAATCGCTCCAGCTGCTTCGATTCGGTCTTGGAAGAATTGATCGATTTGTGCTCCTGTCACGCCTGGTTTAATAAAGTCGCGGACTGCTTCATGGATGCTGGCAAGCAATGAGCCTGACTCGTCCATTGCATCAATTTCACGTGTTGATTTTAATGTGATCACTATTTTTCCCCTTTTCTTTCTCATGACTATTGGCCTTGTTTCGGCTCTTAGTTTGACTTTTCCTTACCTATTATACCGCATTTAGTCAAAAAATGTAACCATGCTAAAACGGATGCTGACATTCAATATTGGATGAGTCAAATGTTGAAGGAGAAAAAAGAAGCAGCTTGGCAACTGCTTCTTTTTCGTCCTATTTCATTTATTCTGCCGTTTTCCATTGGACATTTTCTAAACGAACGCCGCTTTTTGTTAGCGATGGAATATCGGATAAGCTGAACAGCAGATCTTGATTTGGAACAGTATAAGTGATCTTATTGGCAAAGTAATCGAGTGTGATCGTCAAAATCAAGATGGTGACCCATTCGCCGGCACAACGGTGGTTTGCAATGAAGTCGCCGCCTCCTTGTGGAATAAAGGAGAAAGGACTGCCATCCCAATCTTTGAAACGGTCAGGATCAAAAGTATCTGGATTTTCCCAAATACTTGCATCGTGATTCGTGCCGTACAAGTCCAGCAATGTCAACGTATCTTTTTTAAATTCATATCCATGCCATTCAAAGTCTTTGGTCGTTTTAGCAGCGGCTGCAGGGAAGAATGGATAGAAACGACGCACTTCTTGGACAAAACGGCGCAATCCTTTTTGATCATCCGTGCTTAATTTGGCTGCTTCTTCTGGGTACTGAATGACAGATAAAGCCAAGAATTGAATATAAACCGAGATTGCTGCCATTGGACGCACGATATTCAGCACTTCAACTGTTGCAATTTGCGGATCTAATAGTTCTCCGTTTAAGTCGCGATGCCAAGAAAAAACGTATAAAGCTGTGTTTTCAGGTGGATTCATTTTGCCAGCTCTGACATCTTCAACCATTTCTCTAACCCAGTCTTCGACAACATTCCGTGAGTGCGTACCTTTCCAGTGAGAAATACCTACAGAAGCCGCGTCCACGATCATGTGCATGATTTCTTTGGTCCGCTTTTCTACTTCTTTCTCTTTCAGCGGTACGCCTGCCCATTCACAAGCTGTTCTGACCATTAATTCTTGCGCTTCTTCATACACAACGGTTTCTTTTTGTTTGGTCCATTTTGTAATGGCTGCACGAATTTGTTTGATATACGTTTTTCCCAAGCGATCTAAGTCCTCTTTGCCCATCAAAGACATGAAGGCTTTTTTGCGGTGTTCATGCTCTTTTCCGTCCAATGTTTGGACGCCGCCTTGACCTTGAAGAGACTTTAAAATTCTCTTCGGCATAGCATCTGACCGTCTGAATTTGCTTGTATCATAAAACAACTCAGAAGCTTCTTTTCCGACCAACGCGTAAGCTTCTTGTCCCAAAATCGTTGTTTTAAATACTTCTTCGTTCAACATTTTTTGACGATCAGAAATATAGGTATAGCCTTCTTTTAAAATGTCTATAGTATGGTCGATTCCAGATTCATACGGCATCCCTTGCATTTTTTCTTTTTCACTCATTTGTTCTTCCTCCTTCAGTTTTTCTCTTCACTTTTAATCCTAAGGACAAATAGAAAAAAGGTCAAGAAAAGCGCCTTGAATCCTTGCTATACCAACTTTTTTTAAACGTCGAGGAATGTTTTGTTCATTATTTTTCTGCTGATGCAAAATTGCTTTTCAATTGTAAGTCTTCAAAAATTAAGAAGCACTAAAAGACAAGTTCTGCCTTTTAATATTTAATGATTGAATTCAGTTAGAGGACGGCTTTTTCATTTTTCCATCGCCCACATTAAAGCTTTTTCAATCCAATAATCCCAGAAGCGCCAATTGTGTTCGCCAGGAGCTGTCAGGTATTCATGTGGGTATTGAAGCTGGTCCAAAAATTCATGATAAGCTTGGTTTTCATTTGCTAAAAAGTCTTCAATGCCGCATGCCAAATATATCGCTGGCTTGTCATCCTTCAACAATAGCGCTTTTTCTGCTAACGCTGCTAAATCCATCTCTATCGGCATTTCCGCAAATGTATGCCCAATAATGGCCTGCAGTTGTCCTCTGCCGACTTCATCTACTACATCGCCTGCGCTTCGGCTTAGTATTTTGCTGGAAAAGGCAATGATTTTGCTAAAGGTATCAGGATAGAACAAGCCATTTCGCAAAGCGCCATACCCTCCCATAGACAAACCGCCGATAAAAGTATCTTCTTTCCTTTTGGACAAATTGAACATGCGTCGCGTCTCCGTTACCAACTCTTCACCGATAAACTTCCCGTAATCATTCCCATTTGGGTGGTCGACATAAAAACTGTTTTCACCGCTTGGCATGATCACCGCGATTTGATACTGGTTAGCCAGCTCGGCAATCCGCGTTCCTTGCAGCCAATCTTCATGATTGCCATTCCACCCATGCAATAAGTACAACGTTTTGAACGATTCATTCTCTACTACCGCTTCTTCCGTTTTCGGATCATACAAAGACTTGGTCGTCGTTGGAATGATGGCTGAAAAACTCATTTTCCGCATCAATTTTTCCGATTGAAAGGATCCTGTTAAAATGGCCATACACTATTTCCTCCTTCAAATTTGCTTCTCTTTCTAGTATATCGCTTTCGCATTCAAATATTAAAACGTTCCGCTCCTTTTTACACGACTTATTCCTTTATCGCATACTCAAACTCGTTGCCGCTCTCGAGTGTGGCATAAGTGCTCCTTTATCGCATACTCAAACTCATTGCTGCTCTCGAGTGTGGCATAAACGCCTCTTTATCGCATACTCAAACTCATTGCTGCTCTCGAGTGTGCTATAAACGCTTCTTTATCGCATACTCAAACTCATTGCCGCTCTCGAGTGTGCTATAAACGCCTCTTTATCGCATACTCACACTCGTTTCCGTTCTCGAGTGTGCAATAAGTGCCCCTTTATCGCATACTCAAACTCATTGACGCTCTCGAGTGTGCTATAAACGCTTCTTTATCGCATACTCACACTCCTTTCTCCTCTCGAGTTTGCTATAAACGCTTTTTTATCGCATACTCAAACTTATCTCGGCTCTCGAGTGTGCAATAAACACAAATTTTTTCCGAAAGTTCAGGTTGGCTATACGGATGAAGATTGAGGCTTAATTTGCTGGTACCAGCAACGATATCTCAGCTGAAATTTTTGCAAAACAGTGATCAATAAAAGGTGGGAGCAACTTGCTAGCATTTGTCGAAATCATTTGCATCAACTCAATGAAATCATTTGCATCCATTCATCGAAAGCACTTGTATCAATTTGTCGAAATTATTTGCAGCAATTCAGTGAAATCATTTGCAGCAATTCAATGAAATCATCTCCAGCAACTCAATGAAGTCATTTGCATTCATTCAGTGTAATCATTTGCATCAATTTGAAAAAGCAGTTGGTGAAAAAGTTTCTATTTGCTATACTAAAGGAGAAAATGATAAGGAAAGTGGGTAATCGCGAATGGTAAGTGCCATGATCGTTTTTGCAAGTTTGACTGGGAATACGGCCCAGTGTGTAGATATCGTTGAAGATGCCTTGGAAAAACTGGATGTGGACGTTGAAGTGATGGAGAGCATGCAAGCTGATCCGGAAGACTTTTTAGATGTCGATTTATGTCTAGTTGCGACTTATACTTATGGTACGGATGCGAATTTGCCGGATGAGATCGTTGATTTTTATGAAGAATTAGCTGATGTAGATTTGACGGGAAAAGTTTTCGGGACGTTTGGCTCGGGCGATACGTTTTATGAGAAGTTTTGCAAATCTGTCGATGATTTTACGGAGCAGTTCAAAGTGGCGGGTGCGGTCGAAGGTGCGGAAAGTGTCAAAGTCGACTTAGATCCTCAAGAAGAAGATGCAGAAAAGTTAGAAGCTTTTGCGAAAGCTTTGGTCGAAAAAGTACAAGCTATGTCATGAAAAAAGGCACTTGTTTCTCTTATAGAAGAGAAACAAGTGCCTTTTTGTTATTTCATAATGATATTCAACGACTGCTCCAAGTAATGAGTGGTGTCTTCTTGGTTGAATGGAATCACTTCTTGAGCGATCATTGAAGCTGTTCCATGAACCGTTGCCCAAAAGTGAATGAACAGGTTATCGACATCTTTCGTAGAGCCTTCATCTGTTTGGGCCAGCACTTCATTCAATTTTTCTTTAGAAATTTCGTGCATGCTTACGGCATCCAACCGATTTTCCAAATACACAGCTTTGAAAAAGACGCTTTCGTCATGGGCAAAATGGATATAGTTTAACGCAACATTCAGGATTGGATTATCCGTTCTTTCTTGCGTATAAATGGATTCAGTCAAATATTCTTTGATTTTAGAAACGATTTCTTTTTTCAAGTCTTCCATATTTTTGAATTCCAAATAAATCGGCTGCGTTGAACAGTTCATTTTCTTCGCAATGTTACGTGCTGTGAATCCTTCGAACCCTTCTGTGCGGATAACTTCATAAGCTGTATCAAGAATATCAGATTTCATGATTGTTTTTTTTCTAGCCATTTTTTCACTCCTGTTTTTCCATCTTTTATAGGTCGTCAAAATGTTAAAGGTTGTTTATTTCTTTCTATCTGTTGCTTCATTCATTTATTTATTGGGGGTCTCATTTGAAATAAATTACGATTCAAAGAACGTTTCCTTTATTAATAATATAATCCATTTGCTTCAAACCCGTTTTACTGCCTTACCCTATTTAAGAAAAATTTTCCTGCTGATAGATTCATACACGGATCAAAAGTTCTTTCAACCTATCCTATCTTGTGTAGGAAGTCTATTTTACACAGTCCACTTTAAAAATTCCTTTAGATTTGCCATACTCCATTTGCTGCCCCTCAAAAGGTTAAGACTCATCTCCATTGATGTTTCGTACATATCCTAAAAAATTTTATAAAAGCTTTCTTGATTTTCTACAGTTATTGCAAATGTTCTCTTCCACCTGGCTTGGCTCCCATTTGAAAGAATCACTTGTAACCACTTCTTATGTCAGTTGCTTACAAAGAGGTTCACATGCAATATTTGTTTAGTTTGAAAACTTTTGTTTATTTATTATAGCATACGTTGCGTCATTTTTTGGCGAAAAGTTTGAATAAAATATGGCTGTTACTAAATTGTAATCTTATGACAGGATATTAGGCATTTTTTTACAGGTATGCTATCATATTGAGTGATAGTTCAAGCTTATCTATATAGGATAAAGGAGGAATCGGAAAATGGTTTTACCGAATTTTGAAGAAAACTTGAAGAAATATGCCCATTTGATTGCAAAAACAGGTGTGAATGTGCAAGAAGGACATACAGTATTATTAAGTGTGGACGTGGATCAAGCACCGCTTGCTCGCCTTGTTGTTGAAGAAGCTTATGCATTAGGCGCTACGGAAGTTGTGGTGCAATGGGCAGATGACATCACCAACCGCTCTCGGATGCAACATACCCCAGCAGAACGTTTGACAGCTATTCCACAATATAAAGTGGACGAATCTGTATACTTTTTGGAAAAAGGAGCTAGCCGGATCAGCTTGCGTTCTTCAGATCCTGATGCTTTGGCAGGAATCGATCCTGAGAAAATTGCGGCTTATCAATCTGCGTTTGGGAAAGCGATGATCGAACAACGTAAAGCTACGCAAGCCAATAAAGTGAGCTGGACAGTGGTCGCTGCAGCTAGTCCTAAGTGGGCTGCGAAAGTCTTCCCTGATTTGAAAACGTCTGAGGAACAAGTAGATGCTTTATGGGATGCGATTTTCAAAGCTGTTCACATTTACGATGAAGATCCTGTTGCGACTTGGAAAAAGAAAGATGTGACGTTGGAAACAAAAGCAGACGAATTGAATGCGCAGCAATTTGACGCATTGCACTACACGGCTCCGGGAACTGATTTGACTGTCGGCTTGCCTAAGGGTCATCACTGGGAAGGTGCTGGCAGTTTGAACGCTCGAGGCGAACGGTTCATGGCCAACATGCCGACGGAAGAAGTGTTCACTGCTCCAGATGCTAATCGCGTCGATGGTGTTGTACGCAGCACGAAGCCGTTAAGCTACGCTGGAACAACGATCTTAGACATGGAATTTACCTTTAAGGATGGCAAAGTAGTACGGGTAACGGCTGCTCAAGGTGAAGAAACGATCCAACGTTTGGTCGACACCGACGACGGTTCTTGCCGTTTGGGAGAAGCTGCATTGGTGCCTAACCAATCTCCTATTTCACAATCCGGCTTGACTTTCTTCAACACCTTATATGACGAAAACGCCTCCAATCACTTGGCACTCGGTTCTGGCTATGCTTTCAATATCAATGGCGGAACGGAAATGTCAGAAGAAGAATTGATCGAACACGGCTTGAATCGTTCAGCGGTCCACGTTGACTTTATGATCGGTTCAGACAAAATGGATGTCGACGGCATCAAAGCAGACGGCACCGTTGTTCCTATTTTCCGCAATGGTGAATGGGCATAAGTCAGTGGAGAAAGTTCGCATGAAAGCGAAGATTACCAATATGTTAGTTCCAGCAAAGTGCGACCATGCAGACAAGATCAGCTAGGCACAGCTTTCTGGCCTGGCTTTTACAACTCAACTTAAATAAGCACTACATTCGCGCAGCGGCTTTAAAGATCCTCAATGGGTCACAAAGTTTCGCTGCGCTCTCTTTGTACCCTTTTTTCTGGCTTGAGCTGCATACTCGCAGGCCGGATCCAGTTTGAGTGTGTGATAAAGGCTCTCTTATGGCATACTCACTGATCAAATTCAGTTTGAGTGTGCGATAAAGCCTCTCTTATGGCATACTCGTGGACTGGATCCTGTTTGAGTGTGCCATAAAGCCTCTCTTATGACATACTCGCAGGCCGAATCCAGTTTGAGTGTGCGATAAACGCTCTCTTATGACATACTCGCAGGCTTAATTCAGTTTGAGTGTGCGATAAACGCTCTCTTATGACATACTCGCAGGCTTAATTCAGTTTGAGTGTGCCATAAACGCTCTCTTATGGCATACTCGCAGGCCGAATCCAGTTTGAGTGTGCGATAAACGCTCTCTTATGGCATACTCGCAGGCCGAATCCAGTTTGAGTATGCGATAAATGCTTTCTTATTGCATACTCGCAGGTCGAATCCAGTTTGAGTGTGCGATAAACGCTCTCTTATGGCATACTCGCAGGCTTAATTCAATTTGAGTGTGTGATAAAGCCTCTCTTATGGCATACTCGTGGACTGGATCCTGTTTGAGTGTGTGATAAACGCTCTCTTATGGCATACTCGCAAGCCGAATCCAGTTTGAGAGTGCGATAAAGCAGAGCATCATCAGGTCACATTTGAAAAAAGTTGGGAAAAGGATTGTTTTTTGTGCATGAGGGGGAAATGTCATTTATGGCAGCGTCGTTGGATCTGCACTAATGGTATAGAGGTGTAAAATAGGAAATGACTATTTATCTTGGTCTAAGTCGTTGGGTTTGCGTTAATGGTATAAGAAATGCAAAAAAGGGGATGGCTAATGTTGGGGTGTGCTTTTACTTTCTTTATTATACGTTACTTGCTGGGCGCAGCCAAAGGATATCTACCTGTCTCAAGCGTTTCAGCAAAATAGGAAGCAGCAATGCTGGGCTCCTCCTCTTCTGCATTCACTTATTTCGATAAAATAGTCGGCTGCGCTTAATAATTTTCAGCAATTTGCGTGAATTTCTTTTCTAGTTCGCTCATTTGTACGAATCTGGCTTCGCGCATGACTTCTTTCCCGTCTGCAAATAGCAGCAATGCCGGAACAGTCAGCACTTGGAATTGTCCGGCGACTTCTGGCACCTCACCCGCGTCAACTTGAACAGAATGAATGCGCGGCAAATATTTTAAGATCTCTTGGACTTGCGGCTGGATCGCGTGGCATACCCCACAATCTTCTCTTGAGATAAAAACAAACGCCAACTCATTTTCTTTGATAAAAGTTAAAACGTCTGCGATAGCATGCGCTTGGTAAAATGTATTCATGTTTATCCCCCTTCCTGATTGTCCTTACTGTTGCTCAACAAAATAGTCGTCAAGTTTCTGTTCAATGAGCGCTTATGAGTGGCTTACTTCAGTTTAGCACTTTCTATCCAAACTTGCCATTTACTTGCTAGTTGAAACGTTTGCTTTCATCGAAACCGCTATTCTCATTCTTTATTGGACGTTTTTACCTATTTGCCACCTTTTAGTTGCTTGTCGGCGGGCTTTTAGCTAAACTTATTGTATATAGCAAATGGATTTTTTTGATCAGTTTTAAGGAGGATATTTTATGAGCAGCTCCCATACCCCGCCGCGGTTAGATAAACGGATCTTAAAAAGCAAGCACGCGATCGAGCAGGCTTTTATCGATCTATTAAAAGAAGAGGATTATAGCAAAATCACCATCACTAAGATCACTGAGCATGCTGGCGTTAACCGCGGAACATTTTATAAGCACTATACTTACAAGGAAGATATTTTAAAAGAGGTTCGTCAATCTGTCTTAGACCAATTTACCAATATCTTAGAAACCATCTATATTCACTTGTCTATTTTAGAGCTTCGGCATCAGCCTTTAGACACCGCCCTATTTGCCTTTGTTTATGAAAATCGCGATTTCTTTCATCTGGCCCTTCATTCGATCGGCTTTTTGGACTTTCAAAACCAATTTTGCAACAGCATCAAACAGTTGTTGCTGGAACAATATTTCTCGCGAGTCACACTTCCGGAAAAAACCAAAAATGTTCTTTGCGGCTATATTTCATATGGCTTCTTAGGTATTTTAGTTGAATGGGACAAAACGGACTATCAAACTTCAGTTGAAGATGTTACTGAAACGACGCGCCAAGTCTTGATTTGTGACTTTGTAGAATTAAAAAAACAAAGCATGAAAAACTTGGACACTTCAGAAGAAGATAAAAACAACTAATTGCCTCTGGACATTCTGATGGAAATCTGCGAAAATAAACATTGTGGCCCTATAGCTCAGGTGGATAGAGCAAACGTTTCCTGTACGCAACGTTTTACAACAAACTAAATTGAAAAGTTTAGCAAAATGTAAGAGCTTCTGTAGCTTAACTGTTACTACGATACTGTGCACAATGAAAAAAGCACACTCCAGTTCAACCGCTGGAGAAAAACCTTAACCTCCGATTGGCAGCTGTAAAGATAGTTGCAGTGTGTCAAAAGTTCGGTAAAGTCGGCATCGTGTCTCCAAGACCATTTGCCGGAGGGCTATAAATTAAATAAGGTGAGCATGTGTGTGGACACTGACGAACTTTCGAATGTGAGGATGTTTACTGCGCATTGTCGCATGCGCGGCTGCTTGTCTGGGAAAGCGAGCGCTGCGGTTAGGGATTTGCCCTGACCTGTTTCTTGTTTGGTGGTTGAGAACAAGAAATGCAGAACATCTGTAGAAAGCACCTAAGTTTAACTGTAAAGCTAGTAGTAACGGAACGTTGGAAGCAATAAAGAATCACCCTTTCCTATCTGAGGATTCTAAATAGCAGGACAATGGCTATTGTATTATTGTGGCAGCGGCTGTGTAGTACCAATGAAACAGGGATAACAACCTGTGGAGGAAAGATGGCCAGTCAAGGAAAGCAATGAGTTGAAGCATATCGCCATTATATCAAGTAGCATAGCTGTTCAGCCAGACTGAATAGAATTTATTTATCATAAGAGATCATCTCTCTTCTCTCTTTGTTGTTTCTTGATGGAACGCCTTGTGCGATGAAAGTCGCCTGCAAGGTGTGGACTGGGGGAAAACCAGTAATCTGAGCAAGTCATGTTGCAGATGAACGTTACCTATCAGTATAAACGTTAGGTCGGGAGTTCAAATCTCTCTAGGGTCGTTTTATCGATAAAAAGCGGTGAAATCGAGGCATACAAACCTTGATTTCATCGCTTTTCTCGGTTCCTCCTCTTTTAACGTTGATAAAGAAATTTCCTACGGTCGATGGGCTACTGATGGAAAGCCATGAGAACACATTGAGCCGAAAATCGTGTCTCAATGTTTGCAAGCTTCAAACTTAGTGTAACGGCTAAAGCCTAACACTAAGTGATTCACATTGCATCTTTTTTCATGGCTATCAGTAGCCCTATGTGCCTCCTGAAATTTCTAGAAATAGGATTCTAAAGAGTTTAGCATTAAAAAAATTGATTTTTTACAGACCAACGTTAAATATTGTAGAACCCTTTTCTCATTAGTGGAAACCGTTAA
>NZ_FOQE01000027.1:0-14058 GCF_900113675.1 Pisciglobus halotolerans
CCGGACAAAATCCATTTGAGTAGGACCGCAAATCAGTTATCATTCCAACTCACCGGACAAAATCCACTTGAGTAGGACAGCAAATCAGCTATCATTCCAACTCGCCGGTCAAAATCCATTTGAGTAGGACAGCAAATCGGTTACCGTTCCTACTCGCAGTACTAAACTAAAGATGCAGCGAGCGATCAATAGAGGCGATAGAGTAATGAAAAAACCCGCTCCAACCTAAGCAGGAGCGGGTTTTCCGTTTAAAAAGGGGAAAAGATTATTCTTCTATAACTCCTTTTGTCCATTCAGCAACTTTATCTTGGTGGTTGTCAACCCATTCTTCTGCAGCATCTTCAGGATCGTCTCCTTCAGAAACAGCTAACATAACTTCTTCCAAGTCAGCGGGTTCCCAGTTGAACTGATCCAAGACTTGGTAGGCTTCAGGCATATCGTCTTTCAAACCTTGGCGCGCCATAGTATTGATGCTTTCTGCTTCACCAAATGAGCCTTCGGGATCTTCCAAATATTTCAAATCATAAGATTGGAACATCCAGTGCGGAGACCAGCCGGTGATGACGATTGGTTCTTCGTTGTTATAAGCCTGTCCTAAAGCAGTAGTCATAGCACCGGAAGAAGAGGTTTGTACTTCCCAGTCGTTCAAATTGCTGTAATCTTCAACAGCTCGTTCAGCTGCAGCTACTACACCGGCACCCGGTTCGATACCTGTGATGACTTGGTCTGCTTCGTTCGTTAAATCAGCAATCGAATCAACGTCCATATAAGAAGGAACAGTCAAACCGATTTTAGCACCTTCCAAGTTAGTACCTAAGTTGTCTAATTGGTCGCCGTATTTTTCATACTGAGCACCATGCGTTCCTGGCAGCCAAGCACCGACCATTGCATCAGCTTCGCCTGTTGCAACGGATTCCCACATGATGGCATTATCTAATTGTGTTAAAGTAACGTCATAACCCAAGTCTTCTAAAACAGCACCGATCACGTTTGTTGAGGCAATTTCAGTGTCCCAAGCAACGTAAGACAAAGTAATCTCTTGCCCATCACCGACTGCAGATTCCCCGTTGTCCGTGTTTTCGCTGCTGTTAGAGCAGGCAGCTAGTAAAAGCGACGCTGCAATACCAGTGGTTAAACCAAAACGTTTAAATGTTTTCATTTTTTTCTCTCCTTATCATTTTTTAATGGGTATTTTTAATTCAATGGCTATGCCGGCTCCGGCAGAAAAAGCATCCCTCCAGAACCAGCAGCAGTAACCGTTGAAAAGTTTCTTATTTTGTCAGTTTCTGTGTCAGGCGGTCCATTACAATAGCCAGAATAACCAGTGACAGTCCAGAAACGAAACCTGTACCGACTTGTGCCCGCTGCAATGCAGACAAGACTTCTGATCCAAGACCAGGCGCACCGATCATGGAAGCAATAACAACCATCGATAAAGCCAACATAACGGTTTGGTTAATGCCTGCCATAATCGTTGATTTTGCTAAAGGCAGTTCGACTTTAAAGAGTTTTTGCGAACCGGTACTTCCGAATGATTCTGAAGCTTCGACCAGTTCTTCAGGGACTTGGCGGATACCCAAGTTGGTAAAACGAACGGTTGGCGGAAGGGCAAAGATGACAGAAGCGAAGACACCCGGAACCATACCGATCCCAAAGAAGGCAACGGCTGGGATCAAATAAACGAAAGCCGGCATTGTCTGCATCAAATCAAGAATAGGAGTAATGATCGTATTGGCCCATTTGCTTTTGGCCATCCAGATTCCAACTGGAACACCGATCACAATAGAAATCAGACTTGAAATAATGACAAGCGTGATGGTATTCATTAAGTCTTCCCAAAGGCCTTGATTCTGTACAAACCACAAACCCACAATAGCAAAAGCAGCCAGTCCGAATTTCTTACCGGAAGCAAAGAAAGCTGCTGCCGCAATAATCAAAATGAATAAGACGGGCGGAATCAAGATCAGCAGATCGGTCATGCCTTCCATGACAAACTTTCCAAATGACTGAATAGAATCGAACAAGAATGCAAATGTACCGGTCAGCCAATCCATAAAGGATTCTACGGCATCACTTACGGGAATCTCTGGAATAAAATCTAAAATACTTTCTTCCATTATTCATGCACCTCACTATCTTTAGCCAAAGCACTGATGACCAGACTTCTAACGATGATACCAAGCAATTTGCCATCTCTCACAACCCCGACTGGAGTAGAAGAGTCTTGGATCACATCGAAAAGTTCGCTGACCAATGTATCTGGATCAACAGTTGGCAAATCTTTCCGTAAGATATCTTTGACGGATTTTTCTTTGCGTTGAACAGCTTTTACAATATCTTTGTCGGTTACATAACCTTGTAGATTGCGATCGTCATCAAGCACGACCATGCTGGACAAACCTTCTTTTTTCATCAATTGTAAGGCAACATGAGGACCATCGTGATCGATCTCAATGTAAGTAGGGCGAGTCATAATGTTTTCAGCCCGAATAACTTTTGCACGATCGACATCTTCAACGAATTTTTCGACATATTCGTTTGCTGGATTGGTTAGAATTTCTTCACCGGTTCCTAGCTGTACGAGTTCGCCGTCTTTCATAATGGCGATGCGGTCTCCGATGCGTAAAGCTTCGTTTAAGTCATGAGTGATAAAGACAAGGGTTTTATTCATCGTTTCTTGCATGTTCAACAATTCATCTTGCATATCACGACGAATCAATGGGTCTAAAGCGGAGAAGGCTTCATCCATGAGTAAGATCTCAGGATCATTTGCCAAAGCACGTGCCAAACCGACCCGTTGCTGCATCCCACCCGAAAGTTGGTTTGGATATTGATCTTTAAAAGCGATCAAACCAGCATTTTCCAATGCGATTTCAGCTTTCTGCTGACGATCTTCCTTCGAGTAGCCTTGGATCTCCAAGCCATACTCAGTGTTTTCCAAAATCGTGCGGTGAGGGAACAACCCGAAATTTTGGAACACCATACTTAACTTTTCTCTTCTAACTTTGCGTAAATCTTTTTTGTCCATTTTGGAGATGTTTTCTCCGTCAATAAAAATACTGCCTTCAGTCGGCTCAATCAAGCGATTCAACATTCTAACAAGTGTCGATTTTCCACTTCCAGAAAGACCCATGATCACAAAGATTTCTCCTTGCTCAACGGAAAAGCTGACATCATTGACTCCAACGGTAGCACCGGTCGCTTTCAAGATCTCAGCTTTTGTTTTGTCTTCCTTGACCATTTGCAAGGCTTGATTTTTCTTTTTGCCAAAAACTTTCACAAGATTTTCTACTGTAATTTTAGACAAATGGATTCACTCCTTTCATAAATTTTAAATGTCCACCAATAGTAATGATACAATCGTTATTTATTGGTGCTGAAGATTTTCTTCAAACGACAATTGTTGCCGTCTTGACTGCTTTAACAGCCAACGCCGTTCAAAGCTGATTTGTGTCAGCAAATTGAACACAAGTAATAGCCTAACATAAAAAAAACAAGCTTGTAAAATGAGCAAGGCTTGTTTTTTATGTTGTTATCGGATTCATTCTGCGTTTTAAATGCTTTCTAATAATTTGATTAGAGCATTCAGAAAAGTCTAAATCAGCCATGTTTCATTTTTTTATAGACATCAAAGGAAGCGGTAAGGAAAAAGGATAAAGAATGAGATTTATTTCATAAAAAGAGAACAAAACCGCTTGACAAGAAAGCGCTTTCGTGTTATCTTTAGAGTGTAAAGAGGGACGTGCAAGAGTATAAGATTTTAGTAGATAAAAAGGGCATGTCGCTCTTTAAAAGGATCCAGCAGTAACGGATTCTTTGGTCGGTTGTCCAGTAGAACGGCCGACTCATAGTATCTTAGCTTATCCAAAGGCACAAAAAGTTTTCTTAGCTTGGCGTGACCGATGATAAGACTAAGATCTACCAGTGTGGTACAGGCATAGGAAGACGTTCCCTTTCTAGTCCGATAGCCAAGGAATATGCTTCAGTCGCATAGCAACTAGTTAAGAATAGTCCGACAAGATACGAAAAAATAAATGGACGTTCAAAAATTGAAAATCGGGGAACATATGACTGTACCTTGAAAGGAGAGTTCTATTCTTAAAAGAGTAGAGCTCTTCTTTTTGATTCTACAATAGTTAACGTTGGTCATTAAAATATCAATTTTTTAATGCTAAACTCGTTAGGATCCTATTTCTAGAAATTTCAGCAGCCCATCGGCCGGAGGGAATTTCTTTACCAATGTTAAAAGAAGAAGAACCTTCTTTTTTATGATTCAAGATCTGTTTGCTGCTGATTCATCAGATAAAACAAAAGAAATTGAAAAATGGATAAAGAGGGGATGCGTATGAATGTAAAAAGACGCAACTGTTGCGAAAAGTGGTTTGTGCAGTAACAGCGCTGGTCTAAAGAAAGCAGGTGGAAAAAATGCCTAAGAAGAAAAGAGTGCCTATCATTGTTGTGATGCTCCTGTTTGTGGTGATCAACCTTCTTCTGTCTGCTTCTGTTTCTGCTGCATCCTCCCAACTGATCAATCGTGTTCAAACTTCTAGCAAAGTCGTCGCCTTAACGTTTGATGATGGAAGTGACGGCGGAAATGTAAACGAGATCTTGAGCATTTTAAAAAAAAACAATATCAAAGCCACCTTTTTTATGACAGGTTCAGCTACAAAGAGCCACCCATCCCTCATGAAAAATGTCGTTTCTCAAGGACATGATATCGGCAACCACTCTAACAACCATCCGGATTTCACAAAGCTATCAGCTGCTCAAATGAAAGATCAATTAAGCAAAACAGAAACGATCGTTAAAAATGCTACAGGTAAAACAACGAAACCATTCTTCCGCCCGCCATATGGCTATGTTAACGCTGCTGTTTTAAAAGCAGTCGGAGATGCAGGATACACCAAAACGATTATGTGGACGATCGATACAGTCGATTGGCGTGGAGACTCTGCTACGACGATGACCAATAAAGTCGTCAATAATATTGTACCGGGTGCCATCATCTTGATGCATACCGGCTCCGGAACCAATACAACGAAAGCTTTGCCAAACATGATCAGTAAACTGAAAGCAAAAGGTTATCAATTCGTAACGGTTTCTCAATTATTGACGTATGGTTCTAAAACCACGGGTGCTTCTTACACGGTCAAAGCCGGCGACACGCTTTACAGCATCGCACGTAAACACAATGTCACAGTGGCTCAACTAGCTAGTGCCAATAAACTGACGAATGTCAATTTGATTCGTGTCGGTCAAGTGCTGATCATTCCTGGAAAGACCCCTTCTACACCAACCCAACCTGAACCGCCGAAAACACAAATCAAGTACACGGTTAAAGCGGGCGATACACTTTATGGTATTGCGCGTAAGTACAATATTACAGTGGCTCAACTTGCCAGTGCGAATAAGTTGACGAATGTTAATTTGATCCGTGTCGGACAAGTATTGACGATCCCAGGTAAAACCACTTCTTCTCAACCAACGTCACCTAAAACAACTTCATATACCGTTAAAGCCGGCGATACTTTATACAGCATCGCACGCAAATACAAGACAACCGTCGCAAAGATCGCAAGTAAAAATGGCATCAAGAGTAACAATTTGATCCGTGTCGGTCAAGTACTGAGCATTCCTCAATAAGCATGGCGTTCAATTTCTTCTATAAAATAAAGGGAAAAAAGGCTGGGCAAATGAGCTCGGCTTTTTCAGGTTCTTTATCTTTTAATGCTGGTAAAGAAACTTTCTTCGGCAAATGGAATTGCTTCAAGCAGGAAAAAATTTATTTGATTTATGTGCTATGAAGAAGATTGGATAAAAATAGGTTAAACAGGATCTATTGATAGAGAGAATAAAAATTTTTCTTAACGAAAGAAAGTAAATTCTTTGGTTATTTCAGTTAGATTCGTTACACTAAATGCGTAGAAATAAGGATAAATAGAATTGAAGGGGAGCGGTAAGGTTGTTTAAACAAAAAGTCGTTACAGGTATGGCAACATTGGCATCAGTGATGGTTTTGTCTGCTTGCTCAACGAACACTAACGAAGAATCTACCAGTTCAAGTTCAATGGCAGAGAGCAGCAGCGAAATGGAGCAGTCTAGTATGGTATCATCCAGTGCAATGACCTCTTCGGACGCTGCAACAGACAGCAGCATGTCACATGGTGAAATGGAACATGATGAATCCGGTACATTACCAACTGGCATCAAAAAAGCAGTTGATCCGAAATACGATATCGGCGACGAAGTGACCATAAAGGCAGATCATATGGAGGGAATGGATGGTGCAGAGGCTACGATCGTCGGAGCCTTTGATACGACAGCTTATGTAGTGTCTTATACACCAACTGACGGAAGTCCTCGAGTTGAAAACCACAAATGGGTCGTTAACGAAGAAGTCGAACAACCGGATAATGGAGACATCAAAGAAGGTTCAGAAGTTACCTTGATGTCAAACCATATGCCAGGAATGGAAGGGGCAACCGCTACGATTGAAAAAGCAGAGCCTACAACGGTTTATATGGTTGATTACATGCCGACTGACGGAACAGATGAAGTGAAGAACCACAAGTGGGTAGTCGAAGACGAAGTTGACCCAAAATAGAATAAATATTCAGAAAGAACACTTTTTGTCAGTAAGGATCATTCAGAAGACCTTACGCAAGAAGTGTTCTTTTTGTATTGTATACCTGAAAAAATTATAATAGAAGAAAGAGAGATAAAAACGAGAAGGCGAAAAGGAAAAATAGAGAAAGAAAAAAGTAGGGAAAGCTTTTTGTCGAATTCAAGTCGATTCTCGTTAGAAAGGGGAGCCACAATGACAATAGAAAAATTGGATCGAATCAAATTGGTGCAAGGAGACATTACCGCTTTAAAAGTCGATGCGATCGTAAATGCAGCCAACAATAGCTTGTTGGGCGGTGGGGGTGTGGATGGTGCGATTCACCGAGCAGCTGGTCCTGAGTTGCTGGCTGAGTGTCGAACGTTAAATGGATGCAAAACAGGGCAAGCCAAAATAACGAAAGGTTATCAATTGCCTGCGCAATATGTCATTCATACTGTCGGACCCGTTTGGCATGGCGGTATGCGTCACGAGCCAGAACTGCTGGCATCCTGTTACCGGGAATCTTTGGCGTTAGCGATTGAATACCAGTTACATTCAATTGCCTTTCCGTCCATCAGCACCGGCGTTTATGGTTATCCGATTGAACAGGCTGCGAAAATTGCGATACAAACAGTTTTGAAAGAACTTGCAAGAGATCGGACGAATCAAATACAAGAAGTGGTTTTTGTCAGTTTTAGTGAGCAAGATGCTCAAGTGTATCAATCATTGTTAGCAGAACAATCAGACTATTAGTTCATTTGCGACGAAACGAAGGAGTTGTATGGAATGGCTTTTGCTGGAATGGAGATTTCTTTTCGTTTATTTGATGCGTATTCTTTAAAAGATAAAAGAAGTGTGGTCAAAAGCATCATTCATCGGATGCACAATAAGTTCAATATCAGTATTGCTGAGATCGATCAGCAAGATATGCTAAACGAAGCTGTGATCGGCATGAGCGTCGTCAGCAATACTTATGCATTATGCCATCAAATGCTAGACCATGTCCTAGCTGAAATGGAAGAACAATTTGAGATCGAAGTATTTAAAGTAGAGCGCTTTGAATGGTAGCTTGTTTTTTTGAATCGAACCTTTTTTAGAAAAAGGCAGAAAAGGAGGTTAATGCAGTGGTTCAATTTAGCAATCGGCAGGAAGCTGGGCGACAGTTGGCTAAGATGCTTAAGGAAAAGGCGCTTGACGATCCAGTAGTACTGGCATACCGCGTGGAGGCGTCCCTTTAGCTCTTGTAGTCGCTGAAGAACTGAACGCCCCCTTAGACTTAGTTTTTGTGCGAAAGATTGGCCATCCGCTTCATCCTGAATATGCGATTGGTGCGCTGACAGAAGAAGAAGCGCCGATACTGCATCCAGATGAAAGCCGATCTATTGATCAAAGCTGGCTTGAAAACCAAATCAGTGAACTACGCTTAGAAAATAGAAAACGCAGGAAAAAGTATCTGTCTGGACAACCGCAGATTCCTTTGACCGATCGGACCGTCATACTCGTTGACGATGGTATCGCAACAGGTTTTACTTTGCTTTCAGCGATCGATGCCATTCGCAAACATGCCCCTAAAGCCATCGTGGTTGCTGTTCCTATTTCCCCAAAAGAAACGGCTGTGAAGATCCAATCAAAAGTAGATCAACTCATTGCCATTGAGATCCCTGAATATTTCGCAGGTGCCATTGGAGCATACTATCAAGACTTTTCACAAGTTTCTGATAAAGAGGTCATCCAAATGCTGAAGAAATTCAAAAAAGCCTTTTAAACGAAAGGAAGGTGAGAAAAATGTTGCGGTTCCAAGATGTTTATATCAACTTGCCCGTTAAAGACTTGCAAAAGAGCATTCATTTTTTCACTGCGATTGGTTTTGAATTTAATGAAGTTTTTACTGATGACAATGGTACATGCCTAGTTCTAGGCGAGCATATGTATGCCATGTTGCTGACCCATGAATTTTTCAAATCATTTACAAACCAAGACATTGCAGATACTGAGCGAGAAAATGAAGTGATCATGGCATTTTCTGCAAAGAATCGTGAAGAAGTGGATCGTATTTTCAATGCTGCTTTAACGGCAGGAGCAGAAGATAAAACGACTCCTTTGCCAGAAATGGACGATGCTATGTACTATAAGCGAATCAAAGACTTGGATGGCCATTTGTGGGAGTTTTCCTATATGGACATGAGCAAATTCAACGATCCGGATGTGATGATCGGCTAAAATTCAGTCAAAAAAGAAGAAACGACAACCTATTCATGGGCGATAAAACGTAAGATCTTTAGCAAAATCAGCCTATTTTCAAAGGATCTTCCAATCAATGAAACTTGAACGAAAGAAGAAGCTGTGAAAGAAACAGCTTCTTTTTTTCAGGCTTTTTTGCAGTAAAGCTGAAAATACGATAGAATGTAAAAGAACATAATGGAAAGAGGTAGAAAAAATGGAAAATACGCTTCATTTCCCAATGATCAAAGGAGCACCAAAGCCAGCACTAGCAGAGTGTTTAACAGGATATAAAAAAGATCGTTTGATGATGATCGCTGAACAACACCAAGTACCATTGAAGAAAAGCTTTACGAAAGCACGCATGATAACAGAGCTGTTGCCAACATTAAAGACAGACTTCCTAGCCAATACGGATCAAAGCCGTTTTAGGACTTTATCTTTGGTCAACGAAATCAACGCACACGCTGAAGCTGCTGCTTATGAAGAGGCCATTCAAAAAGGTTATATCTATCTATTTCAAAAAGACAACCAGCTGTCCTTAGTATTTCCAAAAGAATTCGCTGATCAATTGCAACGTCCTGCAGTTAGTGAAAAAAGTGAATCCACAGCCTTTGAAAAAAGCCGCAAGAACTTTGAACAGATCTTTGGCTATGTTGATATGAATTTCTTGAATCAGGTTTGGAATCGATCGTAAAAGTAAAGCCAAGTCCAATGGAAAAACAGTTTTTTCGCATCGTTAATGAAGAGCAGAATAGAAAGTAGGAGCAATAAGGAATGAATGTAAACGAAACAAAAGCTGCAAATGAAAAGCAAACTTTAGCTGAATTATTGCAATCAAATAAAAAAGACGTCATGCTTCAAATCGCTGCCAAACACCAGGCAGATGTCAAAAAGAGCCACACAAAAGGAAAAATCGCTGAAACAATGGTGCCAACAATGGTAGATAATTTTAAATCTCTACTCAACACCATCAGCCAAGATGAGTTTGACACTTTGCAAAAGATCATCCATTCTTCAAATGAAGAAACAGTAACATTTAACGACCAAGATGCTAAACTTTTGGCTACTTTAGCAGAACTTGGCTACTTATACATGGAAGACCAGCAAGAATTTGAACCTTATTTGCCGATTGAAATGGTCGACTGCATCAAAGAAATCGATCGCAGTGGTCAACTTGAAGAGCAGATGGAAGAAAGCCAAGAACTAGCGGGTTATCTCATAGCCTTAGTTCGTTTATATGGGATTTATCCGATTTCGCAACTGGTCACTGTTTGGAATCAATACCATGAAGAACCTTTAACAGAGGCAGAAGCAGTGGAAAAAGCCGAACTTTTGGCGAAATGGCAGACAGAATACGCCTTTGCTGAGGGAATCGTTTATTCTTTGCTATTCAAGTCACTGGAAGAAGTTCATATTGTGATGGACCGTCTACAAAAGATTCCTTATTACATGCCAACGGAAGCTGAGATCGCTTATTATGCAGAACACACTGTAAATATCGATTCACCAAATTACTTGAATTTGAAAAACTATTTCGATGCTAAGTCTTTAGTAGAATCAACTAAAGCAGAAGCTTTGTATACCGTGGCTTATGGATCAGCGATCGGTACGTCTGGCAAAAGCATTAATGCAGCGCTGGAAAGTTTAGGTGTCTTTTTTGAATCTAAACAAGAAATCAACGAGTTTGGGACTCTTTTCAGAGAGTTGGATGACAATACGAGAAAATGGGATCGTCATGGATTTAAACCACTCGAAATGAGAACAGATAAAGAAAAAGAAAAAGAAAAAAACACGAAGCAAACACCGATCACTGTTCATAAAATCGGTCGGAACGAACCTTGTCCATGCGGCAGCGGAAAAAAATATAAGAAATGCCACGGACGCAATGTTTCTTAATCTAACCCATCAGAAAAGCTGAAACGATCACTGTTTCAGCTTTTTTTGTTTAAATAAGAAAAATTTGAGCAAAAATTTGCACAAAGAGAATCATCAGTAGGCGTTCAAAGTTGAAGGAAAGCTGAAAATCCAAAAATGTGTTACACTTTAAGAAATGAAATCAGGAAGGAGAGAGGATAGAAGATGACAAGATTGATCATTGATAGCGGCTGCGACCAGAATAAGGAAATGGCCGAACGTTATCAATATGAAGTCGTACCACTAAGCATCGTTATAGAGGGAAAAGACTACTTAGATGGTAAAGAGATTTCTCTGAAAGAAGTGTATGACGTGATGAGAAAAGGTGAGATCCCAAAAACATCACAGATCTCCTATCGCTCGATAAGAGAAGTCCTAGAAAATTGTGTTGAAGACAAAGAGGACGCGATCTATCTTGCATTATCCTCAAAACTTTCAGGGACATATCAATTAGGGAAACAAGTCATTGAAAACTATCGAGAAATCTATCCAAAACCAAAATTTGCTATTGTTGACTCAAAAGGTGGCGCAGGCGGAGGAGCCATGATTGCTTTGCAAGCTATGGAAATGATGAAAAAAGGTTTGCCCTTTGAGCAGATCGTTCAATTTATGGAGTGGAGTGCTGACCATATTGAATATCGTTTTACCTTATCCAATTTAGACTGGCTGGTAAAAGGCGGAAGAATTCCCGCTACCGCAGCGAAAGTAGGCTCTGCTTTAAATATCCGTCCCTACTTGCAGTTGAACGATGGAGAAATCAAAATAGCCAAACTATTTAGAGGAGAAAAACGCGTCTACAAATACATGATGAACGAAATCAAAGAAAAAACAGCCTCCTTCCCAGACCAACTGATCACGATCAGCCATGCAGACGACGAAGAACGCGCCAAAGAAATAGCCGCAAAAATCAACACGATTCTACCAAATGCACCTATAAAAATATTCAAAAATCAGCGCAGTCCTCGGCACCCACCTAGGAATCGGCGGAGTCGGCATCTTCTTTTATAACCAAAAATACAAGGATACGGAGCGAGGCCGATAGAGTCGACAGGAAAATGAAAAAGTGCGATGCAGAGCATCCTGCGCATGTGAGCATCTTTAGAATTTTACCCGAGACTCTGCCTCGCGCAGCTCAACTAAAACATAAGGATACGGAGAAAGCCTGAAAGAGTCACCGCAAAAACATGAAGTTGTTGAAGAGAGTAGCGGAGCGCGCATCAAAACAACTTATCTTTTTTGCAAAGACTCTGGCTTTCGCAGTTCAACTACAAGGATGCAGAGCGAGGCCGATAGAGATCAAGCACTCACGAAGGAACAACGCAAGCAACCCAGCGAAGCGGTTGTGCGGATGTTACAAGTTAGTCGGAGATCACTGGGGAGCGCAGCTCAAATACAAGGATACGGAGAAAGCCTGAAAGAGAAATGGGAACATAAAAAACGCACATCCATTGCTATAGAACGAGAACAGTTCAGCATTGGATGTGCGTTTTTAGTTTGTTTAAAAATATTTTAGTTAAATCGTTTTATTGTATCGTTTTAAGTGCTTAAAGAAGAAATAAGAGGTCATGCTGAAAGCAAATATATCTGCAACTGGAACAGAAATATAAACTCCGTAAAGTCCAATCGCGGAAGATAAGATCAGAACCAGCGGGATAAGGAAGATAACTTGTCTGGCTAAGTTCAAGAAACTGGCTAGACGCACTTCACCGATCGCTTGGAAGTAGCTGGCCCAAACGATTTGCAATCCAACGATTGGAAACGACAACGTCCAAATGCGAATCGCTTTTGCTCCTAAACTAACCACTTCTTTTTCTTGGTTAAATAATTGGACAATGAAATCTGGGAACAGTTGAATCACGATGAAACCAGTGATCGTCACGACAGAACCGGCAATACTCCCGATTTTCATCGCTTCTTTAACACGATCCGCACGCATTGCTCCATGATTGAAACCGATGATTGGATTCAATCCTTGAACGATTCCACTGACAAACATGATCACCAAAGTTGTTGCACTTGTAATGATCCCAGCAACAGAAACTGCAACGTCGCCGCCATAATTAACAAGGGTGACATTTAAGATTACATTTAAGATACTGTTTGCAATTTGCAAGAAAAAGGCCGGTAGACCAGTAAGCAAAATGTCTTTAACATAAGCGACCCGTAATTTCATGTTGTGCAGAACGAGGCGGACATTGCTGCGTTGACTTAAGAAGTAAGACAATTGCCAAGCCATTGACAAAAATTGGCCGCCGATCGTTGCATAAGCTGCACCCGCCATGCCCCAACCTAGTAAAACAATAAAAATATAGTCAAAGACAATGTTAAAACCAGCACCAATCAGCATACTGATCATGGAAACCATCGGACTGCCGTCTGCACGAGCAAAGTTATTTAACGCCATCGCAATGGATTGAAATATCGCTCCATACAAAATGATACTCAAATAGCTTGTCGCATAGGGCATTACATCGGAACTAGCCCCTAAAAAGTGAAGCAGAGGTCCAATAAATAAATTTCCGAAAAAAGTAAAACTCAGCCCAAGAATAATAGCTAAGGTCACAGCATTCCCTAAGAAATATTTAGCTTTTTCATTTTGCTGTCTTCCCAAACTAATAGAAAAAATCGTTGAGCCGCCCACTCCAATCATTAAAGCAAATGCCAGTAAAACCAATGTAACTGGATAGGTGATCGAAACAGCTGCTAAACCGAGAGATCCCAAATCGGGACTATTTCCGATAAAAATACGGTCTACAATATTATAAATGCCGTTGACCATCATACCAATCACGGCTGGAATCGAAAACTCAAAAACGAGCTTTGAAATCTTTTCTGTACCTAAACGATTCTGTTCAGACATTCCTTTTCACCTTTTCTTATAGATATTCATCACAATACCTACTAGATTAGCAATGGAACAGATTGAAGTCAATGTAAACTTCAACAGGCAGAGAGTAGCTATAGATATAAGTAGTAAAAAAGATAGTTGGTTCGATCAAATGCGATCAAATATGTTATAAGCGGTTAGAAGTTTTTTCATAAGACAGGCAAATGGAAAGTTTATAGCGAGTGAGTGTCAAAAAGACAGGGAAATAGGTTTACTTGATCACAGGAAGGTGTTCTGTGACCAAGTGAGACGAGAAAAGTTCTAGACTTGTTTATAGAAAGGGGTTCTGTGATCAAGTGAGACGAGAAAAGTTCTAGACTTGTTCATAGAAAGGTGCTCTGTAAACAAGTGAGAGAAGAAAAGTTCTAAACTTGTTCATAGAAAGGGGTTCTGTGATCAAGTGAGAGAAGAAAAGTTCTAGACTTGTTCA
>NZ_FOQE01000027.1:14238-28604 GCF_900113675.1 Pisciglobus halotolerans
AGAAAAGTTCTAGACTTGTTCATAGGAAGGTGCTCTATAAACAAGTGAGCATCAAAAATAGGGTAAGAAGAAGAATAGTGAACATATCGATCATAAAAATCGTCCAACTATTTTAATGTAGTAACCTTGACAACATGTTTTGATAGAAACAGCTATATTAAGAGTTTTTTTCAATTCCAGCATAAAAAAAAAGAGTCATCCAAAAAAATGTGAGAAAAATTTGAATAAAACAAAGCATATTAGTTTCACTTAAAATGATTGTTCGCTATACTAATGGGTGTAGAAAGAAAAAATAAAAAAAGAAGGAGATGTTTGTAATGAACGAATTTACGAGTTCGGTCAGTTCAGGATTGTCGACATTCATGAATTTTCTTCCGACACTTATCGGCGCCATCCTGTTATTTATTATCGCATGGATTGTAGCGAAGTTGGTGAAGAAGGGATCTTCGAAAGGTTTGAAGGCAGTCGGATTCAATCGACTATTGACAAAGTGGGGTGCAACGCAGAACACTGAACAAGCAAATCAGACCATTGATGCGATAGCTAACGTATTGTATTATCTCGTTTGGCTCTTATTCTTACCAGCAATACTTGGTATGCTAGGCTTAACAGCAGTTGCAGATCCAATCTCAAACATGTTTACAACGGCATTGAATTTCTTGCCTAAACTTGTTGGGGCTATCTTAATTTTCGCTATTGGCTATGTCGTAGCAAAATTTGTCAAAAACATGGTTTACAACTTGTTGCTTTCAGTTAACTTAGACAAATGGATGTCTAAAGTAACTCCGTCAAATCAAAACAAAGACGTACCGGCTGATCAAAAAGGTACACTTGCTAAAGTATTAGCTAACCTTGTTTTCATTATCATTTTGATTCCAATCGTTACGGCTGCGCTTGACACATTAGGTATTGCAGCAATTTCACGTCCGGTCATCGGCGTATTGAATACGATCTTAGCGGCTATCCCGAATATCCTTGTTGCTGTTATCTTACTTGGAATCGGCTTTATGATCGCGAAGTTTGTAGGCGACTTATTGGCTGACCTGCTTAAAGGTACGGGCGTAAACAATGTAATGAAATACATGAATATGAATGGCAAAATGAACTTCGACTTATCGAAGATCATTGGACAAATCGTTGCTGTTGTCATTGGTGTTTTCTTCTTAGTTGAAGCTTTGAATGTCTTGAATCTTCAAGTCTTGAACAATATTGGCGCAGCCATCATCAGCTACTTGCCGCTTGTTTTAAGTGCAGTTCTGATTCTTGGACTAGGAATCATCGGTGGCACAATGTTAGGCAACTTCATTAGCAAATCTGCTGACAGCCAAATGCTTGGAGACATTGTTAAATATATCTTGATCATCTTCTCTGTTTTCATGGCATTAGACCAACTACAATTTGCACAAAGCATTGTAAATGGCGCATTCCTATTCATCATGGGTGGTATCGCTATTGCATTTGCAATCGCATTTGGTATTGGCGGTCGCGATGTTGCTAAACGGACGCTTGAAAAAGCTGAAAAGAAAACGAAAGAAGAAGCTTCTTCTTCAGATAACAACCGTCCAACAGTTTAAAAATCGCATTGAGCGAAAGAAGAACCGAATAATGAAAGAAGCTGTATCTCATTAGAAGGTACAGCTTCTTTTTTTTGAAAAAAGAAAAAACAAGAAAGAAGCTTGTACGGCGATCATGCGAAAAAAGCACTGTGAGCACAAGTACTAATAACCCTTTCTATCGTTCATAGTCGCAAGCTTGTTTGGCTTATCACTTACAAAAAGTATGTTTTTATGATACAATAGAGATATGGGACAAAAGCAAGTGCTCGCGTGACTTTAATGCTGAGAACGTCTAAAAAATGAGAAAAGGAATTGTTTGGCACTTTCATTGATCAGTTTGCGCGTGAAAAAATGAAAGGATGTGCTTTTTATTTGAATCCATTGATCAACAAATTTAAAGAAGTACTCATGTCTGTACTTCCAGTTGTTGTTATCGTTACCTTGCTCCACTTCACCGTATCTCCCCTCGAAAAGGATGTCTTCATTCGTTTTTTGATTGGGGCAGTGTTTATCATCATCGGTTTATCCATCTTTTTGCTCGGTACTGATCTAGGGATCACGCCGATCGGAAGCTACTTAGGAAAGGGGATCGCCAAAAGTAATAAAGTCTGGATCGTGTTAGCATCCAGTATTATGCTGGGTTTCTTTATTTCCATTGCAGAACCAGATCTACACATCTTAGCAGATCAAATCAATACCGTGACAGGAGGAGCAGTACCTAGTTCAATCATCTTAGTGGTCGTTTCGATCGGGATCGCGATCATGATGGCCATTGGTTTGCTGCGGGTGGTTTTTAATTTTCCTCTGTATAAAATATTGGCTGTTGTCTATGGCTTTATTTTTATCTTAGCTCTATTTGTTTCACCGGAATTTTTAGCAATGGCATTTGATGCGTCTGGTGCGACGACTGGTGCCTTGACTGTTCCTTTTATCTTAGCTTTATCTGCCGGTGTTGCAGGATTAAGAAAAGGGAAAGCTTCTGAAAAAGATAGCTTCGGTCTAGTAGCGATTGCTTCTTCAGGTGCCATTTGGTCCGTTTTACTATTAAACATTATCACTCAACATCATGATCTATCGGGTAATTTAGAAGTCGATGCCACAGCTGGCGGAGCGATCTTCAAACCTTTTTTGGCAGCTGTGCCAGGTATCGGGCAAGAAATTTTGATCGCACTTTTGCCAATTGTTTTGATTTTTGCTGGTTATCAAGTGTTGTCTTTGAAGCTGCCTAAGCGAAGATTGAGACGAATCATTATCGGTATCGTTTATGTCTATATTGGGCTGGTCTTATTTTTAGTTGGTGTTAATGCTGGCTTTATGGATGTCGGAAGCGTGATCGGATATACGCTTGCTTCATTAGACACGAACGTTTATTTACTTTTGATTGCGTTTGTGCTAGGATTAGTAACGATTTTGGCCGAACCGGCTGTTTATGTCTTGACGCATCAAATAGAAGATGTTACGAATGGATATGTAAAAAGAAAAGCTGTGCTGGTGGCTTTGTCACTAGGCGTCGGCTTGGCTATCTTGCTTTCGATCGTGAGAATCTTGACGCCTGGATTGGAATTGTGGCATTACTTAGTGCCAGGCTATGCCATCGCTTTGGGGTTGATGTTTATCGTTCCGAAAATGTTTATTGGGATGGCTTTTGATGCTGGCGGCGTTGCCTCAGGTCCGATGACAGCGACCTTTATTTTAGCGTTTGCTCAAGGAGCTGCCCAAGCCATCGAAGGGGCAGATGTGATCCGAGATGGATTTGGTATGATTGCGATGGTGGCTTTGATGCCGATTATTACGCTGCAAATGCTCGGATTTATTTTTAAAATTCAATCTGTAAGAAAGGACCATTGATACTATGTCTGAAAGAGAAACAATAGGGAAAAATTATCAGCTTCTTTTTCTTATCGTAAATGATGCGGTCGGTAGTGCACTCGTTCGACTAGCAAAGAAAAATGGTGTAACAGGTGGCACTGTTTTTTACGGTTACGGTACAATACGGAATTCGGCATTGAAGTTTTTAGGATTACAAGATATCCGTAAAGAAATCGTATTGATGGTTGCTGAAGAAGAGATTGCTGACAGTTTATTGAACATTTGTGCAAAACGCTTGAAATTAGATAAACCGAATCGTGGGATCGCCTTTACGATTCCCTTAATGAACGTGTTAGGAAGAAGAGACAGTGTTTACCATGAAAAGACAACTAAGGGGGAGAATGGAACGATGCACCAAGCGATATTTACGATTGTAGAACGCGGACGCGCGGATGATGTCATTGAAGCAGCGGAAGCAGCTGGATCAAAAGGCGGTACGATCATCAACGCACGCGGCTCTGGTATCCATGAAACAAGTCGAGTATTTGCAATGGATATTGAACCTGAAAAAGAGATCGTTCTTGTATTAGCTGAATCAGATAAAGTAGAGCCAATCGTGACCTCTATCAGCAATGCGATCCAAATCGAGCAGCCTGGAAACGGCATTCTCTTCACAGCAGATGTCAACGAGGCAAAAGGATTATTTGAATAACACAGACAAAGAAAGGAAGTGAGACCGCTCATTTCCTTTTTTTTGGGTTCTGTATCATTTAACGTTGATCAGTATGGTGAGAACTAATGGTAACTTTATTGGTTCTTCCTCTTTTAACGTTGGTAAAGAAATTTCCTACGGTCGATGGGCTACTGATGGAAAGCCATGAGAACACATTGCATCTTTTTTCATGGCTATCAGTAGCCCTATGCGCCTCCTGAAATTTCTAGAAATAGGATTCTAACGAGCTTAACATTAAAAAAATTGATTTTTTACAGACCAACGTTAACTATTGTAGAACCACTTTATTGCTTCCTTGGATGTGTACAAAAATGTATGCTATAGAACAAATGTTAAATGAAAGAAACCAAAATAAGGCTAAACTTTGACAAAGTAAACCTTTCACTAGTCACTTGCTATGCAAAAGTGATATAGTGACCTCATAGTTATTTGCCTAAAAAGCAAAACGAGAGAAGTAGCGGTTAAGCTATGATTTAGTTGTAAATGAAAAAGATAAAAGCCAAATTAGAGGTCGAAAGGAATGGTTGTTGTGGCTTTAAATGAAAAGGAAGAAAAAATCATTGACCTGATTCGTGATAATCCTTTTATCTCACAAAAAGAACTATCTGAAAAGATTGGACTCTCTCGCTCAGCCGTTGCAAATATGATTTCTGGTTTGGTAAAAAAAGGGCATTTATTAGGAAAAGCCTATGTGATCAATGAAAACCGACCGATTGTTTGTATTGGCGGCGCCAATCTCGATACACGGTATATTGTGAAGGATCAATTGCGCTTTGAGCTGACGAACGAAGTAGACACACGTTACTCCGTTGGTGGTGTAGCTCGCAATATCGCTGAGAACTTGGGAAGGCTAGAAGAAGACGTTCAGCTTTTTTCTATCGTCGGCAATGATATGGCAGGACATTTGATCAAGTCCTCTTCAAAGGAAGTAGTCGACTTGCGTGAGATAGAAGTGATCGAAAACCAAAAAACAGGTTCATTTATCGAAGTACTGGACCAAGATGAAAATGTCGTCATGGGGATGGCAGATGTTGAGATCTATAATCAACTAACGACGACGTGGGTGATCAAACACATTGAAACGATAAAGAGAGCGAAATTTATCGTTGTGGATACCAATTGTCCCAAAGAAACGACTGAATACTTGATGTATTTGGCGAAAGAAAAAGGGATCCAAATGATCATCGTTACGGCTTCGATCCAAAAAGTTTTTCAATTGCCAGATGATTTAAGTGATGTTGTGATTTATAGCAAAAATAATGAAATAGAAGCCTATCTTGATCAGCCGGTCCAAACAGATGAAGAACTCAAGCAAGCAGCACAATCTTTTGTTGATAAAGGGGTAGAAGCCATTATCATTGCAAAGGATAGCGAAAAAACTGTTTATGCTTGCCAAGATAAAATGAAAATTTATCATAACCCTTTTGGAAAGAATAAAACTTATGAATGGGGAACGAATGAAGCGATGTGTGCAGCTGTTATTCATTATCAGCTGAAAGGCGAAGACATTGAAACGAGTATTCGTGCAGGATTATTGAATGGCTATTACACGGCTCAGGAGAAATGTATCGTTCGCCCAAATCTTTCTGTCAAACGACTGCAGATGGACTTAGAAAAATATGAAGCGAGCAAATAAAAAGATTGTTTCATTGAAAGACAAACGTTATAGTACATTTAAGATATCAACGTTTACCATACAATGAAGCAAAGGAGAATAGAAAATGAAACTTTTAAAAAGAGCAGGGCAAGTTCTTTTGACAGTTGTTGTCGTCTTTTTTACCTTAACGGCTATTGTCAGCTTTTTCTCATCGCCTGCCGCTACCGGTTTCTTTGGCTGGAAAGGTTATACCGTTGTGAGCGGAAGCATGGAGCCTACTTTTTCAGCAGGAGATTTCATTCTCGTTCGCACTATCCCATACGAAGAGGTCAAAGCAGGAGATGTGATCACTTTTACACGTGATGAGACCATTGTTTCGCATCGTGTCAAAGAAGTGACGGCTGAAGGATTGGTCACACAAGGAGACGCGAATCATTTATTGGATCAAGGCAGAACGACAAGGACAACTTACATAGGAAAACTGGCTTTCATGGTCCCTTATTACGGCTATCTCATTGCAGCTACCCAAAAGCCGATCTTTTTTGCCCTGCTGGTGGCGCTGCTAGGACTTTATCTCATCTACTGGTACTTGACTTCAGATCGAGAAAAAGCAAAAGAAGCAGAAAGTTAAACTGTCAATAAATGTTCACATTTAATAATTATTCATAAATTATACAATTAATAAGCATGGATTGGTTTTTTATACCCGTTCTATGTTTATTTTTTTTGTGCTTTTTATCAAAATGATCGTTAAACTTTAAAAAATAGCTTGATGAAGTACATTTTATAAGAATAACAATTGTTTGGCAAAAATAAAATGAGAACTTTCTTTTTTATACAAGCTCAATTTTTAATATGCAAACTTACGAAAAGAAAGTAAGAGTTACAAATAAATAGACAACAATTTTTTGAAAACTGTTGAAGAGTAATGAATAAACATTTGTCCATAATATTAAACAGTTTTACTTATTTATTCAAAAGCAAGAGAGCATTTTACTGATGAAATAGGAAAATTGAGAAGAGGGTAAGGATGATTTATCTGTTTTTCTTTAAACAATAGTTTGAATAACAAATGAATAAAACTGTTTTTTTATATTTTTATCTCTCGTTGACTATAAAAAATAGAATGTTATATTAAATAACGGAAGAAATGACAAGGATAATTTAAAAAATATCATGGAGGTTCAGGATGAAAAAGAATAAACATCATCAGAAGATGAGAAAGTTACCCTTACTATTAGGATTGCTTTTATTGATCAGTATCGTTGCTTATGGAACAAGAGCTTACTTTACGGAGTCTACGAAAACGGAAACGGGCATTAAATTGACGATGGGTCATTTGAAGATCGAGTCTGTTAAAGATAAAGGTTGGTTGTACTTAAATTCAGGAACTGAGAAAAATACGCAGTTGGATCTTGGACAATCATCTGAGGGTTATATTGAAGAAGAGAAAGCGAAAGACCTTAAATTTGTCCAACCAGGAGATAAGTTTCGAAGAGAGTTTACATTTAAAAATGTAGGCAACTTAGCGCAAACCATTTCCGTTGACCATACTGTAAAAGCAAAAGAGGGCTTTACCGTTGCCTTTTATGAAAAGAATGAGCAACCACAAGCGCATACGAAAACCTTGAGTCCACAAAGCCAAGTGACGTATGTAATGGAAATTGCTGTTCCTGAAGATCTTAACGTGCAAATGGCAGGAAAAGAATTTGATGCGATAGGAGACGATGCCCAAACAGAAGACCTCATTGAAAACGCCATAACGGTCACAGCTACTCAAACGAACGATCGAGCTGCTCAATAGGCCGATGAATCAATAACAGCTTTTTTAAGAAAAGGGGGAACAGGAGTGAAAAAAAGAAAACGTTGGGTCGGTCTTTTTTATTTCTGTTGTACACTCTTTTCTTTTTTTATTCTTTCTTTTACAGGTAAAGCAGCAACAGCTTACTTTAATGATTCAGCTGATGTTGCAGCAGGAATGAAACTTTCTTTAGGGACTGTAACGATAGAAAGTGACATACTGCAAAGCGAAACACCGATAATCATTCAAGAAACAAGTAAAAAAGAATGGCAAAGTTTTCAGTTGCGAAATACCGGCACACTCGATGGCAAACTGGCTTATAAAGTAGAAATATTAGATCAAAAGGGGCATAAAGTTTCAAAGGACGCTTTGTCTGATCTAGCATTGACGATTGAGCTAGAGGGGAAGCAATCCATTCCACTAAACACTGATACAGATGAGTATCAATTTTTGCTTCAAGGAAAGACGCCAATGAAGTTAAATAAAGAAGAAAAAATAAAGGGAATCTTAACTGGTCAGGTAAAAGAACGGCCGCAAAAAGATGAAAGATGGAATATTCATCTGACTTTCTTATTGTTGCAGACGAATGCAAAAACGCCAGAAGAGCAGATGTTTTATGATACAACCACGATCAAACAAAGTGTGACGATCAAGTCAAAAGAAGAAAAGCCAGAAGATCAGGGGGATTGGCCTCCAGATGATTCGGATCAATGGGTAAAGGTCAATGACCAGATAAGGTATAATACGTCTAGATTTGAACCAATGATCTATTTTTCTAACACGCAAGAAAATAAAGCAGTTGGATTAAATCAATCCGTTCTCTTTATTGAGATTGCGCCTTCTGTCTCTTATACCGATTTCAAATTTACGAGTGATCAACAACAACTGGTAAGTAAAGTAGAGCAAGTTGGCAATGATTCTCATAAACTGAAAGTGACCCTTTCTTTAAATCCCAATGTCTTGCCAATGAATTTGTTTAAGCCTAAAAACAGCAATTATTATCGTCTATCCTTTTATTACGGAAAACACTCGGCTTATTGCCAAATTGATTCGATCCACAATAATCTAGGGATCGATCTTGCAAAAGTCTTAGTGAGTTCAGATCAGCGTCTAGAAGAATATGACCGAACCTATAAAGAGATCCCTATCTATTTGTTTGGTGAACCAAAAGATGTGTTTCTTCAATTGACCAACAATGGTGAACAAATGAATATGACAAAACCTTTTGAAACGATTTCGCTTCCATCACATGTAAAAACGAAAGCTGAAATCTCAGGAGAAAATGCTGGTTTGGTTGAACTCATCAGTAAGAACAAGTCTGGATTTCATTTGAGAAGAAAGACGAAAGACTCTACTGCATACAATGAAGGCCTGCAATTCGATGTAGCATTGATCGGTAATGCAGGAAAACCGATGCATCTCTCACGCCCTATAGAGTTGCTGCCTTATGTAGAGGATACGCGTGCATGGCCTGGGGTAAATAAAAAACAAGCTGTTTTGTACAGAGATGAAAAAGGGATCAAAAGCGACATCAATACCCTAGAAGCTGTGTTATCAGAGGAAGAAATCGATGGGGTGCCTTACTTTATCAATGAACAAATCCTAGACATTTTTGTTTTTAATCCTGAAAAAGAAAAACTTGATGTGAAGATTAAAAACTCAGAGGAAAAGGGTGATGGCTTCTATTTCAAAGAGCAGACGTACAGCAGTGACGGGTCGATCATGAAAGTTTCGCTTGGTTATGCATCAAACAAACCCATCAATCCATACTATGATCATAGAAGTTTTACGTATCAGGTCCTAACGAGTGCTAGAAAACACACGAAGATTGAAGAAAGAGAAATTCAAGTCAACATGAAAGAAAAACAATAAGATCCTCACTAGATAAATCAAACGTCTCTTAAGTATCTTCTTGTCTGACCGATATAAGGAATAGACAAAGTACTTTTTTCAAAGTCCTTGATCGTCAAAAATACAGGATAAGCTGTCATCAAACAGTTGAGCAGCGGTTTCATGTATGACAGGGGGAATCGTTAAAATGAGACGTCTGGTGGAGCATTTCAAACATTATCGAAAGATAAAATCAAAAAGAGCATGGATTTTTGCGGTCATTTTACTGCAACTATCTGTGCTTTTTTTGATGGCTCAAGTAATCGTGAAGGATAGAGGCGGATTTCTAGAAAGAGATGCTTCTCATTCGTTTGAACAGTTGGGGCAGGAATCAAAAAGAGAGGTTTTTGATGAAACTGTGGAGGTCATTGAAGTAGATACAAAAAATGATGGGCATGAAAGGAAGGTAGATGGAATTGCAACGTCGATAGAGAACCAAAAACAGAAAGAAACGGCTTCGAACGGAAATAAGGGATTAAGTGAAGAAGCGGTTATGTTTCCTTCCGCATTATTAAAAGAAGGATTTCTTGAGGAGGTGGATGTGAGCGATAATGAACTTGATCTCGTGACAGGTGAAATCAAAGTTCATGTATCCTTGCCGCATTTATCAATGAAAGAACTATTGATCGTGCTGCGGGCGTTGAGTGAAGAGATCTTGCTTAACAATCAGGACAAAGGCATCGTTTCGGTGAAACTGAATGTCTGGCAAGGAAAACAACATTATTTTTATGATACGAATTATGTAGATCAGTTATGCCGGATCGAGGAACAGGAGATTTAGGACAGCAAAAAAAGAGAGCAAAGGTTCTCTCTTTTTTTGCAAGGATTAAGATTCTTCTTTATCGTCAGCTGTTTTTTCTTTGACGTCTTCGAGCTTGCTTGGATCGCCAAAAGAAACGAAATCTTCAGCACGGGTTTCTTCTTCTTTTTCCGCTTCTGTTTTTTCTTCATCGATTTCGGGTTCTTCTGAACGGGCAGCATCCTTTAAAGATTCCGGGTTGAAGATCGGCTGCCTTCCATCATTGGTGTTTGGCGGTTGTGAGACCATTACTTTCACCCCTTTTCTGTTTTTTCTTTCAATTTAAGTATAACACAGTACAAAATAAAGCGCCTATCAGATGCTTATTTTCTTAAAAGTGTGGTAAACTATAGAAAGTTTAGAATAAAGAAAAAAAAGTTTGGAGAGACAAAAATGATTCTTGGTATAAGTATAGCCATCGTTCTTGTGATTTTGATTTACCTTTATATCGAAAATACATGGATCAAAACACAGCATATATCGATTAAAATTCCTTTTATGGAATCTTCTATGAAAGGAACGAAAATCGTCCAGCTGACGGATCTGCATTTTCCTAAACAAGGTGCACCAGTCTCAAGATTGATCAAAAAAGTTAAAGATGAAACACCAGATATGATTTTATTAACAGGTGATGTGATTCAAGGTGATAAGACATTTCCAGCTGCTCAAGTTGCCGAATTTTGCAAAGCGTTAGTAGAGATCGCCCCAACCTTTGCGGTGACTGGAAATCATGATATTGCGAATGAAAAATTGGAAAAATGGAAAGAAACGTTATCTTCAGCTGGCGTAAAAGTGTTGTTGGATGAAGCCGTCTGGTTCCCGATCAATCATTCTGGTCTTGTAGTAATGGGATTGGCTGAAAAAGAAGACTTCGAAGCAGCACCTAAACCTATTTTGAAAAATGTAGAGCTCTCTTCAGAGTGGGAGGGAGAAGTTCGCATTTTACTGGCTCACCATCCTGAATTTTTAGAGGAGTATTTAATGGACTTGACGCATGTGCCAGATTTGATATTTGCTGGACACGCGCATGGCGGACAATTCCGATTGCCTTTGATCGGCGGACTATTTGCGCCAGGACAAGGGACATTTCCGAAATATACAGCTGGTGTTTACTATGATCCTGAAATGCCAGGTAAACGAATGATCGTCAGTCGAGGTATTGGAAATTCAACTTTTCCTTTCCGTCTTAATAATCGACCTGAGATCATTGTGACTGAATTGAAATAACAGAATAACAGATGAAAGTTGGATGTTCCGATCCAGCTTTTTTTTTGCCTTCTTTTAACGTTGGCAGAATCTTATCAACGGTTTAAAAGCTGCTATCAAAAACGATGATAGGATATGAAGGAACGACCAATAGAATTTTCAAACTGCAAGGGGTTTCTTTTGAAGTTTTTCATCGTCTTCGGTAAACTGAAGGTAATCATAAAGCAGGAGGCGATTGAATTATGGTAGAAAGTTTAATGGATAGAATTCCTCTTAATAATGGGTATACGATCCCCGGTCTTGGAATTGGGACAGGCGGATTGACAGGCAAAGAAGCAGAAGATGCTGTTTTCTATGCTTTGACCCAAGGCTACCGCTTAGTAGATACATCTCCCAACTACGATAATGAAGAAGATGTGGGACGCGGCATAAACCGAGCCATCAATGCCGGCATCAAGCGGTCTGATATTTTTGTTTCAACCAAAATCGAAAAAGACAGTATGGATTTTAATAAAGCCATTGATTCTGTAAATGCAAGTTTAGAACGATTGAATGTAGGCTATATTGATATGGTGCTGATCCATCAGCCAGCTACTGATGATGAAGTCAACTTGGACGCTTGGAGAGGACTAGAAGATATTTATGGTTCAGAACGCGTTCGCATTATCGGTGTATCAAACTTTAAACGAGCTGATCTGGCGCCGCTGCTAGAAGAAGCCAAAGTACGGCCAGCTGTTAACCAATATGAAATGTATCCGGGAGACAGTGACCCAGCAACCAATGACTTCTGTGACAATGAAAACATCGTTTCGATGGCGTACTCACCTTTGCATAAAGGGAAAGTGCTTGAAAATCGACACGTTCACTCGATCGCTAAAAAATACGACAAAACGCCCAGTCAAATTGCGTTAAGATGGCATATTCAACGAAATGTAGTCGCCATTCCTCGTTCTAGCGACAAAGACCATATCCGTGAAAATGCTGATATCTTTAACTTTACATTGGCAGACGAAGATATGGATACGTTAAACAAACTGGATATCGCAACGGGCAAACGTGGTCATGATGCAGAGACTTATGCCGACCAAACCCGTCAACGCCTCAACTTTAGAGGCCAAGACAACAATGCCCAAAACTATCGCAGAAGATAACTAAAGGAGATAGAAAAGAGCTCCGGAAAAGGAAAAAACCTTTGCCGGAGCTCTTTTTCACTACAATGGACTTCGTTTTGTAAATCACAAGCAAATCAATGTTAAACGGAAACGCTTTAACGTATACTTTTGGTAGAAGAATAAATGTCGTTGTTTTTTGTTGGGAATCTAAAAAAGAAAAGAGGTAAAATGAGGAGGGGTACCATGAAAAAGGTAATCGTGTTGTTGGTCGAGGTATTTTTCATGGCAGGATGTGAGCAAATTGGAAACTATGTACTGGACAATGTGAGCGACAAAGAGTCGACTTCTGAGTCCATTGCCAGCACGACAGTCACAAGCCAAGAAATCATTGATGAAAGCAAATCTTCAGCAGCATCTGAAGAGAGCAGCTCGCAAAGTCTAGAAAGCAAAGCAAGCAGCAAAGCAGATACACAAATCAAAGCAGACTTAGAGAGCACAGCACCGGAAAAGCAGTCGGATATTTTATTTGTTCCGCAAAAGTCAGAGATCGAGAATGGGCTAACGGTTGAAACAGATACAGTCTTGCAGCAAATCGAAAAGTTGGTTATGGAAGCAGACAATTTAGGCATCGCAAACGATGTGTCGCTTTACTTTACTGGCTTGTATCTTGACAACAATGACCGTACTGATGCGATCTTCATTATTGTCAACCGAACAGACAAGAGTATGAAAAACGTGAAATTTTCTCTAACATTCGGTTCCGCTGATGGGCAAATGCTGTTTGAAAACAAACCTTATCAGTTGGCAGAAAAAAGTTTTGGCGTACTCGAGCCAAATACAGCTATGCCACTATACTTGACGATCGATCAAAAGGACAAAGACTTGCTACTCCAAATCTCTAAAGAACGTCAGGAAAAAATCGCTGTGAATTCTTTCAACTATGAAGAAGCCAACAGCGAAAACCCGCATTCTTCAAGCTCTAGCCAAAACGATACTGGCATCACCGCTGGAGAAGATTCTTCTAGCGCTAGCGAATCCAGCAGCTCAAGTTCAGCAACCGAACAGAAAAGTGATTTGCCATTGGTACCGCAAAAAGATGAATTGGAGCATGGGTATACAGTAGAATCAGATCCAGTATTACAAAACATTCAATCGGTCATTAACAACACTTCTGAAATCGGGATCGAAAACGATATTGCTATCCACTATACAGGCCTCTATTTGGACCAAAAAGAAAAAGGCACGGCAGCTATTTTCATTATCGTCAACCGCACAGGTATAGATATGAAAAACATGAATATGGTTGTTTCGTTTTGGAACAAGAATGGTGACAAGTACTTGGATAAACAAAAATTCACTTTGAAAGAGGATACGTTTGGCATCCTAGAAGATAAAACCATTATGCCGGTTTACTTCAATATTCCAAGTGATATGGAACAAGCTTATTTGGAATCAGGACGGGTAGAAAATGTGGAATATTCGATTGATGACTTTGACTATGAGAAAAAATGGCTCTATAATATATAGTGTTGGTGGACCAATCGGTTCACTGGCACTATTTTTTGTTTTTAAATGAAAAAAGACCAGTGAACTCCTATAATTAAGTTACCACACAAAAGAATAGGAGAATTCACATGGCCTACACTCATTCTATAAAAAAATTGCTCAATATTAAAGACCCAAATGTTCAATTAGCTGAAGTTCCCGTTACAAAGGAAAAGAAAAAGGATCAAGAATATCTGGTAGTACACGGAAAATTGACCTATCGACCTTCCTGCTGTAAACTTTGCGGCGTCAAAAACAACTCCTATCAGGATCTTATCAAACATGGCACAAAATGTTCTACACTCACACTGACTCATG
>NZ_FOQE01000028.1 GCF_900113675.1 Pisciglobus halotolerans
TGACACTTGTCAAAACGCCCTACACATTGGTTCGTCTTACTTTGTTTAGTTTTCAAAGGTCTAACTTCTTGCATTTTTGTTGTCTCAGCGACAACTTCTAAATGATATCAAATTCTCAACTGACTGTCAACAACTTTTTTCATTTAGTTTTTTCCTCGTTGCTACCTGTCGTAACAACGTATATTAATATATCAGGTATTTAGATGTCCGTCAATTATTTTTTTGCAAAAAAATCATCTTTTTTTAAAAGCAGAACTTTTATTTTAAAAACGCAATTTCTTCCGCTTTATATGCAATAAAAACGAATATTTATTCTATTTATAGAGAAGATCATTCCTAAAAAAGAAATAAACAGAAGAGAAAGTCTTTTCCACTTTGCCCTCCTGTTTGCTTTGTTGTTTATTATTCTTCTTCTTTTCTTTGATAAGATGGTAGATCAAATTCAGTTTGTGTATAATATCCTGCTTCTTCACCATAGTAGAGGTTATACCGTTTTTTAAACTTCCGGAATACGAACGTCACGAGCACCTTTCCAACCGCATAGATCGGCACTCCTAAAATCAGTCCTACAAAACCAAGTAGATCCCCCATTACCAATAAAACGATCAAGATCGTAATAGGATGTACGTTTAAATTTTTGCCCATGATGTTCGGTTGGGTCACGTTTCCATCTATAAATTGGACTGTTATCCATACGATGGCTAGCTTAAGCAGCATAAACCAAGAAGTAGAAACAGCGACGACAGCTGCAATGATCATCGAAAGAGCTGCACCGATAAATGGAATGATACTCGTAAAGCTAGTTAAGATAGCTAAAATACCGGCATACTTTAAGCCAATGATTTTAAAACCGATAAAAGCCATTAAACCAAGTGCCATCGACACCAAAATTTGTCCTTTGACATAAGAACCAACTTGTTCAGATGTGACAAGAATCAGTGACTTGACATCTTTTCTGAATTTTGGCGGAACGATCTTCATCAAGAAGTGGACAAATTTCCGATCGTCTTTTAGTAAAAAGAATAAGATAAACGGAAAAGTTGCTAGAATGATGATAAAGTTAGATACCTTAGAAACTACATTTGAAATGCCGCTCATCGCTGTTCCGATATAATCTACTGCATGGCTAGGCAGTTCACGTACCCAACCATCGAACCAATCGATCGCATTTGCTATAGGTTCTTCAAAGATTGAGTGTTCGCTCCATTCTCGTACGGTATTTCCAACTGTATCCACATAGGTAGGAAACTCAGCAACCAACTCTGTCACTTGTTTGCTGATGGCTGGAAAAGCAAGGGAAGAAGCGCCTGCTATTAGGGCCAGCAATGATAAGAATAACAAGACGACGCCCCATGTACGCTTAATTTTATGTTTTTCCATCCAATCGACGACAGGATTAAACAGGAAGTATAGTAAGACTGCTAAAATCACCGGAGCGATGACTGCAGAAAAGAAAATAACAACCGGTTTAAAAATAAAAGCAATTTGATGATATACAAAAATCAAAATGCCGATCAAAATTAAAACAATCAGAGAAAAAAGTAGATTTCTTCCTCCGAGAAAAGAAATAAAATTAGACTTTTTATTGTTCATTTTGCCTCTCCTCATACACAACTAATAAAACTCGTATCATTATTCTAATTGAAAGCCTGTCCAATGTAAACGGAGAAGTCTGTTTCCTCCTAAAATAAGTTTCCAAGCGGTTTATTCATCAGAAATAATTGGCTCTACAATATGTAATGTTGATCAGTAAAAAATTATTTTTTTAATGCTAAACCTGTTAGAATCTCATTTCTAAAAATTTCAGTAGCCCATCGACCGGAGAAAATTTCTTTACCAATGTTAGAAGAGGAAGAACCAAATCATCCAATCTAAAAAAAAGAAAAGGAATAAGGGCATTCGCTCATTCCTTTTCTTCATTATCAGTTGAACGCTTTAGTTACTGCGCATCGTTGGGAACAGTAAGACATCACGAATAGATTGAGCATCTGTCAACAACATGACGAGACGATCGATTCCGATCCCTAATCCGCCTGTTGGAGGCATGCCATATTCTAAAGCTTCAATGAAGTCTTCGTCGATTTGATGTGCTTCTTCATTTCCTTGCTCACGTTCTTTCATTTGCTGTTCGAAACGTTCTCTTTGATCGATTGGATCATTCAATTCAGTAAAGGCGTTTCCGTATTCATGTCCACAAATAAACACTTCAAAGCGGTCTGTAAAGCGAGGATCTTCCGCATTTTTCTTAGCTAACGGTGAGATCTCAACCGGGTGTCCATAAACAAATGTCGGCTGTACTAGTTTTTCTTCTACAAATGCTTCGAAGAATTCATTTACCACATGCCCAAATTGACTATGTGCTTCAACAGGCACATGGTGTTCTTTAGCTATAGCTCTTGCTTCTTCATCTGACATTTGTTTCCAGAAATCAACACCTGAATATTCTTTGATCAAGTCGACCATGTGCACGCGTTTCCAAGGTGTTTCTAGGTCGATTTGTTGTTGATTATAAGTGATCTTACCGGTTCCTAGCACATTTTCTGTTACCGTGCGGATCAAGCCTTCTGTTAAATCCATTACATCTTTAAAGTCTGTGTAGGCTGTATAAACTTCAAGCATTGTAAACTCTGGATTATGTGTGGTATCTACACCTTCGTTACGGAAAACACGTCCAATTTCATAGACACGTTCCATTCCGCCGACGATGAGGCGTTTCAAGTGTAGCTCCAGTGCAATACGCATGTACAATTCAATATCCAAAGCATTATGGTGAGTTGTAAATGGACGAGCAGCTGCTCCGCCAGGTATATTATGCAAGGTCGGTGTTTCCACTTCCAAGTAATCTAAATTGTTCAAGTATTTGCGAACTTCCGCAATGATATGACTGCGTTTAATAAAACGTTCGTAGCTTTCTGGGTTGCTGATCAAGTCAAGGTAACGTTGGCGGTAACGCTGTTCAACATTTGTTAGGCCATGATATTTGTCCGGCAATGGTCGCAAAGCTTTTGACAGTTGCGTAAGTGAAGAAGGTTTAACGGTCACTTCGCCTGTGTTGGTCTTCATCACTGTTCCTGTGACCCCAATAAAGTCTCCCAAATCAGCCGCTTTAAATGTCGCATAATCGTCTTCTCCGACTTCATCTTTGCGCACGTAAATTTGGATTTGTCCTTTGCGGTCTTGCAAGTGAGCAAAACCAACTTTTCCTTTTCCGCGCTTCGTCATGATCCGGCCAGCAATCGTAACGGTTGCGTTTTTTTCTTCAATTTCTTCTTTTGTCAAATCGTCGTATGTTTGGTGCAGCTCATTTGATAAAGCTGTCCGCTCAAAACGGTTCCCAAAAGGCTCAATGTTACGCTCGCGTAATTCTTGCAATTTTTCACGGCGAACTTGTAATTGATCATTCATTTCTTCAATATGTGAAGTTTCGTTACTCATTTTTTTCTCTCCGTTTCTTCCCAGTTTTAAGTTTCATTGCTTCTTATATCAGCCTATTTTATCTTCATCCGTCAGATAAAAGCACGAAGGATGTGACGTTCGTTTGCTACTTAACTTTTAATTCAAGTCTTATGCAGCACATTTCTTGTGAGCTGTTGAAGTACTAGCATCCTCTATACTGCAATGATCTTTTTCAATAAAATACAGGAACTTTCTTAAGCAGTGATCGAATCTGCAGTCAACAACTTACACTAACGATACTTCAATTTCTTGAATCACACGTTTCGTTTTTTAAAACACGTTTCAAGTACCATTATACCACACTTTTCAGTGGTTTTCATAACTGGTATCTTATCACATTTAGTCAAAAACTTAAATACTATTTTCTAAATATCATCGTATCTTTGCGTCTCCCGATTAAAGCTACAAGTATTGTCAGCAAACGAACAAAGGAAAAGTCTTTCCTCACTTTCCCTTTATAGAATATTTATTTTTTCTATTAAAAAATAGATAAACAAGAACTGCAAAAAAAGCTGAGCACTCTGCCCAGCTTTTGCTGCTTTTATAAACGCAATTTTAGTCTTAAATGTTAGGGTCGGCACTACTTTCACCATTGTCGTACAAGCCAGTAGACAAGTAACGTTCGCCTGTGTCAGGTGCGATCGTTACCACACGTTGGTCGCTGCTCAATGTTTTAGCCACATCGATCGCTGCCTTGATTGCTGCTCCCGATGAAGGGCCTACTAGCAATCCTTCCTCAGCTGCTACTCGACGTGCCATTTTCAACGCGTCTTCACTGCTGACTTTCAATGCTTTATCATATAAAACAGTATCTAATACTTCTGGAATAAACCCGGCTCCGATACCTTGGATTTTATGCGGACCTGAATGACCGCCATTCAGTACTGGAGATTCTTCCGGCTCAACTGCGTAAATTTTTATTTCAGGATTTTCTTTTTTCAACGTTTTTCCTGCACCTGTCAAAGTCCCGCCTGTTCCAACTCCTGATACAAAAGCGTCTGGCGCATGACCGTCTAGTGCATCTATGATTTCCGGACCTGTTGTTGCAGCATGAACAGCAGGATTCGCCAGATTGTCAAATTGCATCGGCATAAAATAGCCATCTTGCTGAGACAATGCTTCAGCTTTTTGGATAGCAGCCTTCATTCCTTCAGCACCAGACGTCAAGACTAACTCTGCTCCATAAGCTTGCAGCAGCTTGCGTCTTTCTTCGCTCATGGTATCCGGCATGACCAACACAGCTTTATATCCTTTTGCTGCTGCTACCATTGCTAAACCTACTCCTGTGTTACCGCTTGTTGGTTCAACAATCGTATCTCCTTTTTTCAATTTGCCTTCTTGTTCTGCTACCTCGATCATATTTAAAGCAATTCGGTCTTTTACACTGCCGCCAGGATTCATACCTTCTAATTTGACATAAACCTCTGCAGCACCGGCAGGAACAACTTTTGTTAAACGAACCATCGGGGTATTACCGATCCATTCTGTAATGGATGAAACAACTTTAGTCATAGGGCTCTTTCCTCCTCAGATTGATTTAGTTTAAATGTAACCTTAACCGCTTGGAAACGCAACTAAAACACGCTGGCCTCCATTAATCTTACACTCCCCTTCAAGACGTGAGCCATTTATCTTCTGAGCTTTTTCACATCAAAAAAAAGGTTCTTCCTCTTTTAACGTTGGTAAAGAAAATTCCAACGGTCGATGGGCTACTGAAATTTCTAGAAATAGGATTCTAATGAGTTTAGCATTAAAAAAATTGATTTTTTACAGACCAACGTTAAATATTGTAGAACCAAAAAAACACCTAGAATCAACATCAAGTTGTTCTAGGTGTTCTGCTAGACAATTAAGCATTTTCTTTAAGTTCTTCCAGCTCTTCCGCTGAATAATGATAACGATTTCCACAGAAATGACAAACGGCTTCCGCTCCGCCATCTTCTTTGATCATTTCATCAATTTCTTTTTTGCCAAGTGCGATGATTGCACCAGCAAACCGATCTTTTGAGCAATCACACTTAAAGGCGATCGGCATCTTCTCTAAAATTTTCGGCTCTCCGCCGCCCACCAAGCGTTCTAGAATTTGTTCTGGTGTTTCGCCTTCGTCCATCAATTTTGAAATCATTGGAATATTTTTCACGCTATTGTCTAAAGCGTCAATCGTTTCTTCCGTTGCTCCCGGCATGACTTGGATCATAAAACCGCCAGCTGCTCGAATGGTTTCATCTGTGTCAACTAAAACACTTAAACCGATCGCAGATGGTGTTTGTTCAGAATTCGCCATGTAATAAGTGAAGTCTTCTCCAAGTTCTCCGCTGACCAAGGGCACCTGACCAGCAAATGGTTCTTTCATGCCCAAGTCTTTCGTGACCGTCAATGTACCTTCAGTTCCCACCGCACCTCGTACATCGATTTTGCCTTTTTCATTCAATGGCAAGCTGACTTTAGGATTGGCAATATAGCCTTTTACTTCGCCTTTGCCGTTACTGTCTACGATGATATGTCCTGCAGGTCCATTACCATCTACTTTGACAGTTAACTTATCATCACCTTTTAAAGTAGCCCCCAGCAGCAATGTGCCCACCATCGTTCTGCCTAAAGCTGCAGAGGAGGCACTCCAAGTATCATGTCTTCTTTGAGCTTCAGCTACTGTCTCTGTTGCGTTTACCGTGTAAACACGGATTTGTCCATCATAGCACATACTTTTAATTAAATAGTCTGACATCATATATCTCCTTTTCTTGATCGTAGAAATGATTTACAGCAGCAGGTTTTAAAGAAATCGCTGCGTTTCCCTGTTTTTGTCTTTTTGTCTTAGCTGGAAAGAGGGATACGCATGAAACGTACCCCTCCTTCCGACTTTATATCCTATTGAGAAGATCAGCCATTCTTACTTGTCTTCATCTTCTTGATCATTTTGTTGATCATCATCTAATTCTTTCTTTGCTTCTTCTACTGTTTTTTGAACATCTTCCGGATTACTTTTTTCTTCGGTTTCCTGTTCACGTTCTTTTTCTTTCTCTTTTGCTTCTCTTACACGCTTAACTTCTTCGAAGGAAGAGCCCACGCCTTCTTTTTTCTCATGTGGAAATTCTTCGTCTTCTTTTTCTGGAGGCATTTCTCCTGTATCAAACAAGCTCTTGATTGTCCGCTCATCCAATGTTTCAAGTTCAAGCAATTTTTCAGCAATCAATTGATGTTGTTCTTTGTGCTCTTCTAAAATCTGACGAGCTTCATCATGAGCTTCTTTCATAATACGTTTAACTTCTTCATCGATTTCATAAGCTGTATGTTCTGAGTAACCTTTTGTTTGACCGTAGTCGCGGCCAAGGAACACTTGACTATTGCCTTCGTATTGAACGGTTCCTAGCTTTTCACTCATACCATATTCTGTTACCATACTGCGTGCTAATTGTGTGGCTTGTTGGAAGTCATTACTTGCGCCGGAAGACTGTGAATGGAAGACCATTTCTTCAGCTACACGTCCGCCAAGCAGACCTACGATTTGTTCTTTCAATTCTTTTTTCGTCATTAAGAAGCGATCTTCTCTCGGTAACATGATGGCATATCCTCCAGCACGTCCGCGCGGTACGATCGTTACTTTGTGGACGATACGTGCATCACTCAAGACCAATCCGCAGATAGTATGACCTGCTTCGTGATAAGCAACCATGGCACGTTCTGTTTTGCTGATGGCACGGTCTTTCTTAGCTGGCCCAGCAATTACTCGGTCATGTGCTTCATCGATGTCTAAAGCATCGATCACTTTTTTGTTTCGACGAGCAGCAACTAGAGCAGATTCGTTCAATAGATTTTCCAAGTCAGCCCCGGCAAATCCAGGTGTTTGTCTTGCTACTACCCCTAAGTCAACATCTGGTCCAAGCGGTTTATTCTTCGCATGAACTTTTAAGATTGCTTCACGTTCTTTAACGTCTGGCCGTCCAACTAAGATTTGACGGTCAAAACGTCCCGGACGAAGCAAAGCAGGGTCTAATACGTCTGAACGGTTTGTCGCTGCCATAACGATAATTCCTTCGTTACCAGAGAAACCATCCATTTCAACCAGCAATTGGTTAAGTGTTTGTTCACGTTCATCATGTCCACCGCCCATACCAGCGCCACGCTGACGACCAACCGCATCGATCTCATCAATAAAGATGATGGCAGGAGCATTTTTCTTGGCTGTTTCAAATAAGTCACGCACACGACTGGCACCGACTCCTACGAACATCTCCACGAATTCTGAACCGGAGATCGAATAGAACGGTACGCCTGCTTCACCTGCGACCGCTTTAGCCAACAACGTTTTACCTGTTCCAGGAGGTCCTTCTAATAGAACACCCGCTGGTATCCGTGCACCTAAAGCTGAAAAACGTCTTGGGTCTTTCAAAAATTCAACCACTTCGACTAATTCTTCTTTTTCTTCGTCTGCTCCAGCTACATCTGAAAAGCGGACTTTACTAGCTTTGGCATCTGCTTCTTTGGCTTTTGATTTTCCAAAGTTCATCACACCTCTGCCGCCGCCTTGGCTGCCTTGACCACTTTGTCCGCCCATCATCATATAAATGAAGAAGACGAAGATCACTAGTGGCAAAACAGAGATTAGCAAGGTCAACCAGACACCAGAAGATTCTTCTTGGACTGGCGTATACTTAACATTATTTGCTTTTGCAAGATCTACTATCTCTTTTACAGAAGAATCATTTTGCAAAACTGCTGTTTTAAATCCTGTTACAGAGGAATGTGAGTTTCCAATAATCGGGATTTCTGCTGCAGAATCTTTTGTTTGATTCGCCTGCTCATCCCGATAAGTACCGGAAATGACGTAAACTCCAGCATTAGGCTGGATCGTAAATGATTTAATTTCATTGCCTTCTAATTGCGTTACGAATTCATTCGCTGAGATGTTTTCGCTCTGTTCAGATGATGTGCCATCTGTAGCCCAGATTACGATCCCGATAATAGCTAAAAAGACGATCGCATATACAAGACCATTTTTTAGAAATCCTTTTTTCACTAAGTTGCCCTCCTTTACAAGCAATCAATGGTTTTTTATTGATTATACATTGTAATGTTTTAATCTGTTACCAGTTTATCATAACACATTTGACCAAAATTGACTAAATTATTTATCTCGATAAATCTCAGGTTTTAAAATACCAATATAAGGAAGATTACGGTAGCGTTCTGCATAATCCAAGCCATAACCGACTACAAATTCATTTGGCACTAAAAAGCCGACATAATCAACCGGCAGTTCAACTACACGTCCTTCTGGTTTATCTAATAAGGTAACGATTTTTATAGAATTGGCTTTGCGATAACCAAACATTTTTGTGATATAAGATAATGTTCGACCGCTGTCGATGATATCTTCTACGATGATCACGTCACGACCTTCAACATTGGTGTCTAAGTCTTTTAGTATTTTCACTTCTCCAGATGAAGTCGTTGCATTTCCATAGCTGGAAACATCCATAAAATCAAGTTCAAGATAAATGTCCATTCGTTTGACTAAATCAGACATAAATGGCATAGCTCCCTTAAGAATCCCAATCATTAAAGGATTTTTATCCTTATACTCCTTGCTGATCTCATCTGCTAATTCTTGCGTTCTTTCCGCTAACTTTTCTTCTGAAAAAAGTACGCTTTCCATGTCATTTTGCATGCCATTCGTTCTCCTTCTCATTTTCGTTATTCTTACTTTTCTTTTAGGCGTTTACTGATAAAAGCTCCTTTTTTCGTCTTCCATTAGATCATTCTATCACACGGAAAACGCCAAAAGAAAAAACGGTCTAGTCTTTTTCATAAATCAGTACGTACTGTATTGTATCAGTTTCCTGTTTATTAGACAATCGTGATTCTTTATAATCTATCAACCAAATAATTTGTCCTGCTGCGTCGGTCAATATGATCGGTTTATTGCGGTCTTCTAGCGGAACTTTTTGATCGATCAAAATGTCTTTGATTTTTTTTGAGCCTCTTTCTAAACCTTTGATCGTCATACGGTCCCCTGGTCGTCTAGTCCGTACCTGCAAAGGAAGCTGGACTTCGCCGGTCTTCAACCAAATCATGCGCTTATGAGACAATTGAGCTGTCGAAACCGCTGTTGAGCAGAACAGACCAATTTTCCCTAATCCCGGAACGATCTGCCAATCGCCTAAAGACAAAGGAATAGGCTCGACCGAATGTTCTAGCGTTGCACCAAAGGAACGAACAAAATAAAGCTCTTCATAACGTCTCTTCATCAACCAACCAGCTGGTAAATGGAGCTCACCATTTACCTTATCTCCTGCGATCAATGAAGCGATCATTTCAACATGATGACGACGATACTCAACTGCTGTATCGCGGTAAAGATGTGTTAGCAGTTCTTTCAGCACTAAACGTTGCATAAAAGGAGCTTCGGCTAAAAAAGCAGAACGGTCTATTCCCCATCCATTTGAATGCAGAGGATGACATAATCGTTCGAAGCATGGTTCAACAACATGTTTGATTGCTGCAGTTGCATCTAGAAGATCTGCTGAAAAGTCAGCAAAATGTTCTAAAGCTTGGGTATTCTCTTCCTTTAATAAAGGCAAGACTTGGTGGCGATAACGATTGCGGGTATACATCATGCTTTGATTGCTTTCATCTTCAAAATAGAGCAGCTGCTCTTGATCGCTGTAAGTCGTCAATTCTTCTTTTGCAAAACGCAACAGTGGCCGAATCAATTTTCCAGACCCAAAAGAGCGCTGTTCTTTGATGCCTGCTATACTTTCCAACTGGCCGCCTCTAACCAGCCGCATCAGGATCGTTTCCATTTGGTCATCGCCATGATGAGCTGTAACAAGGCGTGTTGCTTGTTGTTTTCGCATCACTTGCAGAAAAAAAGCATAACGGAAAGAGCGAGCTGCCGCTTCTGTTCCGACTGATGGGTGTTCTTCTTTTGGCCAGCAGGCAGTGAAAAAAGGCAGCTGCTTCTCCTCGCAAATATTCTGAACAGCTGATTGTTCTATATCGGAAGCAGGCCGCAGTTGATGGTTTACGTGAACCACACCGATCCAAGGCTTTTCTTCTTCCGGTAAACGACACATCAAGTCAAGCAGCACCATGGAATCTACGCCTCCGGATACTGCTAATAACAACCGGTCTTTCTTTTCCCACAAAGCTTGTTGCTTGGCATAGGCTATAAAGGTTTTTAAGAGTGTCATGGCTGCTTCCTCAATTCTTCTCTCTTCGCTTTTATGAAGGATTACTTTTATGAAAAGGACAAAAAAGGATAAGTTTCCTTATCCTTTTCACACTTTTTTTAGTTTCGACGTCCGCCTCTGCCGCCACGTTTGCCTTCTGTGTTGCGTTTCAAAGAAGCCAGACGATCATCGCTGTCTTTTAAGAATGAGCTCATTAAAGAATCGAAGTCTTCTTTTTTGCTCTTTTGATTTTTCGAACTATAATTCGATTTTTGGTAACCGCCGCTACTACGATCATTGCGATCATAGGATTTGTGGAAGTGACTTGGCTTACCGCTCGTGCTATGCACCGGTTCTTGAGGTTTATCTACTGCTTTACGGATAGACAAGCCGATTTTACCGTCATTACCGATCGATAGTACTTTAACCGTTACTTCATCCCCAACTTTTAATACTTCATGTATGTCTTTTACAAAGCTGTCGGAAATCTCACTGATATGGACCAGCCCTGTTTTGCCACTCCCTAAATCAATAAATGCACCAAAATTGGTAATTCCCGATACTTTTCCTGAAACCTTGCTCCCGACTTCAATTGACATATAAAATTCATTTCCTCCTTGAATACTAGTGATTACATTATATCATGTAAAACTCTTCATAAAAAGCTTTTTTCACTTTTCTTATCATTTTGATGCTCCTTTCAAAAGCTGAAAATAGTTTATCGAATCAGCCGATCATTCTCCACTAAATTATCCCGCCGTAATTTTAAAGAACAAGAGCAGATGGACTGTTCTTGTTCTTTGATTCGATGTCTCGACTTTTTAGTTATTCTTATAATCAGCTGAAGATTTTTCAGCTTTTTCAGTCTGTTCTTTTTGCTTTTCTTTCATTTCTTTTTCATTGGCATTAGAAGCATTGTCTTCAGGGAAGCTGAAAACGAGCTCATTCTCTTTTGAAAGGTAATATTGGCTTCTAGCTAGTTTCGCTATGTATTCTTCGTCTTTTAGTTTGCCGATTTGACTGTTCAGTTCTTGCTGGTTGTTTTTTGTTTCTGCCAGTTCTTCTGCTGTTTCGACATGTTGGGCTTCTAAATCTGCCAGTTTTTGAACGTTTGACCATAACCTTACTGTTAAAGCAAGGATAAAGATGCCGCTGACAGCTAAGATAAGAGTGATATTTCTGCGTCTTTTCCGTTTAACCTTCATTGCTTGGTGCGTTTGCAGAGTTTTTGTCTTCGTATACTCATTTTTTAGTTGTGTAACTTTTTTAGGTGTTTCTTCTCTCATCAGTTTCCCCCGCCCTCACTTTACATGTTAGTTCGATTATAGCAAGAACGGTTACATAACGTCCAGCAAGAAAATAAAAAAAAGCTGTAAAAACAGCTTTTTTTTTGATGTTTTTTAACAGTCTCCTGCTCATCTATCTTCTTGATACGTCTCGCTAACGATACTGTACATTTCTTTCGCTTCGTCTTTTTTCGTTGATTCCTGTAGTTTTTCAACTTTGACGACCAATGTTTTGTTGCCAAATACGATCGTGATTTCATCGCCCACTTTAACAGTCGAAGAAGATTTAGCCACTGTTCCATTAATTTGGACGCGTCCTTTATCTGCCACTTCTTTGGCAACTGTCCGACGTTTGATGATCCGCGAGATTTTTAAGAACTTATCGATTCTCATAACCCTTGCTCCTTTTCTTTTGCTTTGATTTTTTGCCAAATGGCATCCACTTCTTCTACAGTATTGGCTTCTACACCGTCAAACACATGAGGATGCCGTCTACGCAGTTTTTTATTCAAGGTTTCTAGTACATCTTCCAATGAAAACTCACCTGCTTGTTCTGCGTAACTCGTTTGATAAAATACATGTGCCAGCAGATCTCCTAATTCTTCGATCATATTGGTTCGATCTTGATTCAGGATTGCTTGCACCAGCTCTGCTGTTTCTTCATGCAAATAAGGGATCAGCGTTTCGTGTGTCTGCTGTTTGATCCATACATCTCCGCCTTCTCCCGTGATTTCGTCCATATAAAACTGGAGCGTTTGAAAGAAACGCGTTCGTTCATCTTGTTTTAGCCGAGGAACAAATAGAACATTTTTATGTTCTGCAATTTTTTCAGGTTTGCTTGCGCTTAATGGAAACCAGTAAAGCTCTTCTTCATCCGTTTTGATTCCATGAATAAAAGCAACTTGATGTGTTACAGGATATTTTTTTCGTAACACACTCTTGATTTGGTTTAATGTAGGAATGTCTCGGATTCCTGTGATGATGACAGATTGTCCTGCAGCGATCTGATCGCCATCAACAGCTTCCGCCGATGCCAGCTGAAAGCCCTCTAGTGGATCAGTTTGTACCAGTTGAAATAAATGGTCTAAAAAAGATATTGTCATCATAAACCTACTTTCTTAATAGTCGTTTTCCTAGGGGTAAAGAAAGCCATTCTCGAATCGTCAACAATTTAATATAAATGATCCATTTGACGAAAAGGCCCATTCCTATTCCTACACCTGCTAAGGCTAAAACAAAAGAACCTTCCCGACTTTCTGCTATTCCTGTACCGGCAAGTACACGAGTTGTTCCCCATACACCTATACTCATTATAAAACAGCTGACCGCTAATTTTAAACCAAATTGTTTTTTTCTCCAAACTTGACGAATGGGCTGATCCAACTTGAACCAGATAAACACCAAACTCAGCAGTAAGCCAAACACTGTTCCTAGGCTAGATCCGTTGATCCCAAAAAGAACAATGAGCGGAGGATTGATGAAGAGTTTCCCGAGCAAGCCTAAAAGCAGACCGACAAAGGCAACGCGATGATCATCTTGACTTTGAAGAATGGCATTTACTGCTCCGATCAGAGAAGCCAAAAAAATCGCCAGCATATAAATACTCAACGCAAGATCGCCTGCTTTGTCCCCAAACAATGTATGATTTAAATAAGGCAGCAATACGATCATGCCGGTTGTAGCAGCTGCAGCAACCGTTGCTGTGATCCGAAGAAAGGAAGCGGCGTATCGATAAAAATCGTGCGCTTTTTTTTGAACGACTGCTGCTGTCAGCATCGGCAGCAAGCTGGAGGAAAAAGCCGTTGCTGCTACCATCCCCAGTTGAACGAGCGGTTGGCCGCGGTCATAGATCCCCTTTAAATCTTTAGCTTTCGCTGCGTAAGTGCCGGATTCGACCAATCCTTTATATAATGTAAAGGAATCGATCAGTTGGAACAGGATCAGCATGGCGCTAAGCAGGCAAATCGTCAGCCCTTCTGTGCCTAATCGCCGCGCCAAATAACGATAAGAGGGCTCAGTATTTTTTCCAACAATTGCTGCTGGTTGTATTTTTTGCTTTTTTCGATAAAAGAAAAGATATATCCCCATCACTAGACTAGCTGCAACAGCTGCAATCCAAGCACTGCTCATAGCAGAAGCTGCCATTTGATAGATATCACCAGATACTAATGAAAAGCTGTACGCTGCAATGAGGATGACCGTTACGCGGACAACTTGCTCTATCACTTGTGAAACAGCTGTAGGAGTCATTTGAAAATTCCCTTGAAAATAACCTCGTGAAACGGCTAAAAAAGGGATCAATAAAAGTTGCCAAGAAACAGCTTGGATCACTTTTTGCAGCGCACGATCTCCCATCCATTCTCCGATAAAACCTGAGCCGGCATAAAGGAAAAGAAAAAGAACAATCGCCAACAAACTAAGCAAATGATACATTTTTTTTATGGTTGCTTTTTGGTCGAGAGAAGAAGAGGACTCAGCCACCACTTTGGATAGAAAAATCGGCAACCCGTTTAAAGCTAATGTCATTCCCAGTCCATACAAAGGATAGACTTGTTGATAAGCATAGAAACCTGTGTTTCCGACCATATTTTGGAAAGGGACACGATAAATGGCACTGAGCAGCTTTGCGATAAAAGACGCTGCTGTCAGCAAAACAGCTCCGCTCATCATTTTTTTCATTTCTCGATTGCTCACATTTCTCTCCCTTTCTGATCTGGCTGTGTCTGCTGCTTTTGAACTTAATCTTCTTGCTGAACAGCTACTGCTTCTCTAAACTCACTCATTTTTTGTGTGAATTTCACAATGAAATCCAACCATTTATAAACGGGTTCCTTGCGCAGCTGCAGCGAAACAGTTAATTTACCTTTGTTGACTGCCATATTGGCATGCAATGGAACATCTTGCAAGGCTTTAAAGATATCTTCTCCTGATAATATATTTGTACCAGCCACAGAGAAGGTTAGTTCAAGCTCATCCTCTCGCCGTCTGATGAGTTCGATCAAGGCCTTTTCACTATACATCTTGATCAGACCGATCGTCACTAAGTCTGCAACTTCATCCGGAAATTCTCCAAAGCGGTCAATCAAGTCGTCTTGCAATACCGTATAATCTTCTTGACTCTTCAACTCACGTACGCGTTTATAGATCTCAATTTTTTGACGTTGGTCATTGATATACGTATCTGGCAGATAAGCGTCGATGCCCAAATCGATTTCAACAGCTGTTTTTTCTTGTTTATCTTCTTTGCCTCGCTTCCGCATCACTGCTTCACTCAGCATTTCTGAATAAAGGTCAAAGCCGACTGAATCAATAAAGCCGTGCTGTTGTTTCCCAAGCAAATTGCCGGCACCTCGAATGGATAAGTCACGCATGGCGATCTTAAAGCCAGATCCCAGCTCTGTGAAATCTTTGATCGCTTGTAGCCGTTTTTCACTGACTTCATTCAACACTTTGTCTGGTTGGTACATCAAGTAAGCGTAAGCGACGCGGTTGCTGCGTCCGACACGTCCTCTTAGCTGATAAAGCTGTGATAAGCCCATATGATCAGCATTTTCTACAAACAATGTATTGACGTTCGGCATGTCGACACCCGTTTCAATGATAGTCGTTGTCACCAGTACATCATACTCGCCTTCCACAAATTGATACAAGATATTTTCCAATTGAGCTTCTGTCATTTGCCCATGAGCATAACCGATCCTCGCTTCAGGGACCAATGCTTTCAATTCTTCGACTCTTTTTTCGATCGTTGCCACACGGTTATACAAATAAAAGACTTGTCCGCCGCGTGCCATTTCCCGCTCGATCGCATCGCGGATCGCCCCTGGATTCTGTTCCATCACATACGTTTGAACTGGATAACGGTTTGCAGGAGGTGTTTCGATAACAGAAAGATCACGTACACCCAGCATCGACATATGCAAGGTTCTTGGAATCGGAGTTGCGGTCAATGTCAACACATCTACCTGAGCTTTCAACGCCTTCAACCGTTCTTTGTGTTTGACACCAAAGCGCTGTTCTTCATCTACTACTAATAAACCTAAATCTTGAAACGCCACGTCTTTTGACAGTAAACGATGGGTCCCGACCACGATATCGATCTGCCCTTTTTTCAGTCCTTGGATCGTTTCAGTTTGCTGTTTCCGTGTTCTAAAGCGACTCATTAAAGAAACCTCTACTGGAAAATCCGCAAAACGTTCTACTAATGTCTCATAATGCTGTTGAGCTAAAATAGTTGTAGGAACTAGAAAAGCAGCTTGCTTACCTTCCTGCACACATTTAAAAATCGCTCGAATCGCTACTTCTGTTTTGCCGTAGCCCACATCTCCTACGAGCAAACGGTCCATCGGTTTCTTGCTTTCCATATCTTTTTTGATCTCTTCCGTACTGCGCAATTGATCATCTGTTTCTGTATAAGGAAAAGCATTTTCAAATTCTTTTTGATAAGGGTTATCTGGCTGAAAAGAATAACCGGTTTCTTGTTCACGAGAAGCATACAATTCAATCAATTCGTCAGCAATGTCTTCAACTTTACTGGCGACTTTTCGTTTCGTTTTTGCCCATTCTGTACCGCCCAGCTTATTGACTTTCGGCGTTTTGGCTTCAGACGAAACATACTTTTGCAATAAGTTGATCTGTGTCACAGGAATAAACAATTTGGCCTCATCTTTATAGATGATACTCATGTAATCCTGATGTACGCCGTTGATCTCAAGCGTCTCCATCCCAGTATATTTCCCGATCCCATGGTTCACATGCACAACATAATCTCCAGGGTTCAGTTCTGTATAACTCTTTAGTCGTTCAGCGTTTGACAAGTTTTGTCGTCTGGCTTTTTTCTTTGTGACTTTATTGAATAATTCTCGTTCTGTCAATACGACTAATTTATCTTGCGGCATCTCAAAACCATTCTTCAACTGACCGATCAAGATTTGTGTTTTTGCCGGTTCGATTTTGTCTGGCGAAACAAGTTTATTGTCAATATCAAAATCCACGAACGTTTGATGAACTTTCTGGGCGCGTTCTGCATTAGGAACTAAAACCAATACCGTATATTGTTGCTTTTCCCAACGATCCATTTCTGTTTTCAACAGCGGCATTTGGCCAAAGAATTGCTGCATACTGCGGTATTGAAAAGGATGGATCGCATCAAAGCGCAAATTCCCCATTCCTTTTTGAAAAAGGGCAAAGTATAAACGGTCTTGGTTTACTTGCTTCATGACTTGTCGGAAATCATGTGAAAAAGTCTGCTTCTGTAAAATCTGCCGTTCCGCTAATTTAGTCGTGACCCACTCTGCTTCTTCTTCTACAAGACGTCGATCAGTTTCCAGGATACGTGGATATTCATCTAATATCACCACGCCATCTTTTGCCAAATAATCCAATAATGAAGCTTTTTTTGGATAGACATAGTCCGTATAGACTGCTAACTCTTCTGTTGGTTCTCCTTCGTTAAAGGCATCTAAAATTGGTGTGATCTGTTGGGTAAAGGCTGCTTTAGCCTCTTCTTCTAATAAAAGCGCCAAGTTGCGTTCTACTGCTTGGCTGAACTGTTCTGCATTTGCTTTCAGCAGCTTTGCTGGATAGATCGTATCGCTAGCCGGTACGATCGTGATCTGTTCGACATTACGGATCGAGCGCTGGTCTTGAACATCAAAAAAGCGCAGAGAATCTACTTCTGTATCGAATAAGTCAACACGGACTGGATGATCTTCTGTTAGAGAATAAATATCAATGATGCCGCCGCGTATACTAAATTCGCCAGGCGCAGCAACCAATTGCTGGCGAATATATCCCATATCCACTAAGCGTTCTGCGAGATCGGTTGGATCCAACTCTCCGCCCGCCTCGATCGTAAAACTCAACTCCTGCCATACTTTTTTCGGCGGCAGGAATTTGCGGATTCCGGCTAACGGCACGATGACGATTCCCGGTTTTTTAGACAACAGAAATTTTAGCGCTCCTACACGCTCGCTGCGTGCTTCTGGTGAGGCCGTACTCATTTCCGCGTAAATCATTTCATCAACGGGGAAAATATGCAGTTGTTCTTCTGCCACTATCCCGCTAAAGTCTTCCAGCAGTTGATGCGCTTGATACAAATTTGGTGTGATGACAATGGTTGGCTTCTGCTTTTTTTTCAGCAGTGAGGCGATCACAATTGTCCGTGCTGAGCCAGACAGACCGGTGACCAGCTGGCTGCTGTTCGTGCCGATCTGCTGAACCATCGCTTTAACATCACGGGTTTCAGCTATTAATTCTTCTATATCTGCCATTCTTTTTCCCCCAACTATCTTTTCCTCGCTTTTTTATTTCTTAATTGTAGTGACTCATCGTGTCTAGGAAAGTATGACCTTCCAGCCAATAATCAGCAGCTGAAGCCCCTGTTTTTACTGCTTCCAGAATAGGTGCGTGCTGATCTTTCGGAAAACTGCTCAACACGTGTTGGACAACAGTTTGACCAGGCATAGGACGATCGATACCGATTCGGATCCGGTTAAAGTCTTGTGTACCAATATGCTGGATCATGCTTTTGATTCCATTATGTCCCCCCGCACTGCCTTTTTGCCGCAAACGAATTTTTCCGACCGGCAGATCCAAATCATCGTAGATAACTAACAGGTCTTCTAATGCTATATCATAATAATCCATTAATGGACGAACTGCACGTCCGGAATCATTCATAAATGTCTGCGGTTTGACTAAAAGAACTTTTTCACGATTGATTCTTGCTTCTGCATACACTGATTCAAATTTTGTTTTATTAAAAGCTGCACCATGTTGATAAGCCATTTCATCTAAAGTGATAAAACCGATATTGTGTTTTGTATCACGGTATTTTGCTCCCGGATTCCCCAATCCAACGATCATCTTCATTTCTTATTCTCCTACTTTCTATTTTTCATCGCCACTTGTTTAAATTATTGTCACGATCATGATCAAAAGGCAGCATTTTTCCCCGCTCTTGGTCTACGCAAGAGCAGTTTAAACACAAAAAGAGCTGCACGAAAGATTTCGCCCAGAATTTGCTGCTTCTTTTTTTATCTGCAAACAAGTATAGCACATCTTCAGCAAATTCGTCGAGAATCAACCGACGTGCGATGAAGCTTATGGTATCTTGCTTACGACCAATTTTTTTTAGCTTTCATCTCTTAAAAAAGCGTAAAAAAACTATTTTGTACAATAATGTACAATTCAACGTAAAATTTGGGTTTTTGCACTTGTTTTTTTAGTCAAAGAAAAACTTTTTGTTTGATATCTTCTTTGTTTATTGAAAAAACAAAGACAAGATTTCCATTTTTTAAGCCCTGTTTTTTTGCTCAGATTTTCACCATTTTCTGTAAAAAAAGGCCTGTTCACAAAATTGTCATAATTATTTCTACCGTCTTTAACTTTCAGAAAATTTCATGCAAATTACCTATTTCACAATATTTCTCTTTCATTTCCCTTCTCCTCCTTTCCAGAACAAGCTACTTCATTGAAATTAAATTCCTGTAAAATTTTTACTGTATGACGTATACTGAACTTGTACGTTGATTGATCAAAATTGGAGGGATTTTTAATGCCACAATCAGAAACAAAAGGCCATCAAAAAATTATCCTAATCGGAGATGGCGCCGTTGGTTCAAGCTATGCTTTCGCACTTGTTACCCAAAATATTGCACAAGAATTAGGGATCATCGATATCAATAAAGATCGGACTGAAGGAGATGCGATGGACCTGTCACACGCCCTAGCTTATACTTCGCCTAAAAAAATCTATGCTGCCGATTACAGTGATTGTAAAGATGCAGATATCGTCGTGATCACAGCTGGAGCAGCACAAAAACCAGGTGAAACACGTTTGGATCTTGTGGAGAAAAACTTGAAAATCTTTAAAGATATGGTAGGTCAAGTAATGGAAAGTGGATTTGATGGGATCTTTTTGATTGCGTCTAACCCTGTCGACATTTTAACTTATGCAACTTGGAAGTTCTCTGGTCTGCCAAAAGAACGCGTGATCGGTTCAGGTACTTCTCTAGACAGTGCTCGGTTCCGTCAAGCTATCGCTGATCTGTTAGACGTAGACACACGTAACGTCCATGGCTACATTTTAGGAGAACACGGCGATACTGAATTCCCTGTTTGGTCTCATGCCAATGTTGCAGGTCTGCAGATCTATGAATGGATCAATGAAAACCCTGATGTAAATGAAGAAGCCCTAGTAGATGTTTTCTTCCAAGTACGTGATGCTGCTTATGAAATCATCAATAAAAAAGGCGCTACTTTCTATGGAATTGCTGTTTCTTTGACACGAATCACTAAAGCGATCTTAAATGACGAAAATTCTGTTCTTCCTCTATCTGTTTACTTGGATGGAGAATACGGACAAGAAGATATTTATATTGGCTCGCCTGCTGTGATCAACCGTCATGGTGTTAAAAAAGTTCTTGAAATTCCATTAAATGACGCTGAACAAGAAAAGATGGAATTGTCTGTTAAAACATTAAAAGAAATCCGTGACCAAGCATTTGAAAAATTGGGTCTATAATCTATTCGTTACATGAAAGAAGAGGCTGGAAATTGCTCCAGCCTCTTCTTCTGTTATCTTAACCTCATTTTTTCCTGCGCATTGTCCTTACCAGCAATTTTACGCGTGACTTGTCATTATCCTTAAAAAAAATGGCTCTTCCTCTCCTAAAGTTGGTAAAGAAATTTCCTCCGATCGATGGGCTACTGAAATTTCTAGAAGTAGGATTCTAACAGGTTTATCCTTAAAAAAATAATTTTTTAATGACCAATTTTAAATGTTGTAGAACCAAAAAAATAAATCATTACAGTGATCGTGACATTAGAAAAGCGAAAAAGCCTTTGTATGCACTCAATTCGAATGTTTATAAAGGCTTTAATTTTGTAGGCGTTATCTACAATTAATATGTCTTTACAGTGGAATAATCATTTCATCTTGTCCACGATCTTTTTCTCCATCAATGGTTTTGATTTCGATCATCAGCTTATGCGGTAAGCAAATAGCGGACTCCCCTGGTTTACTGATCCATCCTTTGCGTACAGCGATTTGATCAGGACTATTGTCTTCTTTTACTCGAATACGTTCTCCATCTATCTCAATAATATTGTACTGATTCTTGCTTGGATGAAAAGTCAACAATTCATGAGGGGTATCACTATTCAGTTCCACCTCATGCACTTCTTTTCCATCAATGGTCACAACAGCAACAAGCGATCCTTCACCTTCTGTCTGTACTTGCTGATAAGCAAAAACAGCATGCGGCAGAAAAGAGGCCAACATGAGCACAACGATGATCACGATGTCAAACGGGCGAACCTGCTTCATTTGTTTTTTCAGCTTTTCCATAACTTGGCGCTCCTTTAGAACTCTTGTGATTTTGTTCACCATGATTATAGCACAATTCTTTTTTTACGGCTACCTCAGCTACATGCCGATGAACAAAAACGTTTCTCTCTCAATAATCATCATTATTTAATCTTTTTATCATTTTAAGCTTTAAATATTCAGAAAATTATGTTAAATTAGAAAAACATAATAAAAAGGGGAGATGGAAATGAGAAAAACAAATCAATGGCTTGCCCTAGCAGGCGCCGCTTTATTATTAACAGCTTGCGGCGAAGAAAGCAGTGAAAAGGCAGTAGGAACTGAAAAAGAAAAGCAAGTGGTTCATTACACTGCGCCAACCGAAATGGCAACGATGGATACAGTGTTAATGACGGATATTAACAGTTCCAACTATTCAGGTCATACAATTGTCGGTTTATTAAAAATAAATGAAAAAGGTGAACCTGTACCAGCGATCGCTGTTGATATGGGTACCGTTTCTGATGACGGTTTGACCTATACATTTAAGCTGCGCGATGATGCTACGTGGTCAAATGGCGACCCCGTGACAGCCAATGATTTTGTTTTTGCTTGGCAACGTTTAGTTGATCCAGCAACGGGGGCTTCTTATGCTTACTTAGCTGAAAACATCGAAAACGCACCCGAGATCATGACAGGCGATAAATCACCTTCAGAACTTGGGATCAAAGCCTTAAGTGACTATGAGCTGCAAATCACGCTCACACAGCCGACACCTTACTTTAACTCATTATTGGCCTTTTCTCCTTTCTTGCCTCAAAACGAAGCCTTTGTTGAAGAGCAAGGCACCCAATATGGCACAACCAGTGAGGCTATATTGGCTAATGGTCCATTTGTCATGGAAGATTGGGATGGGACGGGTCTCACTTGGAAACTCGTAAAAAATGAGGAATACTATGATGCTGATGAAGTGCATATCAATGAAATAGATGTACAAGTCTTGAAAGAAACTTCTACAGCTGTAAACTTATTTGAAAGCGGCGAAGTTGACAATGCTCAATTGACAGGTGAAATGGCAAAAGTTTATAAAGATGACCCAAATGCGGTGATTCATGAAAAAGCACGTACTTCTTACATCGACTTCAACTACGAAAATGAACAATTGCAAAATCAGAATTTGCGCAAAGCGATCTCGCTTGTGATCGATCGAAAAGAACTGGTTGATAGCGTGATTGGGGATGGCTCAAATGATATCTATGGATTTATGCCGCAAAACTTTGCAACCAATCCTGAAACAGGTAAAGATTTCACTGAGGAAGCAACCGACTACTTCGATTACGATGTTGAACAAGCAAAAGACCTCTGGGAAAAAGCTAAAGATGAGCTAGGCACTGATACATTGACCCTTTCATTTGTTGGTGATGACGATGAAAAGAGCAAGAAAATCAGTGAATATGTTCAAGGTCAGATTCAGAACAACTTAGACGGTATCAGCGTTCAATTGAGAAATGTACCTAAAAAGAACCGCCTGGAATTTGCCAATAAAAATGAATTCGATTTGCTTTTGACTGGCTGGGGTGCCGACTTCAGAGATCCGGTCAACTTTATGGATCTGCTTTACAGTACTTCTGCTTATAACGAAGGCGGCTATGCAAATGAAGAGTTTGATGCCCTTCTTGAAAAAGCCAAATCAGAAGATGCCAACAATGAGGAAGCACGTTGGCAAGATATGATCGAAGCTCATGATATTGCCATGGAAGAAACCGCAGTCCTACCATTGTATCAAGAAGCTGAAGTTCAATTGCGCAACCCAGCGCTCAAAGGGATCAATTTGCAACCAGTTGGAAATGAATTTGATTTAAGCAACGCTTATCTGGAATAAAATAGTCGCGGTGCTTTAGGGTGAAGATTCCTTCAAAAACTTCTTCAACAACTCAGTATCGTGAATCTTAAAACCGCTAAAAATGGCAGCTTTACTGCCTAGCAAAAAATAGTACCCCTTTGCAGTTCTCATCGCTGCAAAGGGGTATTTGGCATCTTATTGAGTTACTTGCTGATTCATTCGAAAGCCTTAAAAGTAGTCAGCAATCTCACTAGCTGGGATTCCATTGCTCAACAATACCAGCAGTTTGATTCTCGCTTTAGGTCCGTTTAGCCCATGCGTAAAGATGATACCTGCCTCTTTCAGACGCTTTCCGCCGCCAGAATAATCGTACACATCTTGAGCTACTCCATTGAACGAACGAGAAACAAGGACGACTGGAATCTGATGATCCAATATTTTTTGCATCGCAGGCAATGTAGCGGGCGGTAAATTACCTGCACCTAAAGCTTCAATGACCAAACCGTCTGTTTCAGGTTGATCGACCGCCTCAAAAAGCGTCCCGTCCATTCCTGCATAAGCTTTCAACAAATAAATATCTTTATCGACTGAGTGAATGGAATAAGTTTCATCTTGTGTTAATTGTTGGAAGAAACGTACTTCATTTTTTGAAATCAAGCCAATCGGTCCGAATGTAGGCGTTCGGAATGTAGCCACATTTGTGGTGTGGGTCTTTGTGACATACCGTGCTGTATGGATCTCGTCATTCATGACCACTAATACGCCTTTATTGATCGCTTCATCTGAAAGAGCCACCCACACAGCGCTTTGAAAGTTATATAAACCATCTGCACCGATTTCATTGCTGGAACGCATAGCACCTGTCACTACGATAGGAACCGTTGTTTCCAACGTTAAATCTAGAAAATAAGCCGTTTCTTCTAATGTGTCTGTTCCATGTGTGATCACCACACCATCTGCTTCATGCGAAAGGATCGCTTCTTCGATTCTTTCTTTCAGCTGCAACATTTCTTTAGGTGTGATATGAGGAGATGGCAAATGGAAAAAATCTTCTACGATTAGATCGGCCTCCTCTTTAAAAAGATGACTATGCGTGTGTAGCGGATTTTCTGAACTTGGAGAAACTTTTCCTGTCGTTTGATCTTCGCTCATGGAGATCGTACCGCCTGTATGCAACACGAGTATTTTCTTCATTAAAAACTCTCCTTTCGTCCGGGCTCATAAAAAGCAAGTCCTGCTAAGATAAAAAAATTTATCCCTTCAGCCTAACCTGTCTCAATCTAGTCGAACAAAAAAAGCCTATATGCACGCTAAGCAGCACACATATAAGCTTTCATTATTCCGTATCTCTTAATCTGTGTTGTGAGATGAGAATTTTTGTTCAAACAATGGGCTGACTGATTTATTTTCGTGAATGCGTTTGATGGCATCGCCCATTAATTCCGCAACACTGACTTGTTCGATCTTGTTAGATAGTTTACTTTCTGGGAGGTTGATCGAATCAGTAACCACAACTTTTTTCAAAGCCGAGTTTTCAATACGCTCAATCGCAGGTCCTGATAACACTGGATGTGTGCAACAAGCATAAACTTCTGTCGCACCTGCTTCTGACAAAGCATTAGCAGCTAGAGTGATTGTTCCTGCTGTATCGATCATGTCATCGATCAAGATGCATTTTTGTCCTTTTACATTCCCAATAATATTCATCACTTCAGCAACATTTGCGCGAGGACGACGCTTATCAATAATCGCGATCGGCGCTTTTAAGAATTCAGCCAATTTTCTAGCGCGGGTCACACCACCATGATCTGGCGAAACAACAACCGTATTTTCGTCAGCAATATGATTGTCTGAGAAGTAGTTGGCCAACAATGAAGCTCCAAGCAAATGATCGACCGGCATATCAAAGAAGCCTTGGATTTGAGAAGCATGCAGATCCAACGTTAAAATACGATTGGCACCTGCAGCGGTGATCATATTCGCTACCAGCTTAGCTGTGATGGGTTCTCTTGAACGAGCTTTACGGTCTTGGCGTGCATAACCATAATAAGGCATGACAACATTGACCGTTTTTGCGCTGGCGCGTTTTAGGGCATCGATCATAATCAATAATTCCATCAAGTTGTCATTCACTGGAGCAGATGTAGATTGAATGATATAAACATGATCTCCACGAATACTTTCCTCGATATTGATACGGATCTCGCCGTCACTGAACTGATTGACAGAGATTTTTCCCAGTGTCAATCCAACAACGCTCGCAATCTTCTCAGCTAACGGGCGATTGGAGTTCAATGAGAATATTTTTAACTTTGGATCGGAATAATGTTCGGACATAATGACCTCCACTTTCTATTTTTTAAAACCTATAGTAATCAAGTTAATGTTAGTCATTTTTCACAAATAAATCAAGTCTAATTCTTCATTTCTAATCTTTATGCGGCATTTTGTTAAAATAACCTAATTTATTGACTTGACGGGCACGCGCGATCGCCAAAGATTCGCTTGGCACATCATCCGTTATTGTAGAACCTGCTGCGATATATACATTCTCTTCCACTGTTACAGGTGCAATGAGGTTGGTATTGCAGCCGATAAAGACATTGTTGCCGACAGTAGCTCGGTGCTTAGCTGCACCATCATAATTCACAAAAACTGTCCCGCAGCCAATATTGATGTTTTCGCCTAAGTCTGCATCGCCGACATAAGTCAAATGACCAACTTTCGTGTTTGCGGCAATCGTTGCATTTTTCACTTCTACAAAGTTGCCAATATGAACGGACTCGCCGATTTGACTATTTGGACGCAAATGACTGTAAGGTCCGATATTGCTATCTGCTTCCATTACGGCATCTTCAATATTACTGCTCGTTACCTTGACTCGGTCCCCGATCCGACTATTTGAAATCTCAGAGTTTGCTCCGATCAGGCAATCTTCTCCGATCACTGTCTTCCCTTTCAAAACAACGCCTGCTTCGATCACTGTATCCGCACCGATCTCTACTTCGCTATCGATATAGGTTGCAGCAGGATCGATAAAGGTTACGCCATTGCGCATGTGTTGTTCATTGATTCTATGGCGCATCAATTGTGTCGCTTTTGCTAAAGCTACTCGGTCATTGACGCCTAGTGATTCTTCTTCTTTGTCCATTTGATAAGCGCCGACGATCTCACCCTTGTTTTTTAAGATCTCGATCACATCCGGCAAATAATATTCTCCTTGTGCATTGTCGTTGCCGACTTCTGCTAAAGCTTCAAACAATGCAATATTATCAAAGCAATACGTACCCGTATTGATTTCTTGCACTGCCGCTTCTGCTGGCGATGCATCTTTTTGTTCCACGATTTTTTCAACTGCACCATTTGCTTGACGAATCACCCGTCCATAACCTGCTGGCTCTTCTGCATGTGCTGTCAAAATCGTTGCTTTCGCTTGGTGTTCTTCGTGATGAGCAAATAAAGCTTCTAACGTTTCTGATGTCAAAAGAGGCGTGTCTCCGCAAATAACCAACACCGTTCCTTCTTGCCCTTTTAGCTGTTCTTCAGCCTGCAATACGGCATGTCCAGTTCCCAACTGTTCTTCTTGCAAAGCATATTGTGAACGGCTGCCTAAGTAATCTTTCACTTTTTCAGCGCCAACGCCAACAATGGTTACGATTTGATCCACACCTGTTTTCTCCACTTGGTCGATCACGTGCCCTACCATTGGTCTCCCTGCTACAGGATGCAATACTTTATATAATTTCGATTTCATTCGTGTGCCTTGTCCAGCTGCCAAGACAACTGCAAATTTTTTCGCCATTTTCTTACTCCTCGCTTTATATCGCTCAATATTTTTTATCTTCTTTCGTTTACGATCCAGCTTTTTTAGGCCAAATGCAAAAAAGTTCAATATCATTCATCTGAATGGGTTACATTTCCAAACTGTTTTTATCATAGCTTAATCAACAATATATTTCAAGAAAGCATTGGGTTATCTAGGTTTATTTTTCCTATCTCTACTATGCCTTCTTTGCTTTTTCATCCTAATGGTCTACCTTCCATCGCATGCTGACTGTATCGGAGGATAATAGAAGCTGCTTGCTGGAAAAGGTAGCGATCAGCATCGCTTCCGATTTTTTCTCAACCCGCTAAGAGTATATACGACTTCCGATACGAGAACCGCAAATGCATTTCAATTAAACTGGTCAACTTGTTCACAGGACTACCTTCTGTGAACGAGTCGCTGCAGCTTTTAGTTGGACTTGTTCACAGGACTACCTTCTATGAACGAGTTGCGTCAGC
>NZ_FOQE01000018.1 GCF_900113675.1 Pisciglobus halotolerans
AACACGTGAGCCAGCTTCTGCCGAATAGCATTCGTAATAAGAGCGGTCATAAGCCATTTGGCGGACTTTTCCACGTCTTAATTCGCGGGAGACGGTTGACTGATCTACCCCCAGTTCCAACGCCATTTTTGTCTGGCTCAGTTTTCCTTCTTTAGCCATTTCTTCGAGTCTCCCGCGTTGGATATCAGATAAGTGTTTAGCCTGTTTGCGTTTTATGTTAGAATGGTTATTAGTCATGTAGATACTCCTTACTTTGGTTTCGTCGCTTTAAAGTATACCGTATCTACATGGCTTTTTTATATTTTTTTCTTTATGCATTTCATTTTACAACTAACCGCAATGATTGGTTGGAAAAAAATTTCCGCATTTTTATGGGCAATATGTTCTACTTTTTATTCTTTTTGTTTTTTCAAAATTGACCAACGTTAAATATTGTAGAACCAAAAAATCTCCTTACTCATTCAAGAAGTTGAACGAGTAAGGAGATTGAATATCCTCGACGAAACGGAAGATAAGGGATTTGAACCCTTGCACGAATAGTATCCGTCTAACGGTTTTCGAGACCGTCCCCTTCAGCCGAACTTGGGTAATCTTCCACTAATAAAGCACATCTAAAAGTATAACGCTAGGCTGTCTTGTTGGCAACCTTAAATTCAAATAGGTTTTACTTTTTTGCTTTATCAAGTAGCTCTGGCGAGGCCATATGCGCTCTCAAAAGAGCCAAGCAAGCTTCATGATTATGCTGCCTAGCTGGACATTGATAACGGCCAAAAAAGATCAAACGATGATGTGCCTTTCCCCAGAGTTCTGCCGGAAGCTTTTTCATTAAGGTTTCCTCTACTTCCTTAACCGTAGCATGTTGAGCACAGATCCCTAAACGTTTTGTCACCCGTTCCACATGTGTATCCACTGCAATCGCTGAGATGCCAAAAGCTACGCTGATCACGACATTCGCTGACTTTCTTCCTACACCAGGAAGAGTGATCAATTCTTCTCTTGTTTTTGGTACTTCGCCGTCAAAATTCAGTACAATCTTTTCAGCAGTACCTTTGATGTACTTAGCCTTATTCCGGTATAATCCAATGGTTTTGATTTTTTCCATGATACTTTCTAATGGCGCCTGCATCAATGATTCAGGAGTAGGATAACTTTCAAAAAGGTCAGGTGTCACTTTATTTACAGCCGCATCAGTTGTCTGAGCACTAAGCATTACAGCAACCAGTAGCTCAAATGGATTTTTATGAACCAATTCACAATGTGCGTCTGGAAAGATATCTCCCATCGCTTCAATCACTTCAACAGTTGCTTTTTTCGACAGCATTTTCTCACTCTCCTATAAATTAGTCATTTTCTTCTAACCAATTATAAAGTGGAACATTCGGTCTATTGTCTGCATTACCACTATTTGTATTCTTTTGCTGAGGATTCGTTTGATAGGACCGTTTTTTATTTCCTTCTTGCATCACTTGAGCTTTAGTACGGATATTTTTCTTTTCCCAGCTTAATAATATGCGGTCTACATACTTTAAGTTATAAACTTGGCTTAAAACGGCTTCTCTCAAAGCCAGTTCAATGAGTTCGATTGAATAGTGATCTTCGTCTAGCCACATTCCGATCGTTTGAATTTCGATCGGAGAAAGTGGACGACCAAATTCAGCTTCAAATTGAGTAAACAGTTCTTTTTCTGAATGAGATTGTTGCATTTCTTTTTGTTTGACTTGATCTTGAGACAAATATTGTATGACTTTTTCCCATATTTGGTCTAAACGATAACTGTCGCGACTTTTTCCTTCACTATCCGTTTCTGTATGGATAAAGAGCAGTTTTTTTTGGGTAAGTTCATGTAGAAGATCAAAAACTTCTGCAGATGATAACTGCATTCGCTTCGCCAATTTTTCTATTTCTGGAAAATCATTACCAGCATCAATAAATGATTTAAGCTGGATCACAAAAATCAATTGTTTTTCAGTCAAACCAATTTGACGATAATACATGAGCAGTAGATTAGGGATCGTTGTATTTCCTGCTTTGATCCATTGTTTCAGTTCTTTCATTTTGATTACCCTCTCCTTTTCCAACTTTCACAAAAGGAAAATGGAGCTGAGACATGGTCACAACTCCTTTTCGTTTCATTACTTATTCTAATTGTAGAACAATGTAGATCGATTTATCCGTTTGATTATGGATAAATACGGTTTAACAAACGTGGGAATGGAATAGATTCTCTGACGTGTTCGATTCCAGCGATCCACGTGACTGTTCTTTCCAAACCTAGACCAAATCCAGCGTGTGGGACACTACCATATTTTCTTAAATCAAGGTACCATTCATAATCTTCTTCTTTAAGACCGAACTCATGGATTCGTTGTTTTAATTTTTCATAATCTTCTTCACGAACGCTTCCGCCGATAATCTCTCCATAACCTTCTGGCGCGATCATGTCGGCACAAAGCACAAGATCATCCCGTTCAGGATCTTGTTTCATGTAAAATGCTTTGATAGCTTTTGGATAGTTTAAAATAAGCACAGGTTTATCAAAATGATTTGCAATGAAGGTTTCTTCTGGAGAGCCAAAATCAATGCCCCATTCGACATCCTCAAAGCCATTTTTTTGCAATAAGTCTACAGCTTCATCATAACTAATTCGTGGATAAGGCAGTTGTGTATACTTTTCTAATACTTTGCGGTCTCGATTCAATACATGCAAAGCATGATCACAATGATCTAGTACGCCTTGAACAATATAAGCGACATACTTTTCTTGCATCTCTAAACTTTCTTCATGTGTAACAAAAGCCATTTCAGGTTCGATCATCCAGAATTCAATCAAATGTCTTCTCGTTTTTGATTTTTCAGCTCTAAATGTTGGACCAAATGAGAATACTTTTCCAAAAGCCATGACAGCTGCTTCCATATATAATTGTCCACTTTGTGATAGATAGGCATCTTGATCAAAATATTCTGTGTGGAATAATTCAGTTGTATCTTCAGCCGCACTTCCTGTTAAAATTGGAGGATCCACTTTGATGAACCCTTCTTTATTAAAGAATTCGTAAGTTGCACGAATCACTTCATTTCTAATTTGCATAATGGCATGTTGTTTAGATGAACGTAACCAAAGATGACGATGATCCATCAAGAAGTCTGTTCCATGCTCTTTAGGTGTAATCGGATAGCCTTCACTTTCGCCAACTACAGTGAGCTGATGGATATTGATTTCATAACCGAATTTAGAACGGCTGTCTTCTTGGATGGTTCCTCGAACCAGCACAGAAGTTTCTTGATTGATACTTTTTGCAAGGCTGAAGATTTCTTCATCAACTTCACTTTTTACGATCACACCTTGGAAATATGCTGAACCATCACGTATTTCTAGAAAAGCAATTTTTCCACTTGAGCGTTTATTTGCAACCCATCCGGAAATTTCAACTTCTTTTTCAACATAATTTTTCGAGTCTATAATTCTAATTCGATCCACGTTTCTTGTCTCCTTTTATATCAGAAATTTCTTATAATGTTAATATTGTATCGCAATCACAAGGAAAATGAAAATAGATTTCATATGTTTCCAATGTCTTTTATCCAGTCTCCAGTTTTCAAGGTGATAAAATAGTAACCAAGGCGGCCGTTATCTTGCTTATATGCTACCTCCCAAACAGGTACTTTTTCTTCGATCCCGATTCTAGCTGAAAGGATTTTTTTCGGCTTCTTAGCTTGGACAGTCAGCTGGATCGCCTGTTTTTTTGTGATGGTCTCATTTTGATTTAAAACCGTTGCTTTTCCATTTTTTTGATCAATGATAACAACTTTACCAGCACCTTCAGCTGTGTTGCCGACAACAGAAAAATAAGTCTTAGAACCATTGTACCAATAAAATTCTTTTACGTCTGTCACTCCTGCTTCTTTTTTCGCAACTGCAAGTGCTTCTTGCTTCGCTTCTTTATACGGAGATTGACCGATCGTATAAATAGAAATAGCGGACACAATAAGGGTAACCATCAAAATGATAGCTGTTAAAAAGATGCCTTTTTTCACTTTGTTTCCCTACTTTTTAAGTTTTTCATACTTTTTGCTTTTTACATTATACCAAAATTTCAAGGGTTATTCTTGACAAATATTCAAAATTTTATTTATTCTCTTAAAAATGTTCTGATTTCTTCTTGCATATTTTCAGCCGTCATTTCTTCCAGATGCAGCCCTTTCGGCATAGCGGACAGGATAGAACGACCGTATGTTGTCGATACAATTCGGTCATCTAGCAAAAGAAGGATGCCATTGTCCTTTTCTGAACGAATCAATCTTCCTAGTCCTTGTTTTAAACGTAAAGTAGCTTTTGGTAACGCTTCGGCCGCAAAAGGATGAAGGTGTTGTTTTTCTAGCCATTGGTATTTCGCTTTCACAAAAGGTCGATCAGGGGAGTCAAACGGTAATCGAGTAACAACTAAAACTTGTAAGGCTCTTCCAGGCAAGTCGACCCCTTCCCAGAAACTTGCAGCTCCTAGTAATATGCTGCCTTGAGACCTGAAAAAACGTTTCAACATTCTTTCCCGACTGCCCGAAATTCCTTGTGCTAACAGCTCTCTTCCTGAGAAGGCCGAGTTTCTTTGTAACTGATAATAAACACGCTGTAGCGTATCATATGATGTGAATAGTACTAAGACATTTTCAGTGGAATTCTGGCTAAGGAGTTCTAAATAATACACGATCATTTTTGCATATTGTTCTTTTGATAGAGATCGTATCGGTTTAAGATCTTTTGGAAGCCAAAAACGAACTTGTTTTTGATAATCATACGGTGAGTCAAGACAGAGTGTTTTTAAGTTATTTTCTCCTATTTGTTGTTCAAAAAAGAGAAAACTGTCATTAACTTGTAGTGTTGCTCCTGTATAGACAATAGAAGGTATTTTGTCTACTAACTCTTTTTTCAGTATTTGTGGATTGTCGATCCTGTTACAATAAATCGTAAAGCTGTTTTTTGGACTCTTTTCTTTAAAAGAAAACCATGTTACATATTGTTCATTTTTTTGTTTGAATGCAATCCTAAACAAATTATTTTGCTGCTGAAATTCATTTAACAAATCATAAAAGTCATTCAAAAGATATTGTTCACTAGAAGATAAAACTGTTTTTTCTTTCATCATTTTTTTAGTTATATTGCGGCTTAGATAAATGATTTCTTCCATCAAAGAAATCATTTTTTTGACTGATTTCTTAAAAGACACTGATTGAAAAGTTTCGGGATCAAAAAAAACGTCCGTGCTTTCTTGACCAGAAAAACGAATCTCTTTTTGATTTCGAGCTTCATGAAGCAAGTGATCAATAAAAAAAGACCATTCTTCGTTTAAAAAGTAACTCGTCATTTCTAAATGATCCAGAAAATGAGTGATGGGCTCTGTCATCCTGGAAGAAATGGCTTCAAACTGTCCAATAAAGCTTTTTTCATCGTCTTTTTTTCCAAGCCACTTAAATATTTTTTGCAATCGATAATATTTTAAAGATTCAGCTGTTGACTGGACAGCTACTTCTTCCAAATGATGCGCTTCATCTACGATCAATCGCTGAAGAGGCGGAAGTTCCTGTTGTTCTTTTATCAAGTCATGACATAAAAAAGCATGGTTTGTTACAATAATACTCGCTTTTTTCACTTGTTTGCGTGCATGAATATAAAAGTCATCTTCATACCATTTGTCTTCTTTAGCTTCATCGAGCCAACCACGATGTTTCACTTTATTCCAAAAAGCCTGCTCATAATTCGTCAGATTCAATTCATCCAAGTCACCTGTTGTGGTCTCTGTCAACCATACCAATACCCGCATCCGATACACAGCTTCTAATTTTTGCTCAATCGGTTCATTGAGCAAACTTTCAAATTTCATCAAATGAAGATAATGACTTTTGCTTTTCAAAACAGCTACTGATAATTCAAAAGGCAAAAGCGCACAAACTTGAGCAACATCTTTAGTCACCAGCTGCTTTTGCAGCAATGTTGTATACGTACTGATCACTATAGGATTTTCTTTGCTAGCCAGGTAAGCGGCTGGCAATAAATAACCGATTGTTTTTCCGACCCCTGTTGCTGCTTCAATAGCATAGTGCTTGGTCTCTTTTTTCGAAAAGTAACGATAGACCTCGTCCATCATTTGGACTTGCGGCTCTCTAATGGATAATGCTGAACCAAAAAGCCTTTTTTTATCTTCTAACGTTTCAGGAAAAGAAGGACGCTCATGAAAATCCTCTTGAGGGAGTGAACTGTTCTTTTTCTGAAGTGCTAATCCACTTTTGATGAAAAGATGATCAGGTAATGGCTTTACCTTTCTTTTCATTTCTGCAAGATGCATTAAAAAGAACTCCTGATTTTGCATAATACCATGTTGAGAGAGTTCAACTAATTTTTCCACCGTTACAAGCGGTAATGTTTCAACTTTTTCTGATAACAACAAAAATAGCTCTGCTGTTGCTAACGCATCGCTATCTGCTTGATGAGGTCGTTCATGTGTCAGCCCAAGACTAGCTACCAAGTCACCTAAACTAAAACTAGCTTCTGTCGGCAAAAGAATCTGCGCCAGTTCAACTGTATCCATTCCTTTCAGGGTTAAAGCTGGTAACCCACAACGTTCAAATTCATTTGAAAGAAAGGCGTAGTCAAATTGAATATTGTGTGCCACAAAAATGCACCCTTCTAACAGTTGAAAAAGTGTTGGGGCTACATCTTCAAAGTAAGGGGCTGCGGCAACAGACTGAGTCGTGATGCCAGTAAGATATTCAATTTCTTTCGGTATTTTTCTTGAAGGATTGATATCAATAGAGAACTGTTGGACAACTTTGTGATCCTCAACGAGTGCACAACCAAACTGAATAATGCGGTCGCCAGAGGAAACATTTCCACCCGTTGTTTCTATATCTACTACTGCATAGGTCGGTGTTTTCATCACAACGATTCACCTGTTTCTTTACATAGTTTACATCTCATCTATCATAACACGTATGTCCTGACAAATACTAGACAGGGTAGAAAAAGGAAAGCTATTTTTTGATGGATCCATCAAAAAATAGCTTTCAAAAAGTTTCTTAACGTTCTTCCTTTAACCAATTTAAAATCTGAATGGTTTCATTACCTACTTTTCCTTCCAACACGGCTTTTTCTGCTTTTTCCAAAAGTAAACCTATTTCTCTGCTAGGTTCGATCTTTAAAGAGGAGATCAAGTCATTACCAGTAATCGCCAATGCTTTTTTACTCTTGATCGGCAAGCTTTCATAGGTCTCTTTTACTTGAAGCGGATAAACGGGTATGCCAAAACTTTCAGCCATCTTCTCCACTTCAAGTGCAATTTCTAACCCTGTTTGATACAACTCCAAACGGTCTAACGAGCGATTCATGCGTACTTTTAGTGCTCGATAAGCTGTTTCGACTTGTTGAATTTCTTTACGAGAACACTTCCAAGCACGTAAAAAAGGTTCCACTTCCTCGCTCTTCACCTCTAAGTAAAAGAGCAAAAATGTCCATGCAGAAAGTGAAGTGCTGAGGTTCAGTTGGTTTTTAGCGAAAGCCTCCAGTGCCTTTTCATGATTTCTTAACCCAGGACAATATTTAAATAATCCAGTTTCGATAAAAATCAATAAGCCATTTTTTCTTCCTATGCCCATGAGCATTTTCAAAAATTCTACTTGAATCCGTTCGACAGCAATTTTTTCTAACAAAGCATGATTTTTTTCAATCGCTGCTATGGTTTCTTTTTCCATTTTGAAACCCAGCTGGCTGATAAATCTAACTGCTCGCATCATGCGCAAAGCATCTTCATGGAAACGTTCATGAGGAGAACCGACAGCTCGAATGACTTTGTTCGCTAAGTCTGTTTGTCCATCGAAATAATCAATAATATTACCTTTTTGGTCCATGGCAAGCGCATTTACAGTGAAGTCCCTTCTCTTTAAATCTTCTTTCAGAGAACGAACAAATGTCACCTCGTCTGGCCGTCTAAAGTCTTGGTAAGTTGATTCAGTCCGAAAAGTCGTAATTTCGTAGTGTTCGCCTTTCCATAAGACCATGACTGTTCCATGTTCAATGCCAACATCCACCGTTTTAGGAAAAATCGTTTTAATTTCTTCTGGAAGAGCGCTTGTTGCAATATCTACATCATTGATCGGTTGATGCAACAAAGTATCTCGAACACTGCCGCCGACAAAATAAGCTTCAAACCCTGCAGCTTCGATCTTGTGCATCACAGACAGTGCTTTTGTAAAAGGAGGAGCTAAAGAAATCATAACAAGTTTTCCAATCCATAAATAAGTGTTTTGACTTCCATCACTTTGCGACAACCTAGTGCCACTCCTGTCATGAACGAAGACCGGTCAAAAGAATCATGACGAATCGTTAATCCTTCCCCTGTGCTGCCGAATTGTACTTGTTGATGAGCCACCAATCCAGGAAGACGAACACTATGGATCTTCATTCCTTTATAGTCAGCACCTCTTGCACCTTCAAGGGTTTCTTTTTCATCAGGATGGCCTTGCTGATGAGTTCCTCTTTCTGCATAAATCATTTCTGCTGTTTTGATTGCAGTTCCGCTTGGCGCATCTAATTTTTGATCATGATGCATTTCAATAATTTCAACATCTGGGAAATATTGCGCTGCTTTCGCTGCAAACTGCATCATCAAAACGGCGCCAATAGCAAAGTTTGGAGCAATCAATCCCCCAACGGATTGGTCAGCTGCTAAAGTTTGCAATTCTTTTACTTCTGCTTCTTTAAAACCAGTAGTACCAACTACAGGACGAATACCATTTTTTAAAGCAAAACGCGTATTTTCATAGGCAGCGGCTGGAACAGTAAAATCGATCCAAACATCTGCTTGTGTCTTTTCGACAATATCTTCTTTGTTATGAAAAACAGGAATATCTACATCAGCAAATGCTGTCAATTCATTTAAATGATTTTCTTCAGCATACGGATCATAAACGCCTACTAATTCAAAATCCTCCGTATCCAAAACCATCTTTGTTGCTGTCGCACCCATTTTCCCTTTAAAACCTGCTACAATTATTTTCATCTTCTGCTTCTTCCTTTCTTTCAAAACGATTTTTATCTCGTTGGTTTATTTTTCCATTAATTGATGGAAAGCGGCTGTCCTATCTATATCTAAACGATTAGCCCTTAAAAGCAACAAAAACAACCTATCCCATTTCTGTTGTTAAGTCGAGCCATTTAGGCCAAGGGGGTGAAAAATAACTTACTTAAAATGGTTGGGTATACTTCTCCACTTCATGTTGCATTCTTTTAAGAACTTTTTTCACCGGATTCCTTCTTTCTTTTGTCCATTACGTCTATTTTCTCCTTTCCTTTCCAAAAAATCAAGAAAGAAACTGATGGAAACTATTTGTTTTGGATTGTTGAGAGAACGTTTGAGTTAGGTTACTATAAATAAAGGTCATAAGATGCATTTACTGCTTCTATTGACAAGTGAAAGGAGGAATAATTTGAAAATTCATCAAAAAATGATCAAAGATTTGTTGATCATCACCATTGGATGTGGCATTTATGGTTTTACATTAGTCAATGTTAACATGGCTAATCAACTAGCAGAGGGAGGCTTCACAGGGATTTCATTGATCTTGAATTCGCTTGTTCATATCGATCCTGCCTATTCCACTCTCTTTTTGAATATCCCTATGATCTTGATTGGATGGAAAATACTAGGTAATCAGTCTTTTTTTTATACCATTTTTGGCACCGTTATGCTTTCTGTCTCGTTATGGATTTGGCAAAGGATTCCAGTTTCTATTCCTTTGCATCATGATTTATTTATCGCCGCTATTCTAGCTGGCTTGGGAGGCGGAGTCGGAAGCGGACTCATTTATCGTGCTGGTGGGACTACTGGCGGCACGGATATTATTGCCCGCATTTTTGAAAAAAAGTTGGGTATTCCAATGGGCAGAACATTGCTGGCTTTTGATGTGCTCGTCCTCTTGGCTTCATTATCTTATATTGATTTGTCTCATATGATGTATACGTTGTTAGCTTCCTTTGTTTTCACCCAAATTATTGATTTTATCCAAGAAGGAGCTTACGCGGCAAAAGGGATTTTAGTTATTTCAGAAAATAGTGATGAAATAGCTGATAGCCTCCTTGAAACGCTTGGACGCGGCGTAACTTATTTGAAAGCAGAAGGTGCCTATTCTAAACAAGAAAAAAACATTATTTATTGTGTGATGAGTCCGCATGAGATCGTAACTGCAAAAACAATCATATCAGAAACAGATTCAAGTGCTTTTATTTCGATACTATCCGTTCATGAAGCATTAGGAGAAGGCTTTTCATACAATCCAAAACCAAGAAAGAAATTGTTCAAGTAGAAGTTTCGATTTTTTTACTCATCCAGATTCAGCATAAAAAGAAACGATTTTTCTCTTACCCCTGTTTGGAGATGAAGAACCTAATAAAAAAGGATACCGAACAATATAGGCGATGACCTTATTGTCCAGTATCCTTTTTATTGGAATGTTGTTTTTTAAACATTGCAACATACGCCACCTATTCGCCAGTTTTTTTATATGACTTAGTACATAAGTTACAAATCACTTTGTCTTTTTACTGTACGCTTCACTACATTGAATAACATCATTCTAACATTAAAGATTAGGCTTTTTTTGTTTTTCAGTTAGGTCTTTTTCAAGATCCTTCAGCTGAGAGGAAAGAGCAATAAAGTTTGCTTTATCCCCAGTTTCAAGCGCTTGATCAATACGATCAAGAAGTTTGTCTTTCTGATCTATTAACAGCAATTTTTCTAACGCATGATCTACTTCAATAGACAATTCAGGAGAAACTTGGTCATTCCACTTGTAATAAGGGTTGTCTTCCAGAATAGCTAAATATTGTTCGGTTTTCCAAGGGTCTCTAAAAATGAGCTCTAGATACATATCTTCACGCCAGTTTAAACGGACTTCATGAAAAGCTTGCTCAGGATCTGTAAATACTTTCCCATCTTTGTAAAAAAGAAAAGGATCATTTTCCATTCCAACAGTTGACATCATCATCCCACGCGGTGTTTTCTCAACGTCTTCAACAAAATGAACCTTGTTTAATACGATATCATGATTTAACAGATAATTCAGTATCCACATAGATTCTCTTCTTTTTAATTGATGACGATCTAGAAACCAACCGATAAAAGCTTTTTTAGCTTCTAATGTAATCTGGATACTCATAGGAAAAACCTCCTTGTCATCCCTTTGATACCATTATACCCTACTCTATTCGTCGTTACCATTGATTGATTCCAATAGTGTTACCATCTCTTCATCTGTTGGTTCCAATACTAAATAATCCCCTAAGACTTCTTTAATGATATCACGGTTTCCTTCTTCTCTTAAATAATCGATATATTCTCTTAAAAAGTCTGTATTTTGTCTGAATGATGGATAGGCTTTTTTATAGCCTGCTCCTGCAGCTTCATAATTTTCTAATCCATTATTTGCTTGTGCAAGGTTCCAGTAAAACTGAGGATCTACAACTTCTTCTTTTAGTTTTGCTTGGACCATAGCAATCGTTTCTTCATAGCGCTCTTGTTTCAACAACAGATTGGCGTATCCAAGCAGATAAACTGCATTGTCCGGCGCCAAAGTGATCGCTTCTTTAAAGTATTGTTCTGCTAACTCTTCATTTTCTAACTTGATGGCAATATTTGCACCTTGAAGATACAAGTCAGGATTATAACGATCATATTGCAACCCTTCTTGAATCACTTCCGCTGCTTTTTCTAAACGATTCTCTTCTTCAAGACCTACCGCCAAGTAAGGGTAAAGCGAAGTATAACTAGGATCCAGTTCTTTTAACTGGAATAAAGTTTCCACTGCTCTTTGATTATCTTTCTTTTGCAAATAAGTGAAACCAAGTTGAAACAGCGTATCTGTTTTTTCATCTTCTTCAATGCTTTGCTCCAAATAGAGGACTGCTTCGTCAAAATCGCCTAAAGCACTGTAAGCATTACCGTTGCGTCCAGCCAGATTGATGCCCGAGAACTCCGTATACCCTTTTTCCATCAACGCTTCATAACCGCGAATCGCTTGAGCATCTTTTCCCATGGCAAAATGCAGCTCAGCCAAAGCAAATTGAATGACAGGTTCATCTCCTAAAATGTCTTGTGCTTGTAGTAGTTTTTGCTCACTCACTTCATACAATCCCTGTACAAAATACATATCCGCTTGAACCATTAAAGATTGAGGATAAGCTTGGCTTGTTTCTCCTATTTGGCTTAGCCATTCCATCGCCTGATCAACATCGTCTTCTTCAATGGCTATTTCAGCCAAACTGATTTTCAACTCATCATTATACGGATCAGCATTCAATAATTGTAAGTCGATTGTTCTTGTTTCTTTTAAAAAACCTAACTCATATAAAGAATCTGCTAAGAGGTAAAGCTCTTCTTTGTTATCGTGCTGTAAAGCCAGGTTAAACTCTGCTGTTGCCTGTTCTAATTGTTTATCTTGCAAAAACTGGATCATTTTTTGTCCATGAGACATATCCAAAACCTCTTTCGCTCTATAATTCTTGAGATCGTGCAAACTTCTTCTCTCTTCATTTGTTATTTCCTTATTATAGCATATTTTGCCTTTAAGCAAAAATATGTATTCGTCGTCAACAGAGCCCATTAACGAGTGAAAAAAAGCTTGTGCGTTTATGCTGACAGTGTTTTACATTTTTGATTCTCTTTGTTTTTTTTTTTGAAATGAGCGATGATATTCGCTGGGCAGATCCTTCTCATTTGCATTGAACTTGATTTATATCCTGCATTTTAGCGAAATGGTACAGAGCAAACAGAACGAGACGTTGCGACGAGTATTTTTTCTTATTTCATACGAACCTGCAGCTCCTTAGTAGCCTTCGTATTTTTATACAAGATAAGGTTGGCAAATTGAATGAGCAGAACGTTCTCCTATCAGATCGACTTAAACCTGTTTTATTCATTTTAAGACGTCGAAATAATAGTTGATTAAGAACATTATTTTTAATCTCCTTTCAGTTTCTTGATATCTTTTTTATGATTCAATTTATCTTCTGTAAGTCCGTCAATAATCATTTTGAATTTTTCATTCTCTCCGTTCTTTTTAGCCAATGCCGCTTCTAATTCTTTAATGCGTACATCTAGTCTTTCTATTTCTTTAAATGCTCTATCTAATAAATCTATCTCTCTTTTTTCCTTAGCACTTTTTCGGGTAAAGAAAGCTGACAATAAACCAGTTGCTCCTCCACCGCCAATTAGTAGTCCAATCAGCCATTCAATACTCATACTCGTCGCTTCCTTTTAACATCATGCATTAACTCCTTTTATTTTGTCAGTCGATCTTTTTTTCTCCAGATACAAAAACATTCTATTTCTTAGAGCTTGAATTTTTTTATCTTTTTCCCTTCTAACGAGCAAACAAATTTTAAGCTAATTTAAAAGCTTTGCGTTGACTGTAAATAGCTTTTATGCTAATATTTATCCATAACAAATAAGCGTAAAAATAGCTTATGAACAAACGTTGAAAAACTTAGGTAAAAGCATTTTTATTGGCTTATCCGTTAACAAACTAGCTTATGAATATAGTATAGTAGCATTTAAGTTATTTATCAACTAAAAATGACTTAAATATTACCATCTGGTTTGTAAGCTTTTGAAAGGTGATACTAATGGGAACTGTACAACGAATAAAAGACTTAGCTGACGCAAAACAGACTACGTTTGCAGAAATTGAACGCAAAATCGGGATATCTAATGGGCAGATCCGTAGATGGGATAAAGTCTCTCCTAAAGCTGAGAATATAAAAAAAGTAGCAGATTATTTTGATGTCTCAGTAGATTATTTATTGGGACGGACAGAAAAGGCACTTCCTACTAAAAAACAACAATCTACGGATTTAGATGAAATATTAGATGGCATGATGAGTTTTGACGGAAAACCTATGACTGATCATGATAGGGAAGCGATTCGTGCTTATCTTCAAGGAAGATTCAGCAACAAGTGAGGTGGCCTATATGGATAGCATTTATACTTTACTCAAAGATAATGGAATTGAATTAGTCATGATCAAACTCGAAAAAAATGGTTACTATAATTCAAAGTTAAAAATGATGTTTGTTAACCAAGAATTAAATGAAGAAAAACAAAAGGAAGTCATTCTTCACGAGTTAGGGCACGCATTAAATCATAAAGACTCCTCAATTCTATATAATAATCCTGTTTATCGATCTAAGATGGAGAACGAAGCCACAGGTTATATGTTAGATTACCTCATAAACGAATCGGATGGACAATTTAATTATTCTGATGTTTTGGAGAAATTGAAATTAGGATTAGGCTGGGAATGTAAATTAAAATAGAACAAACTCTAGATCTGTTTGAATAGTTGTAAAACTGCAGGAGAATCACAAGTAACTGTCAATACGCTGAATTTTTTGAAGTGTTCTCGCATGAATTTGTTGTGAACAACTAGAAGCGAGTGATTTATAAAAATTGCTCCTTTTTTGCCCCTTTTAAAAATGAATATTCTCAAAACATAATAAAAACCCTTGACGAATCAAGGGTTTTTACATTTAAATTATTTAACTGCATCTTTAAGTGCTTTACCTGGTTTGAATGCAGGTACTTTACTTGCAGCGATTTCGATTTCATCCCCTGTTTGAGGGTTACGACCTTTACGTGCTGCACGATCACGTACTTCAAAGTTACCAAATCCAATGATTTGTACTTTTTCACCATTACTCAAAGACTCTTGAATAGATTCAAATACTGCATCAACTGCTGTAGTTGCATCTTTTTTAGTTAGTCCTGTTTTTTCAGCAACGTTTTCGATTAATTGTGCTTTGTTAGCCATTTATATTTCACCTCCTCGAACAGAAGAATCGATGTTCGTTAAGTAAATAAACATCAACTGCTATTTTTGAGTGGTCCAAAAACAACAGCGTAGTGAAATGAAATTCGTTTATTTAAATGACATTTCATTTAAAAAGATATCACACAAATGCTGATACTGCAATGATTTTTAAGCTTTTTAAGGAAAATTTCAAAGCAAATTCGATAAAATGATAAAAAAGTTGAAGTTCTATATGAACTGTGTTAAAATGCTTTCTTTTTTTATTTTCTTTTCCGTGTGACGACACGAATCGGCGTGCCTTCAAAGTCAAAAGTATCACGAATCCGATTTTCTAAATAACGGGCATAAGAGAAATGCATCAGTTCAGGATCATTAACAAATACAACAAAAGTTGGTGGTTTAATCGCTACTTGTGTTGTGTAGTAAATTTTCAATCTTCTGCCTTTGTCTGTAGGCGTTGGATTCATCGCTACAGCATCTAAAATCACTTCGTTAAGCGTTGAAGACTGGATCCGCAGTTTTTGGTTGCGGCTTACTTTTTCAATCAATGCAGGTAACTGATTGAGTCGTTGCTTGGTCAATGCTGAAACAAACAAAATAGGCGCATAGCTCAAATAAGCAAATTCATGTCGAATGTCTTCTTCAAACTTCTTCAGTGTGTTGGTATCCTTCTCAATGGCATCCCATTTATTGACTAGGATGATCACACCTTTACCAGCTTCATGTGCATAGCCGGCTACCTTTTTATCTTGCTCACGAATGCCTTCTTCAGCGTTCAACACCATCACGACCACATCGGAACGTTCAATCGCTCTTAAGGCTCTTAACACACTATATTTTTCAGTATTTTCGTAAACTTTTCCTTTTTTGCGGATCCCTGCTGTATCGATCATGACAAATTCTGATCCACTTGCAGCTGTAAAAGAAGTATCAATCGCATCACGAGTCGTTCCGGCTACATTTGAAACGATGACACGTTCTTCACCTAAAAGAGCATTGATCAAAGAAGATTTCCCTACATTTGGTCTTCCAATAAAGCTGAACTTAATGATTGATTCATCTTCATCTGCTTCCTGTTCTGAAGGAAAATAACTAATAGCTTTATCTAAAAGATCTCCAAGTCCTAAACCATGACTTCCAGAAACAGGATAAGGTTCTCCCAATCCAAGTGCGTAAAAATCAAAAATATCTGTTCTCATTTCTGGATTGTCTACCTTATTGACAGCCAATAAAACTGGTTTATTGCTGCGATATAACATTTGTGCAACTTGTTCATCTGCATCTGTTAATCTTTCTCTAACGCTTGTAATAAAGATAATAACATCAGCTTCTTCGATGGCAATTTCTGCTTGTTGTTTAATTTGTTCTAAAAATGGTTCATCACCGATATCGATCCCACCTGTATCGATGACACTAAATTCTTTCCCAAGCCATTCGGCCGGTGCATAAATGCGGTCTCTTGTTACACCTGAGACGTCTTCCACGATTGAAATACGGTCACCGACAATACGGTTAAAAATGGTAGATTTTCCAACGTTTGGACGACCAACAATGGCGATAACTGGTTTTGCCATAATGGTTGCCTCCTATCTTAAAAATTTCCTTATCTTAGTTTATGCAACTTGTTACAAACTTGCAACTCTTTTTTGTCTTATTCCCTTATAAATGAAAAAAAATTGTCACTTTTCCTATATAAATCTTTTTTATTTTGCTTTTTTTTAGGTTGCCAATCATTTTATGAACGCATTCATGGCAATTCCCATCATCTTTTTAAAATGAGCTTTAAGTCACCAAAAAAAGAGGGATGCAGCACCTATAACGGAACCACATGCCCTCAAACTAGAAGTGCTTTTAGCACTACATTCTTTTATGCTAATGTTTAGCTCGTGTTAAAAGTTATAACAAGCTTTGTTTCCTGCTCCAACTAGTTTATCTGACAGAAAACTGATTATTTTTCTTCGTCAGAAGATTCATCTGATAAATCAGATAGTTGGTCGCCGATTAAATCGCCTAAAGTAAACCCTGTTTCTTCTTCATCAAGCTCGACTGGTGCTTTAGTTTCAGGTTTTCTTTCTTGCTTACGTTCAGGTCTTTCTTCCAAAGCTTTGATACTTAATGACAAACGTTGTTCATCTGGGTTAACGCTCAATACTTTCACTTTGATTTGATCTCCTACTGATAAAACTTCATGAGGAGTAGCAATGTGATTATGTGAAATTTGAGAAATGTGAACGAGACCTTCAACGCCTGGGAAAACTTCTACAAAAGCGCCAAAACTAGTCAAACGTTTAACCGTTCCTTCAAGCACTGTTCCTTCAGGAGCACGTTCTTCAATGTTTTCCCAAGGTCCAGGAAGTGTATCTTTAATAGATAATGAAATGCGGCCTTCTTCTTTATCTACTGATAAGATTTTAACATTGACTTCTTCACCGACAGTTAGAACATCTGAAGGATGGTTAACATGTTCATATGAAATTTGAGAAATATGAACCAATCCGTCTACTCCGCCTAGATCGATGAATGCACCGAAGTTCGTTAAGCGAGCAACTGTTCCTGTAACCGTTTCTCCTTCAACTAAACGTTCTAATGCTTCTTCTTTTTTCGCTTCGTTTTCTTGTTCTACAACTGCTTTGTGAGAAAGAATCAAGCGATTTTCACTTGGTTCGATTTCAATGATTTTAAAGGATAATGTTTTACCTTTATAAGCAGAGAAATCATCAACATAATGAACTTCTACCATAGAAGCAGGTACAAATCCACGTACACCCACATCAACAACCAAGCCGCCTTTTACAACATTTGTAACAGGTGCTTCGATGATGCGGCCTTCTTCATAATCATTTTGGATATTTTCCCAAACTTTTTTAGCATCAATACGGCGTTTAGACAACAAGTAGCTGCCATTTTCTTTATCCTTGATTTCTTTGATAACAACCAAATCAAGTGTATCGCCCACATTTACAACATCTGTCACTTTTTCAAAAGGAGATGCAGATAATTCATTGTGAGGAATTACACCTTCAAGACCGCCACCCAATCCAACGATTGCTTGTTTATTTTCGTCGATGGCCAATACTTCTCCTTGGACAACATCGCCAATATTGATTTCTTCAACGTCTTTCATTACGTCAGACATTGATTGTTGTTCTTCTAATTCGTGCATATTTTCATTTTCAGTCATCTTACTTCCTCCTATTAGCCAAATAAATCCTATATGTCTTATTCTAACGAATTTATTAAGATAATGCTACCAAAACGGCTTTTTTATCTTGAAATTTATTCTTGTTCTTGTTTTTTTTCAATGATTCCTTTAATTTTTTCAACAACTTCTAAAATGGAGAGATTCGTTGTATCGATCAAAATGGCATCTTCCGCTTGTACCAATGGAGATACTTGTCGATGAGCATCTTTATAATCCCGCTCTTCGATTTCTTTTTGCAAAACCAGCAGTGGTGTCTCGATCCCCTTTGATAGATTCTCTTTATAGCGACGTTCAGCTCTTTCTGCGGCACTGGCGACCATAAAAATTTTCACTTCGGCATTTGGTAAAACAGCTGTGCCGATATCTCGACCATCCATCACAACTCCGCCATCTTCAGCAATTTCTTGCTGGCGCCGAACAAGGTCTTCTCTAATTTTTTTATGAGCAGATACTGCTGAGACTTGGTTGGTAACGTCTGGTTGGCGAATCTCTTCCGTTACATCTTCGCCATTGACAAAGACGCTTTGCTGTTCTTTACCGGCCTTAAATGAAATAGTCATTTCTTTTAGTAATGCCGCAAGAGCTTCTTCATTAGCCGGGTCTATATTCTTTTTTATTGCTGCATAGGTTAAAGATCTATACATCGCCCCTGTATCACAATAAATATAGTTCAAATCTTTTGCGATCAACTTGGCGATTGTGCTTTTTCCAGCCGAAGCTGGACCATCAATAGCGATTTTCAACTGACTTACCACTTACATTCCTACTTTCCTATCTAAAAATGAATCAGAAAAGAATAACGAGTTGTCTATTCTTCTTTGATCACTATCATCATTATACACGAAAAAGCTGAGAGATTTATCCCAGCTTTTTGTTTTTGTTTATTTTACAGTAAGTACCGTGCCTACGCTGACATTGTCACTAGATAACCCATTTAAAGCTTTCAATTCATCGGTTGTCATATTGTGATTCAACGCAATACGATAAAGATTGTCTCCAGCTTTAACAGTGTAAGTAGAGCCAGATTGTTCTTCTTTTTTTGTTTTTTCAGTTGTTTCAGGTTGTTTTTTTTCACTTTTAGAAGTTGTTTCTGTAGTTTCTTTCTTAGGTTCTTCTTGTGTCACTTTTTTAGTTTCTTTTTTAGGTTCTGTTTGTGTATTTTCTTTATTCTTAGCTTTTTGAGTATCTTCAGCTTTTTCTGCCACTTTTGTTTCTTCTGATGCTACACTGCTTTCCTCTTTAGATTCTTCAGAAGACGCTTGGCTAGATATGTCTGATGCTGCTGAACTTATCGATTCACTACTTGCGCTACTACTTTCATTTTGAGTGATTACGATACTGTCATCAGGATCAAGTGATTGATCTGCTTTGCTTGTATTACTTGAATACCACAAATAGACACTAGTAGGTAAAATAATAAAGAGGGCCAAAAAAATGACAAGCGATGTCATAACTGGAGACACACTATTAGCGGCTTTTTTACGTTCCGTTCGAGAGTAGTTCTTGTTTACATCTTCTTCATCATCAAATTTACGCGACCATAATTCCTCTTTCTCGTGTACTTTTTTTGATTTTCTTCTCCCCATATCATACCCCTCCTTTCCGAGTTCAGCATCATTATATCACATGCTTTAGTGGTTTTCCTTAAAAATATGAAAACAAAAAGAGCGCATTAAAACTTTTTTGCCAATTTTTTGTCACTTCTTTTGCCTTTTTTTCTTTTGTCTTCATTGTTTTTTCAAAATCTGTCCAGTCAATGCTGCAAGAAGAACAACAATTTTCGGTGGTTTCCATAGCTCTTTCTCCAAAGTAATGTAATAGAAACGCTCTTTTGCAGTCTTTGGTCTCGCTATACTGTATCATATAGCTCAATTGTTCTTCTTTGATCCTTTTTCGTTCCATAACTGTTTGATAAGCAGTTTGTTGGTCTATATGCTGATCAACAAAGTAAGCAGCCATACGTTTTTGAATCTCGTTTGCATCTAGAAGCTGCATATTTTGTTTGCGGTAAGCCCAATCAATCATCTTTCTCGTCGGTAGTGATTCATCTTGAAAATACTTTTGAATAGCATAGTCGCCCGATTCATAGAACAATACAGCAATGCTTTTTTTGCCATCTCTGCCTGCTCTTCCGATTTCTTGAAGATAGTCTTCAGGACTTGCTGGTAGATGATAATGCAGGACATAACGAATATTATTCTTGTTGATGCCCATTCCAAAAGCACTTGTCGCACAAATAATATCGATGTCATCTCGAATAAATTGTTGCTGAATTTTAATTTTATCAGCTGAATCTATGTCTGAGTGATAACTCTCTGCATAAAAAGAAGTCTGTTGATTTATTTTCTCAGCCATCTCATCTGCTGCTGCTTTGCTAGAAAAGTAAATGATTCCCGGCGGTTCAAGAAATGCAACTTTTTCCAATACTTGTTCATCTTTGTTCTGGTCACAGTGGATCACATCCAATACGATATTTGGACGATCTACAGAATAAACGATTTCTTGAAAAGGCTCTTTTTCAAGGTCCAGACTAGAAAGTATTTCTTTCCTTACACGTTTCGTTGCCGTAGCTGTCAATGCCATTGTTAGCGGAGAACCGAGCTGCTTTCGAGCCCAACCTAAGTGAAGATAATCTAGTCGGAAGTCCATTCCCCATTGTGAGATACAATGCGCTTCATCCACTACAAAAAGGGCTATGTTTTGTTTTTTTAAGGCGCGCATCACTTTTTCTTGTTGAAGCATTTCAGGAGATAAATAGATAAATTTGTAAATAGAAAGATGATCTAATAAATACTTTTTCTCTTCATTAGAGAGCAGACTATTTAATGCAACTACCCTTTTTTCACCCTTTTGTTTCATTTGCTCTACTTGATCCTGCATCAAAGACAGTAAAGGAGATATCACAAGTACTTTCCCCTCTAAACAATATCCGCTCAGTTGATAGCAGATTGATTTTCCAGTCCCTGTTGGCAACATCACCAAGGTATGATCGCCGTTTAAAGCAGCTTCAATCGCTTCTTGCTGTCCTTCGCGAAACTCAGGATAGCCAAACTTCACCTGCAACAATTTTTTTAACTGTTCTTCTCTATACATGTTTCTTTAACCTCTCTATTTGAACTAAACGATACCAAAGAAATGGTAATTCTGAAAAGGATTCCTTCACTTGAGCAAAGGATAAATCTTTTTCTTTTTCTAAGATTTTATTTAGTTTCTCATATATGGATGTTGGAATATTATTTAAAAACTGTTCTTGTTCGCAAATGATCGCCAATTCGATGATATGTTCTGAAACGGTACTGTTTTTTAAATTTCTCCTAGAAGCTATTTCATCGAGCGCATAGCCTTTTTCTAAATAGTTTTTTGTTAGCTGCACACTTTTACCCAAGCCATAAGGATAAAGAGACTGTTCCTCTTGAATGATGCTGTACAGCAGAGGAAAAGTTGCGGGTCTCTTGTCTATATTGAGAAGGAAGACGTAGTAGCTGTCCAGTATTTGAAGTTCAATCTCCATCGATTCTTTTTTGCTTTGGTAAGCCAATTGGTTTCTAGTTTGTCCGACTTGAGTATGTCCAGTCATCGTCAAAACGATTTGTTGTGCACTATCCATTGCTAATTGATCTAACAGCTGACCCCATTCTTCCCCAAATGCTAGCGCCAATTCCTGTCGCTCAATGTTTTGTTTTTGAAGCCATTGTTTCACCCATAATTGAAGAAAATAATCTCTTTCGATCGGTATGTACGTTCTATTATGATAGCGTAGTTCCGAAAAGACTTGGATCAAAAATAAACTCTTTTTTTGAAAATTCATTAGGAGTTTGCCTTTTTTTAAATGTTCTAAAGCAGTTGGCTTATAGTGAGTCTTAAAATAAGCTTCAACTGCTTCTTTTCCTTCTTGTGTTAGTATCAAATCCTCTTTTTCGGAAGATGCATAAGCTACATAGTTCTTTAGGAGATATTGTTGAACGGCTTGATCATATTGTTGTTTTTCTAAAGAAGGAAACAACCCAAAAACAGGCGTCAATTGAGTTTCTAATGCTTTATACAGCATGGAAGCCGTTCTTTTGCCTTTTAAAATATAAAACAAACTCGTTGCTTTTATAGGAAGATCCTTCAGCAATGAAAGAATAAAATAATCTAAATAGGAAAGTGTCTTCACTGTTGTTCACCTTATCTTTGCTTCTTAAACATTATTTTGTCGTTTCTTCTCCTCTTTACTATACCAGAAATAGCACCTTTTCTGTTATTTTTCGTCAACATTCATAGATTTTTCAATAAAATCCAAAAGGAGCCAAGGATGAATATAGTCTCCTTGGCTCCTTTTATTAGAATCTTCCTCTTCTAACGTTGTAGAGAAATTTCTTCCGGTCGATAGGCTACTGAAATTTCTAGAAATAGGATTCTAACGGGTTTAGCATTAAAAAAATGTTTTTTTACTGATCAAGGTTATATATTGTATAACCCTTTATTATTTTTCTTAAGCTCTGCAATGGTTTGGGTTAGTTTGATTGCGTTCGATCCAAGGCTCAAGTTTGACGAATAACACAACGAATACCGTGCTGATGATCAAGCCTTTTATTAGATTAAATGGTACGATTCCAAGAATAAGATAATCGAAAATCGGGCCCACATCCAAGTTGAAAACAAGCGCATAAAGTGGCAATAGAACAAAGTAATTTAGAAGCGTTAGCACTGCTGTCAATGAGAGAGTACCTGCCAATCCTCCTAAAGCCATTTCTTTAAGGGCTGTTCCTTTTGAACGCATCACATAGTAAATCGGCAGAGCGTAGCAGATGGAAGCAATAAAGCTAGCTGTATCTCCTATTGGAAATCCGGCGTCTCCTCCTGTCTGCACATAATGCAAAATGGAGCGGACAAAAGCAACACCGATGCCGCCAGAAGGACCAAATAAAAACATACCGATCAAAATTGGCAGATCACTAAAATCAATCTTTAAAAAGGACAGCCCTGGAATGATTGGAAAAGCAAAGTTCATGATCACAGCTGCCAAAGCACCTAACATTGCAACACCTATCATTTTTTTCGTATTTCTTTTTTGCATAAAAAATCCTCCTAAAAGGATCCATCAGCAAGAGGGATTGAAGTTTATTAAAAATGCTCCGTCTGACTTTTCTCCAGAGAAAAATCAAACAGAGCATTGAATACAAAATATTCAAATAAACTCTATCTTCTTTATCCAGACTGTACTGTCGGTACTGGAATTTCACCAGTTCAGCCTCCTAAAAAATAGTCAGCTCGTGGACTTTACCACCGGTCGGGAATTGCACCCTGCCCCTGAAGACGAATCATTATTTATATTATTTTTACGTATCTATTATACAGGTAAACGAACTAAGATGCAACTACTTTTATATCTCAGTCGCGGCCTTTGTCATTAATTTGCTCATTTTCTTCAACGTAGGGCAGATGTACCCTAAAGGTAGCACCTTGCGCTTCTTTGCTTTTGATATCAACAAATCCTTCATGCGCTTCAACGATGCTTTTCACAAGAGACAATCCGATTCCGGTTCCAATTCGGTTAGAACTTTGAGTAGCTCGTGATTTGTCTGCTTTATAAAAACGGTCAAAAATATAAGGAACATCTTTTTCTGGGATCCCTGTTCCATTATCGATAATTTCAATTAAAATATCATCAACCAAATGATCGAAGTGAACCCAGACTTTTACAGATCCTTCTTCCTTTTGCCCCATTATCGTATGTCTAATCGCATTATTGATCAAATTAACAAATACTTGATCCATTTTATCTTTATCCATAAAGTAACTTGTTAAACCAGTTTCTATCTCTAAAGAAAGTGTAATGCCTCCATTGCTGGCCATTGTATGGAACCTAGAAAGCAACTGAGTAAAGAATGCTTTTAAATCAACCTCTTCTTTAAATAGTTGGATGTATCCGGCTTCCATACGCGACAAATCAAGCATCTCATTGACCATCCGATTCATTCGCTTAGATTCTTCTCCAATGATTTGTGCCATTTCATTTTTTTCATCGCGTGATTCAGCTACGTCATCCACAATTGCTTCACTATATCCTTGAATCATAACCAGAGGTGTACGCAGTTCATGAGAAATATTATTGATGAAATCTACACGCATCTTATCTAAGCGTCTTTCCTTCGTGATGTTTTGGACAGATACTAAAACACCACGAACAGAAGTCAAATCTTCATCAAATAGCGGTATTAAAGAAACTTCATAATACCAATCATCTGCTGTATATTCGAATTCAACTTTTCCCGAAATACGGATCACTTCATCAATTTTTGATTTAAGAAAATCCGGTACGTGAAGTTCGACAGCCGTTTGTTCTTTGTCTGCATGCTCCAAGAATTCCACTCCACTTGGATTAGATAGCAACAGCGTTTTATCTTGATTATAATACAGAATTCCCGTTGAAATAGAAGACACGATATTGGCTAACAATTCTTTTTCTTGCCGCGTTGCAGTACCTGTTGTTTCTAAGGATTTGGCCATTTTATTCATCGCCATTGACAACTGTGACAGTTCGTCTTTATGTTCTACCGGCGCTTGTCTTGAAAAATCATTCACCGCATAATCAAAGGCGATATCTTTCAACTCATTTAATGGTTCGCCTAATCGTTTCTTCAAAAAGAGATAGAACAAAACAGCTAATAGCCCATAAAGAACAAAAAGGCTTGCAGCCCATTTATGCATATTCCCTTGAATATCATCCAAAAAAGAAAAACCGGCAAAAGAAACAATGAATGCGTTGTCGTTTCCATCTACCTGAACGTGTTTGATGCTTAAGATATAAGGCGTTTTAGGATTTTTTTTCGTTTTGATATAACCAATATCTCGACTGTCTTTATTTGTTTCGATCGCTTGTTGAATCGCTGCAGTAATCGTATCATCGTAATCTGCTCTATTTGAAACAATTTCTTGAAGCGCTGGAGTCTGCAGCTTGTCATCGATATACAAAGCCATACTAATGTGTTTGTGGGAAGTATTCCAGTTTTGGACATACTCCCTAGAAACTTGTTCATTGCTTTCTAGTGTATTTTCCATATCTAAAATAATATCTTCATAATCACTGACATATTGCTTTTCGATTCGTTCCTGATACAGCAAGTCAAAAAAATAAGTGGTTGAGATAAAGCAGAATCCAATGAGCAACATTGAAATAAACCAAATGCGCCATATTAATCCATTAAACTTCATAAGGAATCATCCTATTTCTTGCTTTCTTCTGATTGGACGCTGAACTTGTAACCCAATCCCCACACCGTTACGATAGATTTAGCAGCTTCTTGCGATTGTTTCGCCAACTTTTCTCTTAAGCGCTTAACATGTGTATCAACGGTTCTCAGATCACCAAAGAATTCATACTTCCAAACTTCTCTCAGCAATTGCTCACGACCAAATATTTGATTTGGAGAGCGTGTTAAATAGAGAAGCAATTCGTATTCTTTTGGTGTTAAGTTCACTGTCTTTTTATCCACTAAAACAGAATGAGAGCGATTATCGATCTCGATATGTTCTGTAACGATCAAGTCAGGATCAGAAGATTCTTTTTCTTTTGCCACATGCGTTCTTTTTAACATTGCTGATACTCTTAAAACAACTTCACGCGGACTGAATGGTTTCACGATATAATCATCGGCTCCCACTTCAAAGCCTTGAATACGGTTGACTTCTTCTCCTTTAGCCGTCAACATCATGATCGGCGTCGTTTTTTCTTCTCGAAGTTTTTCAGCTACTTCAATACCATCCATTTTTGGCATCATTAAATCGAGTAAGATGAGATCATAATCATATTCTAAAGCTTTTTTCAAGGCTTCTTCTCCGTCTTCAGCTTCTGTGATCTGATAGTGTTCTCTTTCGAGATACATTTTTAGAAGCCGGCGAATCCGCTCCTCATCATCTACAACTAAAATTGATATTTCTTCATTTTCCATATTCAACATGACACCCTTTCACAAAGTGTATCCTATAATTCTTTTTTATTATACCGAACTTATCTCATGTTTATCAACATTTTGGTTTTGATTCTTCCATAAGGAAACGTTTCTTTCAAATTTGTGCCATTCCTCTTGTTTATTTTCGCCTTATATCCTTATGTAACGGACACAATAAAAAAGTTTGGAAACTGCTTCCAAACTTTTTCGGTTCTGTTCAACTTATAAAAAAAGTCTATCCTTCTTTTTTACTTAGCTCTCTAAGTTGATTGACTTCGTGATGTTTCAACTCTCGCCATTCTCCTGAATTCAATCCTTTGACGGATAGATTACCATAGGCTTCTCTTGTAAGTTTCTTCACTGGATAACCCACTGCATCAAACATTTTCTTTACTTGATGATTTCTTCCCTCATGGATGATCAGTTCGACCATTGTTGTATCTTTTTGAATATCTGTTGAGATGATTTTGGTTTTAGCAGGAGCTGTTTTTCTTTTATCGATCACAACACCTTTTTCTAATTGGCGAATAGCTTTCTTGGTAACGATCCCTTTGACCTTAGCAATATAAGTTTTCTTCACCATATTTTTTGGGTGCATCAGTTGTTGTGCAAAGTCTCCGTCATTTGTCAGAATCAAGGCACCTGTTGTATCATAGTCGAGCCGGCCGATTGGATAGATTCTCTGTTCAATCATTGGGAAAAAGTCTGTTACTACCCGTCTGCCTTTATCATCTGCAACAGCTGTGATCGTATTTCTCGGTTTATTCATTAGAAAATAAACAGGCTCTTCACGTTCTACCGGAATATCATCGACTTCTATTTTATCTGAATGAGACACTTGTTTGCCCAACTCAGTAACCGTTTCACCATTCACTTTTACTCTGCCTTCTTTGATCAACTCTTCACTTTTTCTTCGTGAAGCAACTCCTGCATGCGCCATAACTTTTTGCAAGCGTTCCATCTTATCCTCTCCTTACCTATAATTCCTCTTGTTCTTCCTCAATAGAATCAGCAAACTGTCCTTTAAAACGTTCAAAAAATAAATCTGCTTCGCTTTCTTCTTCATCTGTCTGCTCTAGGTCCTTAATATCAGGCAAATCAGATAAGGTTTTCAAACCAAAATAATCCATAAAATACTGGGTGGTTCCATACAGAATTGGTCTTCCTGGGGCTTCCATTCTTCCCTTTTCTTCTATTAATCCTCTTAAAACAAGTTTTTGCAATGATGCACCGGAATGCACACCTCTGATTTCATCTATTTCTAGTCTTGTAAGCGGCTGTTTATAGGCAATGATCGCTAAGTTTTCAAGAGCAGCTTGAGATAAACTTGTTGCAAATGGAGAGGAAGCATATTTCTTTACGATCTCAGAAAAATCTTTTTTTGTCGCCAGTTCATACTTTTCACCTGCTTCAAGCAGCATCAGACCTCTTTTAGAAGAGGCATACATTTGCTGTAAAGACATCAGTTGAGCAAATGCTGACTGTGTTGATATATCTAATAAACTAGCAATTTCTTCCAAAGTCAGGCCTTCATCGCCTGCAACAAAAAGCAAAGCTTCGATTGCTGCTTCTTCCATAGCTTTCGCTCCTATCTCTGTTTCATCATTAACGAAACGGTAATATCTGCAAAGTTTGAATGCTGATGAACGGCCACTTGTTGATCTTTCATCAATTCCAATAAAGCAATGAAAGTTGTAACACATTCTTTTTTTGATTGCACTTCAAACAAATCTGTGAATAACAGTGGCTTATTGGGCGTTAAGCGATGCAAGATGCTCTTCATTCGATCTTCCATCGTGACTTCTTCAGCTGTGATCTTGGTCTGCAACGGCACACGGTTTTTCTTTTTTCTCAACATATCCTGAAAAGCGCGTACAAGATCAATCGTATTGATCTTATCAGGTTCAAGCGGTATATCCTTTTGATAATCTTCAAGATTTGTTGGTTCTTTTGTAAAATAAAAGCTTCTTTCTTCTTCTTTTTGTTTTAAAACAGTAGCTACTTGCTTATATTTTTGATATTCCAACAACTGTTCAACTAAAGCATCACGAGGGTCTATCCCTTCTTCGTAAAATTCTTCTTCTTCATCCAACTCTGGTTTTGGTAAAAGCATTTTACTTTTGATAGCCATTAGCGTCGCTGCCATGACAAGATAGTCTCCAGCTACATCAAGTTCCAACATTTTCATCGTATGGATATAAGCAAGATATTGAGAAGTGATTTCTGCTATTGGAATATCATAGATATCCATTTCAAGATGCTGGATCAAATGCAGCAGTAAATCTAATGGTCCTTCAAAACCATCTATTTTTACTGTAATATCTGTCATGTTCTCACCTTTTTATAACTCTTCTTTATTCTTTTCTTGCTCCCATTTTGCAATAATACCAGATGTCTCTAACGTACCGATAATTTTTTGGTTTGGATAAAGTTCTTCTAGTGCATAAAGCATTTCATGGCTGATGCCTTCTTTTCTAAAAGATGGATTGATGGAAATATGACGTAGCAGTACAATTTCTTCCGATAATTCAATACCGATCACACCAATAAAATCATCTGTTTCTTCGCTGCGCCACAAATAGATTTTTCGATTTTCTTCGCTGTTATACCATTCTAATTCATCGTTTAAACGATGAATATCTTTTAGATCAGGTATCAAAGAAAGCAATCCCATCGTGATCTTCTTATAGTCTTTTTTATAGGTTTGTAACATGTTTTCCTCCCAATTCATCAATACTTACTTGGCATACAACAACTATCTGGATGTTGTAGATGCTTTTTTGATTGCTAGGAGCATACTGTCTGTTAGAGATAAGCAAGTGGAAACATTTGCTATGATCATTACTAGTATCTTTTTTGATCTTTTGACTCTATCGCAATCTTTCATTTGATGACTGTTTAGTTATTCATTGTCTTTTATTTATCATTTCTATCTTTTTGTCGTTTGATATACCTTGATTACTTTATCATAAGAAGGCCAATTACACAATACAAGCCTGCCATAAGGACGCCACAATTTTCTACTGCAAAACCTTCATTGAAAGCGTTGTGAAATTTAAAATTCCATTTTGAGCTTTCTGTTTTACAAAAATAGCCGGAGACTTGTATCGTTAACACCTCTTCATTTTCTATCCAGCAACTTTATGTATAGGTGACAGACTTTCTCTTCTACAGCAATAACAAAGACATGAAAAAGCTCTACAAATCTTAGTTGTTTGCTGCTGTAACACTATTCTCATTAAGGGTATCAAACAAAAAAGAGCCAGATTGGCTCTTTTTTGTTTGATGGTGATGCTAAATCATCTGTGTGCTCATAGCAACTTTCATTATAGCATGACCGAAATCCTCTTGTAGGATAGGACTTCAAACATCACCTATCATTCAACCATTTATCTCAGTCGATCTTTTTACATGTTCTTTAAGATGCTTTTAACAAATCTTTTGAATTCTTCTTTTACGCGCGTTGTTGTTTCCACAACTTCTTCATGGTTCAATTCTTTTTGCATACCGGCAGCCAAGTTGGTGATACAAGAAATACCTACTACTCGCAGACCAGCATGGTTAGCAACGATTACTTCAGGAACCGTTGACATCCCTACAGCATCTGCTCCCCAGTTTCTTACCATTTTGATTTCAGCAGGTGTTTCATATGTTGGTCCTGAAAATCCAATGTAGACACCTTCTTGCAGATGGATATTTTCTTCTTTTGCAACTTTTCGCACGACATCTTGATAAACCAAATCATAGGCCTGACTCATATCTGTAAATCTTGGTCCCATTTCTTCATCATTGGGTCCATAAAGAGGATTGACGCCCGTAAAATTGATTTGGTCAGTGATCATCATTAAATCACCAGGAGAAAATTGTTCATTAATGCCGCCAGCTGCATTCGTAACCATGATCGAATGAATGCCTAATGCTTTCATCACCCGAACCGGAAATGTTACTTCTCCCAATTGGTATCCTTCATAATAATGGAAACGCCCTTGCATGACCAAAACTTTTTTTTCACCTAATACACCATAAACTAATTGACCGGCATGTCCTGATACAGTTGAAACAGGAAAATGTGGAATAAGATGATAAGGAATGATTACTGGATTTTCGATCTCGTCTCCTAATTCGCCAAGACCAGATCCAAGAATCAGTCCAATCTCTGGTTGTTCAACACCTTGTTGCTGAATAAAAGATGCAGCTTCTTTAATTTGTTCATGTATTTGAGTCGTCATATTATCCTCCAAAGTTTTATTTTAAAAGATCCAAAAAGCTCTTGCCGAATCCAGTATTTGCTACTCCAAAGTTTTCAGCAATCGTTGAACCAATATCTGCATAGTGTCCTTGCGGCAATGCTCCTCTGCCTTCCATAGACGGAGAATAAGCCAGCAAAGGAACATACTCTCTAGTATGATCTGTTCCTGGAGCAGTTGGGTCATTTCCATGATCAGCTGTGATCATCAGTAAATCATTTTCTCTTAATTTACCTAGAATCTCTTCGATTCTGTTGTCAAATTCTTCAATGGCTTTGCCATATCCTTCTACATTACGACGATGTCCGAATATCGCATCGAAGTCTACTAAGTTTAAGAAACTTATTCCCGTAAAATCACGATCCATCACTTTTAATAACTGATCTACACCATCCATGTTACTCTTCGTACGAACAGAATCTGTAATCCCTTGCCCATTGAAAATATCATTGATCTTTCCAATAGCGATCACGTCTTTTCCGCCTTCACTTAAGTAATTCAGATCAGTTTTACCGAAGGGGTCAAGTGCGTAATCGTGTCGATTGCTTGTACGTGTAAAGTTTCCTGGCGTTCCTATATATGGACGAGCAATGATACGCCCGATCATATATGGATCATCTTTTGTGATTTCTCTGACATAAGAACAGATACTATAAAGCTCTTCTAAAGGGATAATGTCTTCATGAGCTGCAATTTGCAAGACAGGATCAGCTGAAGTATATACAATCAAATCACCGGTTTTCATTTGGTGTTCTCCGTATTCATCAATGATAGCTGTACCGCTGGCTGGTTTATTTGCCACGACTTTGCGACCTGTATGCTCTTCGATTTTTTTGATCAGCTCCTCTGGAAATCCATTTGGAAAAACGCGAAAGGGTGTCTGGATATTCAATCCCATGATTTCCCAGTGGCCAGTCATCGTGTCTTTACCGACAGAGACTTCTTCCAGTTTTGTATAGTATCCTTTGCTTTCAGGATCTTCTTTCACGCCTTTGAGCGGACGAATATTCCCAAGGCCTAGTTTTTCTAGGTGAGGAATATTTAATCCTGCTTTTTCAGCGATATGTCCTAAGGTATCAGCACCAGTGTCATTAAATTTAGCTGAATCAGGTGCTTCTCCGATCCCTACAGAGTCCATAACAATTAAGTGAACGCGATTGTACTTCATTTGCTCTCCTCCTTGATGGTGATATTTGCTTCTCTATTATCTCATAAAATCTTCTTGATTTCTATTATGCTCTTGGATGGTATTGATGATAAACTTTTGCCATTCTTTGTTTTGTAATATGCGTATAAATTTGGGTCGTTGAAATGTCAGCATGTCCAAGCAATTCTTGAACGATTCGCAGATCTGCTCCATTTTCTAACAAATGAGTTGCAAATGAATGTCTCAACGTATGAGGTGTGACCTCTTTTTTGATTCCAGCCTTTTGTACCAGCCCTTTTAAATTTTTCCAGATTCCTTGGCGCGTGAGTTTCTTTCCATGATGATTTAAAAAAAGATAAGGAGATCTTTTATCAGGCTTTTCAAGTTTTGTGCGACTGTATCTCAAATATTTTTCGACCCATTCAATGGCCATATCTCCTAAAGGAATAATTCGCTCTTTGTCTCCTTTTCCAATCGTTTGAATCAAACCTAAAGACAAATGAAGATCCGTGAGTTTCAGTTCAACCAATTCAGACACCCTTAAACCAGTAGCGTACATCACTTCTAAAATCGCCCGATCCCTCAGACCTAAAACCTCATTTTCATTAGGTGTCATAATAAGTGTCTCTACTTCTTTTAATGACAAAATTTTAGGAAGAGATTGTGCTTTTTTAGGCGTATCAATATATAACATCGGATCATTTTGAGCTAGTTGTTCTTGCTTTAAAAACTGGTGAAACCTTCTTAAGCTAGATACCATTCGAATAACAGTAGCAGAAGACTTTTTTTCTTCCTTTAAATATTGTAAAAAAGATAGAATCGTATAACGATCAATTTGTTCCCAATTGGTTAGCTGATTCTTTTCTAAAAAAAGATGATATTGTTTAAGATCCCGCTGATAGCTTTCAATGGTATTTTCAGATAGACCACGTTCGATTCTCAAAAAGCGGACATACTCTTCGATGTCTTCTTTCATGAAAAAATCTCCTTCTATTTGCTGATTCGCCTTTCTTCATCACAAGTCTTTAGTAGACTCCTGCTTAATCTTATTACTGATCTTCGTGTTTATTTGATACTAGATAGGTTCTGCCATCTTTTTGTATCACTTTTCTTTGCTTCATCAAATTCCCAAGTGCTCGTTTGAATTGACCTTTGCTGATGCCGAAGTATTCTTTGATTGATTCTGGAGAGCTTTTATCGGTATAAGAAAAACTCTGATCTTTTGATCTTTCTAATACGGTCAGCAGCATAGCCGCATCTTCTGAAATGACTTCATGTGCTCTTGGTTTCAATGAGATGTTGAGCATCCCTCTTTCGCCTATCCCAATGACTCTGCCAGTAACACGCTCACCCAATCGAGGTTCGTTGTCCCGCTCAGATGGATGAATAAAACCTAACAGATAATCATCGGTCAACACGTGTGTCCCCATTAACTTAGTCCGGTAAACGACTCCTTTAATGTCCTTATTGAGCATTTCTTCAGAAGGTTTTCTAGAAATAGATTGAAAAACAAGATCATCTGCCAGCACTCCCCACATCCGATCCTTTTCATCTACTTTCATGCTGAGCATCAATGTATCTCCTTTTTTTGGCCAAAGATGTTTTTCACTCGGCAAGTCGTCTAATGAAACAACCAATTCTTTATCAGGAAGTCCAATTGCTACAAAAACGCCTAAATCTTTACGCACTTCTACGACTTCACCAAAAGCGTAATGACCAATACGTACTTTTGGAATATGTGTTGTTAAAATGAGCAATTTATTTTGCGAGATATATGCAAAACCTTTCGCGGTGTCTCCTAATTGAAGACTTTCGACTTCTTCTTTGGCTAACTGGTAGGTTAGACCTTCTTTTTGAACAAAATAAGCTTTTTCATTTTCGTCAGTAACAATTCCCGTAATCACTTGTCCTAAAGCATGATTCATTTTTTTCACCCTTTTTTATTTAGTTTACCATAATAATATTATGTCATTCAAATACTGTCTTGTTTCATTTTTTATTAACAAGCATCACTCTGTCTATTTAAAGATTTCTCTCAATCAATCGCATATGATTCGTTTCCAGTTGGTTTTCTTATACACTACAACGAAATCTTTGTGAAAAAAATAAATGGAGCCAGGTTCCCCCAGCTCCACTCATTTGACACTAGTCTTTGGCCGCAATGGATTAGATAGCAGCAGTTGCTCCGCGATAAATAATACCACGACGAGAATCAACTGTGATCAATTCATTGTTTTCAATTAATTCAGTTGCTTTTTCAGCCCCAACGATTACAGGAATGCCCATAGCAATTCCGATAACAGCTGCATGACTTGTTAAACCGCCTTGTTCAACAACAACAGCTGCTGATTTTTCGATGGCTGGCAAGTAATCTTTGTCAGTTGACTTAACCACTAACACGCCGCCTTCTACAGCATTTTTGTTAGCTTCTTCTGCGCTTGTTGCCACAATGGCTTTACCGATAACTGATTCAGATCCAACACCTTGTCCATTAACAAGCTTAGAACCGATCATTTGAATTTTCATTAAGTTCGTTGTTCCACGTTCGCCTACAGGAACACCAGCTGTAATGATGATAAGATCGCCTTCTTTAGCAAATCCTTCTTCTTGAGAGATCTTAGTTGCAAGGTTGAACATGTCATCTGTTGATTCTGGTTTTTCAGAAACAGTAGCATAAACGCCCCATGTCAAAGCTAAGCCGCGTTGTGTACGTTCTGAGAAAGTAACAGCAACGATATCAGATTTAGGACGGTACTTAGAAATCATTTGAGCTGTATGACCTGACTCTGTAGCGGCTACAATTGTATTGATGCCCAAGTTGCGTGCAGTATGACCTACAGATTGTCCAATAGCTTCTGTCATATCTCCTTGATCGAATAGTTTCAATGCAAAAGCATCTTGACCAATCAAAGCTTCTTCTGTCCGTTTTGCAATGTTTGCCATTGTTTGAACAGCTTCGATTGGGTAATCCCCAGCAGCTGTTTCACCGGATAACATAATAGCATCTGTTCCATCAAAAATAGCATTGGCAACGTCACTAGCTTCTGCACGTGTTGGACGCGGATTCACTTGCATAGAATCTAACATTTGTGTAGCAGTAATAACTGGCAATCCTAATCTGTTACATTTTGCAATCATTTCTTTTTGAACGATTGGAACTTCTTCAGTTGGGATTTCAACACCTAAGTCGCCACGTGCAACCATCAAACCTTGAGAAACTTTCAAAATTTCATCGATGTTGTCTACGCCTTCTTGGTTTTCAATTTTTGGAATAATTTTAACATGTGTCATGTTTACTTCTTCCAAAATTTTAGTGATTTCTAAAACGTCACTTGGTCGGCGTACAAAACTTGCAGCGATAAAGTCGATATCATTTTCTAAACCAAAACGAATATCTGCTTCATCTTTTTCTGTGATACCAGGTAATTGAACAGATACGCCTGGTACGTTAACACCTTTTTTATTCTTAAGGACGCCCGCATTCTTAACAGATGTCACGATTTCTCCGTTTTCCTTGTCAATATCGGTTACAAGCAGATCAATCAATCCATCATCTAACAAGATATGAGCTCCAGGTTCTACATCATTGATTAATTCTGGGTAAGTAACTGAAAATTTTTCTTTCGTTCCTTCTACTTCTTCCATTGCTACACGAACGACATCGCCAATTTGAAATTGAACTTTTCCATCTTTCATGTTATGTGTACGAATTTCAGGACCTTTTGTATCTAAAAGAATTGCTACCATTTTTCCTGTGATTTTAGATGCTTCACGAATGTTTTTAATACGATTGCCGTGTTCTTCAAAGTCTCCATGTGAAAAATTCAAACGAGCCACGTTCATTCCAGCTTCTATCATTTTGACTAATGAGTCAACAGATTCACTTGCTGGTCCTATGGTACATACAATTTTAGTTTTTTTCATATCTTTACTACCCCTAACATTTTTTAGTATGAAATTTCTTTGTTCAATTGGTATAAGGATACATCAGGCATATGTTTTTTCTTGCCAAGAGTCTCAATAATATCGTTTGCCACGATTTGATTATTGACAAGACCCAGACACAAACCGCCTTTTTCATCTTTCAGCATATCAACAGCTGTAGCACCAAATTTACTTGCCAATACACGGTCACGAGCTGTTGGAGAACCGCCACGTTGAACGTGCCCTAATACAGTTACACGTTGGTGAAAATCGCCGTATTCATAAAGTTTATCAGCAAATTCGTTTCCTTTCATCACACCTTCAGCTAGAACGATGATGGTATGTTTCTTTCCTCTTTCGCGACCTTTTCTGATTTCTTCAGCAACTTCTGACATGTCAAACTCTTTTTCAGGAATAATGATTTGTTCTGCGCCGCCTGCAACACCTGCCCATAAAGCAATATCTCCCGCATTACGTCCCATAACTTCTACGATAAAGGTCCGAACGTGACTTGTTGCAGTATCCCGTATTTTATCTAATGAGTCTAACACAGTATTGATTGCTGTATCAAAGCCGATACAGAAGTCCGTTCCCGCAATATCATTATCGATCGTTCCAGGTAAGCCGATCGTTGGGTAACCATGTTTCGTCAACGCCAAAGCACCACGGTAAGAACCGTCTCCACCAATTACAACCAGACCTTCGATACCGAATTTTTTCAGTTGTTCAATTCCCTTCAACTGTCCTTCTTCTGTTGCAAATTCAGGGTATCTAGCCGAGTATAAGAAGGTTCCGCCTCTAGAAATCAGATCTCCGACATCTCTGCGATGCATTTTACGAATGTCTCCGGCTACCAGACCTGCATATCCATAATTGATACCGTAGACTTCCATTCCTTCATACAGCCCTTTACGGACAACAGCACGAACAGCTGCATTCATTCCAGGAGCGTCTCCCCCGCTTGTCAAAACAGCAATACGCTTCATAATGTACACTCACCTCATAAAAAAATTAATGTATTCTGCATGAAAAGATTGATATGTATCTGCATATCCTTCTGTTTTCATGGATCATACACCCACAACGTCATTCTACCATTTTTAAAAGCAATTGTCTTAAGAAATAGGAATTTATGTGAAAAAACTATTTTTCATTATATTTATGATGATACAAAAATCGCATTACCTTTTCCAAGTATTTGCTCAACCGATTCTTTCAAGGTCTGTTCATTTGAAACCCAGAATGATTCTGACAGCATAATGGTTTTATTTTCCTTTTCATAATAAAGAATAACAGGAATCGTTCCTTTATAAGACTGCAGCAGTTGTTTTATTTGATTGAGTTTATCAGATCGATGTTGTTCATCCGTTATACGAATAAAGAACTTCCCTTTGTCAAAAGATGTTGCCAATTTTTCAGCAGGTTCCATTTGGTAAACAAGCAGCTGTATTTCCTGTTCTGCTTTCTTTTCTGCCTTTCCCTCAATAAATAGAAGGTTTCCTTCCACAGTCTCTTGAACGTAACGACGATAGACTTTAGGAAAAAGCGTGACCGAACAACTGCCAGATAGATCACTGACTTCCATAAATGCCATCGGTTCCCCTTTTTTTGTTGTGATCTTTTTGACAGATTTAACTAAACCAATGATTTTTTCTGTTTTTCCAGGCAACAAGTCTTTGATCAATGTACCTTGTTTCATTTTTAGGATAGATTCATACTTTTCTGCAGGATGACCCGACAAGTAAATGCCTAAGTATTTTTCTTCTGCTTCTAGTTTTTCTTCGATCGTTAAATCAGGTCCTTCAATATATTTTGGCTGCAAGATCTCAAAAAGTTCAATATTATTGCCGCTTAATGTCACACTGGAAATCATACTTTCAAGTGAGCGCAGCAATGTACCAATAGACTGATCAAAAGCATTAAATGCTCCTGCATAAATCAATGGTCGTAAATAGTCTTCTTTTAGCCATTTTGTATCTAATCTTCTTAAAAAATGGATGAAGTCTTTGTATTGCCCATCTTTCTTACGATTCTGAATAATTTCAGCAATCATATCTCTTCGCAACCCTTTGATGGAACTGAATCCAAATAAAATGCCGTTTTCTTTTTGAGTAAAGAAAGCTTGGCTTTGGTTAATGTCTGGCGGATAGACTGAAATTTTTTTGCTGCGCGCTTCAAACAAATAGTCCTTTAATTTTTCAGATTGATGGGCAGCGGAATTTAATAGGGCGATAAAGAAGGCTTGCGGATAATGAGCTTTCAAGTAGGCCATCTGATAAGCTATAAACGAATAGGCTACAGCGTGTGAACGGTTAAAGCCGTAATTAGCAAAGTGTTCGATATAGTCATAAACCTTCTGAGCATCTTCTTCTTGATAGCCGTTTTGTACAGCACCTGTAATAAAATGTGTTCTTTCACGATCTATCATTTCTTTTTTCTTTTTACCAATGGCTCTTCTAAGAATGTCAGCTTGCCCTAGTGTATAACCGGCCATCTTTGAAGCGACTTGCATGACTTGTTCTTGATAGACCATGACACCATACGTCACTTCTAATATCTCCTTCAAACTTTGATGAGGATATTCGATTGGAGCCAAACCTTTCTTTCTTTGAATAAATGGGTTGATTTGTTCCATCGGTCCTGGACGATACAAAGCGTTGACAGCCGCAACATCTTCAATAGATTCTGGCTGCAGGCGTTGAAGAACATGTTTGATGCCCGTTGATTCAAACTGAAAGATGCCTACTGTATCGGCTGCTTTAAACACCTCTAACGTTTGTTCATCGTTCATAGGAATATCTTGTAATTGAAGTGCTTTTCCCGTTTCATAACGAATAACTTTTAAGGCATTGTCTAAAATAGACAAATTTTTCAGCCCTAAGAAATCCATCTTTAATAATCCTATTTCTTCCACGTTTCCCATCGCATACTGCGTTAAGAGAATTTGCCCACTTCCTTTTTGGACAGGAATGTTTTGTGTTAATGGCTGGTCACTAATCACAACGCCAGCCGCATGTGTTGAAATGTGCCGCGGCAATCCTTCAATTTTTTTTGCTGAATCAAACAACAGCTGATGGCGTCTGTCTTTTCTAACGAGCTGTTGTAAAGCTTTAGAAGAATGATAAGCCTTTTCTAATGTCATGCCTAATTGATTAGGGATCGCTTTTGACCATTGTCCTGCTTCCTGCTGAGTTAGTCCAAAAACACGTGCTGTGTCTCGGATAGCCATTTTAGCAGCCAGTGTTCCAAATGTAATGATTTGAGCGACATGTGTAAAACCATATTTTTCTTTAACATAGGTCAGCATTTCTTCTCGACGATTATCAGGAAAATCTAAGTCGATATCCGGCATATTATACCGTTCTTCATTTAAAAAACGCTCAAAAAGAAGATCATATTGAATCGGATCGACATCGGTTATTTTTAATACAAAGGCAACCAAAGAACCGGCTGCTGATCCCCTTCCTGCTCCTGTCACAATATTTGCCTGATGAGCGTAAGCCATCAAATCCCAAACAATCAAGAAATAATCTTCAAATCCCATTTTTTTGATGACGTCTAATTCATGAGATAATCTCTCAGTATAACGTTCATCTGCATCTGGAACTCTTTCTTCCAGCCCCCTCATACATAACGCTTTTAAAAATGATGTTGTTTGCAGCCCTTCTGCTAAAGGATACTTAGGCAGCAATTGTTGATGTAAAGCAATCTCAATATTGATTTGCTGGGCAATTTTTTCTGTTTGTTCAGCTGCTGAATGATATCCCGCTGCTTGATAATGTTGAATCATAGTTTGCGGCTCACTCAAATCATGGGTTCCTTTATTTTCTACTTCTTCGCTATCCAATTGGGTTCCTTTGTCAATCGCTCTTAAGACTTGCCAAGTAAAAGCATCTTGCTCATTCTCATACTGAACATCATTTACAGCTGTGAGCAAAATATCCTCAGTTTCTGCAAGAGATTCCAATGACGACTGGATCGAAATCAATTCTGAATGAAGCTGAAGTCCTAAGTAAAAGTTATTTTTTGTAAAACAATTCTTCCAAAAATGAGCAACTTCTTTCGCTTTCTGATTTTCTTCTTGTAAAAGAAAATGTTCAATTTCTCCGTCTCTTCCTGGAGTGATCGCGATTAAGTCATCTGTATAATCATACAATTCTTCTGGAGAAAATACTTGTTCGACTAAAGTCATTTTTTTGGAAGACAATTGGATCAAGTCTTGATAGCCTTTATTGTTTTTTGCTAACAAAACTAATGGAAAGGTTTGTTCTTTTGACAAAACGCCTTGTATCTCTAACGTTAAGCCAATAATAGGCTGCAGATGATTTTTTTTACACAACTTGTAAAAGTCAACTGCTCCATAGAGCACATTTGTATCAGTAAGCGCTACAGCTGAATAGCCTCTTTCCTTAGCCGAGTGGACTAATGCTTCAATTGATAACGTACTATTTAACAAAGAATAAGCACTGCTGACTTGCAACTGAACAAATGACATGATCGTTTTCCTCCCTTTATTCCTTCCTCTCATTATACCTTTTTGAAAACCAAAACATCAAGATGGTGATGTGCTTTATCAAAACTTATTGATAAAGCAATAGGATCATCTTTCTGCTAAACGTTTTTATTTTCTTTTTAAAAAAATCGACTGTTTTTATCTTGCTCACTGATCTACGAAGTCTTCTTTTTTGCTTCCTTTTTCTTTACTTCAAGAAAAAAAGTGTTAGAATGGAATCGAAGGAAGGTGTTTGTGTAATGAAGTATTTAATGACCTTGTTCTGGGGATTTCTTATCGGCCAAGCGGTTAACTATATCGGAAGTTCACTGACAGGCGGTATGTATAACTTTTTCATTGCAACAATCATTGGTTTAGTAGGAGCAGTAATCGTTATCTTAATCGGTTTAGTCGTTCCTAAAAACGACAAAACAACCGCTCACTAAACATTCAGTTAAAGAATCATACAAGCAAAGAAAGAGGAGACGAGCTACTAACATCCCGTCTCCTCTTTCTTTGCTTTTTTATAGGTTCTACAATATTTAATATGTTCTCATGACTTTCCATCAGTAGCCCATCGATCGGAGGAAATTTCTTTACCAACGTTTAAAGAGAAAAGACCTTTTTATACAGTATCTATTCTACCGTTTGATCCTCGATCTTTAAATCTAATTGATCGTTTTGGACAGTTAATAAAACAGCGGATTGCGGTACGATTTTTCCAGCAATGATCGCTTTTGCAATTGGTGTTTCTACATTTTTAGTGATAAACCGTTGCAATGGCCGTGCACCATACGTTGGATCATACGCATGTTCAGCTATCCAAGCTTTGGCTTCTGATCCGATTTCTAAATGGATCTCATCTTGCGCTAACCGCTGATTCAAATCATTGATCATTTTAAGAACGATTTTTTCTACAACACCAAAGGTCAACGGTCTAAATAAGATCGTGTCATCGATCCGGTTCAAAAACTCTGGCTTAAAGGTTGCTTTTAATAGTTGTTGAACTTGTTCTTGCGCATCCTGAGAAATCTCACCTTTTTCATTAGTCCCTTCAATAAGCAGCTGAGAGCCTAAGTTGCTTGTCATGATTAACACGGTATTTTTAAAATCAACTACTCTGCCTTTTGAATCTGTTAGACGTCCATCATCTAACACTTGCAGCAAGATATTGAAAACATCAGGATGGGCTTTTTCGATCTCATCTAAAAGAATGATCGTATACGGATTGCGTCTAACTGCTTCTGTTAATTGTCCGCCCTCTTCGTAGCCGACATAGCCTGGAGGAGCCCCCACCAAACGAGAAACAGTGTGTTTTTCCATATATTCACTCATATCGATCCGCACCATATGTTCTTGTGAATCAAATAACTGGTCTGCCAACGTTTTAGCCAATTCCGTTTTCCCTACACCTGTTGGTCCCAAGAATAAGAAAGAGCCTAATGGGCGATCAGGGTTTTGGATCCCAGCCCGCGAGCGAATGATCGCATCTGTTACCGCTTCTACAGCCTCATTTTGCCCAATCACTCTTGTTTCAATGCTCGAAGCTAAGTTTAATAATTTTTCTCTTTCGCCTTCGACCAATTTGCTAACTGGAATGCCCGTCATTCGTCCCACAACTAGTGCAATCTCATCTTCAGTTACCGATTCTTGGACAAGACGAGCAGAAGTCGTCTGATGTTGTTTTTGTTCTTGTTCTAAGTCTTGTAATTCTTTTTCTAAAGCAGGAATTTTTCCGTGACGCAGAACAGCTGCTGTTTCCAGGTCGTAGTTTCCTTCTGCTTCTTCCAAGTCATGACGCGCTTTATCCAATTCTTCTCGCTTATCTCTGAGTTGAGAAACTTCACTTTTTTCAGTTTCCCACTTCATTTTAAGTGTATTAGCTTTTTCACGCATCTCTGCCAATTCTTCTTGCAAACGTTCTAAGCGCCGTTTACTTGCTTCGTCTTTTTCTTTCTTCAAAGAAGCTTCTTCTATTTCGAGCTGCATCAACTGACGGGTTACTTGATCTAGCTCAGTCGGCATAGAGTTGACTTCGACTCGAATGGTCGCACAAGCTTCATCTACTAAATCGATGGCTTTATCCGGCAAATAACGATCCGTAATATAGCGATTAGAAAGCACTGCTGCTGCAACTAGTGCATTATCATGAATATTCACACTGTGATAGATTTCAAATCGATCCTTTAATCCACGTAAAATACTGATCGTTTCTTCTACTGTCGGCTCATTGACCAACACTTTTTGAAAACGTCTTTCCAACGCTTTATCGGTTTCCATATATTGACGGTATTCATCTAGTGTCGTAGCGCCAATACAATGCAGCTCTCCTCTCGCCAACATAGGTTTCAACAGATTTCCAGCGTCCATACTGCCCTCTGTTTTACCTGCACCTACGATCGTATGGATCTCATCAATAAAAAGAATGATTTGTCCATCACTTTTTTTCACTTCTTTTAAAACAGCTTTTAGACGCTCTTCAAATTCTCCACGATATTTCGCACCGGCAATCAGAGCTCCCATATCGAGGGAAAAAATGGTTTTATCTTTTAAATTTTCCGGCACATCTTTTCTAACGATCCGTTGTGCCAAACCTTCGATGATGGCGGTTTTTCCGACACCGGGTTCACCGATCAAAACAGGATTATTTTTAGTTTTTCGTGACAAGATTCGAATAACATCGCGAATTTCATCATCTCTGCCAATAATAGGGTCCTGTTTCCCGCTTTTTACAGCTTGCACAAGATCCGTTCCATATTTTTTTAATGCTTCGTATTGTTCTTCTTGGTTTTGTGAAGTCACACGTTCTCCCCCTCTTAACGTTTTGATTTGTTCGGTCAAGGTTGCTTCTGTTAACCCTTGTTGATGCAAATATAAGGTTAAGGGATAATTCTTTAATTTCATCAAAGCCAATACAACGATTTCAGTTGATGTAAACTCATCTTGAAAAGCTTCACGTAATTGATCGGCTTCTAAAAATAAGTGATACAAATTTTGGCTCATTGTTTGACCATACTGCACATTTGTTCCTGAAACCGTAGCTAGTTTGTCTAACTCTTGGTCTACTTCATTTTCAAGTTGGTTTGTATTCAAACCTGCTTTTTGATAAAGATTACGCGCAAAATGGTGAGGTGTTAAGAAAACTTTCCATAAATGCGGAATATCGATTTCTTGATGTTGCCTCGTTATGGCGATTTGTTGTGCTTCGCCTAATGCTTCTTGCATCGTCGAAGTCATTTTATTGATATCCAATTGCTTCACCACTTTCATTTCCTATTCAATGTCTTTATTATACCCCTTTGGTCAATATTGGTCAAACGATTTGCAAAAAAAACAGGATCCGCTTCGTTGGCTTCATCCCGTCTTCATTCATGATTTCTTCATCTTTCTTAGAGGATTATGAGCAGCATATATGGTGAAACAATTTTGGTCAACGAATCCCTAAAGCGATACGAGCATATCGACTCATTTTTGAAGTGTCCCATGCCGGATACCAGACGAGTTTTACTTCTGTTTCGGTGATTGCTGGCACATCTTCCATAGCTTTTAAAATTTCTTCATGGATCACATCAAACAAAGGACAACCCATTGTTGTGAGCGTCATACTGATCACACACCGGCCGTTTTCAAACAGCGCGATATCATAGATCAAACCTAAATTTACAATATCGATTCCTAATTCTGGATCAATCACTTGCTCAAGAGCAGTAAAAATTTGCTTTTCTAGCAGTTCTTTTTCTTCTTCTGTCCAATCATTCGAATGTGCAGTCATTTTCATTCTCCTTTTTATAAAACTTTTTCAAAGAAAGAGGCCATTTCAACTGAAACAGTGTAAGGAACTTTATGGATTCCTCCTTTAGTTGTTTGAAATTGGAGGTTTTTGGCATAAGGTTCATCTTTTACTTTTTCATAAAAATCAGCCGTCAGTTTATAGGGAACAAGGTCATCGTTTGTTCCGTGCCAGAAGTAGATTGGACGTTCTGCAATTTTTTCAGGTTGAAGATTTAGGGCGATTTTTTTTAAGGGCGCCGTCATTTCATCAAATGCTTCTTGGTCGAAAGGAACGTCCATTCCTTCAGCCCATTTTGATTGAAGCAGCCATTTTGAAAACAAAACCGGGGATGGACTGCCCATTAATACCGCAGCTGCTTTGATCCAAGGGAATTGAGTCAAGGCTGCACAAGTGGTGATGCCACCCATTGAAAGGCCTGCTACACCTATTCGATCTTCATCGATCAATCCTTTTTGCTGGTAATAGTCAATCATACTTTCCATTTCTTGAAGATTATGTACGACGACACGCCAAAAATCCATATTTTCTTGTGTTGCTGAACTGGATGGCTTTCTTTCCCCATGTAAGTCAGCTTCTGGCAATAATGCGCGAAAACCATTTTTTGCTAATTCATAACCATTTACCATTGCGCTCTCTTTTTGGCTTGTCCAGCCGTGATAAAAAATCACTGTAGGAAGTGCTTGGTTCTCTTGTTCAGCCGGAAAGATTTCTAACACGGGCAAACCTTGAATGCTGACATTCTTGACTGAGATCATCTTTATTCCCTCTTTTTATATTTTTTTATATTTATCTATGGTAATCTATTCATATACTTTATGAACCAATCCTAACATATTAAGAAAAAATAACAAAGAAAAGTTATGTTTCAATGTTGAATTGGAGGAGAAGCTCAGTTGTAAAGTCAAATGCATAAATTTTTATAAAAACCTTGGTAGACAATGGATTTACTAAAAAGTCAGTGTTATCAAGGGATGGGGCGACCTTTTTTTTTAGTCTTATGCCCATTCCATTTTTTTGGCTTATTGTTGGTACGTCTTTTAGTGTGTCTTGCAATAAGCTGTGTCAAGAGGAAGAGCAGAGCGGCTCTTGACACAGCTTGCGGCAAGACGCTATCCTTTTGACGCAACAAGAAGCTCGTTAAGCTGCGACTATTCTATCTATTTCAGATGCTAAACATTCTGTTGGTGTAGCATAATCTAAGATTCGACGTGGACGTTCGTTGATTGCGTCTGTATAAAGCTGGAGCTCTTGATATCTTAAGTTTCTTAGTGAATGGCCTTTAGGAACAAATTCGCGAAGCAGACCGTTATGTCGTTCATTCGTCCCTTTTTCCCAGGAAGCGAAAGCATGAGCGAAGAAAACTTCTACAGAAGAGGTTTGTTCTTCGATCTGGGAGAGCAAGGCGAATTCAGAACCGTTATCAGTAGTCAGAGATTTAAACTGCTC
>NZ_FOQE01000029.1 GCF_900113675.1 Pisciglobus halotolerans
GCCGGATCTTAGCTTATGCTACACCAAAAGAATGCTTGGAATCTGAAATAGATAGAATAGTCGCAGCTTAACGAGCTTCTTGTTGCGCCGAAAGGATAGCGTCTTGCCGCAAGCTGTATCAAGAGCCGCTCTGCTCTTCCTCTTGACACAGCTTATTGCAAGACACGCTAAAAGACGCACCAACAATAAGCCAAAAAAAATAGAATGGGCACAAGACTAAAGACAGAAGATTATCCCATCCCTTGATAATACTGACTTTTTAGTAAATCCATTGTCTACCAAGGTTTTTATAAAAATTTATGCATTTGACTTTACAACTGAGCGTAAAAAAGGGAGAATATAATATGAAAAAAATATTATTAAGCAGCTTAATAGCTACAACATTACTAAGTGCTACAGCTCCAAGTTTTAGTGTATTCGCAGAAGAAACAGGTACACAAATTAAAGACACTGAAATTACAACAAATCCAAATGCAACAGACCTTAATGTAGAAGCTTTTCAAGAAGAAATTGAACAGGAATACGAGTTTGATGGATGAGCTATCTCATCTAATGTAGAATTAAATGAAGAAGACTTTCTTAGAATTAAACAAGAAGTAAAAGAAGCAAGTAAAAGACCAGAAATAACTCCTTTTGGTCCTGTTCAAGATGGTACCTATACCGGAACAATTACTCATGGACCTGTTAACAGGATAAACACTAATAAAAGCGTACAATTTGTAGTAGATGTTTTCGTGGCTTGGGTAGGAACAAAGATACCAACAAAATATACAAATAAAACTTATAAAAGTTATATACTTTCCTCAGTTTTAGGATGGAATGTAAAACCCACATACACATCAGAATGGCTTTCAAGAGCAACATATGCAGCTAATACTAATTATTGGCAATACTTCAGTACAATTGTAAGGCATACGAGTTCAGCTTTTAATAACCCAACCCATGTTACTTACTATGCTACTCATATTCAAAAGAAATAATTCAGATTTGGGGTGACTTGTTATTAAATATTTAAAAGTTAGTGACTTAATTTTTTATATTCCTCTAACGATTTTGATGATTTATGATTATTTTCCTGATACGTCACTATCTAATATAATTCCAAGAAACATAAATATATGGATTATGCTAAGTTTATATTTGATTTCTATATTATTTAAACGTTTTCGACGTCCTAATAATATAGAAAATATTAAAGGGCAGGTCATCACGCTAATTTATTTGTTCTCTGTAATGATCATGCTAACAATATTAGGTAGAAAATCAACTTCTGGTATAGGTTTGAACAACATTGGAGTATGGGTAACGTTAGCTATTTCTATTGGGGAAATAGTTTCACAAAAACGTAAACTAGAATCATCAAAATCAAAAACAGATATTCAAAATTTTTAACACTAACAATGTTCTTAGAAGCTAAAAAGAGTCTGACCAGTTTGTATGCTGAAGCGACTCCCGAGAGTTAGACTTTTGATCTAACTTTTGGGGATTGGCTAACTAAACTAAAGTAGACTATTTTCTTCAAATAAGCTTGGACTAGTTTTCTACAAATAGAATCGCGACCTATGATAAACGGATAGAAAAGATAGAAAAATAGCTAAGCATTTTTTAGGAGGCTAACCAATGAGACAGAAATTGTCAAATAAAATGAAACGCAATTGGGAAAATAGAAAATGGTACCTTATCGGAGCCCTATCTGCAGGTATCCTCTCTTTACTGTTTGGCTCATAACTATTTTTAGTATTGAGACAATCATTCAAAAATTTCTCTGAATAATCAAGACCGAAAATGACCATGTTAAAAATGAATAGAACCAATTAAAAGATCAAGGAACTGTCATGAGCACTGAGCATTAGACTAAAATCTAATGCTTGAGGATCAGCACAGAGAATATTATTCCCTGATCTTTTCTATTATTTTAAAATAATAGAAAATCAAATACTGCCTATTAAATAACACTACAACGAACAAACTTTAGAAAGTAGTTTTCTCTTTCTAAATGAATGACTTTTTTGATCTGCACGAAGTCATTATTTATGATATAAGCTGCTTTCAATAGAGGATATTTCCTTTTAAAATTTTTGTATTAGAAGACTGCAATTAGTTTGAGCTGGTCCATAAGGGACGTTAATAACAAACTCGAGAGCCGTATTGAGTTTGAGTTGGTCAATAAGAGGCGTTAATAACAAACTCGAGAGCCGTATTGAGTTTGAGTTGGTCAATAAGAGGCATTAATAACAAACTCGAGAGCCGTATTGAGTTTGAGTTGGTCAATAAGAGACGTTAATGACAAACTCGAGTACCGCAACTAGTTTGAGTTGGTCAATAAGAGGCGTTAATAACAAACTCGAGTACCACAACTTGTTCGAGTTGGTCATTAAATGCAACATTCAAAACCAGTTCGAATGGCTGCGCAAACCGAGTATCTTACTGACTTAGAGATAGTAAGGCGGGACAGATTGGTGTACATTTGTCAGTGCAAAAGTCTAAGAATCAAAATGCTTTTTATGCAAAGGGACAGAAAAAGCGAAAATAACTGCATCGTTCATTATTCAGTAGCCTTACTTACACGCATTTCTATTATTTGTCTCCCCTACTTTCTTTATCTCAACATTTTTTCTACTCTCATCACGATTCAAATCAACTGATTTTTTATTCCTCTCTGCTTTTTCATATTCACTATTTTTTCTAAAAAATCTCCTTTACATAAACATACAACGTTCCGCTCTTTCCCCACTCCTCTTTTCATTTTCTCTTTCTAACTTATCCACATGTGTGCATTTCTTTCCACATTTAGCAACTAGAAGCATTTACTTATCGTTCGGTTTCTCCACCTACAAATCAACAGGTTATCCACATAAAAACAGCGTGTGCAAAATGATTATCCACAAGCTGATTCCGTTTGTTGATAAGTGAGTTGAACCACTGATACAACAACATTTGTATTTGGATATTTATCCACAATTTTGTTTGGATTTTTCTATTTATTCCTATGTTATCCACTCCTATTTTTGACCTTGTGGATAACATTATAGACAGCTTCTGAATAAATTTTCAACAGGTGGAAAGTCCTTGTGGAAAACTTTCCGCAAAAATGATAAACTGTACAGGAACTTGTTTAAAACCGAAAAAATAAACAAAATCATTTAAAAAAGGAGGCCCTTCTGTTGGATGACCTACAAGCGTTGTGGAAGTTTTTAAAAGAAAAATTTAAACTCTCCCTTTCGAAAGTCAGTTTTGATACTTGGATAGAATCTGCTCAGCCCATTCGGTTGACTGGACAGCATCTCATTATTGAAGTTCCCTCATCTTTACATAAAGAATACTGGGAAAATAATCTTGCAACGAAAATCGTTGAAAACATTTATGAATATTCGGGACAAGAATTGTCGCCCGTCTTTGTGATTAAAAATGAAGAGGATGCTGCAGTAATAGAAGAAGAAAAAAGTGATCAACCTTCAGCTGCTATTAACCCGTTTAAGAAAAATGCCATATTGAACGAGAAATACGTCTTTGACACATTCGTTATCGGAAAAGGCAACCAAATGGCTCATGCGGCAGCATTGGTGGTGGCAGAAGAACCAGGAACTATTTATAATCCGCTATTTTTCTATGGAGGAGTCGGACTTGGCAAAACGCACTTGATGCACGCTATTGGCCACCAAATGCTTCTATTGAATCCAGACGCTAAAGTCAAATATGTTACTAGTGAAACATTTGCCAATGACTTTATTAATTCGATCCAAAACAAAACACAAGAAAAATTTCGTCAAGAATACCGCAATGTAGACTTGCTTTTAGTGGATGATATCCAATTTTTTGCAGACAAAGAAGGAACACAGGAAGAATTTTTCCATACTTTTAATGCACTTTACGATGACCGCAAACAAATCGTTTTGACGAGCGATCGTTTGCCGAACGAGATCCCTAAACTGCAGGAGCGCTTAGTTTCGCGCTTTGCTTGGGGACTTTCGGTTGACATTACACCGCCTGATTTAGAAACACGGATCGCGATTTTAAGGAAGAAAGCAAATGCTGAGCGTCTTGAGATCCCTGATGATACACTTAGCTATATCGCTGGGCAAATCGATTCTAATATTCGGGAATTAGAAGGTGCGCTGGTACGTGTACAAGCGTATGCAGCTATTCAAAGTCAAGAAATCTCTACTAGTTTGGCTGCTGATGCCTTAAAAACCATGCTGCACAATTCAAAACCTGCTTCACTGACCATTAAGGATATTCAAAATGCTGTCAGTAAGTTTTATGGTGTTCCCGTAGCTGATTTAAAAGGGAAGAAACGTGTTAAAGCTATCGTCGAACCTAGGCAGATCGCCATGTATTTGTCGAGAGAGATGACTTCTTCTTCATTGCCGAAAATCGGAAAAGAATTTGGCGGAAAAGATCATACAACGGTCATTCATGCACATGAAAAGATCGAGCAATCATTAAAAAAAGACGATACATTAAAAGAAGAAGTTGGACAAATCAAAAAAACGCTGCAGTAAAAATAGAGACCAGTTAAAAGAATGCTTTTTTCACTTGTGGACAATTAAGAAGTTATGCTCATTTTTCTGCACAAGTTATCCACATGTGGAACGTTTACGTGTTTCTTGCTTTTTACTGCTTTTCCACAGTATCAACAAGCTCTACTACTATTACTAAAGAACTTAATCTTAATAATTAAAAAGGTGATGAAGCTCCTTCATCCCTTTAGACTTATCTGATAGAAATACAATTGGAGGTTTAAACAGAATGAAATTTACAATCAAAAGAACAGCTTTCTTGAATCGTTTAGCGGATGTTCAAAGAGCGATCTCTTCACGTACAACTATTCCAATCTTGACAGGAATCAAAATCATTGCTGATAGAGACGGCTTAACGCTGACAGGTAGTGACTCAGATATCTCGATTGAAGCTTTTATTCCGATTGAAGAAGAAAGCAACCAACTAGAAATTGAAGAAACAGGCGCTATTGTTCTGCAAGCACGCTTCTTTAATGAAATCGTCCGCAAACTTCCGGAAGAAACGATGACTGTTGAAGTACTTGATCGTTTCCAAACCTCTATCACCTCTGCATCGGCGTCCTTTACGATTAATGGGATAGACGCTAACAATTATCCGCATTTGCCTGTTATTGATGAAAACGAATCGTTTCATTTGCCGGTCAACTTGTTTAAGCAAGTGATCAATCAGACAGTGATTGCTGCTTCTTCGCATGAAAGCCGTCCGATTTTGACAGGGATCAATATCGTGATCGAAAATGAACAATTGTTAGCAGTTGCTACCGATAGTCATCGTCTAAGCCAACGAGTGATCCCACTATCGATGACACCAGAACAAGCTCAAAAGACATATAATGTCGTGATTCCAGCTAAGAGCTTGATTGAGTTGGCTAAAACATTGGAAGATACCGCAGAAACCATTGAAATGATGGTAACTGAAAACCAAGTACTGTTTAAAACAGAAAACTTATATTTCTATTCTCGTTTGTTAGAAGGACGCTATCCAGATACAAACCGGTTAATTCCTGATCAAACTGCTACATCAGTCGAATTTGATGCGCATACTTTACTGGGATCGATCGAAAGAGCTTCTTTGTTGTCCCATGAAGGAAAAAATAATGTGGTCAAGTTATCTGTTAACCCAGATCGCATCAAGATTTCCGGGAACTCTCCAGAAGTTGGGAATGTTGAAGAAGAAGTAGCGTTCAAATCAATGACAGGCGAATCGATCGATTTATCTTTCAATCCTGACTATATGAAAGACGCCTTGCGTGCTTTTGGACAAATGGATATCAAAGTTAAATTTACTTCACCTGTTCGTCCATTTATCCTCGTTCCAGCTGCAGAAGGCAAAGAGTTTATCCAGCTGATCACACCTGTTCGTACTTTTTAAAAAGCTATGGAGCAAAAAACAAAAATACTTCTGCTCACTATTTTTGAAAACTACCTTTTTCATTCATTTGAAAAGGGTAGTTTTTTTATATTTCACTTTTTTAGACCGATTTTTGCGTTTACAGCTCTTTTTTTCTTTTTCGAGTATTTCTTTATCTCGCCATTAAAATGGATATAAGCACTGTATATTTAAGATTTGTTTGATAATTAGTTGAAAAAAGAGTATAATAGAGACAACAGATAAAAGAGATACGCGTGGATTTTCAACTGTTCCACGCTTATTTTATTGAAAAGCGGGTGACAAAGTGAAACAAGCAGTGATGATCGACAAAGCTTTTATTACGTTAGGACAACTACTGAAACATACAGATATTATTTCCAGCGGCGGAATGGCTAAGTGGTATCTGGCTGAAAATGCTGTACGCATTGATGGAGAGCTGGAGAACCGCAGAGGAAAGAAAATCTATCCAGGTTCAGTAGTAGAAGTTCCAGACGAAGGAACTTTCATTATCAAACAACAAAAAGAGAAAACAGATGCTGCATCTGATGAGACTGTCTGATGTTTATCCAGCAACTGGAATTGACACATTTTAGAAATTATGAAAAAGCTGAAGTTGCTTTTTCTAAGGGAATCAACGTTTTCCTCGGTGAAAATGCCCAAGGGAAAACAAACTTGATGGAAGCCATTTATGTACTAGCTATGGCACGCAGCCATCGAACAGCTAATGACAAAGAATTGATCCAATGGAACGAGGAATTCGCTCGGATCAGCGGGCGTGTACAGAAAAAACATTCTTCTTTTCCATTGGACATTACTATTTCCCGTAAAGGAAAAAAGGCCAAATTCAACCATTTGGAGCAAAAAAAACTGAGTGCCTATATCGGCAACCTAAATGTGATTTTGTTTGCACCTGAAGATCTTTCTTTGGTGAAAGGTGCGCCTAATGTACGAAGAAAATTCATCGATATGGAATTGGGCCAGATTAGTCCGGTTTATTTGCATCATTTAGTGGAATATCAGCATATCCTTAAACAGCGCAATCAGTATTTGAAACAATTGGCGATGAGAAAAGCAACGGACCTGACTTTTTTAGAAGTGCTGACTGAACAGTTGGCCATCAGCGGGGCAGCTGTTTTAAAAGAACGTTTTTCGTTTGCCAAACAGCTTGAAACATGGGCACAGCCGATCCATCAGGAGATCTCTAAACAACGAGAAGAACTGATGATCGACTATGCCTGTTCCATTGTGCTAACTGATCCAGAAGATAAAGAAGCCATTTATACTGATTTACTGAATGTTTATCAAGACAATCAAAAAAGAGAATTGGATCAAGGGACCACGATAGCCGGACCTCATCGAGATGATTTAAAATTTTTTGTAAATGAAAAAAATGTCCAAACATATGGCTCTCAAGGTCAGCAGCGGACAACAGCTTTGAGCATTAAACTGGCTGAAATCAGTTTGATGCATGAGTTGACAGGGGAATATCCTGTTTTGCTGTTGGATGATGTTTTGTCGGAATTGGATGACAACCGACAAACGCATCTGCTGACAGCCATTCAAAATAAAGTCCAAACGTTTTTGACGACCACTAGTTTGGATGGGGTAAAGAAAAATCTTTTGGACGCACCGAAAGTATTTAACATTGATCAAGGAAATATAGAAACGGAGAGTGAATAAGTGTGGCGGATGAAATAAAAGACAGAGCTGAACTTGCAAAAGAGTACAATGCTAGTCAGATCCAAGTATTGGAAGGTTTAGAAGCTGTACGTAAGCGCCCAGGAATGTATATTGGTTCGACCAGCAGCGAGGGCTTGCACCATTTAGTGTGGGAAATCGTGGACAATTCGATCGATGAAGCTTTAGCAGGTTTTGCAGATGAAATCAATGTGGTGATCGAAGAAGATAACAGCATTACCGTTATCGATAATGGTCGGGGAATACCAGTAGATGTTCAAGCCAAAACAGGACGTTCTGCAGTTGAAACTGTTTTTACGATTCTGCACGCAGGCGGTAAGTTTGGCGGCGGAGGTTATAAAGTTTCCGGCGGCTTGCACGGGGTAGGTTCTTCTGTCGTGAATGCTTTGTCTAAAGACTTAGATGTTTACGTTTATAAGCAAGGCAAGATTTATCACCAGTCTTATGCTCGTGGAAAGGTCATGAATGATTTAGAAGTGACTGGCGAAACAGACCGTCAAGGAACAACTGTTCATTTTACTCCTGACCCAGAGATCTTTAAAGAAACCGTCGCATTTGATTATGAAAAATTGGCAACACGAATTCGTGAATTAGCCTTTTTGAACCGCGGCCTAAAAATCACGATCGAAGACAAAAGAGCTGAAGAAGAAACAAAAAGTGTTTATCACTATGAAGGCGGGATCAAGAGTTACGTCGAATTTTTAAATCAAAATAAAACAGTTTTATACGACGAACCTATCTACCTTGAAGATGAACAAGAAGGCATCTCAGTTGAAGTGTCTCTGCAGCACACAGACGGCTATCACAGCAACTTAATGAGTTTTGCGAATAATATCCACACCTATGAAGGCGGAACGCATGAAGCGGGCTTTAAAACAGCTTTAACACGTGTAGTGAATGACTACGCACGAAAAAACAAGTTGATGAAAGAAAACGAAGACAAGTTGTCAGGAGATGACGTACGAGAAGGATTGACAGTTGTGGTTTCGATCAAGCATCCGGATCCTCAGTTTGAAGGACAAACAAAAACTAAGCTGGGAAATTCAGAAGCACGAACGATTACTGACCGTTTATTCTCGACTCATTTTGAACGCTTTTTGATGGAAAATCCTCAAATAGCTAAAAAAATCGTTGAAAAAGGAATGTTGGCTTCAAAAGCACGTTTGGCTGCTAAACGCGCGCGAGAAGTGACCCGTAAGAAGAGCGGCTTGGAAATCAGCAACTTGCCTGGTAAGTTGGCCGACTGCTCAAGCAAAGATCCTGAAATCAGCGAATTGTTCATTGTTGAAGGAGACTCAGCTGGCGGATCAGCTAAACAAGGACGTTCTCGTTTGTTCCAAGCGATTTTACCGATCCGCGGAAAGATTTTAAATGTTGAAAAAGCGTCTCTGGATAAAATTTTATCTAACGAAGAAATCCGTTCGCTCTTCACAGCGATGGGAACTGGCTTTGGCGAAGAATTCGATGTCTCCAAAGCACGTTACCACAAACTAGTGATCATGACGGATGCCGATGTGGACGGAGCGCATATTCGGACACTGCTGTTAACGTTATTTTACCGCTATATGCGTCCTGTCGTTGAAGCAGGTTACGTTTATATCGCTCAGCCGCCGTTGTATCAAGTGCGTCAAGGAAAGAAATCTGTTTACTTGGATAGTGATGAAGAACTTGACCAATATTTGCTTGAAATTCCAAAATCTCCAAAACCTGTTGTTCAACGCTATAAAGGGTTAGGAGAAATGGATGCAGAGCAGCTTTGGGAAACAACGATGAATCCTGAAAATAGAAGAATGCTGCAAGTCACAGTAGATGATGCGATCGTAGCAGACCAAGTATTTGACATGTTGATGGGAGACCGTGTCGAACCAAGACGCGAGTTCATTGAAAGCAATGCCAAATATGTTCAAAACTTAGATGTCTAATCAAGGAGGATGAAAAGAATTGGCAGAAGAAGATTACAGAGGAACGATTGAAGAAATTAACCTGTCTAGCGAAATGCGTAAATCTTTCCTTGATTACGCAATGAGTGTCATCGTTTCTAGAGCTTTACCAGACGTGCGGGATGGGCTAAAGCCTGTTCACCGCCGTATTTTATACGGAATGAATGAACTTGGGGTGACTCCTGATAAATCACACAAAAAGTCAGCACGTATCGTAGGGGATGTAATGGGTAAGTATCACCCTCATGGAGACAGTGCAATCTACGAATCTATGGTGCGGATGGCGCAAGATTTCAGTTACCGTTATCCATTAGTCGACGGACATGGGAACTTTGGGTCTGTCGATGGAGACTCAGCTGCAGCGATGCGGTATACCGAAGCTCGTATGACGAAGATGTCATTGGAAATGTTGCGAGATATCAATAAAAATACGATTGATTATCATGATAACTATGACGGAACTGAACGTGAACCAGATGTCTTGCCAGCTCGTTTCCCTAACCTGCTGGTCAATGGCGCAACAGGGATTGCAGTTGGGATGGCTACAAACATTCCGCCGCATAACTTGAATGAAGTGATCGAAGGACTGCACTTGCTGATGGCAGATCCAGATGTGACCACAGCTGATTTGATGGAAGCCATTCCTGGACCTGATTTTCCAACAGGTGGATTAGTGATGGGCAAATCCGGTATCAGACGCGCTTATGAGACAGGTAAAGGCTCGATAACGATTCGGGCAAAAGTAGAGATCGAAACGCTCAAAAACGGCAAGGAACGGATCATCGTGACCGAATTGCCATATATGGTCAACAAAGCAAAATTGGTGACACGTATCGCCGATTTGGCTCGTGATAAACGGATCGAAGGCATCACCGATTTAACGGATGAATCAGACCGTGATGGAATGCGTGTCGTCATTGATGTTCGCCGCGATATCAGTGCTAGTGTCGTGTTAAATAATCTCTATAAATTAACTTCTTTACAAACTTCATTCGGCTTCAATATGCTGGCTATCGTAAATGGTGTACCAAAAGTATTAAGCCTTAAGACGATTTTGGAAGAATATTTGAAACACCAAGAGATCGTCATTCGCAGAAGAACGGAATATGATAAACAAAAAGCGGAAGCTCGGGCACATATTTTGGAAGGTCTACGCATTGCATTAGACCATATCGATGAAATCATCGCTATCATTCGCGGTTCAAGAACAGGGGATATCGCGAAAACGACCTTGATCGAACGCTTTGGTTTAAGCGATAAGCAATCACAAGCGATTTTGGATATGCGGATGGTACGTTTAACAGGTCTGGAACGTGAAAAAATCGAAGCAGAATACAATGAATTGATTGTATTGATCAATGACTTGAAAGATATTTTGGCTCGCCCAGAACGTGTCCATCAGATCATTGAAACAGAATTAAGAGAAATCCAAGATCGATTTGGCGACAAACGCCGGACTGAGCTATTGGTAGGCGAAGTCTTGAGTTTGGAAGATGAAGACTTGATTGAAGAAGAAGATGTGATCATTACCTTGACCAACAATGGCTATATCAAACGCCAGCCAAGTTCTGAATTCAAATCCCAAAGACGTGGCGGCCGCGGGATTCAAGGAATGGGTATGCATGATGACGATTTCATTGAAACGCTTGTTACTTGTTCTACCCATGATGTGCTCCTCTTCTTTACCAATACTGGGAAAGTTTATCGCTCAAAAGGATATGAGATTCCTGAATATGGTCGCACAGCCAAAGGGATTCCAGTTATCAATTTGCTAGGGATCGACTCAGAAGAAACCATTCAAGCAGTGGTCAATGTTTCTGGAAAAGCGGAAGAAGGTCATTACCTCTTCTTTACAACGCGTAAAGGAACCGTTAAACGGACCGAAGTAACAGAATTTGCCAATATCCGCAGCAATGGATTGAAGGCTATTGTGTTGAATGAAGAAGATGAGCTGATCAGTGTGGCTTTAACGGACGGAACCAAGAATATTATCATTGGAACACATGAAGGTTATGCCGTCAGCTTTGATGAAAATGTTGTCCGCTCAATGGGACGTTCTGCACGCGGTGTAAGAGGCATCCGCTTGAGAGAAAGCGACTATGTGGTCGGCATGGATATCTTAGAAGAAGGATCAGAAGTGCTGATTATCACTGAAAAAGGTTATGGTAAACGAACCTCTGCCGATGAATATAGTATCCGCGGACGAGGCGGTAAAGGGGTCAAAACGGCTAATATCACGGAGAAAAATGGTAACTTAGCTGGCTTGACGACTGTGCAAGGAGACGAAGATGTGATGTTGATTACCAATAAAGGCGTGATCATCCGCATGAGCGCTTCCAGCATCTCACAAACAGGTCGTGCCACATTAGGCGTACGTTTGATCAAAGTAGCAGAAGACGTGATCGTTTCTACTATGGCAAAAGTTGAACCGGAAGTTGAAACAGATGCTCCAGTAGTAGAGCCTGAGGAAGTCATTGATGTGATTGACGAAGCAGAAGGACAAACAGAAGTCGTTGTACAAGACGAGCCTGTAGAACAAGTTGAAGATGAAGAAACAGACGCAGAATAAAATCTGTCCCAAAACAGCAACTGTTGAAAAAAAAAGAACTGCTGGATCTGACATTAAGATCCAACAGTTCTTTTTTATTTTATTTAGCATGAAGACGAGCTGTGTGTTTTTCTAGGTTTCCAGCTAATAAAGAATATATTTCTGATAAATGTTGTATCTCATAAGTTGGCAAGATAGCTGTATGGTTTTCTTTTTGTTCTGGATTAAACCAGCAAGTATCGATGCCAGCATTGATTCCGCCTTGAATATCAGAAGTTAATGAATCTCCGATAATTAACGCTCGTTCAAGATCAAAATGAGGGATACGGGCAAAAACATGATCAAAGAAGGCTTTCATGGGTTTCTGGAAGCCTGTATCTTCTGAAACGAAAATTCCTTCAAAATAAGGCAGCAGCTGAGCATCCGTTAAACGTCGGTATTGTGTATCAGAAACACCATTTGTGACCACGTAACAATCATACTGATTTGAAAGATCTTGGATCAGTTTCAAACTACCATCGATCAGGTCATGTCCCTCTCCTAAAAGATGTCGATAATGACGTTCAAAAACTTCACCGTCTACCGCTTGTCCTAATTCTTCAAAGACGACCGAAAAACGCGTATTGAAAATTGTCTCTCGACTGATTTCACCCACTTCATAGGCTTGCCAAAGTTTTTGATTCACTCTGCTGTAAGTTTGAGCAATGGTTTCAGTAAAAGGGATTCGTTGCTCTTCAAATAAGGACTGCAGTGCAGCTTTTTCAGAAGATTTAAAATCTAACAGTGTATCATCTACATCAAATAATAAAAATTTATAATTGTTCATCCAGTTCCTGCCTTCCTTTTGTTTCAGAGCAAATATTTTTTGTGTACCTGTTATTTATGACCAGTAGTAGTATACCAAGAAAACTACTTTTTGTAATATATTCCGTAGAAATAATGCTGCAACGAATACTCTTTAGAAAGTAGCTTTCTCTTTCTGTGCACGGTATAGTCTGATGAGCTTTTGGACATCCACGACCAGAAGCTGTTTAGCAGCACGGCTTCCATACAGTTGTTTCCACTTCTTCTGTCTCTCTGTCCTGCGACGTTCATCGCTCATTTAAAAAAAGCAAAAAGAATAAAATATAGGAAATATTACTAGTACAAGTGCGAATTTTTTATCAATAGTTAATGATCGCTATCTTGCGTGTTTTAGGACATTGATTTTTTATGAGATTCACTAAAATAGTCTATCTAAATAAGCAGGTGCACGACACGTAGACTCCTGCGGGAACAGCGGACCAAGTGAGACCCCACAGAACGAAACGCAGTGCCGTTCGAGGAAGCTCGCGGTTCGCCCGCGGAAAGCGAAGTGTCTGCCTTGCATGTATCAGCGCTTGTTTAAAAAAATAAAAAAACATGATCAGCACAAGTGCAAAAACTTTTTTCCAACAATTATTTTATACTATCTCTTTCGATTAAATGGTTGACTTTAACTAAGAAAAAAAGTATAATACTTAGATGTGAGTAGTCTAAATTTAGATACTCTCCTTGCTCTTAAGTATATTAAGGGCCAAAGTCCACAAGGAGGTGACAGTCAAGATGAGTCAATCAGCAAACTATGAAATTTTATACATTATCCGTCCAAACATCGATGAAGCAGAAAAAGCTGCTTTAGTAGAACGCTTCGATAACATTTTGAAAGATAATGGGGCTGAAATCACTGAATCTAAAGACTGGGCGAAACGTCGCTTTGCATACGAAATCAAAGGGTTTAGAGAAGGTACTTACCATCTCGTTAACTTAACGGCTTCAGATGCAGCAGCAATCAACGAATTCGATCGCCTAGCTAAGATCAATGATGGAATTTTACGCCACATGATCGTTAGAGAAGACGATTAATAAACTGTTTCACGTGAAACAATTTGAAGGGAGCGGGTATCGTGATTAATAATGTCGTGCTAGTTGGAAGATTAACAAAAGATGTTGATCTGAGATATACTTCTAATGGTACAGCAGTAGCTTCGTTTACTTTAGCTGTCAATAGACAATATACGAATCAAAGCGGTGAAAGAGAAGCAGATTTCATCAACTGCGTAGCTTGGAGAAAAACAGCTGAAACATTAGCGAACTTTACTAAAAAAGGTTCTTTAGTTGGTGTTGAAGGCCGTATTCAAACGCGTAATTATGAAAATCAGCAAGGCCAGCGTGTATATGTTACTGAAGTGGTAGCAAATACATTTACAATGTTGGAATCTAAATCTGTTACAGATCAAAGAAGAACACAAGATAGTGGTTCTTCAAATTCTTATGATAATCGCCAACAAAGTTCATACAATCAAAATAGATCACAATCCCAACAAACCCCTGGAAGAGGCTATCAAGACTTTGGAAGCTCTGATCCATTTGAAAAGAGCAGTCAACCGATTGATATCTCTGATGATGATTTACCGTTCTAAATCGATAAATAAAGGAGGATTTTAAAATGGCTCAACGCAGAGGCGGACGCAAACGCCGGAAAGTTGACTTCTTTGCCGCTAATCATATCGAACATATTGATTACAAAGATGTTGATCTTTTAAAGAGATTTATCTCAGAAAGAGGTAAGATTTTACCTCGTCGTGTTACAGGAACATATGCTAAAAACCAACGTAAATTGACGAAAGCAATCAAACGTGCTCGTATAATGGGACTATTACCATTCGTAGGTGAAGAATAAAAATAGTAAAGACCTTGGATAATTCATTTTATTCACGGTCTTTTCTTTTTATCTTACTTTGTTGGTTCTACAATATTTAACGTTGGTCTGTAAAAAATCATTTTTTTAATGCTAAGCTCGTTAGAATCCTATTTCTAGAAATTTCAAGAGGCGCATAGGGCTACTGATAGCCATGAAAAAAGATGCAATGTGAATCACTTAGTGTTAGGCTTTAGCCTACACTAAGTTTGAAGCTTGCAAGCATTGAGACGCGATTTTCGGCTCAATGTGTTCTCATGGCTTTCCATCAGTAGCCCATCGATCGGAGGAAATTTCTTTACCAACGTTAAAAGAGGAAGAACCACTTTGTTCATTGAATACTGAACAGGGGTATTTTTTTGAAGGAAGTAAGAGCAACACGAATGTTTTCTGAAAAAGTAAAAAAATAGAAAATAATCGAAAAATGAAAAAGCAGAACATCACTCAGTTTTAAGTGTTTTTGCTTTCAAATAGAATCAATAAAAAACTCCTTATCGTATATCCAATTTTTTTTATAGCCAAAATGAAGTCTAATGTTTCACGTGAAACATATGGTAGGGGATGAAGATAAACAAGAAGGCGCTAGTATCTCTTATCGATAAATGTTAAAATAGAAACGTTATAAGAGATTATCTTAAAAGGAGTAGAAGATGAAGAAATTATGGTTTCACGATAAGCTTCCAAAATTTCTTAATGATGATAAAGTTGAAACAGCTAGCCTGATATTAATATTTGTACAGTTAGCAATGGTTCTAGCAGGCTTTTTTGCTAAAGCTTATATTGGCTTAATTATGTTGATTTGTTTTATGATATTTATTTTTTTAATGTATCGTTATTTGGACTTTTTAACAGAAAGAGTTAATCTATACGTTACTGAACTATCTTATCGCACAAAAAAGGGAGAGCAGGAAGCTTTGATCAAAATGCCGATCGGTATCTTGCTTTTTGATAAAGACTTTACTGTGCAATGGGCAAATCCTTACTTTCAAGCTCATATTGGGTATCAGGAAGAAGTACTAGGAAAGAAATTGGAAGAAATCGATGAAGAATTAAATCACTTGATTCAGGAAAGCCACCAGACAGGCCAACAGACGATTACGTGGGGAGACAAAACGTACCGAACAGTGATTCAAGATGATATTCAAGCTGTTTATTTGATGGACATTACACAGTACGCTCAAATCAAGGCGAAATATGAAGATGAAAAAATTGTGATAGGAAATATTTTTATTGATAACTATGATGAAATCATTCAAGGGATGAATGACCGAAATATTTCTGCTATGTCAAGCTTTGTAACCACGCAATTATCAAACTGGGCAAGGCAAGAACATCTTTATTTGAAGCGTGTAGCAGAAGACCGTTATATTGTGTTGATGCACCAGCATGTATTAGCCAAAATGGAAAAAGAGAATTTTAGCATTCTAGATCAAATAAGAGAAAAAACTTCTAAGCAAAATAACCCGCTGACATTAAGTATTGGGTTAGCGTACATGGACATTTCCGGAGAAGAAGAAAATCTAACCGAGTTGGCCAATCTTGCTCAAAGCAACTTAGATTTAGCTCTAGGACGCGGAGGAGATCAGGTAGTTGTGAAATCTCCTAAAGGAGAACCTCGTTATTACGGAGGAAAGACAAATCCAATGGAGAAAAGAACGCGTGTTCGTTCTCGTGTTATTAGTCAAGCGCTACAGGAATTGATCAAGCATGCTGACCAGGTATTTGTAATGGGGCATCGCAATCCTGATATGGATGCAATCGGTTCTTGCTTGGGGATTCGTCGGATTACAGAAATGAATGATAAAGAAGCTTGGGTAGTGGTAAAACCTAATGAATATAGTAGTGACGTAGCTAAGTTGATGGAAAAAGTTGAAAATGATAGTCTGCTCAGTCGGTATATCATTGAACCGGAAGTAGCTAAAGAAATGATGACACCTAATAGTTTATTGATCGTCGTTGATTTTCATCGTCCTTCTATGGCGATTGCACCGGAACTGATGAAGATGAAAGGACAAACAGTGGTGATCGACCATCACCGTAGAGGAGAAGAATTTCCAGAAAATCCGGCGTTGGTTTATATAGAACCTTATGCCTCTTCTACAGCAGAGTTGGTAACCGAGTTGTTTGAATACCAGCCTTCAGATGCAGAACCGATCAATAAAATAGAAGCCACAGCTATGCTTGGCGGAATCATTGTAGATACTAAAAGCTTTTCTTTACGGACAGGTTCGAGAACTTTTGATGCTGCTAGCTACTTAAGATCATGTGGTGCCGATGCTGTATTGATCCAGCGCTTATTGAAGGAAGACCAAACCACCTACTTGGAAAGAAGTCATTTGATTGAAAATATGTATTTCATTACAGACCATATTGCGATAGCTGCTGGAAAAGAAGACAAAGTATATAGCTCTGTTGTCACCGCGCAAACAGCAGATACGATGTTGTCGATGAATCATGTGGATGCTGCATTCGTGATCACTAAAAGAGATGATGGTCGCATCGGTATCAGCGGCAGAAGTTTAGGCGAAATCAATGTGCAAGTTATTATGGAAAAAATGGGCGGCGGCGGACATCTATCCAACGCAGCAACTCAGATGGAAAATGTATCAGTCGCAGAAGCTGAAAAACAATTGGCGGATGTGATCCATGATCAATATGCAAATGAGGAGGATGAAGGATGAAAGTAATATTTCTAAAAGATGTTAAAAATCAAGGTAAAAAAGGCGAAGTCAAGGAAGTACCAAATGGTTACGCACAAAATTTCTTATTTAAAAAGAATTTGGCAAAAGAAGCCACTTCAGCCAGTATCAGTGAATTAAAAGGTAAAAAACAAGCGGAACAAAAAAGAGAAGCTGAAGAACTGGAAGAAGCAAAAGAATTAAAGGTATTTTTGGAAAAAGAAGAAAATGCTATTGAGATCAAACAAAAAGCAGCTGAAGATGGTCGTTTATTTGGTTCAGTGACCACAAAACAAATTGCGGCAGCAGCTCAAAAACAATTGAATGTGAAATTAGACAAGCGTAAAATCGATATGAAAGTACCTATGAGAACGCTGGGAACGCAAAAGATGGATGTGAAGATCCATCCTGAAGTGACAGCCGAATTAACGGTTCGTGTGTTAGCGGAATAATGGAAGAAAAAAAGTAAAGAATAAGAGAGCTGAGAGAGATTCTTAGCTCTTTTGTTTTGTTTGAATCAGTATTGAGCTCCTTTTTTGGATTGGCTGTTTTTTAGAAAAAAACCGCAGCATTTTCAACGATAAAGAATCAATATCGAAAAGATAAAAATATTTGCTTGAAAAGGGAACGCATGTTTGTTAAGTGATTGTATTCCCTGCTTTTTTAAGTTAAAATAAAGTCATTCGTTTCATAGAAAAAGCGTTCGTCTCAGTTCATGAATGAGATGGAAAGGAAGTAGAAAAATTGGTGAATGAAGCATTACAAGACCGCCTGCCGCCACAAAGCATAGAAGCTGAACAAGCTGTGTTAGGCTCGGTCTTTTTAGAGCCGGATACTTTAGTGGGTGCATTAGAATTTATTGAAGCGAAAGACTTCTATCGCCGAGGTCATCAGTTGATTTTTGAAACAATGATGGCATTAAATGATGAAAATGAAGCAATTGATATCGTAACAGTCACAAATGCATTAGAATCAAAAAACCAGTTGGAAGATGTAGGAGGAATCCCTTATCTGACAGAATTGGCCGTTGCAGTCCCAACAGCTGCAAATATGGAGTATTACGCCAAGATCGTCGAACAGAAAGCAATCTTGCGTAATCTGATCCGCACAGCTACTGAAATCGTTACTAAAGGATATGAGGAATCTGACGAAGTAGCAGCTGTTTTAGACGAAGCTGAAAGAAGTATACTAGAAGTTTCAGAACGACGCAGCAGGAACGGTTTTTTGCCGATTTCAGAGGTGTTAAATGCAACCGTTGCTCAAATCGACCAGTTATACCAAAATGATGAAGAAATTACAGGCTTGCCGACCGGTTATCAACTGCTAGACAAAATGACAGCAGGTCTTCAAAAAGAAGAACTGATCATCTTAGCTGCACGTCCAGCAGTCGGAAAAACAGCTTTTGCGCTGAACATCGCACAAAATGTTGGAACAAAAACAGATGAAACTGTGGCGATCTTTAGTTTGGAAATGGGAGCAGAAGCGTTGGTCAATCGGATGTTGTGTGCAGAAGGCAGTATTGACGCAAGTCACTTGAGAACGGGGAACCTATCTGAAGAAGAATGGCAGAATTTGATCGTTGCAATGGGCAGTTTGTCAAAAGCCAGCGTATATATCGATGATACGCCAGGTATCCGGGTAGCTGAGATTCGAGCTAAATGTCGTCGTTTGAAACAAGAAAAAGGGCTGGGTCTAGTGGTGATCGATTACTTGCAGCTGATTGAAGGTAGCGGTCGCGAAAGCAGACAGCAAGAAGTTTCAGAGATTTCTCGACAATTGAAAAAATTGGCAAAAGAATTGAAAATACCTGTTATTGCGCTTTCTCAGCTCTCACGTGGCGTAGAGCAAAGGCAAGACAAACGACCAGTATTGAGTGATATTCGTGAGTCTGGTTCTATTGAGCAAGATGCGGATATTGTGGCCTTTCTTTACCGTGATGATTATTATCAACGAGAAGGCGGCGAAGAAGAGGAAGAAGTAGCAGCTGGAGAAGACAATATCGTTGAAGTGATCATTGAAAAAAATAGAAGTGGTGCACGGGGAACAGTTAAACTGCTGTTTATCAAAGAATACAATAAGTTTTCTTCTTTAGCCTTCTATCCAGAAGAACAAATTCATTAAACAATTGGCAAAAAGCGTATGCGTTCCGCTTTTTATTTTTGCAGGTTGATTGAAGTGCTTAAAAAAGAAGACTGCAGTAAAGGCATCTTATCTTGCTAATAGAACCTAAGATAGGATGCTCTACTGTTTTCATCACCTAACGTCTATCATTAATTTTACTGAATAGATAGTAACTTTTTGGGAAAATAAGTGATGGTTTAGTTCTTATATTATTGTTTGATGTGAAGGATAAGACATAAAGTTGTTTCTGTTTCATCTATCTTTTTACGTGAAGAAAACCAGGCAAATTAAAAGAATCAGCTATTTCTAAAAAAGAATACCAAGGTTATCAGGAGTATACTTCTTTCTTCATCAGCAAGCTAATAGGTTATTGAAAAAAAAAGCAAAAAAATTGCATTAAAGATGTCTTTGGTGGTATACTAGTTTCTGCAAGATTTTAAATATAATTTTTGGGATATTAGCTCAGTTGGCAGAGCAGCTGACTCTTAATCAGCGGGTCGAGGGTTCGAGCCCCCCATATCCCATCCTATTTTCATTAGTCTTATAGTCGTTGAAAGAGCAAGGCGTTCAGCGGTTATAAGGCTTTTTTGCAAATACTCCAGAAAGAGAAGGATGAAAAGATGAAACCTATTGCTACCTATGAAGAAATAGAAAAAGACCCTTCCGGAAAAACAACTTTGCTGGTAGATGTCCGCAGTCCGAAAGAATATGCTAAGGCAACGATACCAGGAGCGGTTAATCTGCCTGTTTTGGATAATGATGAGCGACGCGAAGTAGGGATTCTTTATGATTCTGGGAAAATTGAAGAAGCAAAGCAGTATGGTATCAGCACACTTTCTCCGCGTCTTCCTGAGATGTTTCAGCAGTATCAGGAATATGCTCGACAGTATGACCAAATGGTTATTTTTTGCAGCCGTGGAGGATTCCGCAGCAATTCCATCTTCTCCTTGTTGAAATCACTCGGTCTGAATGTCAGCAGATTAGAAGGCGGGTATAAATCCTATCGTCGCACTGTTACGCACCTTTTGCCTGAAATCATTAAAAAAGTGCATTTTATTACTTTATATGGAAATACAGGTAATGGGAAAACAGCTATTTTGAAAGAATTGGCGAAACAAGGGGCTAATATTCTTGATTTGGAAGGCTGTGCCAACCATAGAGGGTCGTTGCTTGGTAGTGTAGGTCTAGAAGAGCCGCATTCGCAAAAGATGTTTGAGAGTCTGCTATTTGAAACGGCTAAGCAGTGGCAAGAGCCCTTGATCGTTTTTACAGAAGGCGAAAGCAAACGGATCGGAAATGTGGTCTTACCCCAGTTTCTCGTGGAAGCAATGCGGCAAGGTGTCAATATCCGCATTGATGCTGAAATGGAGGATCGACTGCAGCAGTTAAAAGAAGACTATGTTTACCCCGGAAATGACGAGGAGATTATCGCAGCATTAGAGGAATTGAAACGCTATTTGAATGAAGAACGGATTGAACGATACAAAAAGCAAGTCAGACAAGGCGCATATGATGAAGTGATAGAAGACTTGTTGCTGAAATATTATGACCCGCGCTACAGCCATACTAAAAAAGAATATGCGGCTCAATTTTTGAATACCGATGCCGCTGCAACAGCTGAAGCAATTTTGAAGTGGTCAAAAGAAGCACAACCTTTTAAATCTATTTGAAAAACCTAAAAAGGGGCTAAGCACGTATTTTGCTTAGTCCCTTTTTACAGTATTCCTAGGAATTTAAAAAGGCTATCGTTCCAGCTCAAGAATCAAAGCGAGTTTGAGTTGGAAAGCAACAGGCTTATCGTTCCAACTCAAGGACCAAAATCAATTTGAGTCGGAACGTAAAACGTTTATCATTCCAACTCAGGGGTCAAAATCAATTTTAGATGGACAGAAACAACTTGGCAAAAAGATGGAAAAGGAAAAGAATCGTCACGAACGAGTCTTACCTTATCCTATTTTGTTTTATAGACGGTGTAGGTAAGTCACATACTTTCTTTAGCTAATTCTTGCAGAGCTTTAACGGCGTGGGTTACTTCTTCTGTGGTGTTGAAAGAAGAAAAGCTGAAGCGAACCATACCTTGTTTTTCTGTGCCCAGTGCTTGGTGGATCAAAGGGGCACAGTGAGCACCTGGACGTACAGCGATATCATGATCCATGAAGAGTGCATCACTTAAATCGCCGGAAGACCAGTTTGTCAAATTAAGCGAAACGACCGGGACGCGAGCCATTTTGATGGGAGAAGTGGTTTGTTCTTCATACTTTCCATACAACTGCACACCGGGAATCGTTTTGATTTGATGAGCAAAGTCAGCGGCTAAGCTGTTGACTTTTTGTCTAAGTGCGGACAGACCATGTTCATTGACATAGGAGAGACCAGCTTTTAGCCCAGCTAGTCCATGAACATTTTGCGTTCCAGGTTCAAAAACAGTGGGCAAGTCTGTTGGAAACTGCTTGTCAAATGAATGAAAGCCGCTGCCGCCAGTAAAGACAGGCTTTAGCTGATGCGTTTTGCTGGCGAGGCAAAGGCCGCCAGTTCCTTGAGGTCCATACAAACTTTTATGGCCGGTAAAGCACAAGGCATCAATGTGCTGCTGCTCCATATTGATCTCTAAGATCCCTGCACTTTGAGCAGCATCTACGATCAGCAGGAGTCTATGCTTTTGGCAAAAGCGTCCGATCCAGTCTAAATCAACAACGTTGCCAGTGACGTTGGAAGCATGATTGATCACTACGGCACGCGTATCCGGTCGCAATAGTTCTTCAAAAGCTTGGTATTGGAGTATCCCATCTTCGTCTACAGGTACAAAAGACAATTTTGCGCCGCGTTCTTCGAGTTGATACAGCGGCCGCAGAACAGCATTGTGCTCTGTCACAGTGGTCAAGATATGATCTTCGGGTGATAAGAGACTGCGAATAGCTGTATTGAGCGCTGTGGTTGCATTTGGCATAAAAGAGACATGAGAAGCGTCACAGACACCGAAAAGCGCTGCAACTTGCTGGCGTACAGATTCGGTCAGACGCAAAGCATTCAAAGCTGCATCATGGCTCCCGCGGGCTGGATTTCCCAACTGTTCGTCAGCGATGGCATGATAGACGGCTTCAGCGACACCAGACGGCTTTTTAAGTGTTGTTGCACTGTTATCGAAATAATACATGATTATCCTTCCATTTTTTGGACAAATTTTTTGCGGTTTTCAAACCAGACTTCATAGCTTCCTTCTAAAGAAATCTGGCGGTCTCTCAATTGTTTTTGAATGTCTAGCGTTTGTTCAACGGAAACTTGCAGGACGAGACCGCATCCAGCAGAAATTTGCTCTGGCATAGGGATCAAACGACACTCATAGCCTGCTGCTTTGACTTGTGCCTCTGCCGCGGCTGCTGCTTGAGAAGTGGGAAAGGTGATAACGCCATAATGTTTTCGGTTCATTAAGGCATCACGGTCTTATAAATGCTTTCAAGCTCAACGATCCGGTACATATTAGTGATCCCGCCAACAGCCAGCTTGTCTTTTAACCCGTAAAACTCGACACAGATTCCGCAAGTCAAGATCTCGACACCTTGTTCTTCCAAAGCTTTCAAATCATCTAAAATAGGGGAATCTTCCACTGTCAGCAAAGCACCAGCATTGTAAAATAACATTTTTGCTGGCAATTTTTCTTGTTCTGTCAAAGAAAAGATAAAACTTTTCAGGAGCGTTCGGCCTAGTTCTTCATTGCCACTGCCGATACTATCGGTATGCAGCACGACAATGTAGTCTTGGCTCGGCACTCGTTCAGTCTTTGCGGTTTCTTCAGTAGAGACTGTCTCTTTGCTGTCTGAAGAAATAAGAACTTCATACAATTCTGCGCTGATTTTATTTACATGAGCTTGGAGTTTGAGTTGCTCAGCCATTTTGCTTAAATTCTGCGTAGCAATCTCATTATCCACGCTGACAAGCAAATCTTCTCCCGTGTGTTCTTTTAAAGCGCGTTTGGTCATAATGGTCGGTATAGGACAAGCTTGTCCTACAGCATCGATTTTTTTCATGGACTATCCCTCCTAAAAAATAAATGAATCTTATTGATCAAACAACTGTGATTTTCTTTTCTGATCGCGCAGTGACTTCCCCGATGATGCCGCATGGCAGACCGAGAGTTTCCAGTTCTTTTGACAGAGCAGCAGCTTCGTTAAGCGGAAGACTGACAAGCAGGCCGCCAGACGTTTGCGGATCAAATAAAATCTCTTCTAAGGCAAAGTCATCTATTTGAAAATCAACATCGTCAGCTAGGTGATTGCGGTTGCGTTGTCCGCCAGCCGTTGTTAAAAACGCCTGAGCACCTGTGTAAGCTCCAGGAATATAAGGGATACTGTCAGCATATAAAGTAGCAGCAAAACGATCGGACAGCATTTCAGCCAAATGTCCCAATAAACCAAAACCTGTAATGTCGGTGCAGCTGTGAATGGTATAGCCAGCTAAATATGCTGCTGCGTAGCGATTTAATGTTGTCATTGATTCTGCAGCTAAGTCAAACTGGTCTTTAGACATCTCGCCTGCACTGTAGGCGGTGGTTACGATGCCGGTCCCTAAAGGCTTCGTTAAAATCAGGATATCCCCTTCCTGACAAGTATCGTTGCGGTAAATATGATCAGGATGGACTTTGCCGGTCACAGAAAGGCCGTATTTGGGCAAAGAATCATGGATAGAATGGCCGCCGACGAGCAATCCGCCAGCTTCTTGAACTTTTTTAGCACCGCCAGCCAAAATTTTGGCCAGCATTTCAGTAGGCTTTGTTTCTGGCCAGCAAACGATATTCATTGCGGTCAAAATTTGTCCGCCCATCGCAAATACATCACTCAACGCATTGGCTGCTGCGATCTCGCCAAATAAAAAAGGATCAGAAACCATGGTTGGAAAGAAGTCGAGTGTCTGGATCAGTGCCGTTTCTTCATCTAAGCGATAAACGGCGGCATCATCGGCAGAATCGAATCCAACTAAAAAGTCAGCATCTTCTTGTTTTGGCAGTTGTTCTAACAACTGACTTAATGCGCCAGGTCCCATCTTGGCGTTACAGCCGCCGCATATGAAAAGCTCATCAGATAATTCTTGTTGCATGCTGCTTACCTCCTTATCTAAACATACGTTCCTATTATATACCTTTTCATCAGAAGTTCCATGTATCCGAAAAATAAAGCTGTTACCATCAACCACCAGCTATTCTGTTTAAATGTGTTCTAGAAAACAACTGGCGCAAAAAACAGCCCGCATCTGGTTTCAGACGTGTAGTGACCCCCAAATATTAGACTTTTTTGAAGTGGAGAAATCCACTTCTTTTTTTCTACTTTTATCCGCAAGAAACTTCTAACCCTAAGCGGCGTTCTGAATTTCTTTACGATAGTCGATTGGACTCATCCAATCGAGTTTCCGTTTGATTCTTCTGTGATTGTAATAGTCGATAAATGTGACGATTGTTCTCTCTAGTTCTTCGTAGCTATGAAAAACTTGTCCATGATATACTTCTTGTTTCAAAAGACTAAAGAAATTTTCCATTGGTGAATTGTCCAAACAATTTCCTTTACGAGAGAAACTTTGGAAAATGCTGTGTTTCTTC
>NZ_FOQE01000056.1 GCF_900113675.1 Pisciglobus halotolerans
GTAAAGGAAATTGTTTGGACAATTCACCAATGGAAAATTTCTTTAGTCTTTTGAAACAAGAAGTATATCATGGACAAGTTTTTCATAGCTACGAAGAACTAGAGAGAACAATCGTCACATTTATCGACTATTACAATCACAGAAGAATCAAACGGAAACTCGATTGGATGAGTCCAATCGACTATCGTAAAGAAATTCAGAACGCCGCTTAGGGTTAGAAGTTTCTTGCGGATAAAAGTAGAAAAAAAGAAGTGGATTTCTCCACTTCAAAAAAGTCTAATATTTGGGGGTCACTACAAGCCACAATGCTTTTTTTGCTTTATAGGAACAGATATTATTATTTAAAACATCTCCATTGTAAAGCCTAGTTGTCTTTCTTCGCCTTCTTCCAGTAGTATAATACCGCCTTTGTCTTCTAATTGGCCGATTTCGCCAGCAATATCAGGTAGGCCGAAGAAAGGTTCGATACAGATGAACGGAGCGTCTCCTTGTTCTTTTGTCCATAAGCAAAAATAAGGAAATTCCCCAACGTTTAACGTTACGCCATGTTTGTTTTCCGGCCCGGCTAGCGTCACCATGTCTACTTTAGGTTCGTCTATAATAATCAAACCATTGCGGAATGTTTCGTGGTTTAGCGGCAAGATGCCATCTTTCATTGCTTCCAAAATTCTCTTGCTGCCACTGCGAAAAGGTACTGGATCACTTTCAAAATACTGAGCCTCATGTTTAGGACTGATGCTGATCGTGTAATCTTCATAGTTGCCTTCCCCATTCAATGGCACATTAAATGCAGGATGTCCGCCAATAGAAAACGGCATACGTTCTTCTGACTGATTTTCTACTTTAAAATCAACAGATAACAATTTCCCAATCAATGTATAGGTTACTGTTAACTTAAATTCATATGGATAATGGTCAAGTGTGTCATCATCTTGTTGTAAGGTAAAAATAGCTGTTTCATCTGAAGTCCCTTCCACTTCAAATGTTTTGTCTCTTGCAAATCCATGTTGAGACAATTCGTAGATTTCATCACCTTTTTTATACTTATCTTCATTTAAACGACCAATAATCGGAAACAAAATCGGTGCATGTCTTCCCCAATAAGTTTCATCCCCACTCCATAAATAATCGATCTCATCTTTTTTACTATAAATTTTTTGCAATTCTGCCCCATGAGGCGAAATCTCCACTAATAGTTCTTCATTTTCTAATGTAATCAAAAGGAACCCTCCTAAAAAATAGACTATTTCTCCCTTTTATCATACGTCTTTCGGGCACTTTTAGCTATTCATTTGATTAGCGAAGCGTTTTGCAAAAAGTTTAAGGCAAGGCTGGAATATGTTTCTTTAAGCGAATCGCGATCACGACCGCCAGTCCTGCTTTCAGCAAATCTCCCGGAATGAATAGACCCATTCCCATCCAAAAGATTTTAGTAATAGAATAGCCGGCGCCCAAGTAACCATTTAAAATCGCCGCCATGTACGGCAGGCCTACCAAGTAAATAGCAAGACTTCCTACAGCAGCTGCCATGATATAAGAAGATAAGCCGTTGTTCTGCTTCGTCAGCAAATAAGCCATCACTGTCGCGGCCGCAATAAAACCAAATAAGAAACCGAAACTTGGACTCAAAAAAGATTGTCCGCCGCCAACCAACAGTTTTAAAAGCAAGTGAAGCAACTGACTTAGGAAGGCAGCCCTCGGATTCAATAGCAGACCCGTCAGCAATACGAATAAAGTTTGCAAGGTAAACGGTACTGGACCTAGTGGAATCAGAACGAACCCGCTGATAAATGATAATGCGCCTAGTAGGCTGATTTGAGTGATTTCGCCTGTTGTCAATTTCATCCTTTTTCTCCTAACTTGATGCTGATTTCACCGTAACGCAATGTCTTTATTTGGCCATTGTCCAGTTTGACAACTAAACCGCCTTCGTCATCAATCGTTTCGGCTATACCGCTCATGTTTTGTTTTTTCTCATTAAAATACACTTTCTGTCCCAACACAAAGCAGCGTTTGCGATACTCGTCTAAATAATCAGTTTGATCCAATGCTTCATAAAGCACATCCAGCTGATTGATGATTTCAGCTGCCAGTTGATTTCTTGTCACAGTCGTCTCTTCTTTTCCAAACAAAGAACCTATGATCGACTGAAACGCTTCAGGGACCATTTCAGCATGCCTAACATTTAGTCCGATCCCCACTATAACTGAATCAATCGTTCCAGTTTCCAGATTTAAAATCCCTTCTGTCAAAATGCCGCAAATTTTGCGTCCATCTAGAAAGAGATCATTGACCCACTTGATCACCGGTTGTTTGTTGGTTAACTTTTCAATTGCCCGACAAACTGCTACAGCCGCGGCCGTCGTCAGAGCAGCTGCATTGGCTGCCTGCTTATTTTGATAAATCAAGCTCATATATAGTCCTGTTTGGTTCGGCGAATAAAACTGGCGACCAAGGCGTCCTCTACCCTTCGTCTGTTCTTCAGCGACCAAAATCCCCTTATGAATAATAGGACGCTCATTGATAAGTGCTTTTGCAGCATCATTCGTCGAGCCAATCGTAGGATAAACCTCAAGCACATCCGGCTGCTCGTTTAACATTGGTAACAGAATCGCCTTAGACAATTGATCCGGATCAGTCGCAAGTCGATACCCTTTATTCGTGATCGATTCTACTTTGAATCCTTCAGTTTGCAAAGACCGAATCGCTTTCCAAATAGAAGTCCTAGAAAGCGCTAAGTTATCAGCCATTTCCTGACCTGAAATAACTTCTCCTTTGTGTTGTGTTAAGTATTGTAATACCTTTTCTTTTGTCTTCATCTCTATCTACTCCAATAATTGATTGATAGTTCTAGTTTACCTGAGTCTATTGCTTTGTCAACCTATTTTTCATACAGGGTAACACAGAGTGCGTGCTTTGTCTTACTTTTCAAATGTTGGTCATTTTGTAACATTGAAATAGTCAGGCAAAAGAACCTTTCTTGCCTCAACTTGTTCACAGAAACCTACCCCATGAACAAGTTACCGCATTTTTCGTCCCAACTTGTTCACAGAAATCTGCTCTATGAACAAGTGAGCTCTTTTCCCCTTTCAACTTGTTCACAGAAACCTACTCTATGAACAAGTTCGTGCTTTTCGTCTCTCAACTTGTTCACAAAAACCTGCTCTATGAACAAGTTACTGCATTTCCCCTTTCAGCTTGTTCACAGAAGTCTGTCCTATGAACAAGTGAGCTCTTTTTTATTGTGTAAAAAAGCCCTAGAGCGGCTCTAGGGCTTTTTCTTCAATTCGATTTAGTTTAATTCATTTGCTAATGTCGTCTTTTTAGCTGTTTCACTTTCTTGAGCTGTTTCATTCTCTTTAGCAGCTACCGTATCTTTTGGCAACACTTGATTCAAGATGATGCCGGCCAATGCACTTAAAGCTGTACCCGATAGAGAGATGACGCTGCCTAATTCAAGCGTTGCACCGCCTAATCCTAAAACAAGCATCGAGCTGGCAATGATCAAGTTGCGTGTCTTACCAAAGTCTACTTGTTCTTCAATCAAGACTTTCAAACCATTACTTGCAATTACGCCATACAGCAAGATGGACATCCCGCCAAGGACGGCATTTGGAATCGTGGAGATCAAAGCTGTGAACTTACCTAAAAAGCTCATGCAGATGGCAATCAATGCTGCATTACGGATCACTGAAACTGAAGCAATTCTTGTCATCCCGATCACGCCAGTATTTTCACCATACGTAGTGTTTGCTGGTCCCCCGATGAAAGCAGAAACAGTCGTTGCCAAACCATCTCCTAAAATCGTGCGATGCAAGCCGGGATTTTTCAAAAAAGGTCGTTTGCAAACTTTGCTTAGGACGGTATGGTCGCCGATGTGCTCTGAGATAGTCACAAGCGCGACTGGAATAATCGCCAAAGCTTCTGGTCCGAAGTATAAATTATAATGCTCGAAGTGACCGGTTTTAAATGGTAAGTAAAATTCCGGCAGTGCAAACCAAGCTGCCTCTCTTACAGGTGTAAAATCAACCAGTCCAAAAAAGACAGCAACAAGATAACCGCCAATAATACCCACTAGGAAAGGAATAATTTTAAAAATACCCTTTCCTTTGGTATTGACGAAGGCTGTGATCAAAAAGGTACAGATAGCGACAAAAACAGGACGAATATCGCCGCCTGACACGAAACCGGCGTTTTGAACTGCTGATCCCGCTAAGCCCAGCCCAATCACAATGATCATTGGACCGATCACGATCGGCGGCAGCAGCTTATCGATCCACTTTGTTCCCAACAGCTTTACAAATGCTGAGACAATAACATAAACCAATCCGACCATCACAACTCCTGTTTGAGCAGCGCTGATGTCTCCATTCATTTTCTCGATTGCGACTGACATTGCAGTGATATAGGCAAAGGAAGAACCTAGATAAACGGGAACTTTTGCTTTTGTTGCGATTTGATAAATCAGTGTTCCGATTCCGCTTGCGAATAAAGCTACGGAAACCGGCATCCCCAAAATCATCGGCACTAAAATCGTTGCACCAAACATCACAAAAATGTGCTGAAAACTAAGCAGTAATCCTTTGCCTACTGGCGGCTTATCTTCTACTCCTAATAGTAGTTCTTGTTGATGGTTGACCATACTTATTTTCCTCCTTAGGCATAAAAAAATGCCCTTTTTACTTATTTTTTCGCAAAAGGACCTAAGGTATCAAATATATTCGATTTGTTACCCTTCTTGAACTCTCTGGATCAAATTAAAAGGACTTTGCTTTCGTCATTGTATCAGAACACGATTCAAACTACAACTCAAAAAGGGAAATATGTCATAACCTTTTTACCCCTTCAAAACACTCATGACATTAGCAGCTAAATAGCCGATATACAGACCAATCAAAATTGCTCCTTCCCATTTGCTAATAGCTTTTTCCTTGTTTCGATAAGCAAAGAAACGAAAGGCACCTACAATCAAACTTAAAGCAGCAAAGTGGATCAAGTAAAAACTTGTGGTAATTTTGATTCCTTTTGGCGTTAGAGCAACTGCAGCCCCTAAAACTAATAAGATGTTCAATAGATTAGAACCCAAAATATTACCTAAAGCTAAACTTGCCTCTTTTCGCTTCGCAGACGATAGGACGGTACTCAGCTCTGGCAGACCTGTTCCAAGAGATACGACCGTTGAAGAAATGATCACATCTGATATACCTGCTCTTGAAGCAATCACTTCAACAGAATCAACCAACAAAGAAGCACTTGCTGAAATGATTCCAGCTGCCACAATAATTTTCCCGAGCAATAGGAACGCTTTCTTGTGGTTGTCTACTTCTTTCTTTTCTTCTTTGCTATTTTTATTTTTTTCTTGTTTGATCAAAAAGAATAGATACACAGGGACTAGCAGTAAAAATATAAAACCTAACCATTGCGGCAATTTGCCGTGTGCAGAACCAAATTTATAAGGGATGGTCGGCAAGATCAGAAGCAATACTGCCATTACCAATAGATTCAACTTTTGAGAAGTTTTTCGGTCCATTATTATTTTACCAAAAACAGCAGCGAGCCCTAAAGTAAGCCCAGTATTGACGATAACTGAACCTACTGCATTCCCCAATACAAACCCGCCGTTCTTTTGAAGGGCTGCAATGGAAGACAATGCTATTCAGGCAATGTTGTCCCTAAAGAAACGACGGTCGCTCCAATAACGATTTGAGATAAATGCCAAATCTTTGATAACTTCACTGCTTGATCAACGAGGTAATCAGCTGATTTCGATAAGATGACAAGACAGCCTGCTGCAACAAGCAAAAGTAACACCGTTGATAAATGACTCAATAGAGACAACATCAGCTTTCTCTCCTTTCTCTATCTTCTATCAATAGAGATTCTCGTTCTTTTAGTTTAAGGCAAAAAATAGCAGATGACTATTTTGCTGTTTCCCCCTATAAAAAATCTTCTTTCTTTAGATATGAAAACAATCCTAAAAAAATTTGTGAAAAAATGAAGGTCTATTCATCGTTCCATTACGTTGTTTTAATATTTGAATTTTAGTGCATTTTCAAAAAAATCTGTTACATCAACGAATTCTGATATCAAAACAATGTAAGCGGCTAACAATATAATGAGTTTTTTTTGTTAAAAAAATGTCACAAAAAAAGATTGAAAACAGTCTTGTATTTTCAGAAAATCTCCCTATACTAGGCAAAGTGCTCAAAAAGAGATGACTGAATTTCATTTGTTTTGCATTTATTCCCTATGATTATTTTTTTTGGAGGTATTGATATAATGGGACAAGATATGACTAAAGGAAACCCACTAAAACTAATTATTTTATTTACTTTACCAATGTTATTAGGCAATATTTTTCAACAGTTTTATAGTATGGCAGATACCTTTATCGTTAGCCGGACGATCGGTGTAGATGCTTTTGCGGCTGTTGGTTCTACAGGCAGCATCAGTAATCTGATCATCGGATTGGCGATCGGTTTGACGGCTGGTCTTTCTGTATTAACAGCACAGCGTTTTGGTAAGAAAGACTTTGCAGCGATCCGCCGCAACTTAGCATCAAGCATTATCATTAGTGCTGTTTTTACCATTGTGTTAACTTTTTTCGCTACCTTGCTTACACGTCCGATCCTTGAATTTATGAGAACACCTGCTAACTTGATTGATGATGCTTATGCTTATCTTGTTATTATCTTTGCCGGCATCGGCGTTTCTGTTCTCTTCAATTTGTTATCAAATGTGTTGCGTGCGATCGGTGACAGCCGGACACCGCTATTGTTTCTTGCTGCAGCTTCGATCATCAATGTCGTTTTAGACTATGTATTCATTCTTGGCTTGCATACAGGTGTAGCCGGAGCTGGATATGCTACTGTTATTGCACAATTGATTGCCAGCGCTCTTTGCTTGGTTTACATTTGGAAAAAGGTTCCGATTCTGCGTATTCATAAAGAAGATTGGAAACTAAGCAAAGCTGAGATCAACGAGCATCTTCGCCTTGGTCTGCCGATGGGATTCCAAAGCTCGATCATTGCTTTTGGCGGAATCGCGATTCAAATCACGTTGAACAGCTTAGGTGCTAGTGCCGTCGCTGCAACGACAGCGGCTGAAAAAATCAACGGAATCGCAACCATGCCGTTGAACTCTTTTGGTGTCACAATGGCCACTTATACCGCTCAAAACTTCGGAGCAGGCAAATTGGATCGCATTTGGGAGGGCGTCAACAAAATCATCAAACTTGTTCTCACTTACAGTGTTGTCATGGGTGCAGCAATGGTATTATTTGGTAGAAAGATCGCTACGCTTTATGTTGGAGAAAGCAGCACAGAAATCTTTGACATGGTCCAAACTTATTTCTTAACGAATGCTACCTTCTACTTTTTACTAGCCTTGCTATTCATTTACCGCTACACTTTACAAGGCTTCGGAAAAAGTACTGCACCGACTGCAGCCGGCGTGATGGAATTGGTTTCACGTGTTATCGTAGCTGTTGTACTATCTCGTCCACTCGGCTTCTTAGGCGTCAGCCTTTCCAGCCCGCTCGCTTGGTTTGGTGCTTTGGTTCCGCTCGTTTTCTCTTACTACTGGTTAAAACGCAACTTCACAACAAAACGTACCATGGTTCAACAACCATTATTACTAGAAATGAACCAACAATAATTTGAAAAAAGGCAGCCATCCTATAAAAAAGATATACTGACCCCCAAATGTTAGACCAAAAATCTAACATTTGGAGGTCATTTTTTATGGCTAAATATAGCTTTGAATTTAAAAGAATGGTCGTGAAGGAGTACATCAAAGGTTTTGGCGGATATGCCTCTCTAGCTGAAAAACATGGCATTAAAAGCTACGGCCAAGTACGTGATTGGGTGAAAGTTTATCAAGAGTTTGGTGAAGAAGGGTTACAGAGACGGACAACGAACAGGGATTATACTGTTCAATTTAAATTAGATGCGGTAGAGTTGTATTCAAGAACAGAGTTGACCTATCGAGAAACAGCCAACCGACTGGGACTGACTACCCCTGCATTGATTAAAGGATG
>NZ_FOQE01000031.1 GCF_900113675.1 Pisciglobus halotolerans
AGGAACAACGCAAGCAACCCAGCGGAGCGGTTGTGCGGATGTTACAAGTTAGGCGGAGAACTCTGGGGAGCGCAACTCAACTACTAGGATGCGGAAAAAGCCCAAAAAGCGAAACCGTTATCGGTAGCACTATCCTGCCTCTAAGCGATTAAAATCGCAAGAGCCAGAACAATGCGGAGCGAGATCGAGAGGCGACAGGAAATGAAAAACAAGACCAATTGCAATCGTTCAAATTCAGCTAAGTCTCTAATGAAAAAACAGTTCATTCAAAATTAAAAGCTTTTTGAATGAAAGGAGCAGAAAACAATGAAAACAAATCAAGCACTGCCGGTAAAGAAAAATGAACAGTATACAGTCACGATTGAAGATTTGACATTTGAAGGACTAGGAGTTGCCAAAATCAACGGCTACCCCTTATTCATCGAAAATGCTTTGCCCGGTGAAAAAATGGACATCAAAGTCCTGAAGACAGGTAAGTCTTTCGGCTATGGGAAAGTATTGAAGCAATTGACTTCTAGTGAAGACCGGGTTCCTGTAAAAAACGATAATTATACACGAGTCGGCATCGCGCCTCTTCAACACATTCGGTACCAAGCTCAGCTGGACTTTAAAAAACAGCAAGTTGAGAATGTTATGAAACGCATCGCTAAAATGCCAGATGTACCGGTCCTAGATACATTAGGAATGAAAGATCCATGGGGTTACCGTAATAAAGCACAGATTCCTGTTCGTAAAATTGAGGGACAGTTGACCACAGGCTTTTTTAGAAAAAATAGCCACGACTTAGTTCCCATCGAAAACTTCTATATTCAAGATCCTAAAATCGATCAAACGATTTTAGCTGTAAGAGATGTGATGCGCAAATATGGTGTGAAACCTTATAATGAGAAAGAAAATATCGGTAATTTGCGCCATATTATGGTTCGACGCGGTTATTACACGGGCGAGATCATGATCGTGCTGGTAACACGGACAGCAAAACTATTTCCGAAAAGCAAAATCATTCCTGATATCTTGGAAGCTGTTCCCGAAACGGTCAGTATCGTTCAAAACATCAATACAAAACGAACGAACACGATCTTGGGTAACGATGCTATCGTTTTACATGGGGAAGATCATTACAAAGACAAGCTGATGGGACATACATTTGAGATTTCTCATCGTTCTTTCTACCAAGTGAATCCTACACAAACAGAAAAGCTATACCAAAAAGTACTAGATTTTGCTGACCTAAAAGGCGATGAAACCGTCATTGATGCTTATTGCGGTATCGGAACGATCACGTTAGCTTTGGCTGAGAAAGCGAAAAAAGTGTATGGTATCGAAATCATTGAACCCGCTGTTGCAGATGCCAAACTCAATGCTGAAATGAACGGCATCGATAACGTTGAGTATCAAGTTGGCGCTTCAGAAGACATCATGTTGGAATGGAGCAAAGAAAAACGTGAAGCTGATTTGCTGGTTGTTGACCCGCCACGCAAAGGATTGGAAAAACAGTTCATTGATGCAGTATTGCAAATGCAACCGACAAAAATGGTGTATGTCAGCTGTAACCCAGCTACTTTAGCACGAGACCTTGCATTATTGGCAGAAGGCGGCTATGACGTCAAACAAGTACAACCTGTTGACTTATTCCCGCAAACACCACATGTAGAGACTATTGTGTTGCTACAACGAGCAGATTCGTAGAAATCCTTTATTTCAAGCACTTTTACAAGCATATCGTCTTTACTGGTGAGGGGGATAAAATCAGAAATAAAGAGATTAAAAACTATATCAATGTTTCTATAGTAATTGATATAGAGTGCGGAGACACAAGAAATGATTGATAGAATTTAAGTATATCAAAAGTTAATCGCTAATTAATTTTTTGGGTCCAATAAGATTTATGGTCTATGGCATTGAATACCTGTAGAGTATAATGAATAAAGTATCTTCATGAAAAATAAATAAATAGTAATAAAAGGAGGGCTGATAAATGTATGATTGTTCAAAAGAATTCAATAAATTTTATAGAACAAAGGTTGTGTTGCCAGCAAAGGAACAAAATGAATTAAGGAAAAAACGAAAATTAAATATTAAGAGACTAAAGGATGGATTGATAGAATATAACGAAGAAAAAAATAAAGATTATAAAATTGCTGAGGAAAGAATTCAAGGTAGCATGGCTATGCACACTATTACACAAAATGACGAAAGTGATTATGATATAGATGTTGGTATAGTATTTGAATCAGATAACCTCAATAATTTAGGACCTCTTGCAACCAGAAATATAGTCGCAAACGCATTAGAAAGAAAAACTAAACAATTTGCAGAAGAACCTGAGGTAAAAACAAGTTGTGTACGTTTAAAGTATAGCTCAACAGGTTATCATGTAGATTTTGCCATTTTTAAAAGATATAAAGAGTATTCATGGGATGATGAATATACTTACGAACATGCTGGTTCAGAGTGGTCAGTTAGGCATATTAAGTCACTAGAAGAGTGGTTTAACGAAGAAATAAAAAATGCAGGAGATGACTTAAGGAAAGTTATTAGATTATCAAAAATGTTCTGCAGATCAAGAGAATCTTGGGCGAACATGCCAAGTGGTTTAATTCAAACCATCTTAAGTGCCGAAAAACTTAACTCAAATTATTCTCGATTAGATGAAATATTCTACTATACTATGGAAGCTATTGTAAATCGTTTGAGTCTATATTTGGAGATTGCAGCTCCAGTAGACAATGGAAGACCATTAGTAACTCGAGAAATTGACTATCAAAGAATGAGAAATTGGAAAAGTCGTTTAGAAACCAATTTGCAGAATTTAGAAATACTATTTGATGAAGATTGCACGTATAAAGATGCTATAAATGCTTGGTCGAAATTCTTTAATCACTCTTATTGGAATGAATTATATTCGTCAACAGTAAAAGAAAGTTATAGTGTAAGTAAAGCGTACGATTTTGATGATACGGAAGAATTTATTGAAAATATGTATCCCATTTATGAACAATATGATGTAACAATTGATTGTAAAGTATCTGGTAACGGCTTCTCAGTAATGCCAATTTCAGATTATTTAGATAAATTTGCACCGATACTTAAAAGATTTATACCACATAACTTTTCTATTAAATGTAAAATTGGCTATACTAATTGTCCGTCCTACGATAAGATTTTATGGAAAGTTTTAAATGTAGGGACTGAAGCAGAACGTCGTAATGATATACGTGGTCAAATTCAAGATAACAGAGGTAATGAAATTACAGAGAATTCCAAATTCATTGGTGAACATTATATTGAATGCTATTTGATAAAAAACGGGGTATGCGTTGGTATTGGACATGTTGATGTTCCCATTGGAGGAAGTTGATTTGAGAGAATATAGTTACAGCACAAAAATATTAAAAATGCTATCATTATTAATTCTTTGTATTATAGGAATACTATGCATAATCTATTTTGAAATTAATGAATATTCTATTGGTTCAACTTTAGGAGGTTTAGTAGCAGGATTTCTGCTTCCATATCTTTTTCCAAGCATTGTTGATTTGACCGATAATAAGAATTGGAAATCGACTCAACGAAAATTATTAAGAGCTGGTTTAATACAAAAAGATACACATATTAGAATTTCTTTTGCTTACTTATATAGAATAAAAATTGATGGTCGATATTTTTTAGTGCAGAATACTAGAACAAAAAAATATCAGCCAGTCGGTGGTGCTTACAAATTCAAAATAGAAGAAGCAAACTATCTAGCAGAACATATTCCAGTTGAGAATGATAACCGAATTCCAGTAGATAAAATCACAAAAAGAGATTATAGATTATTGGTTAAGAGTAAATATTTGAGGAAATTTGTGAAAAGATTTGATAAAACCCCATATAGAGAGAATATAAATGACCTTAGCAGAGAGTTTTTTGAGGAAGTATTTTCAACAAGTATTTTAGATAAAAATGAGTTTGGAGATTTATCGTATAAATATTGTGGAAGACATATGACGAATATTGAATATGGCAATGTGTTTAATCATTATGAGTTACTTTTAGCAGATGTTGTTGAAGTTAGATTGACAGATAATCAAGAGGAGTTATTCAGAAATCTCATAGATAAAGACTCTATCAAATACCAATTTGCAACTTCTGATGAAATTAAGTCTTATGGCGTGGGATATGGAACTGATAAACTAACGGATAATATTGCTAACCACACTCCAAAAATTCTGAGTGAAAATACAGACAAGTTAATACTGAGAAATAGACATGAAAAAGTAATCAAAATAAAAGTTTAATATACAGTGAGGTATTAAAGAATTTCTATATTAGGTATAGGAAGGCGATAATATAATGAATGAAAGGAGAGTTTTGAAAAAAGACACTCCTTTTTCTTATTTAGGCGTTCAAGAATGAACGTCTATTTTTTTATCCAATTTTGAAAGGAAGTGATATTACGAAACCAGAAAAACAGGAAAATAAAGGTCGTTCTCCACCGTGTAAGACCGTCAATCAAATTGAGATTCATTCAACCACAAAAAAGAAAGGATAGGTAAAAATATGGAACTTAAATTTGTAATTCCAAACATGGAAAAAACATTCGGCAATTTAGAATTTGCTGGCGAGGATAAAGTCGTACAGCGAAGAATCAATGGACAACTAACCGTCTTATCAAGAAGCTATAACCTATACTCTGGCGTTCAAAGAGCAGATGATATTGTGGTCGTGCTTCCTGCTGAAGCTGGCGAAAAGCATTTCGGCTTTGAGGAACGTGTGAAGTTAGTCAATCCACGTATTACCGCGGAGGGTTATAAAATAGGCACTCGTGGTTTTACAAATTACCTTTTACATGCTGATGACATGGTAAAAGAATAAAGAAAGAGAGGAAAAATGATGAGATTAGCAAATGGCATTGTATTAGATAAAGACACGACTTTTGGAGAATTGAAATTCTCTGCTCTACGTCGTGAAGTGAGAATCCAAAATGAAGACGGGTCGGTTTCAGATGAAATCAAGGAACGTACCTATGACTTAAAATCCAAAGGACAAGGACGCATGATTCAAGTAAGTATTCCTGCCAGCGTGCCTTTGAAAGAGTTTGAATATAACGCACGGGTGGAACTTATCAATCCCATTGCGGACACCGTTGCTACTGCCACCTATCAAGGAGCAGATGTTGACTGGTATATCAAGGCAGACGATATTGTGCTGACAAAGGATTCTAGTTCATTCAAAGCTCAACCACAAGCAAAGAAAGAACCGACACAAGACAAATAGTCGCTAGGTAGAAAGGAGTATTTTACGCATGAAACAGCGTGGTAAAAGGATTCGTCCATCAGATAAAGATTTAGTCTTTCATTTTACGATAGCGTCACTCCTGCCTGTTTTCCTGCTGGTTGTCGGGCTGTTTCATGTGAAGACAATCCAGCAGATCAACTGGCAGGATTTTAACCTATCCCAAGCAGATAAGATTGACATTCCCTATTTAATTATCAGTTTCAGTGTCGCAATTCTTATCTGCTTGCTGGTAGCGTTTCTATTCAAGCGGTATCGCTATGATAAGGTTAAACAACTCTACCACCGTCAAAAACTGGCAAAGATGATACTTGAAAACAAGTGGTATGAATCTGAACAGGTCAAAACAGAGGGTTTCTTTAAAGATAGTGCTGGTCGTACAAAGGAAAAGATAACCTACTTCCCTAAAATGTATTATCGCCTTAAAAATGGCTTGATACAGATACAGGTGGAAATCACGCTGGGAAAATATCAAGACCAACTCTTACACTTGGAAAAGAAATTAGAGAGTGGTTTGTACTGTGAGCTGACGGATAAAGAGTTAAAGGATTCCTATGTGGAATATACTTTGCTCTATGACACTATAGCCAGTCGTATTTCTATTGATGAAGTACAAGCCAAAGATGGGAAGCTTTGCTTAATGAAAAACGTATGGTGGGAATATGACAAGCTCCCTCACATGCTCATAGCTGGTGGTACAGGTGGCGGTAAGACTTACTTTATACTGACACTGATTGAAGCCTTGCTTCATACGGATTCAAAATTGTATATTCTTGACCCGAAAAATTCTGACCTTGCGGACTTAGGTTCTGTGATGGCAAATGTCTACTACAGAAAAGAAGACTTGCTTTCCTGCATTGATACATTTTATGAAGAAATGATGAAACGCAGTGAGGATATGAAGCAGATGGAAAACTATAAAACAGGCGAAAACTATGCCTATTTAGGGCTTCCTGCAAACTTTCTTATCTTTGATGAGTACGTTGCCTTTATGGAAATGCTGGGAACAAAGGAAAATACAGCAGTCTTGAACAAGCTCAAACAGATTGTCATGTTAGGTCGTCAAGCTGGATTCTTTTTAATACTGGCTTGTCAACGTCCAGACGCAAAATATTTAGGTGACGGAATCCGTGACCAATTTAATTTCAGAGTGGCTTTAGGTCGTATGTCTGAAATGGGCTATGGCATGATGTTTGGCAGTGATGTACAAAAGGATTTCTTCTTAAAACAAATCAAAGGTCGGGGCTATGTAGATGTAGGAACAAGTGTCATATCGGAGTTTTATACTCCCCTTGTACCAAAAGGGCATGACTTTTTAGAGGAAATCAAAAGTTTATCCAACAGCAGACAGGACACGCAGGCGACGTGCGAAGCGAAAGTCGCAGGTGTGGACTGATTGCTGGCTGGTGTGGCGACAGCCATGCCAGCACTTAACCCCCCGCATCTAACAGGGGGGTACAAATCGACAAGAAGCAGTCAAAAAAATAGTAGAAAATCCTTTGGTTACAAGGGATTTACAAAATTTAAAGGTATGTCAAATGAGCTTCAATAGTTGACATACCTTTTTTGATTGGAGGAATTGAGCTGAATAAACAAACTTTGAACCAGCAGTTAAAAGAAAAACGCTTGGCTTATGGATTGTCTCAAAACCGACTGGCTATTGCCACTGGCATTACAAGGCAGTATCTAAGCGATATTGAAACAGGCAAAGTCAAACCATCAGAGGATTTACAGCAATCTCTTTTTGAAGCTCTGGAACGCTTTAATCCCGACGCTCCCCTTGAAATGCTGTTTGATTATGTAAGGATTCGCTTTCCAACAACAGACGTACAGCATGTGGTCGAAAACATCTTACAACTGAAACTGTCCTATTTTCTTTATGAGGACTATGGTTTCTATTCTTATTCAGAGCATTATGCTTTAGGCGATATATTCGTCCTCTGCTCCCATGAACTGGACAAAGGAGTTCTGGTTGAATTGAAAGGTCGTGGGTGTCGGCAATTTGAAAGCTATCTTCTGGCACAACAAAGAAGCTGGTATGAGTTCTTTATGGAAGCTTTGGTGGCTGGCGGTGTAATGAAACGCCTTGACCTTGCCATCAACGATAAAACAGGGATTTTGAATATCCCTGTACTCACTGAAAAATGCCGACTGGAAGAATGTATATCCGTATTTCGTAGTTTCAAAAGCTATCGCAGTGGGGAGCTGGTACGCAAAGATGAAAAGGAATGTATGGGAAATACACTCTATATCGGTTCATTACAAAGCGAAGTCTATTTCTGTATCTATGAAAAGGACTATGAACAGTACAAGAAAAATGGCATTCCGATTGAAGACGCAGAAGTAAAAAATCGTTTTGAAATTCGGCTGAAAAATGAGCGTGCCTATTATGCAATACGTGATTTACTCGTCTATGACAATCCCGAAAAGACTGCTTTTAAGATTATCAATCGGTATATCCGTTTTGTAGATAAAGACGATTCAAAACCTCGTTCTGATTGGAAACTCAATGAAGAATGGGCTTGGTTTATTGGAAACAACCGTGAACGATTAAAACTAACCACAAAACCAGAGCCTTACTCTTTCCAGCGGACGCTGAACTGGCTTTCTCATCAAGTCGCCCCGACCTTAAAGGTTGCGATTAAACTTGATGAACTCAATCAGACGCAGTTTGTGAAAGACATTCTCGACCATGCTAAACTGACAGACCGACATAAGCAGATTTTAAAGCAACAGGCGGTAAAAGAACAGGACGTGATAACAACAAAAAAATAACTCAAATACAAATTCATTGAATATAGAGAGGAGAACATTTTTATGAATTTTGGACAAAACCTTTATAACTGGTTTCTATCAAACGCTCAATCACTGGTACTTCTAGCAATCGTTGTGATTGGCTTGTATCTTGGCTTCAAGCGTGAGTTCAGTAAACTCATTGGCTTTCTCATCATTGCGATTATTGCGGTGGGCTTAGTCTTCAACGCTGCTGGAGTAAAAGACATTTTACTAGAGCTATTTAATCGCATTATTGGTGCTTAAATTAAACCGTTCTTTTGTGGAATATAAGTGGTTTTCTTATGTTCCGCAAAAGAATGGTACACCAAACGAAGTGCGGTAGGAATTTTTGAAGCTCTACAAAGAAAGGACGTGAGTACATGGACGATATGCAAGTTTATATTGCTAACTTAGGCAAATACAATGAGGGCGAATTGGTCGGTGCGTGGTTTAACTTTCCCATTGATTTTGAGGAAGTCAAGGAAAAAATCGGCTTAAATGATGAATATGAGGAATATGCCATTCACGACTACGAGTTACCATTTACGGTTGACGAATACACTTCCATTGGCGAACTCAATCGACTATGGGAAATGGTATCGGAATTACCCGAAGAATTACAATCAGAGTTATCGGCTCTGTTATCCCATTTTTCAAGCATTGAAGAACTAAGCGAATATCAAGAAGATATTATCATTCATTCCGATTGTGATGATATGTCTGATGTGGCACGCTATTACATTGAAGAAACGGGTGCTTTAGGCGAAGTGCCAGCCAGTCTTCAAAACTATATTGATTATGAAGCCTATGGTCGGGATTTAGAACTTTCGGGAATGTTTATTTCAACCAATCACGGGATTTTTGAAATCGCCTATTAAATCTGTCGGTACATGATTACTGGCAGATTTTCTAGTTTACGGGGTAGTCAAAAGACTATCCCTATTTTTTATGAAAGGTTTGATTTTATGAAGAAAATACGAAGCTATACCAGTATCTGGTCTGTGGAAAAGGTACTGTATTCTATCAATGATTTTAGACTTCCGTTTCCCATAACCTTTACGCAAATGACATGGTTTGTTGTGTCACTGATTGCGGTTATGATACTTGGCAACTTGCCACCTCTTTCCATGATTGAGGGAGCATTTCTCAAATACTTTGGGATTCCTTTGGCTTTCACATGGTTTATGTCTACAAAAACCTTTGATGGTAAAAAGCCCTATGGATTTTTGAAGTCTGTCATTGCTTATGCACTGCGACCAAAGCTGACCTATGCAGGGAAAAAAGTAACGCTTGATAGAAACCAGCCACAAGAAGCCATTACAGCAGTTAGGAGTGAATTTTATGGCATATCCAATTAAATACATTGAAAACAATCTCGTCTGGAATAAAGATGGGGAATGTTACGCTTACTATGAGCTTGTTCCCTACAATTACTCATTTTTAAGTCCAGAACAGAAAATACAAGTGCATGATTCTTTCAGACAGCTTATCGCACAAAATCGTGATGGCAAGATTCATGCCTTACAAATCAGTACAGAATCCAGCATACGTTCTGCACAAGAGCGTTCTAAAAATGAAGTCACTGGCAAGCTCAAAGCGGTTGCCTATGACAAAATCGACCAACAGACAGACGCTTTAATATCCATGATTGGCGAAAATCAAGTGGACTATCGTTTCTTTATCGGCTTTAAGTTGCTTCTCAACGATCAGGAGTTTTCTATGAAAAGTCTTACCGTTGAAGCAAAAAATGCTTTGTCTGATTTTGTCTATGATGTGAACCATAAGCTGATGGGCGATTTTGTTAGCATGAGTAATGATGAAATCCTGCGTTTTCAGAAGATGGAAAAACTACTGGAAAACAAAATCTCTCGTCGCTTCAAGATACGAAGACTTGAAAAAGATGACTTTGGATATTTGATTGAACATCTTTATGGACAGACAGGTACAGCCTACGAAGATTATGAGTATCACTTGTCTAAGAAAAAGTTGGATAATGAAACCTTGATTAAATACTATGACCTCATTAAGCCTACTCGCTGTCTGGTGGAAGAAAAACAACGATATTTGAAAATCCAGCAGGAAGACGAAACCGTCTATGTGGCGTACTTTACCATTAACAGCATTGTCGGAGAACTGGACTTCCCGTCTTCTGAAATTTTCTACTACCAGCAACAACAATTCACATTTCCGATTGATACGTCAATGAATGTGGAAATTGTAGCGAATCGTAAAGCCCTCTCTACTGTTCGCAATAAAAAGAAAGAACTGAAAGACTTGGATAACCACGCTTGGCAAAGTGATAATGAAACCAGCTCCAATGTGGCGGAAGCTCTGGAAAGTGTGAATGAGCTGGAAACCAATTTAGACCAAAGCAAGGAATCTATGTACAAGCTGTCTTATGTGGTAAGGGTATCGGCAAATGACCTTGACGAACTCAAACGTCGTTGTAATGAAGTGAAAGATTTTTATGACGATTTAAGCGTAAAACTGGTACGACCATTTGGGGATATGCTGGGCTTACATGAAGAATTTTTACCTGCCAGCAAGCGTTATATGAATGATTATATTCAATATGTGACCTCTGATTTCCTCGCTGGTTTAGGTTTTGGTGCTACTCAAATGCTGGGGGAAAATGAGGGAATTTATGTTGGCTACAGCTTAGATACTGGACGCAATGTCTATTTGAAACCAGCTCTTGCCAGTCAAGGGGTTAAGGGTTCAGTAACCAACGCTTTAGCGTCGGCTTTTGTTGGTTCGCTGGGTGGCGGTAAATCCTTTGCGAATAACCTTATCGTCTATTATGCAGTGCTTTATGGGGCACAAGCAGTGATTGTAGACCCAAAAGCAGAACGTGGCAACTGGAAGGAAACTTTGCCAGATATTTCTCATGAAATCAATATCGTCAATCTGACTTCTGATGGGAAAAACAAAGGCTTACTTGACCCTTATGTGATTATGAAAAATCCCAAAGATTCTGAATCACTGGCTATTGATATTCTGACATTCCTTACAGGGATATCCTCACGAGATTCTGACCGTTTTCCTGTGCTACGAAAAGCCATTCGTGCTGTAACTAATAGCGAAGTACGTGGCTTATTAAAAGTTATTGAAGAATTGCGTGTTGAGGGAACTCAAATAAGCACCAGCATAGCCGACCATATCGAAAGTTTTACAGACTATGACTTTGCTCATCTGCTTTTTAGTGATGGTACTGTAGAACAGTCAATCAGCCTTGAAAAACAACTGAATATCATTCAAGTAGCCGACTTGGTATTGCCCGACAAGGAAACTTTCTTTGAGGAATATACCACAATGGAGTTATTATCAGTGGCTATGCTGATTGTCATTAGTACCTTTGCGTTGGACTTTATCCATACAGACCGAAGCATTTTCAAGATTGTAGATTTAGATGAAGCATGGAGCTTCTTACAGGTGGCACAAGGGAAAACACTGTCAATGAAGCTGGTTCGTGCTGGTCGTGCGATGAACGCTGGGGTTTATTTTGTGACCCAAAATACAGATGACCTCTTAGACGAAAAGCTGAAAAATAATCTTGGCTTAAAATTTGCTTTCCGCTCCACTGACCTTAACGAGATTAAGAAAACCTTAGCCTTTTTTGGGGTTGACCCAGAGGACGAAAACAATCAGAAGCGATTGCGTGACTTGGAAAACGGACAGTGCCTTATCAGTGATTTATATGGTCGTGTCGGTGTGATACAGTTCCACCCTGTATTTGAAGAATTGTTCCATGCTTTTGATACCAGACCGCCTATGAGAAAAGAGGTGCCAATGTGAAACCATCAATCATAAATAGAATAAAATCAAAATGGACGTTCAAGCGTCTATACAAAATGGCAATGACGGTGGCTTTTACACTTGTGGTTGCCATTTTGCTTTTATCCATGCTGGGAACAGTGGTTCAAGCTGCGGGGTTGGTAGATGATACGGTCAACGTGGCAGATGAATACAGCCGATACCCTTTAGAAAATTATCAACTGGATTTCTATGTAGACAATAGCTGGGGCTGGCTACCGTGGAACTGGTCGGACGGAATCGGAAAGCAGGTCATGTATGGCTTATATGCCATTACAAATTTTATTTGGACAATCAGCCTTTATGTTTCCAATGCGACAGGTTACTTAGTACAGGAAGCCTATTCTTTAGATTTCATTTCCGCTACAGCAGATTCCATTGGCAAGAATATGCAGACCCTTGCAGGGGTTACGCCTAGTGGACTATCAACAGAGGGTTTCTATGTAGGATTCCTTTTACTCTTGATTTTGGTTCTTGGGGTTTATGTTGCCTATACAGGACTGATAAAGAGAGAAACCACAAAAGCGATTCATGCCATTGTTAATTTTGTCATGGTGTTTATCTTATCGGCTTCCTTTATTGCCTATGCTCCCGACTATATCGGGAAAATCAATGACTTTTCATCAGACATCAGTAATGCCAGTTTATCACTTGGCACAAAAATTGTCATGCCCAACTCCGACAGTAAAGGCAAGGACAGTGTGGACTTAATCAGAGACAGCCTATTTTCCATACAGGTTCAGCAACCGTGGCTACTGCTTCAATACAACAGTTCAGACATTGAAAGTATTGGTATTGACCGTGTGGAAAGCCTGCTCTCAACTAGTCCAGATTCCGACAATGGCGAAGACAGAGAAAAAATTGTAGCAGAAGAAATTGAAGACAGAAGCAATACCAATCTAACCATTACAAAGACCATTAACCGTTTAGGTACAGTCTTCTTCCTCTTTGTCTTCAATATCGGGATTTCTATATTTGTATTTCTATTAACAGGAATCATGATTTTCTCGCAGGTACTTTTTATCATCTATGCTATGTTTCTGCCTGTGAGCTTTATTTTAAGTATGATTCCATCATTTGATGGTATGTCAAAACGAGCGATAATGAAACTCTTTAATACCATTTTGACACGAGCTGGAATAACACTCATCATCACAACAGCTTTTAGTATCTCAACCATGCTTTACAGCTTATCGGGTGGCTATCCGTTCTTTTTGATAGCTTTCTTACAAATAGTCGTTTTTGCAGGAATCTACTTCAAATTGGGCGATTTAATGAGTATGTTCTCACTTCAAAGCAACGATTCTCAAAGTGTGGGAAGTCGTATCATGCGAAGACCTCGAATGCTTATGCACACACATATGCACCGATTACAGCGTAAACTTGGACGTTCAATGACAGCGCTTGGTGCTGGTTCTGCCATTGCCAGTGCGACAGGCAAACAAAAACAGTCGGATTCGGGTAGTTCTGCAAGGACACAAGCAGATCACACCCGACCAGACGGACAAGAAAAATCTTCGCTTGGAAAACGTATCGGACAAACAATCGGAACAGTGGCTGATACCAAAGATAAAATTGTTGATTCTGCTGAGAACTTAAAAGAGCAGGTTCAGGATATTCCAACCAGTGCCAGATATGCAGTTTATCAAGGAACAGCCAAAGTGAAAGAAAATGTGCGTGACCTAACCAGCAGTATTTCTCAAACCAAAACGGATAAAGCCAGTGGACGTAAGGAGCAACAGGAACAAAGACGGAAAACCATTGCGGAGCGTCGCTCTGAAATGGAGCAGGTCAAACAGAAAAAACAGCCAACTTCTTCCGTTCATGAAAGACCAGCCACTAAGCAAGAACAATTTCATGATGGACAGACTTCAAGGCAAACAACTGTACAGGCTTCCCATAGGGAATCTCGACAAGCCAAACAAGAGCGTCCAACAGTTAAGTCTGATTCTTCAAGTTTAAAAATGGAACGTCAAAGTAATACCGTTCAAGAAAGAACGGTTCAAAAGCCAGTAACTTCAACTGCACCAACAGATAGAGCGTCACAACGTTCAGTCACAAAAGAGCGTCCGTCTACTGTTCAAAGAGTACCACTTCAAATTACAAGAAGTAGACCACCAATCAAAACCGCCACCATTAAGAAAGGCAGTAAGAAACCATGAAGCTGAAAACTTTAGTGATTGGCTTCTCTGGCATGTTCATGATGGTTTTCTCACTGCTTCTTTTTGTCGCAATTCTTTTTTCAGATGAACAGGACAGTGGATTTTCTAACATTCACTATGGCGGTGTGAATGTTTCCGCAGAAGTGCTGGCTCATAAGCCTATGGTAGAAAAATACGCCAAAGAATATAGCATTGAAGAATACGTCAATATACTTCTTGTGATTATACAGGTGGAATCGGGCGGTACTGCGGAAGATGTTATGCAGTCCTCGGAATCCCTCGGTCTTCCACCTAATTCATTGAGTACAGAAGAATCCATCAAGCAAGGTGTGAAGTATTTCAGTGAGTTATTAGCCAGTAGCGAAAGGCTCGGTGTGGATTTGGAATCGGTTATCCAGTCCTACAATTATGGCGGTGGTTTCTTAGGGTATGTCGCTAATCGTGGCAACAAATATACCTTTGAACTGGCTCAAAATTTTTCTAAGGAGTATTCAGGTGGCGAAAAAGTGTCCTACCCCAATCCCATAGCCATACCTATCAATGGGGGCTGGCGATACAATTACGGGAATATGTTTTATGTACAACTGGTAACGCAGTATCTTGTCACAACACAATTTGATGATGATACAGTACAAGCCATCATGGACGAAGCACTGAAATATGAGGGCTGGAAATATGTTTATGGCGGAGCTTCCCCGACTACTTCTTTTGATTGTAGCGGACTGACGCAATGGACGTATGGCAAAGCTGGAATCAACTTGCCTCGTACCGCACAACAACAATATGATGTGACCCAACATATGCCACTTTCAGAAGCCAAAGCTGGTGATTTAGTCTTCTTCCACTCGACCTATGACGCTGGCTCATATATTACGCATATCGGGATTTATTTAGGCGATAATCGTATGTTTCATGCAGGCGACCCGATTGGTTATGCAGACCTCACAAGCTCCTACTGGCAACAGCATTTAGTCGGGGCAGGACGAATCAAACAATAAAGAAAGGACGATTCAATAATGAAATTCAGAAAAAATCAGAATAAAGAAATAAAGGTATTAAAGGGAAATAAACCTCGTGTCTACAAAGTCAATCCTCGTAAGAAAATCGTGATTGGTTTATGGGTGTTACTGGCACTTAGTTTTAGTTTTGCCATATACAAGAACTTTACTGCGATTGATACGCATACCATTCATGAAACCAAAATCATAGAAAAAGAATATGTTGATACACACAAAGTAGAAAACTTCGTCGAGAACTTTGCGAAGATTTACTACGCTTGGGAGTTAGACGACAATTCCATTGATAACCGTATGGAAAAGCTCAAAGGCTATTTAACAGATGAGCTTCAAGCTCTCAATGTTGATACTGTTCGAAAGGATATTCCCGTATCATCTTCGCTAAGAGATATTCAGATATGGGTGGTTGAACCTGCTGACGATAATTCCTTTGACGTGACCTACAGTGTAGACCAGCTCATTACAGAGGGGGAAAATAAGAAGCCTGTTCAATCTGCGTATGAAGTGACTATCTATGTAAGTGAAGATGGAAATATGGTGCTGATTAAAAATCCGACTATTACCAGTATTCCTGCAAAGTCGAATTACAAGCCAGCTCTCATTGAAAATGATGGAACAGTGGATTCCATTATGATGAATGAAATCAATGAATTTCTGACAACGTTTTTTAAGCTCTATCCTACTTCAACAATGAGCGAATTATCTTATTATGTAAATGAGGGGGTTTTGAAGCCTATCGGCAAAGACTATATCTTTCAAGAGTTGGTCAATCCAATTTATAATCGCAAAGAAAATCAAATAACCGTATCACTGGCAGTGAAATATCTTGACCAGCAGACCAAAGCAACGCAGGTATCTCAATTCAATTTAACTCTTGAAAAGAACGATAGTAACTGGAAGATTGTGCGTAGTTATCAATAAAGATATATATTATTCTTAATAAAAAGTCATTGTTAATTTATGTTATTAAATCTTGAAAACTTCTTGCAACGGTGATATAATTGTCACATAAAGTGATTTATATATCACATATCAGAGGAGGAACTTTATGAATAATAAGATCATGCGTATTATTATTGGAGTAATTTGGCTTGTTGGAGGGGTGATAACTGCTGTTAATGGTAATATGGAGTGGTGGTTTAGTGTGCTTTTCTTTCTTTTCGGTGTGCTATTTATATATTCAGCCTTCAAAAATAGTAACGGAAAGTAGGTCATACATTGAATAATTCACTTATTGTAAATGGTCTAACTATCTGGTATCGCAAAGGAAATCCTGTTATTCGCAATTTGTCGCTAACTTTATCATCTAATGAAGTTGTGGGGCTTATTGGATTGAATGGAGCCGGAAAAACAACACTTATAAATACACTTTCTGGCATTCACAAAGAATACAGCGGTGGATTGAACTTTGCAGACCGTTATTTCAAATTAAATCGTTACACCGTATTTTCAGAGGATGTTTCATTTCAGTATTACACATTCAATGAATACCTTCACCATGTATTTACAGCTTACGGTAAATCTGTCGAATCAAAGCGAGTTAATGAACTATTGGAGGGGTTCAACTTTAGCAAATATCAAAATGTTCTAATTCGGGATTTGTCAATGGGGAACAGACGAAAAGTATTTCTTATCACGGGGTTTGCTCTATGTACACCGTTCTTGTTACTTGATGAACCGGTAAATGGACTAGATTTCCAAAGTACTGAATACTTGTATTTTTTAATAAATGATTACCGTAAATATGGTACTGTAATGTTTGCCTCTCATATTTTAGAAAGCATTTCCCTTACTTCTGACCGTGTACTTGTATTGGAAAACGGCTGTATCAATCACGAGTTTGTTCAGGAGCAAATTAACGCAGTTCAAATACGGGAGGCGTTACATGGCACGGATTCTTAAGGTTAATTTGAAAAGGTTTATGGGAACAAAGTACGAACGTATCGCAAAAACGCTTGCATTTTGGTCAATTATGCTTTTCACTTTGAAGTTTTCTGGAGTAAGAATTGAAATTTCATCAACTGTTATATGGCTAACTACAACAGTACTTACAATTGGAGGGTTTATTCAAGTGTTATCATCAGATGATACGATAGATAGTTTGTGTGGACAGATTATGCTACCAGAAATTCCCTTGAAATTTCATTTTGCTTTCTTTCTCTCGGTTGCTTTATATACCTTGTTTACAAAAGTAGGTTTGTTGTTGGTTGTATATGTTGCAGTGAGTGAATTTCAGATATTGACGATAATTGGAGCAATCCTATTGTTTTTTGTTAGCGGAATTGTAACATATATCCTTGATTTTCACACTGACAAAAAGGCAACTGAGTATCGCTATGTAAAACATACAAGAAGTAACTTTGCACTTTATCTTTTGAGATACTTATTGAACAACAAGAAGTATATCGCCAATACAGCCGCACTATGGGCATTTGGTTCTGTATTTGCCATAGTAGCTGGTAAAAGTGCGTCTTCTAATTTCCTGCCGATTGGGTGTGCACTGATGTGCCTTAACACACCGCTTGGTATTCTCTTATCAAGTGACAGAGCGTTATATCGGCAAATTAAACTTTTGCCTAGACAATTTAATGGGGTGCTGTTACCCTACGCACTGTTTTTGGTAATTATAAATATGATTGCTTGTAGTGTTTACCTAATAGTATGGAAAATTGTGGTAGGCAATTTCTCGCTTATTGTACTTTTGTTCGCAGTAATTTTTTCTATTGTAAGCGCAGAATTGACCGTTCTGCTTGAAATAAAGGTTCCATTACTGGGGTGGAAAGTCGAAAGTGACTTATGGCATCACCCACGGAAATACATTGTTCCAGGAATTATGTTAATTTTTGCGATTTTATTAGTGATGTTGATAGGAGGATTTTAATATGTCGAATTTCAGAAAATGGGGTAGTCCTCGTTCACCAAGAAAATATAGTCGTTTTACTTGGGTTTTAGGGTTTATGGGATTTTTGGGTTTCCGTTACTTTTTCAGTTATGAAATCAGCGATTTGTTTAATTTCAGCTTCTTTGCTTTTTTCAGCACATATTTCACGGCAAGGCTTGCGGCTGAAATGCCTGACGAACGATACAAGGAAAACCAACTAAAAGCGAAAGCAACAACAATGTTCGTTCCAGCTATTACTTTATTTGCAATAGGAGTAGGGATTTCATCTTTTAGTATTTCATATAAGGTTATTGTGCTTATTGCCGCACTTGGCTGGTCGGCAACCTTTATTACCTATGCTTTGGCGTTTTGGTATTATGAAAAGCATTAACGGGAGGCGCATAAATGGAACAATACATTAGCCACTTAAAAAAGTATCGCCAGCTTGCTAATTTCACGCAAGAAGAACTAGCAAATAAAGTTGGTGTTCGGCGGGAAACGATAATTCGGCTCGAATCTGCGAAGTATAATCCCTCGTTAAAATTGGCAGTTGACATTTCTCGGGCAGTTGACGCACCGCTTGAGGATATATTTGAGTTTCAAAAATAAACGAGTTATTAAGGAGAGAGTAATGATGGAAAGAAGATCACCATCGAAAACAAAGTGGTTATTATGCCCTGTTTGCAAAAGTAAAACTCGTGTTAGGATAAGAGATGATACAATTCTTGAAAACTTTCCCTTATACTGTCCAAAATGCAAGAATGAAACATTGATAAATATGATTTCTTTCAGAATTACAGTAATTAAAGAGCCAGACGCAAAGACGCAGAGCCGATAATTTGAGGTTAATACAATCTCATCTTATCGGCTCTTTCTGTTATGTATTCTCATTATGCTTAGTCTTTAATACTTCTAACTTCCTTGATACCATTGGCTAAAGCTTCCATAAGTGCTAGTTCTTTATCAGTGAAGGTATCCATAAGTTTTTCTACCTGTAATCTCCTAGTGCTTTTAACCAGATCATTACGAGGTAAGAAAAATTCATCAACGGACACATGGAGTAATGATACAAGGTCATAAAGAACTTGTATGCTTGGGTGTTGCCCTTTATTTTCAATATTAGTTAAGTACCGTGGGTCAATTTCAATTAATGCTCCCACCTGTTCACGAGTTAAACCTCGTTTCAATCGAGCTTCTTTAATGGCGAAGCCAAAGGCTCTAAAATCATATTTATCTTCTTTTTTACGCATAATAAACCACCTCTATACATTTTACTGTTCCTATTAAATTAGAAACAGGTATAGAAAAACGTATTGTATTGTTTATGAGTTCATGTTAGATACATTTCATAATAAGCACTACTAAACACCAATAAAAAAAATCGTTATTTGGTAGTGCTATTTTGTGCTGTTAAAAACTATTGATTACTTCCAAATGGCGGTTTGTTGGAGGTTTAAGTCGCCATGAAGTATATCATATACAATCAAGTTCCTTTTATTGAATATTTATCAAAAAAAGTTATCAGCCAGCGATAGATAAATACGTCCTTCAATATGGTTTTATGCATCATATAGCAAGAATAATTAAAGCACATAAACAGATAAAACAATCTGTTTATATGCTTTTTTTGTTATTTAGAGCATATATTCAAATTTTTTTAATCAGTAATGCAACAAATCCCCCTTTCACATTGGGACTAAGAGTGAAAGGAGATAATAGAGCATGGCTCACTTCCTTTCCTAGACAGAAAGGGGGTGAGAAACATGAAACCATCTTCTTTTCAGACCACAATAGAAAATCAGTTTGACTATATTTGTAAACGTGCTATGGAAGACGAGCGAAAGAATTATCTGCTTTATCTTTCAAGGCTTGCAAAGCGTGAGGTGTCCTTTTCTGATATAGGAGATTATCTTGTCAATCAGTTTGCAACAACAGATAACTATTCAACTGACTTTCAGATTTTTACACTCAATTGGTTATCGGTAGGCGTTGAAAATGATTTGTTGAGTGAAGCATTACGTGAGTTGCCAGATAAGAAACGTGAAATTATACTGCTATTTTACTTTATGGACATGAGCGATTCAGAAATTGCAGACCTGCTGAAATTGAACCGCTCTACTGTCTATCGGCATAGAACTAGCGGACTAGCCGTAATCAAAAAGTTTATGGAGGAATTTGAAGAATGAAAACACAATATCCTATGATTCCCTTTTCTCTCATTGTAAAGGCAACAGATGGCGATACAGAAGCGATTAACCAGATTCTACATCATTACAAAGGGTACATAACAAAACGTTCCTTGCGTCTTATGAAAGATGAATACGGAAATCAAAGTATGGTAGTTGATGAAGTCTTACGTGGAAGAATGGAAACCAGACTGATTACAAAAATTTTGTCATTTGAAGTTAAGTGACCTACTCTCTCTTTTCGTGGAAGCGTGCCATGCCATTTCACGCTTCCCGATTTGAGAGCTTGTTATTCCATCAAAGCATATTGTTTTTTCAGTATGTTTTGATAGGCTGACAAGCCATTGTTCTTTGAAAACTGAATAAAAGTAATCGAATACGTTTCGATAAGAAAAGAGCCAACGGAGCTAACCGCCATGACCTATGAAGATAGTGAGCGATTCATGTTAGTGTCCGAGAGCAATCTTTAGCAGGGTTTGCCAGCGACGACGTTCTTATCGTGATAATGATACTCCTGTATAGTCAACAGTCCGAGCGTTAAAAGCGTCGCAGGCAATGAGTACAGTTGCATGAGAATCATGCAAGGGTGGAACTCCCGTGAGCTTTGCTAAAGCTGTTCGATTGCTTGTAAAACACAAAACAAGAGATAGGGAGGAAGTCTATGAATGAAAAATTAATTCGATATAGCATTCAAATTGCTATGCTAAAACAGCTTCTTTCCCGAAACTTGATTTCCGAAAAAGAATACTTATTAATAAAACGAAGAATTATGAAAGATTATAAAATTGTATCTGATATAACCTCCTGATTTGTGTTATGATATCTAATATGCAAACAATGTGATAGGAACACAAAAAGGAGGTTGTCTTATGAAAGAAGTAGAAGTTATTAAGGCTAGGAGTTCTTCATCAAATTCTGCACGTGGAAAAATGATTGAACAATTACGTGTAGCTGCTTATTGTAGAGTTAGTACGGATAGTGAAGACCAGCTAAATAGTTATAACTCACAAAAAGAGTATTATACAGATTTGATTCAGAAAAATGCAGAATGGATATTTGCTGGTATTTATGCAGATGAAGCTATTACAGGAACACAAGTAACGAAGCGAGAAGATTTTCAAAGAATGATAAATGACTGTATGAATGGCGAAATAGATATGCTCATCACAAAATCCATTTCTAGATTTGCTAGAAATACCTTGGACACTTTGAAATATGTACGAATGCTAAAAGAAAAGAATATAGCAGTCTACTTTGAAGATGAAAAGATAAATACGCTTACTATGGACGGAGAATTGCTCTTAGTAGTGCTTAGCTCTGTTGCTCAACAAGAAGTTGAGAATATCTCTGCCAACGTTAAAAAAGGTCTAAAAATGAAAATGAAGCGTGGCGAGTTGGTTGGATTTCAAGGTTGCTTAGGTTATGACTATCACCCAGAGGACAAATCGATTACAGTCAATGAAGAAGAAGCCGAGATTGTTCGTTATATTTTTAATCGGTATATTGAGGGAGCAGGTGGCTCTGTTATCGGTCAAGAATTAGAGAATCTAGGCTATCTTACTAAGTATGGTAACTCAACTTGGGTTCCTACAACAGTGTTAGGCATTATTAAAAACGAGAAATATAAAGGAGATATATTATTAGGTAAAACTTTTACTGTTGACCCTATTTCAAAACGACGTTTGGAAAACTTAGGGGAAGAAGATCAGTTTTACATTCGTAACCATCATGAACCGATTATTAGTGAAGAAGTGTTTGATAAAGCACAGGAAATCTTGAATCGGAGAAGTAAAAACCGTGGGAAAATTGGAGACGGTAACAGTAAACGTGAAAAGTATAGTCGCAAGTATGCGTTTAGCTGTTTGCTTGAATGTGGTTTCTGCGGTGGAACACTGACAAGAAGAAGATGGCATAGTGGTACGGAATACAATAAAGTTATCTGGCAATGTGTGACTTCTACAAAAAAAGGAAAAAAGCATTGTCCTCATAGCAAAGGGATTCCAGAAACAGCAATAGAAGAAGCTTTTATTGAAAGTTACCGTCTTCTGTGTGACAACAATAAAGATGTTCTTGAGGAGTTTCTTAATAGAATAGATGAAACATTGAGTAGTAGCTCTGTGAATAAGAAGCTCTTAAAAGTTGATAAAGAAATTGAAGCTATTGAGAAGAAGAAAAGCAAACTGGTAGATATGCGGTTAGAAGATACAATTGATTCAGATACATATGAATCAAAATTCTCTAGTATGACAAGTAAGCAAGAAGACCTGCTCAAAGAGCGACTACAGCTTCAAGAAACTGCAAGAAATGAAAAAGATATCAAACGACGCTTAAGAGATTTCAAAAAAACATTGGAGCAAAATGAAGTATTAAATGAGTTTGACCGCTATGTTTTTGAAAGTATAGTTGAAAAAGTTATAGTAGGCGGTTATGATGAAGATGGAAATATTGACCCTGCTCAACTAGTCTTTGTATATAAAACAGGATTTAAAAATAGTTTAGATGGCAATCGTTTTAAGCCAGAAAGAAAGAATGCAAGAGGGAATAGAAAGTCTAAGGATTTGTGTTCCCATGCTAATGACGAGAATCAAAGTCTGTGTTCCGATACTAAAGCCGACACATATCGAGTGTGTTGTGTTGATAGAAAAGATAGTCGATTAAAACCTTGATACTATAAGGATGTTAATGAAAATGATAAATTGATATGCTAATATTAAAAGGAGTAGACTTGATTTTGAGATAAAGTTACTCCTTTTTATTATGCTAAAAGGAGTTTGACTGGATCTGAGTCAAGACCTCGGACACAATTTGCGAGAGTTTTTTCGAGATTCCGGCGGGCGAGTATCTCATCGTTTCGATCAGCGATCAAACCAAAACCATTTGACCGCTGATCGAAACGATGAAGTTGAAGCCCTGTGGAAATCTCGCCAAAAAAATGTAGGTGGTAGGCAGGAACTAAGCCTGCATTGCCAACTCCTCCATCTGATTTGGTGTTAAATAATTGATACTGCTATGGATTCGCTTGCGATTGTAAAATCCTTCAATGTATTGAAATAACGCTAAATGAGCAGCTTCAAAGTTTTCATACGCTTTTGACGGATAGACTGCTTCTTTTTT
>NZ_FOQE01000035.1 GCF_900113675.1 Pisciglobus halotolerans
CATGAGTCAGTGTGAGTGTAGAACATTTTGTGCCATGTTTGATAAGATCCTGATAGGAGTTGTTTTTGACGCCGCAAAGTTTACAGCAGGAAGGTCGATAGGTCAATTTTCCGTGTACTACCAGATATTCTTGATCCTTTTTCTTTTCCTTTGTAACGGGAACTTCAGCTAATTGAACATTTGGGTCTTTAATATTGAGCAATTTTTTTATAGAATGAGTGTAGGCCATGTGAATTCTCCTATTCTTTTGTGTGGTAACTTAATTATAGGAGTTCACTGGTCTTTTTTCATTTAAAAACAAAAAATAGTGCCAGTGAACCGATTGGTCCACCAACACTATATATTATAGAGCCATAAAAACATGATACACTTATTTCTTAAGAAATGGTTTGATTGTCAAGATCAGTACGAACGATCAATACATCACAGCGAGCATGCCGTGTAACATATTCAGAAACAGAACCGATAAAAATACGTTCGACAGCGCTCAAGCCAGTAGCTCCTAACAAAATGAGATCAATATTATGTTCTTCAGGGATTTGCTTGGAAATCATAACTTTTGGCGAACCATATTCTACCGTATGTTGAATATCCGTCACTTCATTTTTCTTTGCATAGTGGGTATATTCTTCTAAAGTTGCTTTTGCTTGTTCTGTAGCTCTATCAGCCATAGAACCATCAAAAGTTGAAATGCTTTGGAAAGCTTTGGTATCAATAACGTGTGCAACTACTAATGTTGCTTGGTTTCGCTTCGCGATCTGCACACCTTTTTTGAAAGCCAATTCAGCTTCTTTTGAACCATCCACTGCAACTAAGATACGTTTGTACTGTTGTAACATCAGAACCACTCCATTCTTTGTTTAACTTTTTACTTAACCTACCTTGTTTAACATCTGCTGAATAAAGAAAAAACGAGACGCCAGCAGGTTTTATTATTCAGCAGGTATGTTCTACATTTATTGTACACCAAGCAGATAAAATTTCCCAATTAAAGCCTTGCAAAGGAAAGAGGTAAGGTAGGAAAAGGCTCATCACTGATAGAGCAAGCAAATGATGCGCGAACCAAAAAACAGCTGATAGACTGTGGAGAACACAACCTCAATAAGTAATCGTTAAAGCAATGAAAAAATATTATTTTTTTCCACTGAGCATAAAATTTAGCTGCACAACTAATACAAGGATTAAAGTAACGACAATCCCTAAAAAAAGAAGGGCAAGTTTTACCGGATGATAAAACATTAAAAGAATAGCACAAATTGCACAGAACAGAAAAGAGATGCCGTAAAAAGTTGATATCCGTTGGGCCTTTTCAACCTTTTCTTGAGATTGTCTAGGAAAGAAAACAGCAGCTTTTCCTCTTAGAAAGAAATAAGAAGCAAAACCTAGTAATAATGAAAAAATAAGAAATAAACTACTTAATAACATGGCAACATCTCCTAAAGTAAAAGAGTGACTTATAAAGCTTTTTAAAAAGAAAAGAGACCTGGGAAAAATCCCAGGCCCCAAAAGTTAGACAACTTTTAAGAAATCCGATGGTACCGTTTTAAACGTCCTAAAGTATTGAACCCGCTTTCTAGCAGGTGGGCTCCACTCTCAAACTTCTAACGTCCAAGTGAAAAGGCTTGTTATCCGTTTGATGAGTTTGGATCCCAAGGTATACTTAATTGTTCGGTCAACACTGTAATGGACATGGCGAATACCTCAGAAATCTTATCTTTATATTAGCACAGGTCTTTGATACTGTCAATAAATGAAGACTCCTATTTATAATAAGATGTCGCTAACATCACAAAGGAAGCGGTTAATTGTTCTTTCTTTGTCGTTTTAAATGCTCAAGTTTATCATATTGTTTTGCAAGAGTGTCCTCATATTTTCCAGTATGTTTTGGCTCATAGTAGTGGGCATTCAAAAGGGCATTAGGTAAATATTGCTGAGCAACCCAGGCGTCTGGATAATCATGCGGATATTGATAAGTTATTCCGCGTCCAAGCTTTTTTGCATCACTGTAGTGTGCATCTTTCAAATGATCAGGAACGTCTCCGCTTATCCCAGAACGGATATCTGTCAGAGCGGCATCTACTGCAGCATAAGAAGAGTTAGATTTCGGTGAAAGGCATAAGTCGACGACAGCATTTGCTAAAGGTATTCGAGCTTCAGGGAATCCTAAGCGTTCTGCTGCCTGCACAGCGGTAACAGTCCTCGAAGCTGCTCCTGGATTGGCTAAACCGATGTCTTCATAAGCAATTACCATTAATCTACGAGAAATGATCGGCAAATCACCTGCTTCGATCAGTCTGCCTAAATAATGAAGAGCAGCATTCACATCGCTGCCGCGAATAGATTTTTGAAGAGCTGAGATAACGTCATAGTGCGCGTCACCATTTTTATCATGAGTCAAAGCTTTTCGCTGCACACATTCTTCTATGACGTCTAAAGTGATAGGAATCTGCCCATCTTCATTAGGTTTAGTAGATTTTACAGCTAGCTCCAGCCCATTTAAAGCACTTCTTAAATCACCATTGGTTGCACGGGAGAGATGCAAAAGAGCAGTATCGCTCAAAGATACAGAATAGTTTCCAAGACCTCTCTCTTTATCATTCAGAGCCCGAGTGAGCGCTAGCTGGATATCTTCAACACTCAAAGGTTTTAATTCAAAGATTTGTGTACGGCTTCTAACGGCAGGATTGATAGTGATATAAGGATTTTCAGTTGTCGCTCCGATCATCACGACTCGTCCGCTTTCAAGATGAGGAAGCAGAAAATCTTGTTTTGGTTTATCTAGACGATGGACTTCATCGAGGAGCAAAATGACCGTTCCGCTCATTTTAGCTTCTTCTACAACAATTTGCAGATCCTTTTTACTGTCTGTTGCTGCGTTCAGCATCCGAAATGCATATTGGGTAGAACCAGCAATAGCACTGGCAATACTCGTCTTTCCTATTCCAGGAGGACCGTATAAAATCATAGACGATAACATTTTGGCTTCTACCATCCGTCTAATGATTTTACCCGGTCCTACCAAATGCTGCTGTCCAACGATTTCATCAATTGTCATTGGCCGCATTCGAAAAGCTAACGGTTTAGACATATGAGTACCTCCTTGCGTCTGTTGTTTCTAGAGCATAACCCTTGGCATAAGCCATAGAAATATCTTTAGTATAACATGTTGCTGAAAAGGTTACTATCTAACACCTGACGATTCAATCATCAGTTTTTTCTATTTAATGGTTTCTTCTGCTTGATGTTTGATGAAAATACACCTAAACTGATGTAGGAAAGAATAAAACCGACTCGGCTTTTTTAGAGAACATTTGAAATTATACCGAATAGTAGAAAAGCTTGGTCAGTGAAAACTAGTATGCTTTCAGCTGACTAAAGGAGAATAGCAAAATATGGAAACAATTAAAGAAATCGTAACAAAAGAACAATTGGGAGCCGCTTGGGATCAGGCTATCATTGGAGTAGAGAAGGAAAGTCTAAGAGTATTGGAAGATGGCTCATTAGCGTTAACTGAGCATCCTGAGCCATTAGGAAAAAGAATCTTTCATCCTTATATCCAAACAGATTTCAGTGAATCTCAAGTAGAATTGATCACACCACCTGTCGCTTCTGTTGATGAAGTTGAAAAATGGCTGGCTGCTTTACATGATGTGACTATTCGATCAATGAAAAAAGAAGAATACTTATGGCCTTTCAGTATACCAGCTCACGTTCCCGATGAAAAAGACATTCCGATTGCAAAATTAGAAAAAAAGGAAGATGTTCTTTATCGCGAATATTTAGCAGAAACATATGGTAAAAAGAAACAGCTGATCAGTGGGATCCATATCAACTTAGAACTTAATCCTGCTTTGATCCAAGCTTTATATGAAAAAGCAAATACAAAAGAGAGTTTAACAGCATTTAGAAATCAGCTTTATGTTAAAATGTCGCGTAACTTTTTACGTTATTATTGGCTATTGAGTTACTTATTCGGGGCTTCGCCCATTGCTGATCAGCAATTCTTTGATGAAGAACAGCCTGCTTTAAAACACCCCGTCAGAAGTATCCGTAACAGTCATTATGGCTACGTCAACTCAGAAGAGGTAGCTGTTTCTTTCGATTCATTGGAACAATATGTTGAAGACATTGCTGCGATGGTTGAAAAAGGCTATTTGTCTGAAGAAAGAGAATTTTATTCTCCTATTCGTTTCAGAGGAACAACAACCAATCAAGAATTATTAGAAGAAGGCATTTCTTACATTGAGTTGAGAAATTTAGATTTAAATCCTTATGATGAATTTGGACTGAACGAAAAAACCATTCGTTTTATTCATTTATTCTGTCTCTATTTGATTTGGATAGATGAGATCGCAGAAGCGGAAGAAAGAGCTTTAGGGAAAAAAATGAATAATGCAACAGCTTTGGAAAAACCAGAAGCAACGTCTCAATATTTAGAAGAAGGGTTGTCTCTCTTGGATGGAATGAAAGAAATGATTCTTCAAACAAGCCACAACCAACAAGATCTTCAGCTCATCGCTTCTGCTGAAGAAACCTTTTATCATCCTGAAAAAACAATGGCAGCTCGTATCATAAAAGACATTCAAAACAATGGGGGATATGCTTCATTCGGCTTGCAGTTGGCGCAGCAATATAAAAAGCGGGCCACTGAGAAGCCATATGCTTTACGTGGGTTTACCAATATGGAAATGTCAACACAACTGTTGTTGTTTGATGCGCTGCAAAAAGGGGTAGCAGTAGAGATTTTAGACGAGCAAGAGCAATTCTTGAAATTAACGTACAACGGAAAAGAAGAAATTGTAAAAAATGCTAATATGACTTCAAAGGATACCTATGTGGCGCCATTAATCATGGAAAACAAAACCGTTACGAAGAAGATCTTAGCGGAGAAAGGCTATCATGTTCCAAGCGGGGAAGAATATATATCGGCTAGAACTGCAAAAGAAGCTTATTGGCAGTATCAACATAAAGCAATCGTTGTAAAACCAAAATCAACGAACTACGGAATAGGTATTTCTATTTTTAAACAAGGTCCCGCTTTGGAGGATTATGAAGCAGCGATTGACTTTGCGTTTAAAGAGGACAATGCAGTTTTAGTGGAAGAGTTTATAGAAGGAACAGAATATCGTTTGTTTGTGATCAACAAAGAAGTTCCGGCTGTTTTGCTGCGTATACCAGCAAACGTCAAAGGAAACGGAAAAGATACGATCGAAACTTTGGTCCATGATAAAAATGCTGATCCTTTACGGGGGTTAGATCATCGTGCTCCTTTAGAAAAGATTCAGCTTGGAGAAATTGAACAGTTGATGTTGAAAGAGCAAGGCTATACCACTGCCAGCATACCGGGAAAAGACGAAATCGTTTATTTAAGAGAAAATTCGAATATTAGTACAGGCGGAGACTCCATTGATCAGACAGATGAGATGGATGAAAGTTATAAGAAAATCGCAGTAGGGATTGCTGAAGCAGTTGGTGCGGAAGTTTCTGGGGTAGATTTGATCATCCCAGATTTAAGAAAGCCAAGTACAAAAGAACAACCAGGGTATACAGTAATAGAAGCAAACTTTAATCCGGCTATGCACATGCATGCTTATGTAACGAAGGGAAAAGGACGCAGGCTGACCTTGAATGTTTTGAGCATGTTGTTTCCAGAGTTGGATATTTAAACCAGAAACGTTTCCTTGGACAGCCTTTCGTGTGTGACCGAGTACCAAGTACGACTGCTCTTAAAGGGAAAAGCTATTGTTGGAGGAAAAAAATAATGGTACAATCGGCGTAATGAATAAGGGAAAGAGGGGTTAGAGTGGAACGGATATATCTTGATCATGCCGCTACGAGTCCAGTTCATCCGGAAGTGGCAGAACTAACCTATGACATGATGAAAAAACATTTTGGGAATGCTTCAAGTATCCATGGTTTCGGCCGCGACAGTAGAAGGATCCTCGATCAGTCAAGAATCGTTTTTGCTAAAAGTATCAATGCCAAAACAAGCGAAATCACGATTACAAGCGGAGGATCAGAAAGTGATAATACCGCAATCATTGAAACAGCTCTATCTAGAAAAGAAATCGGCAAACACTTGATTACCACTGCCGTTGAACATCACGCCGTGTTAAAACCGATGGAATACTTGGAAGAATTAGGCTTTGAAGTCACCTATTTGCCAGTGGATGAAACCGGAAAAGTAGATCCTGCTGATGTAAAAGCAGCGCTGAGAAAAGATACCATCTTAGTATCGATCATGTATGCCAATAATGAAGTGGGGACTTTGATGGATATTGGTACTATTGGAAAAATCATCAAAGAAAGTGATTCTGCAGCTTACTTTCATACAGATGCTGTCCAAGCGTATGGTTCAGAAGATATCGATGTCAAACGCGACCATATTGATCTGCTTTCCGTTTCTGCACACAAAATCAATGGCCCTAAAGGCATCGGATTTTTATATATCAACGAAGATATTCATTTGCCTAGTTTGATTCGTGGTGGCGAACAAGAAATGAAAAGAAGAGCTGGAACTGAAAATATTCCTGCTATTGCTGGATTCAAGAAAGCTGTCGAAATCATGGAAGCTGATCGGAGTGCCAGATTATCATCCTTCGAAAAAATGCGTGTTTTTTTGCTGGAACAGCTCGAAAAAGCAGGAGTGGATTTTGAACTGAATGGTTCACCTGACCAGCATTTGGAACACATTATCAGTTTGTGGACCAAAGGGGTATCAGCTGAGCAATTGATTGTCAGTTTAGACCTTGTAGGGATTGCTCTGTCAGCGGGTTCAGCTTGTACAGCTGGAAATATCGATCCAAGTCACGTCTTGATTGCGATGTTTGGAAGCGACAGTCCCCGGATAGCTGAGACGATTCGAATCAGTTTTGGCTTGGGAACAACGATGGAACAGATTGAAATTTTAGTAGAAGAATTGGGAAAAGCCGTTCGTCGATTGAAAAAGACTTGATCATTCTACAAAGAAAATATAAAAATGAAGTTAGTGAGGGAAGAAGATGGCATTGTTGCAAAAAGATCACCTAGATGGAGCAAACGATTGGTACCGTATGAATCCATCTGCAAAAAAATATGCTTTGCGAGACAATGGTTTTGAAGAAACTAAAAATGGGAATTTTCAATTTTCTCGTGACTTAGAAATTGGAAAGCCAACAAGTCCGAAGTTGAAAATAACGATCTCTAGTGATTTAAAATCTTTGAAAATGTCAGCTGTTACTGCTAACGGGCTACGTTCTGTCAATTTATATAAAAATGACAAAACAGCTGAAGCTCGTGAAAAAGCAGAATACCTGCTGTCCGATTTTGTGGAAAGTAATATAGTAGAAAAAGCCAATGATTAAATGTTTTTTTGAGATAACCATGAACTAAAAAAATATGGTTCTTCCTCTTTTAACGTTAGTAAAGAAATTTCCTCCGGTCGAGGGGCTACTGATGGAAAGCCATGAGAATACATTGAGCCGAAAAACGTGTCTCAATACTTACAAGCTTCAAACTGAGTGTAACGGCTAAAGCTTAACACTAAGTGATTCACATTGCATCTTTTTTTTATGGCTATCAGTAGCCCTATGCGCCTCCTGAAATTTCTAGAAATAGGATTCTAACGTGTTTAGCATTAAAAAAATGATATTTTACAGACCAACGTTAAATATTGTAGAACCTTAAAAAATACCAGCTCAAATAAAAAAAATGACGACTAATTGATCCAGTCAAGCTTGAAATCTTACGAAAAGTTAGTATAATGAATAAGACTGAAAAAATACGACCTTCAACTCGTAAAGATTTTCAGAATCTATTAGAAATGATGGTGATCAAATGACGGATAACAGTCATATCCGTGTTGTCGTTGGTATGAGCGGCGGCGTGGATTCCTCTGTCACAGCCCTTTTATTGAAAGAACAAGGGTACGATGTGATAGGTATTTTTATGAAAAATTGGGATGATACAGATGAAAATGGTGTTTGTACGGCAACACAAGATTATAATGATGTTGCTCTTGTTGCGAACCAAATCGGTATTCCTTATTATTCAATCAATTTTGAAAAACAATATTGGGATAAAGTCTTTACTTATTTCTTAGAAGAGTATAAAAAAGGCAGAACACCCAATCCAGATGTCATGTGTAATAAAGAAATCAAATTTAAAGCATTTTTAGATTATGCAATGGATCTTGGCGCAGACTATGTAGCAACTGGACATTACGCCCAAGTTGAACGTGACGAAAATGGTGTCACACATATGTTAAGAGGCATCGATAATAACAAAGACCAAACGTACTTTTTGAATCAATTATCACAAGAACAATTAGCTAAAGTGATGTTTCCTCTAGGCGGAATGGAGAAAAAAGAAGTTCGTGCAATAGCTGAAAGAGCTGGATTAGCAACAGCTAAAAAGAAAGATTCTACCGGTGTGTGCTTTATTGGTGAACGAGATTTCAAAAAATTCTTAATGGCTTATTTACCAGCACAACCAGGCGATATGGTTACTTTAGATGGTGAAATAAAAGGTAAGCATGATGGGTTGATGTATTATACCATTGGGCAACGTCAAGGATTAGGTATTGGCGGCGGCGGAAAAAGTGGCGAACCTTGGTTTGTAGTCGGAAAAGATCTAGAAACCAACACTTTATATGTCGGCCAAGGTTACCATCACGAATGGCTTTATGCCACTCATCTAGAAGCTTCAGATATTCACTTTACAACAAACGAAGAAAAACCAGCTGAATTCAAATGTACGGCAAAATTCCGTTATCGCCAAGCCGATACGGGGGTTACAGTGAAAATGAATGCTGATGGAACATCAGCAACAGTGGCATTCGATGAACCAGTAAGAGCAATCACTCCAGGACAAGCAGTTGTTTTTTATAAAGGAGAAGAATGCTTAGGCGGCGGGACTATTGATGCCGCATTTAGCGAAGTAAAAGAATTACATTATGTTTAACCGTGAAACTCTATGGCTAATGATGCCATAGAGTTTTTTTTGTATTTAGGAAAGTTGCTATACTATCAAGCTTCCTTTTGAACATCTTTTTGATAGATCTTTCCATGAAAAAATAAAATAATGCAGATGTTTTTGTTAACGTTAACAAACATGTTATCATTATGTTAACATCTTTACTTTATATAAATCTTTAACCTAAGTTGCGAAAAGGGGGAAAAAGAAATGATAAAGAAAAAATATTTTCTCGTGTCTGGACTATTGTTGACGAGTTTACTCTTAGGATCGTGCGGTTCTAATAGTAGTGGCGGCAGCCAGAAAGAAACAGTAGTAGAATTTTTTAGCCAAAAGCCGGAAATCACTGACCAGCTTAAAGATTTGGCCAATACTTACAGTAAAGAGCATGAAAATGTTCGCGTGAATATCACTACTGTTGGGAGCGGAGAGGGCTCAGCTGCCTTACAAGCGAAGTTTACTTCAGGAGATGAACCGGCTTTGATGATGCTGGGAGGCTTGCCGGAAGTCGAAAGATATAAGAAGACGTTGATGGATGTGTCTGATATGGAAGTTGTGGATACTGTAGCTGGAAACTTACTAGAAGGTGGAACCATTGATGATGTTCCATTGGGAGTTCCGATGAATTTGGAAGGTTTTGGATGGATGTACAATAAAGAACTTTTCGAAAAAGCGGGCGTTGATCCTGATAACATCAAAACATATGATGATTTTGTTTCTGCAGTTGAACAATTAGATCAGCAAAAAGATGATCTAGGAATGGATGCAGTTTTTGGCTATAGTGGCGGCGAAGATTACATTACTAATCAGTTTTCAGCAAATTTCACTTCGCCTGAATTTGATGATAGTATCTTGGAAGCTTATGATGCTAAAGAGTTGAAATGGGAATATGGGGATCAAATGAAGAAATACACTGATCTGATCAATCAGTACAATGTTCAACCTATTTTGTCAGTTGATTATAGTCAGTCGGTAGAAAAGTTATTTGTTAATGACAAAGTTGCAATCGTTCACCAAGGAAATTGGATTATTCCAACGCTTAATGGGTTAGATCCAGACTTCGTCGAAAATAAATTAGGCATTTTACCAGTTTTTGGGGAGAATGACACAGAAGGTAAAGTTGTTGTGGGCGCACCTTGGTATATCGGTATCAATAAAAATCTAGACCAAAAAGTCGTGGAAGCTGCTACAGACTTTCTGAATTGGATGTATTTGTCAGATGAAGGTCAAGATGCGTTACTAAATGAATTTAATTACATTCCTCCTCAAGAAGGATATGAAGTAGACCGTATTTCTGATCCAGTTTCTCAGGAAATTTACCAAGCGCTATTGGATGGAAAAACAGCTGCGATGACGCATAAACAATATCCAGATGGTTATTTCCAATCTTCTCTGTTTCCTGAATTTCAAAAGTATCTAAATGGAGATATTTCTTGGGAAGATTTTGAAGCCAACACATCTAAAGCTTTTAGCGAAATGCGTTAAGCAAAACAACTAAAGAAAACATGCATAGCGAGACGTCTAAAACAAATTTGTGAGCCAGACAAAAAAGAATAGACAGCAGAAAGTCTCAGCTATACCGATGATGGATAGGCTGAGACTTTCTGCTGTATTGGAAAATACCATGGAGTAGTTGGCTTGATCTAGCCTTCAAAAAAATCTCTGGCTCCTATTCTTAAACAAATTGATATCAGGAAAAGGAGTTGCTTACTATTGAAAAAATCACAAGATCGTAAATATTATTGGTTGTTTTTACTTCCTTGTTTGATTGCTTTAACAGCTGTCATCTTTTTGCCTTTTTTTTATGGCATTTATACTTCTTTTACTGACTCTGACGGTTTTAATATGACGTTTATCGGGATTGAAAATTATATTAAATTAGCTAAAGATAAAAGTTTCCTCAGCAGTATTTGGTTTACAGTTCGTTTTGCATTGGTATCTGTTATAGGAGTCAATGTAATCGGATTAGGATTGGGACTGTTGGTCACGCGACGAAGAAATAAACTGAGCACATTCTTTAGAACTTCTTTTTTCGTTCCTAACTTAATAGGGGGCATTATTCTAGGATTTATTTGGCAGTTTATTTTTATCCAAGTATTTGAAGGGCTGGCAAAGCTGACAGGTTTATCATTTTTTGAAGGTTGGTTAGCTAGTGAAACAACAGGATTTTGGGCCTTGGTCATTGTCTTTTTATGGCAAATGAGCGGGTACATTATGATCATTTATATTTCATTTTTGAATAATATTCCCTATGAATTGATCGAAGCAGCACGCATAGATGGCGCAAACAGTTGGCAAACATTTTGGAAAGTTAAATTCCGGTTACTTGCTCCTGCATTTACGATCAGCTTATTTTTAACATTAGCGAATGCTTTCAAAGTATATGACCTCAACTTGGCGCTGACAAATGGGGGGCCGTTTGGTTCAACAGAAATGGTAGCCATGAATATTTATAATACAGCTTTCAAACAGTATCATCAGGGGTACGCACAAGCAAAAGGAATTATTTATTTATTGCTGATCGCAGCAGTTTCCTTGACGCAGATGTACTTCAGTAGAAAGCGAGAGGTGGACTTATGAGAAAAGCAAACAAATGGCATACTTATATCGTGATCTTTTTAGGGACATTGTTGTCTATAACATGGCTATATCCTTTTATCCTTATCTTTGTCAATTCATTTAAAACGCGCTCAGAAATTTTTACAAATACACTCTCTTTTCCGTTGGATCCAACAAGTGAAAACTATCCGCGGGCATTTGCAGAATTAGATTATGTTCAAAGTTTTACCAATTCTTTGTTGATCACTGTGGTCAGTATTATCTTGATCGTTTTCTTTACATCTATGGCTGCCTATGCGTTATCAAGATACAAAAGAAAGATGAGTTCTTTTATCTACTTTATCTGCGGAGCAACAATGTTGATTCCGTTTCAATCAGTCATGATCCCGTTAGTAGGTTTATTTGGAAAGGTGAGTTTGCTCAATCGAACGGGTTTGATCATTATGAACATCGGTTTTTCTTCTAGCATGTCGATTTTTCTTTATTATGGCGCTTTGAGAGCCATTCCTATAGCTCTGGATGAGGCAGCCATTATCGAAGGAGCCAATCGCTTCCAGATTTTCTTCCGTGTCATTTTCCCGATGCTAAGATCAACGACAGTAACAGTGATCATTTTAAATGCGATCAAAATTTGGAATGACTACTTGTTGCCATCTCTTGTGGTCAATAAAGATGGCATGTATACGTTACCCTTACAAATGTACTACTTTTTTGGTCAGTACACCACACAGTGGGAGCTAGCGCTGGCTGGGTTGATTCTGGCGATCATCCCCATCATTATTTTATATATCTTTTTACAAAAGTATATTGTAGAAGGAATTACGGAAGGTGCAGTAAAATGATTTTCTGTTGCTCCTTGTAACAGAAAAAGTTGAACACCCACTCAGCAGGCAGATGGAGGGAAGAGTCCCATCCGTCTGCTTTTTTTAATTAAAAAAATATAAGAACTTTTGGCGTAGAAAGGAGTTTGTGGTTCTTAGCTCATTTTTGTTGTAAAATAAGTAAGGACAAATAAAAGAGGTGAAAAAAATGGATCGAAATCATCGTGCTTTTCAACTATGGGAAACGGGTAAAGTGAATGAAGCTATTGCGTTGCTGTTTCAAGAGATTGATGAAACATCCGATAATCGAAACAGTTACTATAATTTAGCGACGATTTTGATTTTAAGCCGTAAGTTTGAAGATGCGGAAGTTGTTTTGGTAGAAGCGGAAAAAAAATTCCCTCAAGATGAAATGATGTTATATGCATTTGGAAACTTATATTATCAAAAAGAAGATTATCCTCTTGCTATCCAGTATTTTAAAAAAGTGAATCAGCTAAAACATTCTCTTTTAAAAGAAGAGACCAATAGAATGATGGGGCAAACTTACTTGGCCATGGATGATCCTCAAAAAGCGTTGGTGTATCTGCTGCAAGCGGAAAGCACAGCTGGACAAGATCCAACCATTTTAATGATGATCGGCAATGCCCTGATGCAAACGGGTTTCTTTACAGAAGCGGAGCGTTACTTTGAGCGAACGACTCATTTATCAAAAGACAATGATGAAGCTTGGTTTAAAAGAGGGGTCTGTCGTTTTGCATCAGAGAACAGCTTAAAAGAAGCAGAACCTTACTTCAACAAAGCAAAGACCATTAACCCAGTCAGATTTGAAGAACAGATTAAGCAATTTAAACAAATTGAAAAAACAATTCGAGTCTTAGAACAAGAAGATGATCAGTATAACGGAAAGGATGAGTAGAAGGTTGGCTTTACAAGAAAACTTGTTTGAGATGGAGGAAGAACCTTTTATAAGCGGGTATGTAAAAGCTGTTTTTTATCAAAATCCTTCTAATTTTTATAAAGTCCTTTTGATTCAGATTGAAGAGACAAATCTTTCTTATCAGGAAAAAGAAATTGTTGTAACGGGGAGCTTTGGGCAGATCCAAGAAGATGAAATGTATCGTTTTTTTGGTAAAGTCGTAGATCACCCCAAATATGGCACACAATTCACGGCTGAACGTTATCATCAAGAGAAGCCTACTTCTGCTGCAGGATTGATTGCCTATCTTTCAAGTGACAAATTTCCGGGTATCGGCGAAAAAACAGCTGAACAAATCATTGATACATTGGGCGAAGAAGCTTTAGACAAAATCAGTGAAAACCCAGATGTGTTGGTACAGGTACCTAAACTCAATCAGAAAAAAAGAGCAATGATCGCAGAAGTGATCCAGCAAAGTGATGGGATGGAAAAAATCATTATCGGTTTAAACCAATATGGTTTTGGGAGTCAATTGGCTTATACGATATTTCAAACTTACAAAGAAGATACTTTGTCTACTATCCAAGAAGACCCATATCGACTTGTAGAAGATATTGAACATATTGGTTTTAAAAAAGCGGATAGTATTGCGGAAGAACTTGGTTTTAGTCCTGATGCGCCTGCACGTTTAAAAGCTGCCTTGTTCTATGCTTTAAGTGAAATCAGCCTTTCACAAGGCGACACGTATACAACAGCAGAACCCTTAATGAAAAAAGCGCTGCAAGTTTTAGAAAGCAGTCGTCCCTATATTATTGAACCGGATGATTTAGCAAATATATTACTGCAAATGATCGAAGAAAATCGTCTCATTGAAGATCAAGAGAAATTGTATATGAAATCTTTATATGCCGCTGAATGGGGAATCGCTGGTTCGATCAAACGCTTGCAAGAAAAGCAAGCTGATATCCATTATTCGCAAGACATTCCTGCTGAATTGGATTTGCTTGAAAACCAGTTGGGTATAAAGTATGGTCAGACTCAAAGAGAAGCGATTGAAAAAGCTGTTTGTTCTCCTTTATTTATTTTAACCGGAGGACCCGGTACAGGAAAAACAACCGTATTAAACGGAATCGTGACGCTCTATGCAGAATTGAACGGATTGTCTCTAGATGTCAATGAGTACAAAGAAGAAGCTTTTCCTATTCTTTTAGCCGCTCCAACTGGAAGGGCAGCGAAAAAAATGAATGAAGCTACTGGTTTGCCCAGCAGTACCATCCATCGTCTTTTGGGATTGAATGGTCAGGAAAAACCGGAAGATGAGATCGGTGAAAAAGAGTTGGAAGGAGGTTTGTTGATCATTGATGAAATGTCGATGGTCGATACGTGGTTGGCTAATCAGCTGTTAAGAGCTGTTCCAGGAAATATGCAAGTATTAATGGTAGGAGACAAAGATCAGCTGCCTTCTGTAGGTCCTGGACAAGTCTTGCATGATTTGTTGGCAAGCAAAGTGATCCCGAGTATTGAACTTGATGAAATTTATCGTCAAGATGACGGATCCTCCATCATATCATTAGCTCATGACATTAAAAACGGAACATTGCCGACAGATTTTCAACAACCGAAACGTGATCGTTCTTTTTTCAACTGCTCAGCTTATCAAATTGAAGAAGTAATTCGCCAAGTTGTTGAAAAAGCTAAATTGAAAGGATTTACTGCTCAAGATATTCAAGTATTGGCGCCCATGTATCGTGGTCCCGCGGGAATCAATGCGCTGAATGTGATGCTGCAAAACATTTTTAATCCTAATGATACAGGTAAAAGAAAAGAAGTACGTTTCAATGATAAAGTTTATCGCATTGGTGACAAAGTTCTTCAGCTTGTCAATTTCCCAGAACAAAATGTATTTAATGGAGATATGGGAGAAATCGTTAGTATCCAGCTAGCAAAAGATTCATCTGAAAAAGTAGATCAGTTGACGATTCGTTTCGATACAAACGAAGTTACGTATAAACGGACAGATTGGAATAAAATCACGTTAGCTTATTGCTGTTCGATCCATAAATCACAGGGCAGCGAGTTTAAGATGGTGATTTTACCTATGGTGCGTCAGTATCATCGCATGCTCAGGAGAGACCTGTTATATACAGCCATTACAAGAAGCAGCGAATTATTGATTCTTTGTGGAGAAGTGCAGGCTTATCAGGAAAGCATTTTAACTTCTTCTGCAGATCGAATGACGTCATTAAAAGAACGCTTAATAGGTGAAACCTCTGTTAAAGATAAAGAAAATACCGATGAAAAAAAGACAGCTGAACAAACTTCAACGGAAATGCTAGTTATTCAAGAAAACTCTTTAGAAGAAACAACGGACTTTAAGCTAACATTAAAAAAAGTTCAACAACATCAAATCGATCCCATGATTGGGATGGAAGGGATAACCCCTTACCAGTTCAATTAAATAAAAAGTAAATATGAGGGGAACATTAAAATTTCCAACTTGAATAGACTATGATTGTCTCGTTTAAATCAAGTATTCTATCCTATAAAAAGCGATCCGTTTACTTTTTAATAAAAGTAAATAGATCGCTTTTTAGCACCAGAAGTAACGGGTAACCTTATGTAAGGTGACATCAAATTCATCTTTTCCCAACTCTTCTCCGTCTGCTTGAGCAAAAGATTGCTGTGAAGTCTGTAAATGGACATTTATCCCATTGTAATAGTAAACGTCTTTGTGCTCAAGGTGTCTGCCTTTGTATAACAACAGCAGGATCAACCATAGAACCTTATAAAGCGGCTGTTTTTCCAGCACGATCAAGTCCAATGCAGTATTTCTTGGATCAGCTTTTGGTGAAATGTTGATTCCTCCTCCAAAATAAGGATGGCTGTTGACTGTAATCAAAAAAGCTTCCTGAAAAAAGTGTTTTTGATGATCAATCGTTAATGTTAAAGGAACTGTTCGTCGTTGAAAGAAAACAGCTGCAACAGAGATCATATAAGACAAACTACCGTTTTTAAACCTATTTAAAATTTTTTGATCGAAGACCGGTTTGCATACATGATCACATCTGCATCAAATCCAATACCGAAGTTGTTTACAGCATATTTGCTTTGATGAGTATGATGATCATCAAACTGTATCACTTGGATGGCTTGCGGCTCCTGTACAGATAATAGTTGTTTTAAAGCCTTATCGGAATCTCTATCGATACCAATCCCTCTTGCAAAGTCATTACCTGATCCTGCTGGAATATAACCTAAAGGTATGTCTGCATGTTCTTCTCCTAATCCAATTAAAGCCTCATGCAAAGTACCATCTCCGCCGATGATCACTATTCGTTCTTTACGAAGATCAAAGGAAGAATCTATAAGCTCTTTCACTAATTGAATAACATGACCGGGATAATGGCTGATCAACAGTCTATATCGACACTGTTCTTGTTGCAATAGAGACTGAATATGATCGGCGACTTTTTTGCCTTTTCCTGCTCCTGATGTCTCATTAACGATCAATATTAATGCTTGGATATTTGCCATCAATCTTCCTCTTTTTATCAAAATTTCTTGCCTTATTATTATATCGGAAATGTAAAAAAAAAGTAAGATTCAAAAAACGAGCTTTAAATGAGAATAAAAGGGTTTTATATAATGTCTGCTGAATAATAAACTATGCTTATTCTGCTGCCTTTTACAACTAATGATTGATATAATAGATGCAAGGGTTTTTATAGGATGTCGAACAAAACCTTGCACTTTTACTGAAATGAGGACAGAAACGTGTATAAATCACAACCGTATTCACAAATCGCTTTCGAAGACTTCAACCAACCAATGGGACTAAAAATGAACCCGAAAAATAGATGGATTGAAAAAGCAGAATGGATCCCTTGGGCTGAACTGGAAAAGGACTACGCCAAGAACTTTCGCAATCAAAAAGGCAATGTCGCAAAACCGCTTCGCATGGCTATGGGTGCCCTTTTGATCCAAATAGAATACGGTTATTCTGATGAAGAGACTGTCCTTCAGATCCAAGAAAACCCTTATCTTCAATTCTTTATCGGCTTACCCGGCTATCAAGAGGAAAAACCATTCGACTCTTCGACGATGGTTTATTTTCGCAAACGCTTGGACGCTGTAACACTGACCGAGATCAATGAAAAAATTATTGATTACGCCTTAGCCAAAGAAAATCAAGATAACGATAACGACACTGATGACGATGCGGATTCGAATGATTCGGGGAATGCCGGAACATTGATCTTAGATGCAACTTGTGCGCCTCAAAAAATCAAGTATCCTACGGATACAGAACTGCTCAATGAAGCACGTACGCATGCAGAAAAGATGGTAGACGACATTTGTGATACCAACGGTTTCTCTAAGCCTCGTATGTATCGCAAGAAAGCTAGAAAAGATTACTTGTCAATTGTTCGCCGCAAAAGAAAGTCAGTCAAATGGCTGCGCCCTAAAATACGAAAGTTACTTGGATACGTACGCCGAGATATCGACTACATTAAAGGTTATCTCGAGCAAGGGATCAAACTGAACGAGAAACAACAAAAAACACTCGACGTCATTTGTCGTATCTATGACCAGCAGAAGGAAATGTTCGATAAAAAGATGCATTCCGTAAAAGACCGCATCGTCAGCTTTTCTCAACCTTGGCTGCGACCGATTGTTCGAGGGAAATCCAAAACAACAGTTGAATTCGGAGCGAAGCTGGATCTGAGTATCGATTCAAATGGGATGGCACGGATTGAAAAGACCAGTTTTGATGCTTACAATGAAGCTTCTGTGTTGGTTCAAGCTGTCCGCCGTTTCTACGATCGAAACGGCTGTTATCCTGAGCGGATTCTCGCTGATAAGATCTATCGGAATCGAGAAAACAGGTCTTACTGCAAGGCACGAGACATTCGCCTAGCCGGACCATCACTTGGTCGGCCGAAGAAAGACCAAACTAGAGATAAAAAAATCGAATACCGCGATAATGCAGACCGTGTAGCAGTTGAACGCAGCTTCAGTTTACTGAAGCGCTGTTTCGGTATGGAAAATATTCGTACCAAACTCCGTGAAACCACCTTGACTACAATTGCCTTATCCGTCATTGCGATGAATGTAGCTAATATTCATCGTAATCACTTGTGCTCTTTTTTTAGTCAAATAAAGAATCGGATAAAAAGCCGGAAGGTTCTTTTGAACTTTCCTTTATTACAAATTAGCCTAATTGTTCAGTAGACATTA
>NZ_FOQE01000023.1:0-34401 GCF_900113675.1 Pisciglobus halotolerans
TTTGACGCCGCAAAGTTTACAGCAGGAAGGTCGATAGGTCAATTTTCCGTGTACTACCAGATATTCTTGATCCTTTTTCTTTTCCTTTGTAACGGGAACTTCAGCTAATTGAACATTTGGGTCTTTAATATTGAGCAATTTTTTTATAGAATGAGTGTAGGCCATGTGAATTCTCCTATTCTTTTGTGTGGTAACTTAATTATAGGAGTTCACTGGTCTTTTTTCATTTAAAAACAAAAAATAGTGCCAGTGAACCGATTGGTCCACCAACACTATATATTATAGAGCCGAAAATTTTAGTAACCGCATTTGATCCATTTGGTGGAGAAAGCATCAACCCAGCACTAGAAGCAGTAAAAGGACTAGAGGATCGCATAGCTGGTGCAGAAATCGAAAAATTAGAAATTCCAACAGTTTTTGATAAATCAGCAGAAACGGTCCGGAATGCGATCAAAGCCTTCCAACCAGATGTTGTCCTTAGTATTGGACAAGCTGGCGGACGCTTCGAAGTCTCTCCAGAACGTGTAGCCATCAATGTAGATGACGCACGCATTCCAGATAACGAAGGAAACCAACCAATCGACAAACCGATCCATGAAGACGGTGAATCAGCATACTTTACACAATTGCCTGTTAAAGCAATGGTCACTGCTGTAAGAGAAGCTGGCATTCCAAGCGGCGTGTCTAACACAGCCGGAACATTTGTCTGCAACCACATCATGTATCAAGTACAATATATGATCGACAAAGAATTCCCGAACATCAAAGGCGGCTTTATTCACGTACCGTTCATCCCAGAACAAGTGATCAACAAACCAGGCCAACCAGCAATGAGCTTGACAGACATGACAAAAGGCCTAACAGCCGCTATCGAAGCCATCGTAGCCTACGACGGCAAAGAAGACCTAAAAGCAATCGGCGCGGCGCCACACATTAAAAAAAGGATGCGAAGCAACCCCGAAAGAGATCGAGCATTAACGCAGGAACAACGCAAGTATCCCAGCGAAGCGGTTGTGCGGACAGGATAAGATAGACATAGCTTTCTGTGTTTCACAGCTCAACTAAAAAGAATGCGAAGCGACCAAAAAAAGCAAAAAGGGAACAGGTAATACTGTTTCCTTTTTGCTTTTTCATTTTATCTTTTTTTGGTTTTACAATATTTAATGTTGGTCAGCACCAATGTGTTCTTATGGCTTTCTATCAGTAGCCCATCGACCGAAGAAAATTTCTTTACCAACATTAGAAGAGGAAGAACCCATTATTTGGAAGCTTCTACTGTACCCCTTATTGAAGCTGGTAAAAAAACGCAATTATTCTTTACGTTTATGTGACTTAGGCCGTTGATTTTTCGTGGCACTCTTTAAAATAGCTTCTCTAAATAAGCAGGTGCACGACACGTAGACTCCTGCGGGAACAGCGGACCAAGTGAGACCCCACAGAACGAAACACAGTGCCGTTCGAGGAGGCTCGCGGTTCGCCCGCGGAAAGTGAAGTGTCTGCCCTGCATGTATCAACGCTTATTTAAAAATAAAAAAGAACCAAAAATAAAAAACATGATCAGCACAAGTGCGAAAACTTTTTTCCAACCATTAATTGATACTATCGCGATTCGTCATTATTTGTGTGTTTACTTTTATTTAATACGATAACAAATAGAAAAAAACAGTATGTTGTGCCTCCAAGGAGGAAATCCCTAGAGTGATTACCTAAATGACTAAATGAGCCGGTCTGAAAAAATAGTAGGCGATGAAAGGTTGAAACATTCATCCACCTATGCCGAACAGAGCATAGAAGGCCGTTCATTGCAGTGTTATTGATCGTCGTTATCAGTATGACAGAGCTGTTTTAGCATGCTTCATTTGTTTCAACTGCAACACCGAAATGATCAGAAACGACTGGATAGTGATGTCCGTTGAAGATCACCTTTGAGGAAATCACTGGAACAGGATGATTCGAAAAGATATAATCCATTCGCAAACCTGTTTGATTATCTGTCCATCCATCAATTGCCTTTGCAACAGTAAAGCCGTTATCTTTTTCTTCAGCAAGCATGTAAGTGTCGAACCATTGTTGTGAAACTCTCTCATATCCTTCTTCTTTTTGGTCGGCTGGATTGTTGAAATCCCCCATTAGAAATATCGAACCTGATAATGATTCAAAAACTTTTTGGGCTTTTTCCCATTGGCTTGAAAAGGGTTCTTCCTCATCTTGCCACCAACCAAGGTGCAGACTGAAGTACCAATGCCCTTTTGACTTGATGCCAAGGGCTTTGCGGCTCTTGTAATTATCATAGGACTTATTTTCTGAAACAAAAAACGAGGAAACTTCTTCAATCGGATTCAAACTCAATAGAGCCAAACCTTCATCGTAGCGGTCATACCCAACATGAGAAGGTTCCCAAGTCCAATAGTAAGAAATTCCCTTTTCACGAAGTTTTTCCTGTAAAAGTAGCGCAAAGTTATCTTCTTTGATGGGATGTTCTTTGTTTGCCTCTTCAAAAGAAAGCAACCTCGACTGCTCTACTAAAGGAGCAGCAATCGATTGATTCACTTCTTGCAAAGCGATCACATCAAATTGCTGCGCAGCGATTGCTTCACATAAGAACGTCAACTTTTCAAGTGCCTCTTCTTCCATCCAGCTGTGTGTGTTCAATGTTAGCAATTTCAATTTCTATACCCCTAATTCGTCGAGAATATCTGATTTTAAAATATCGGCTTTAGGTCCATAAATAGCTTGGATACCTGTACCTTTTTTAACCAAACCAAGAGCGCCCAACTTCTTCCAATCTTCTTCGTTTTTGACAGCTTCTGGATCTTTGACGGTTACACGCAAACGTGTCATACAAGCATCTACATCTGAAATGTTTGTTTTTCCGCCTAATGCTTCAATGATCCCAGCCACTTGCGCATTCGTTGTTTCGTTTGTTGGGGCTGCGTTTGTTTCTTCATCATCAGTTGTTTCTGATGAAGATTCATCAATGTAATTACCAAGACGACCTGGAGTAGCGATGTTGAATTTTCCGATCATCCAATAAGAAATACCATAAGCAAGTAAGAAGAAAATCACACAAGAAAGAACAAAATTGATGACATCTCCTAATAACCCCGCATTGATCGACATTGGAATACGGGTCAAGAATTCAAGAATACCAAACGAGTGAACACGTAAGTTGATGATATCTACTAACGCAAAAGACAAACCTTGAATCACTGCATAAATACCATATAAAGCAGGAGCAGCAAACATAAACATAAATTCAAGCGGTTCTGTCACACCTGTCAAGAAAACAGCTAAACCGGCAGAAAAGAAAATAGATTTGTACTTAGAACGTTTGTCTTTGTCTGTACGACGATACATTGCAAATGCAATTCCCAACAATGTTCCGGCAGCACCAATCATTTGTCCGGCCTTAAAGCGGGCAGGTGTCACGGAAGCCAAAAGATTGTTATAAGCAGCTGTATCTCCAGCGTTTTTCAAGTTGACCAAGTCACTCGTCCAAGCTAACCACAAAGGATCTTGTCCGAAAACTTGTGTACCGGCAGAAGATCCGGTCAATACAGTATAAGTTCCGCCTAGTGCAGTATAGTTGACTGGGATCGTCAGCATATGGTGCAAACCGAAAGGCAGTAGAAGACGTTCTAATGTACCATAAACAAATGGCGCAAAGATAGGAGCTGTCTCACTTGAAGTAGCGATCCATTGTCCAAAGTTGTTGATACCTGTTTGGATGATCGGCCAAACAACAGCTAAGACAAGCGAAATGATCACTGACCATAGAATAACGACAAATGGAACAAAACGCTTTCCATTAAAAAAAGAAAGGGCTTCAGGAAGTTTGCGGTAATTATAATACTTGTTGAAGATGACTGCGCCGACGAATCCAGCAATGATCCCTACAAATACCCCCATGTTCAACGCAGGTGCACCTAAGATAGAAGTAAAGTAACCGTCTACCAAAATCTCGCTGCCAAACAAAGTATGCGTTGTTGCACCTTCTGTTGTCAGCATTTCAGATGTTACACCGAATAATGCACCTGTAGTTACATTGATCAGGATAAATGCTAATAGCGCTGCGAAAGCACCGCCAGCTCTTTCTTTTGCCCATGAACCCCCGATTGCTGCAGCGAATAAGATATGTAGGTTACCAATGATGGCCCAACCTAAACTTTCCATTACGCCGCCAGTTGTACCGATAAGGAATAAATCTCCACCAAACATAGTGATCATTTTTCCAATACTGATCATCAATCCTGCGGCTGGCATCACGGCCACTACGACCATCAATGCTTTTCCTAACTTTTGCCAAAAATCAAATGAAAAAAACTTTTTCATTTTAAAAACCTCTCCTTCTTGTTCCGTTAAAAAATAAATAATGCAAACGTTTGCCTTAAATATACGTTTATTCAACAGAAAATGCAAGCGTTTTTCTGTTGTTTATGCTAAGAAGAAACTTGTTACCGATAACAGAATTGTTGAATCGCGAGGATAAGCGGTTTTTGGAGCAAAAAGAGAAGAGCGTAGATAAAAAAACGATTTTTGAATTGACAATGCAACCGTTTGCGTATAGACTGACGTTGAATAACAGAGAAATTGAAAGCAGCAGGGAGGATCCCTATGCCATTCAATGAATCAGGAGGAAAAGAAATGACAGATAATCGATTGTTTGATATTGATGAATGGAAAGTAAAAACTACACTGTTGAATAAAAAAGAACGCCGATTGCAAGAGAGCTTAACTAGTATTGGAAACGGATATATGGGCATGCGCGGCAACTTCGAAGAAACTTACTCAGGAGATCATCATCAAGGAAGTTACATAGGCGGCATCTGGTACCCTGACAAAACGCGAGTAGGCTGGTGGAAGATCGGTTACCCAGAATATTTTGGTAAAGTGATCAATACAATGAACTTCATTCAGTTGGACATTGTGATCGATGGTGAAAAAGTTGATCTGTATACAGATACGATAACGGACTTTGAAATGGAATTGGACATGCAGCATGGTCTGTTGAATCGACGTTATGTGATAGACAAAAAAGGTAAAAAAGCAGCTGTTAATGTAGAACGTTTTGTTAGTTTGGATCAAAAAGAATTGTGTGCCATTCGTTTATCGGTGACGAGTTTATCTGACACGATCGATGTAGAATTGATACCTGCATTAGACGGTGATGTCACAAATGAAGATGCCAATTATGAAGAAAAATTCTGGCTGCCTGTTGCGTCAAAAGCGAATACACTGGTGATCGAAACCAAACCAAATGACTTTGGCATTGAACAATTCACTGTTGGAGCAACGATGACGAACCGCGTAACGCATGTTGAAAAAACGGGTGAAGTGCTGACGCCGATGAAAGTTTCTGAAACGTATAGTGGTAATTTAACACCAGGACAATCGGCAACGATCGAAAAACGGGTCGTGCTCACAACTTCTCGCGACTATGATCCAGAAAAGGTAGAACAACAAAGCCAAGTGATCAGTCAGGCAGTAGATGCTTTATCCTTTGACGAATTGAAAAGACGTCATCAAACGTTATGGTTGGAAAGATGGCAAAAGGCGGATATTGAAATCGGTGGAGATCCAGCTGCGCAACAAGGCATTCGTTTCAATCTATTCCAATTATTCTCCACTTATTATGGTGAAGACTACCGCTTAAATATTGGACCAAAAGGTTTTACAGGTGAAAAGTATGGCGGTGCCACTTACTGGGATACAGAAGCTTATGCCGTTCCCCTTTATTTAGCTTTAGCCGATCAAAGCGTAACCAAAAACTTATTGACGTATCGTCACAATCAGTTGCCAGAAGCTGAGCACAATGCGCGTCAGCAAGGATTGAAAGGTGCATTGTATCCAATGGTCACATTTACAGGTGTTGAATGCCACAACGAGTGGGAAATCACCTTTGAAGAGATCCACCGGAATGGCGCAATGGCACATGCGATCTACAACTACACGAACTATACAGGCGATGAAACCTATTTGAAAGAAAAAGGATTAGATGTCTTAGTAGGCATCAGCCGTTTTTGGGCCGATCGTGTGCATTATCATCGGACGAAAGATCAATATATGATCCACGGTGTTACAGGACCGAATGAGTACGAAAATAACGTAAACAATAACTGGTACACAAATAAAATGGCAGCTTGGACATTGCGTTACACACTATCAGTACTCCCATTGGCACCGCTGAAAAAAGAAGAACTTCATATCAGCGAAGAAGAACTGGACAAATGGCAAGACATTATCAATAAAATGTATTATCCTTATGACAAAGAACAAGGCATCTTCGTTCAACATGATACTTTCCTTGATAAAGACTTGCGGCCAGTCAGCGCGTTAGATCCTGCTGAGCTGCCATTGAATCAGAACTGGTCTTGGGATAAGATCTTGCGTTCGCCATTCATCAAGCAGGCAGATGTTTTGCAAGGCCTCTACTTCTTTAGAGATGAATTCTCAACTGAAGAGATCGAGCGCCAATTCGATTTTTATGAACCTATGACTGTTCATGAATCAAGTCTATCACCAAGTATTCATGCGATTTTGGCTGCTGATCTTAAAAAGATGGACAAAGCGGTTGCTTTTTATGAACGAACTGCACGTTTAGACTTGGATAATTATAATAATGATACCGAAGATGGCTTACACATCACTTCTATGACGGGAAGCTGGCTGACGATCGTTCAAGGATTCGCAGGAATGAAAACGACTGATGGACGCTTATCCTTTAGACCGTATTTGCCTAAGAACTGGCAAAACTATGCTTTCCATATCAATTATCGCGATCGTTTGTTAAAAGTATCGGTAACAAGTGATGAAGTGAAGATAGCATTATTAGAAGGTGAGCCGCTAGACATGGCGGTTTACGATGAAGCTGTTTTACTGAAGCAAGTATACACTTGCAAAACAGTTGCTGTTTAGTAACGAACATACTGATCAACATGAGGAAGGAAGCGTGAAGAAGATGAAAGCTGTATTATTTGATTTAGATGGTGTGATCACAGACACTGCTGTTTACCATTACAAAGCTTGGAAAGCATTGGCTGCAAAAATTGGAATTGAGATCGATGAAGCGTTTAACGAGCAATTGAAGGGTATCAGCCGCATGGACTCTCTAGAGAGTATTTTGGCAAAAGGGAGCAAATTAGACGCCTACTCAGAGGAAGATAAGCTTGCATTGGCAACAGAAAAAAATGATTTGTATAAAACCATGATCCAGCAAATGACGCCTGAAGACATTCTTCCAGGAATCAATGATCTGATTTCGGGATTAAAGGCAAAAGGGATGCGTTTAGGCTTGGCTTCTGCCAGCCAAAACGGTCCGATGATTTTAGAAAAGCTCGGTCTTAAAGATACATTTGATGAAATCGTCGACCCTGCTCAATTGAAAGCTGGCAAACCAGATCCAGAAATTTTCTTGACGGGCGCGCAAGATTTGGGCTTTAAACCAGAAGAATGCGTAGGTATAGAAGATGCAGCAGCCGGCGTAGACGCTATCAATGCAGCCGGTATGGTTTCGATTGGAGTAGGAAACGAACAAACTTTACAAAAAGCGACAACAGTTGTGCCGGATACAGCTTCTCTTTCAGCAGCTTTAGTAGAACGTGTGTGGAGGGAAACGGTTGAACATTCGTAAAAGCTCATGGGGACATGTCGATGGGCATGAAGTTTTTTCCTATACACTAACAAATGATCAAGGAGCGATATTCCGGTGCATGGAGTATGGAGCGGTAGTAACCGCAATTGAAGTTCCAGATCGTGAAGGTCGAATGGAAAATGTCGTGCTCGGTTTTGATTCCCTTGATCAGTATGTGAAAGATTCACCTTATTTTGGCGCTCTTGTCGGCAGAGTAGCTGGTCGCATTGCGCGTGCTTCTTGGAAAGATCATCAGTTGACAAAAAATGAAGGCGAGCATCACATTCATGGCGGTACTGCTAATTTCAGTCATCGCGTATGGAAAAGCCGGGTAGTAGAAGATCATCATAAAATAGGTATCGAATTTTCTTTGGATAGCCCTCATGGAGATAATGGATATCCAGGAAATCTGTGTGTAAAAGTTATCTACTATTGGACAAACGAAAATGTTTGGGAAATGGACATTCTAGCGCAAACTGATCAAGAAACTTTGTTTAATCCTACGAACCATACGTACTTTAACTTAAGTGGAAACGTAAAGAACAAAATTTTAAACCACACCTTGCAGATCGAAGCCAGCGCTTATGCAGAAACGAATGCAGAAAAGCTGCCGACTGGAAGACTGTTGCCTGTTTCTGATACGGCATTTGATTTTAGAGAACCCATTCAAATGGGAAAAGCTTTAGAGAAACACCCAGCAGGCTACGACACCCCTTTTAAGTTAGAGGGCACAAAGCACATTGCGTTGGAAGATCCGGAAAGTGGCCGGTGCTTATCGATTCAAACAGACCGAGATGCTGTGGTTGTATTTTCAACGACCAATATGGAAGAAGACTATATGGTTGCTGGAGAAAAGATGAGCAGTCATCGTGGGATTGCTCTAGAAACGCAAGAATTACCCGATGCAGTCCACCATTCGGCTTTTCGCTCGATCGTGATTGCACCGCATCAAGAATACCGTTATCAGACAGCTTACAAATTTACCGTTTGCTGAAAGTACGGCTGGATAAAAAAGAAGAGAAAGGGGTGTAGGAATGGCGATTACCATAAAAGATGTAGCAAAAAAAGCTGGAGTAGCCACTTCGACTGTTTCCCGTACGCTGCAAAATTCACCAAGCATCAGTGAAAAGACGAAACAAAATGTCCGACAAGTCATGGATGAATTGGGATACCGACCGAATTTAACGGCACGCGGTTTAGCCAGTAAAACGACTCAAACGATTGGGATCGTTTTGCCTGTATCGGAAGGGAAAGCTTTTCAGAATACCTTCTTTCTCAGAATGATCCGCGGTATCAGCAAAGCGTGTAACGAGAAAAAATACATGGTAGCGATCGCTTCAGGCATGACGGAAGAAGAGTTGTTGGAAAGCATTCAAACGATGGCAGAAGGCGGACGAGCGGATGGCTTTATTGTGCTTTATTCAAAAAAAGATGATCCTATTATTGAATATTTGCATCAAGAAAAGCTGCCGTACGCGATGATCGGAAAACCATATAAGTATGAAAATGATATGCTATATGTGGATAATGATAATAGAACGGCCGGAAAAGATGCGACAAATTATCTGCTCCAGCTAGGGCATCAAAAAATCGCTTTTATGGGCGAAGATAGAGAACAAATGGTAATTTATGAACGGTTGGAAGGATATGAACAAGCGCTAAAAGAGGCCGGTTTAGAAATGGATCCTAACTTGATCATAGATGTGACGTTGCCTGAAGATCAATACCAAGAAAAAATCCAGCAATTATTTGATGTTGCAGATTTTCCAACGGGCATTGTGGCGAGTGATGATTTGATTGCACTGAATACCATTTACTTACTCAGCAACTTTGGATTGAAAATTCCAAAAGATGTGTCGATCATCAGCTTTAACAACTCGATTTTTGCTGAAAAATCACAGCCGGAGTTAACTTCGGTTGAGTTGCATATTGATTCGTTGACTGCTCAAACCGTGTCTCAGCTGATTGGACTGGTCGAAAAGACACAGACGCTAGCCGTCAAAACAATCTTGCCGCACCAAATCATGGTAAGGCAATCTTGCCAAGAGATAAATGCGGATAGCTGAGTGTTTGGCTTTTATCACAAAAGTAGGGATGACAAAGTAAATAAGGGAAAATAGGGGGAGACTCGCTTACTGTGGTCGTTTCCAAAAGATAGACCAAACATCTAACTTTTGGTGCTGCACAGCTGACGGGTCTCTTTCTTTCGGTTCTACTTGGCAAAAGCGAAGTGTCTACCCTGCGAATAGGATGGCTTATTAAAAAAAGTAAAAATAGAAAACATCGTCGGCATAAGTGTAAAAATTTTTCCCAACAATTAATGGACACTATCTATATAAGGTTCAGAATAGACGAAATTTCTCTCTTACGTTATACTGGGGTGATAGGAGTCTGAAAAAAATGGATCCATTGAAGTAAAGGAAGGTTTTTTTTGATGAAAAGGATAACGATATTGATTCCTGCATATAACGAAAGTGAAGTCATTGAGCAGATGCATGAAGTCTTAAGTCAGACTTGCAGCAAACTGTCTCGTTATCAATTCGAATTTTTATTCGTTAATGATGGAAGTTCGGACAATACGATCGATTTGATCAAGATACTGGCAGAAAAAGATGAGCGGGTCCAGTATGTAGATCTTTCTAGAAATTTTGGAAAAGAGATCGCGATGTCAGCAGGTTTTGATTACGCTAAAGGGGACGCAGTAGTGATCATTGATGCCGATCTGCAGCAGCCGCCTGAAACGATCGAGGAAATGATCTACTGGTGGGAACAAGGCTACGATGATGTCTACGCAACGCGTGAAGAACGTAAAGGCGAAAGCGGCTTGAAAAAGCTGACGTCTAAACTGTATTACAAAATGCTGCAGAAAGTTACCAAAGAACGTATTTATCCCAATGCTGGTGATTTCCGTTTATTAGACCGTAAATGTATTGATGCCTTAAAGCAGTTGCGAGAACAGGCACGTTACACAAAAGGGATGTACGCTTGGATCGGCTTTAAGAAAAAGGAAATCAGCTATGTGGCAGAGCCGAGAGCTGGCGGTGAAACGAAATGGAAATTGTCTTCCTTGTGGCTGCTAGCGATTGATGGCATTACAGCTTACAGTACGCTGCCATTAAAAGTGTGGTCGATCATTGGAACGATTATTTCATTGTTGGGGTTTGTCTACTTGTTGATCGAAATCGGGAAAACATTGATTTATGGCAGTGATGTTGCCGGTTATCCTTCCATGCTTGCTGGTATTCTCTTGCTAGGCGGGATCCAATTGATTTCTTTGGGTGTCATTGGTGAATACTTAGGGCGTGTGTTTGTGGAAACAAAAGGGCGGCCGCTATACTTTGTGCAAGAATCATCAAAAGAGAAAAAGCTGTCAGTTGAAAAAGAACAGAAGACGGATACAGAAAGTGTTGGGAAATAAGCAATGGAAAAAATCAAGCAATTATTGAAAAAATATGAAGAAGCGATCAGTTATTTAGTTTTCGGCGGTTTGACAACTGTCGTGAATATCGTCGCATTCTTTTTACTAGACACAGTGTTGAACATGCAATATTTAGTGGCCAACTTGATCGCCATCATCGTATCGATCTTATTTGCCTTCTTCACGAATAAAAGATATGTGTTTAAATCAAAGTCTGAAACCCTAAGAGATTGGCTGAAAGAGTTCTTATTATTTGTTGGTTTTCGAGCCGTTTCCGGTGTTTTTGACATGCTGAGTATGTGGGTACTGGTTGATTTCTTACAAATCGACACGAATATTTCAAAAATTCTGACACAATTTATCGTTGTTGTTTTGAATTACTTTTTCAGCAAATTCTTTATTTTTAAATGATTTGCTGGACAGCAAACGACAAAAAGTTGGAGGAAAAATGATGTTAAATGGATTTTCTGCTGCATCGCAGCAAAAATGGCCGATGAAAAAAACGATTATGCTATATACAGGGATTTTTTTAGCTTTGATCGTTGCCATCTATAGTTACTTCTGGATAAATGGTATTTCTTTTATTTGGCAAAGTGATGGTTTTACGCAACACTATTTATTGTTCAAAGATTATGCAGAGATACTGAAAAACTTTTTGCGCCACCCACTTGAAGGAATCCCCATGTGGGACTGGACAAACGGTTTGGGAGCAGATATGATCCAATCGTATGGTTATTATGTGATTGGAGACCCGTTTGCTTATTTAGGCGTCTTTTTTCCTGAGCATTTGATGGAGTTTGCCTTTCACTTCTTGATCTTATTAAGAGTATACTGTATCGGTTTAGCTTTTCTTTTTTTTGCTCGGAAAATAGGGCTGTACGCTGACGGCGGCTTGTTTGGATCAATCGTTTATACCTTTACTTTTTATGTCATCTTGAATGTGACACGTCATCCTTTCTTTTTAACACCGATGATTTTCTTGCCGTTGTTATGTTTAGGAATGGAAAAGATGTTGCGGAATGAGTCGAATCGCTTGTTTATACTGGTCGTCTTTATCAGTGCAGTCAGCAATTTCTATTTCTTTTACATGCTGACCTTACTGGTATTCATTTATGCACTCGTCCGTTATTTTTATATGAATGGGTTTATTTCTTTCAAACACCTTTTTCAATATGTTTGGCGAGCACTTTATTCTTACGTGATTGGTCTATTGTTATCGGCAGTCGTACTGGTACCAATCATTTGGGGCTTTTTGCATTCTTCACGCGAAGCAAGTGAATTTGCAGGAGGGCTGTCCATTTACCCCCTGCAGTATTATATTGTGATGGTTCGTAATCTGTTTATTCCAGATAGTTACTTATGGACCGTCATGGGATTTGCATCAGTCACGATATTGATCTTGCCGCTGTTTATCACCAGACGGAAGTGGTTTAGTTACTTGCCTTGGATACTATCGGTATTTTTGGTTATGCTGCTGCTGCCAGCATTCGGCTCGATCATGAACGGGATGTCTGGACCATTTAATCGCTGGTCATTTGCTATTCCGCTGTTTCTAGGCTTAGCAGCCGGGAGACTTTATGATCACCGATTTGATTTGCGTAAAAACGACTTAAAAATGATGGGCTTTTCGCTAGCCATCTTTTTGTTGGTTGCTGTGTTGGAAAGGAAAGTCAGTCCGATTCGTTCTGTGATGTTTGCACCCATTTTGTGTGCGGCTGGAATGTGGTTATTGCTGATCGGTGCCAATACGCGTGAATCTCTCACAACAAAAAGGAAAAAAATGGTCTCTCTTGGTCTGTTCCTTTTGTTGAGCTTGAACTTAGTGATCAATGCAATGGATTATTATTACCCAAGTGGTCAAAATACGGTTGAAACGCTGCTAGACTATGGGACAGCCGATCAAACGTATGAGCAGACTTTTGATGGAGCAGAAAATGTTATTCCTCAAGTTGATCGAGATGTTTTTCGCATGGGATTGACGGCTAAAGACCGGGACATTCGTAACCATCTCATCTATTTGGACCGCATGGGAATGACGTCTTATCTTTCGATTACGAACGGTTATGTAGCGGAATTTTCGCGTGAGTTGGAATCTGGAGCTTTTCAGCTGATCCAACCGGTCCGTAATGGGTTTGACGATCGTCGTATCATCAATCATTTATTAGGGGTGCGGTATATTGTTACGCCAGTTGAAAATGAAAACTACTTGCCGGAAGGGTATCAAGTGATCCATCGAACAACGGGTGAGCATCCGCATTTAGTAGCGGAAACACAAGAGGCTTATCCTTTCGCTTATGCCAATGAAACTTATTTGTCCACAGAAGACTTTGAAAAGCTGAATCCAGTTGAAAAAGATGCTTTTCTTTCTTATGGGGTCGTGGTAGATGAAAAAGAAACAGATGTCAGCCAACTGCAACCATTTGATCAAGACTTGGGGGTCAAAGAACTGCCATTCGATGTGATCGTGGAAGACAGCAGCTTGGATACAGTAGGAAATAACAAAGTTCGCGTGAAAGATAGAGAAGGCTCTTTTGAACTAAGCGTTAAAAATCAACAAGAGTTGGAAAATGCAGAAATCTATGTTCACTTAGAAGGATTGCACTATCATCCTGAACAAACAGACTCGATCGCCAGAGAAAAGACGAGTTACACGGCAAATGTTGCTTTCGGTCAACGGAACAAATCTATTTTTCAATCGGATGAGTTGAGTTTTAGCACATATATGTTCCGAGATAAGATGCTATTTAATCTAGGCTATCAGGAAAAGGTCGATCCGGATGAAAAATTCGTGATCACCTTTGATGAACCGGGATTGTATGAATTGGATAATATTACGATTTATGCTTTGCCGAAAGATCCTGAATATCAAGCAAAAGTAGCAGAGAAAAAAGAACATCAACTACAGCTGACGACTTTTGAAAACGATCGGATCGAGGGGACGATCGATCAGCAACAGCCTGCCATTTTAACGACTTCTATTCCATATGGAGATGGTTGGAAGGCGACGGTCAATGGCAAAAAAGTCGACACGATAAAGACCAATATCGGTTTTGTCGGCATCCCATTAACCGCGGGCCATTCTGAGGTCGTTTTGACGTATCGGACGCCTTTCTTGTTAACAGGCTTAGCGTTGACGGTTATCGGTTTGCTATTGTTTATCGCAAATGAGCGCTACTGGAAGCAAAAGAAAATAACCCTTTAAAAAAACGACTGTACAGGTCTAATGCCGGTACAGTCGTTTTTTTACCTATTGGTCCTCAATTGTCCATTGTGAAGAGATATGAATCACAGAAGAAAGTTTGGAAAGGTCATCTACGACCTTTGAAATAGGGGGATCATCACTTGATAAGTTTAAAGTATAGTAATTTGTATAAATTATGTGATTGCGATCAATGTCTTTATCAACACTGTACTCTACATCAAAAACATCGATTTTTTGCTGCTTAAAATAATCCTCGATCAACTGTTTCGTCTGTGAATGATTCAAATATTGGATTTTAACCAACTTATCGTCAGGGACTTTAAAGATTCGCCTGATCAATCTTAAAACCAACAAAATAATCAAAGTACCAGAAAAGGAAATGACAAAATATCCCATGCCAATAGCAATTCCAAGACCAGCTGTGGCCCAAATAGAAGCAGCTGTTGTTAATCCGCTGACGTTGCGTTTCGTAATGATGATCGTTCCGGCCCCGAGAAAACCAATCCCACTCACGATCTGTGCTGTTAGACGTGTAATGTCGGTAGAAATGGTTTGAGCATAGTCAGGGTTCATACGGACGATTTCGATGGTCTCATAAGTTGCCCGCATCTGCACCATTGATAAAATAGCTGCACCGATACAAACAAGCATATGTGTTCTTAAACCAGCATCATGTCCTTTTAATTCTCTTTCATAACCAATCAAACTGCCGAGAGCCGTTGCTGCTAATAAACGAATAATCACTTCAAATACACTCAAATTGATGATATCTTCCATTATTTCACCAGCTTTCAATAAGGGGTATTTAGTATGTTTAAAAAACAAGCGGTGGTGGATTCTATTGTTCAATAGAAAATCAGTACTAAAAGATATAATAGATGGCAATTCCAGCTATTCCTGAAGCGATCATCACTTGGATCGGTCCAAATTTTGTTTTGCGCAGGATCAGGAAACAAATCGCGAAAATGATGACGGAAATCCAATTTAAATCACTTAATGAAACCGGAAATTCTTCTTTGTTAAATAAAGCGGTTAAAAAGATGCTGAGTCCAGCTGAACCAATCAGTGCGACAACTGCGGGGCGTAGACCTATGATCATGCCTTGAACAATAGAGAGGTTCCGATATTTATAATACAATCGTGCTAAGAGCAGTACAATGATACAAGAAGGCGTGACACAACCAATCGTAGCAATAATAGATCCTGGGAGGCCTGCGACTTTTGTTCCGACAAAGGTGGAAGCATTAATAGCGATCGGGCCAGGTGTCATTTGCGAAATGGTGATGATATCAATAAATTCCGTACTGGAAAGCCAATGATTATTTTCGATCACCTGTTGCTGGATCAAAGGCAAAGCAGCATAACCGCCTCCAAAACTAAAAAGACCGACTTGAAAAAAACTCCAAAATAACTGTAAGTAAATCAAACTTCAGGTCCTCCTTCTGTCTCATCTTTTTTTTCTTGATGATTCAAAATCCCCACTATCCCGCAGACAGCCAATACGATCAAAATATTGACGTCAAAGAAAAGGGTTGCTGCAAAAGCTAAAATCATCATCACGATAGGAATCCATTCTTTTTGAAGAATGATCTTAGAGGCCATATCGTAGATCACATTAATGATCACCGCAGCTACACCAGCTTGCATCCCCAGTAAGAGCGCGCTGACGATCGGATTTTCTCTAAAGGCGACATAAAAATAGGAGATCAATGTAGTGATCAATAGCGGCGGCAAGACAGTTCCGATGATCGATACTATCGCTCCGAGGATACCAGCCATTCGATAGCCGACAATAATCGAACTGTTGACCGCGATGGGCCCTGGTGCAGATTGCGCAATGGCTACAAGGTCCAGCATTTCTTCTTCATCAATCCATTTCAGTTCTCTGACAAAACGTTTCTGCATCAACGGCACGATGACATAACCACCGCCAAATGTAAAAGCGCTAAGCGTGAACGTGGAAAGAAATAAAGTCCAATAAAAAGAAGCATCTTTCTTCATGAGGTTCTCTCCTTTTCGATAAGTTCACTTCTAGTATAACTTAAATAACAGCCTGCTTCATCTAAAACGAAAAGAATGAAACGATTTTTGAGTGGACAAGTAAAGTCCTTTTAGCTCTTTTTCTATTACGATGGGATCGATTTGCTGTAAAAATGATTGGTCGCTGATCCTGTAAACAAGTTGCTTGCCGGGTTTTATGCTCTGAACTTGATCACAGCAGCTTGGTCTGTGAACGAGTTGCAGGTTTTGTGCCCTGAACTTGATCACAGCAGCTTGATCTGTGAACGAGTTGAAGGTTTTATACTCTGAACTTGATCACAGCAGCTTGGTCTGTGAACGAGTTGAAGATTTTCTGCTCTATACTTGATCACAGCAGCCCAATCTGTGAACGAGTTGCAGCACAATAGCATTCAACTGATGCTGCTAAACATAGCTTGCTGTCATTTGGCTAAACACTCATCCGTCTATACCGAATACAGAAAGTGAAGTCTGTTTTCAAGAAAATATTCATTATAATAGTAAGAGCAAATGGGCCAAACAAGTGACTGATTCATAAGGTGAACCACATATCTTCAAATATTCAGGATGAGAAAATATTTGCGTGGTGCAGCAGGCAGAGATAAGGCTATTAGCTGACTGTAAAGCCTCCTATACCACCAGCATGAAATGTTGAACAAACAACTTCATTTTTTGATGGCTTAAATTGTGTTAGAATGGATGTGGAAAAAAATTTCTCTTTATAAAAATGAGATAGGTGGACAAGTGTGCGTGATCTGTGCTTTTCAGCATAGAAAAACTTGCCGGCCAAAAATAGATAAAGGATGTTTGGGATATGAACCTGCTTGTTACTTGTAATGAACAGTATTTACCACCGTTAAAAACGATGTTGAATTCCGTTTTTCAATCAAATCACCAAGCCAAATTTGATATTTATTTCATGCACCAAAAGATCAATGAAATAAAAATGGCAGAACTGGATGCATTCATCACAGAAAACGGGCATGTACTCCATGACATCGATTGCGAAGGAATGTTTGAAGCAAAAGTTTCTGTCAATCGGTATTATTCAATCGAAATGTACTATCGATTGTTGGCTCCATTTATCCTGCCTAAAGAGGTAGACCGAATTTTATATTTAGATCCAGATATTATCAATTTGAATCCTTTTGACGATTTCTATCACCAGGATTTTAAAGGGAATGCTTTCATTGCAACTGCCCATGATTACATTACCAAATGGATCCAGCCAATCAATAACATTCGCTTAAAAACAAAGGAGTCTAAAGATTACTTCAATACCGGTGTGCTGCTGATGAATGTAGACAGGATCCGTGAAAGCAAAAAAGAAGAAGAAATTTTATCGCTGATCATGAACACAAAATTGTTGTTACTGCCGGATCAAGATATTTTTAACCAGATTTACTGGAATGAGATCTTAGAAGAAGATTGGCGGTTGTATAATCTTGACCCGCGTTATTATTCTATTTTGAATACGATCAATCTAAAGGAGTATAATAAAGAATGGGTCGAGCGAGAAGTCGTTTTTATTCATTACTGTGGCAAGCACAAACCGTGGAATGAAAAAGAGCAGTATCGCTATGAGCTGGGTGAGTACTATCACTTTTATCAACTGGACCACTTTGCAGATGAAACAGTTGCAAGTGAAGAATAAAAAATGAAAATGGTAAACAAAGGAGCAAAAGAAATGAAGAAGTATGATTATATTGCAATTGGCGGCGGAAGTGGCGGAATCGCATCTATTAATCGCGCAGGGATGCATGGTGCTAAAGGGGCATTGATCGAGGCTAATAAAATCGGCGGAACGTGTGTGAATGTAGGTTGTGTGCCGAAAAAAATCATGTGGCATGGGGCACAGATGCTGGATGATATGCGTTTGTATGCGGAAGGTTACGGGATTGATATTGCTTCTAAGCAATTGAATTTTAAAAAACTAGTGGATAATAGAGAAACTTTTATCGAACGTCTTCACGGCAGTTACCAAAAAGGCTTAGACAGCAATCATGTTGACTTGATCCGCGGTCATGCGACTTTTGTAGATAATCATACTGTTGAAGTCGATGGAGAACAATATACAGCTGATCACATTCTGATCGCTACAGGTGGTCGACCAAAATGGCCAGGCATTCCAGGAGAAGAATATGGTATGGATTCCAACGGCTTTTTTGCTTTAGAAGCATTACCTGAACGAGTAGCGGTAGTAGGGGCTGGTTATATTGCGGTAGAGTTAGCTGGTGTATTGCACGGTTTAGGAGCAGAAACGCACTTATTTGTACGCCACCAAGCACCTTTGCGCAACTTCGATGTTATGTTGTATGAAGGATTAGTTGAAACCATGAAGCGGGAAGGACCTGAACTGCACACTTATTCCGTTCCAAAAGAAGTTAAAAAGAATGCAGATGGCAGTTTGACGCTGTTCTTTGAAAATGGCACTTCTCACACTACAGATGCCATTATTTGGGCAATCGGACGTGTGCCAAACACAGAGAATTTAAACTTGGAAGCTACCGATGTTGAAATCAACCCCGGCGGCTTTATCACTGTTGATGAATATCAAAATACAACTGCAAAAAATATCTATGCAATTGGTGACGTTACCGGGCATATCGAACTGACACCTGTAGCAATTGCTGCCGGCCGCCGTTTATCAGAACGACTCTTCAACAACAAACCTAACGAACGACTAGATTATGACAATATTCCTTCTGTGATTTTTAGCCATCCACCAATTGGAACAGTCGGAATGACTGAAAAACTTGCGGAAGAAACATATGGAAGAGAAAACATCAAGGTCTATAAGAGCGTCTTCACTTCCATGCACAGCTCGATCACGCCGAACAGACAAAAATCATACATGAAACTCGTCTGCTTTGGACCAGAAGAAAAAATCGTCGGCTTGCATGGACTAGGACACGGCGTAGACGAAATGATCCAAGGCTTCGCCGTAGCCATCAAAATGGGCGCAACAAAAGCCGACTTCGACGACACAGTTGCCATCCACCCAACCGGAGCCGAAGAATTCGTAACAATGCGATAGGAAAGGATGTGGAGCGACCCCGATAGAGAACGAGCACTAACGAAGGAACAACGCAAGCAACCCAGCGAAGCGGTTGTGCGGATGTTACAAGTTAGGCGGAGATCTCTGGGGAGCGCAACTCAACTACTAGGATGTGGAGCGACCCCGATAGAGAACGAGCACTAACGAAGGAACAACGCAAGCAACCCAGCGAAGCGGTTGTGCGGATGTTACAAGTTAGGCGGAGATCTCTGGGGAGCGCAACTCAACTACTAGGATGTGGAGCGAGGTCGAAAGAGGCGACAGGAAAATGAAAAAGTGCGCCGCAGAGCATCCCGCGCATGCGAGCGACTTTTGAGTTTTACCCGAGACTCTACCTCGCACAGCTCAACTAAAAGGATGTGGACAAAGCCCGAAAGAGTCACAGCAAAAACAGGAAGTTGTTGAAGAGAGCAGCGTAGCGCGCATCAAAACATATAACTATTCTTAAAAATGGGGTTCTACAATATTTAACGTTGGTCTGTAAAAAATCAATTTTTTAATGCTAAGCTCGTTAGAAACCTATTTCTAGAAATTTCAGGAGGCGCATAGGGCTACTGATAGCCATGAAAAAAGATGCAACGTGAATCACTTAGTGTTAGGCTTTAGCCGTTACACTAAGTTTGAAGCTTGCAAGCATTGAGATTGAGACGTGATTTTTGGCTCAATGTGTTCTCATGGCTTTCCATCAGCAGCCCATCAACCGTAGGAAATTTCTTTACCAACGTTAAAAGAGGAAGAACCAAAAATGGAATGGAGATTCTCTCTATTCCATTTTTTGCGTTCTGTAAGTTTTAGACGCTGTTTTTTCGTTTGAATCCGTTTTAAAAACGAACAATCGTATAAAGTATTTTATTATTATACGAATAAACGTTGTGTTTTTGTGATAGGACTCCTATAATGAAGATGAAAAAGGCAGAAAACAAGAATTAGCTAACCAATCATTCATCGATCGAAATGATATGAGCGCTTTATTTCTCTGATCGTAGAACGAGGTGAGCTTGTTCTTTATTTTTTTCTTTTAGAATTGAAAAAAGGGAAGGTATAGAGAAAAAATGGAAAATTTCTTTAAGTTAAAAGAAAACAACACGACAGTTTCAACAGAAGTGATGGCTGGCATTACGACTTTCTTTGCCATGTCCTATGTTATTTTTGTAAACCCTGCTGTTCTTTCATTGACGGGCATGCCGTCACAAGCAGTTTTTCTATCAACATTGATTGCTTCAGCTGTAGGAACTTTGATCATGGGACTATTTGCAAATGTTCCTTATGCACAAGCACCGGGGTTAGGTTTAAATGCTTTCTTTACATACACGGTTGTCTTTGGACTAGGTTTTACTTGGCAAGAAGCACTGGCAATGGTTTTTCTTTGCGGATTATTCAATATCTTGATCACAGCTACCAAGATTCGGAAAATGATCATTCGCTCCATTCCTGATACGCTGCAACAAGCAATCGGCGGCGGAATCGGTGTGTTTGTCGCTTACATTGGGATAAAAAATGCAGGATTTATTCAATTTACTTCGGAAGCCGACAGTATCTTGTCTATCAATAACTCAGCTTATGATGCAGCTGCAACCACTTATCAAGGGGGAGTAACAAATGTTGTATCTGGCGGCGGAATTGTTCCAGCTTTAGTCAACTTTACCAATCCTGGAGCTTTGTTAGCATTGGCAGGATTGTTCATTACGATTATTCTAGTGGTGTTAAATGTAAGAGGTGCGATTTTAATTGGGATCCTTGCAACGACCCATCTAGGTATTCCAATGGGGATCGTAGATTTATTGGCTCTTTCTCAATCGAGTAATTCTCTTGGAAATGCTTTTTCTGAATTAGGTATTACGTTTGGCGCTGCTCTTGGAAAAGAGGGAATGCTTTCCTTGTTCAGTGATGCTTCCAAGCTACCTTTAGTGATCATGACGATTTTTGCTTTCAGTTTGACCGATATATTTGATACGATCGGGACATTTATCGGAACCGGCCGTCGTACAGGTATTTTTAGTGAAGAAGATGAAAAAGCTTTGGATGATAGCACAGGTTTTAAAACAAAAATGGACAAAGCGCTGTTTGCGGATGCTGTAGCTACTTCAGTCGGCGCAGTTTTTGGAACTTCAAACACAACAACTTACGTAGAAAGTGCGGCAGGTATCGGTGCTGGCGGAAGAACAGGACTAACAAGTGTGACAGTAGCCATTTTATTTTTACTGATGTCTTTATTTTCACCAATCATTGCGATCGTACCGTCCCAAGCAACTGCTCCTGTTTTGATCGTTGTAGGGATTATGATGATGTCTTCTCTTCTTGAAATCGAGTGGAATGATATGGAAGAAGCTATTCCTGCTTTCTTTGCTTCAATTTTTATGGGATTTGCTTACAGTATTTCTTACGGGATCGCTGCTGGTTTTATCTTCTATGTTTTGATCAAAACCATCAAAGGTAAAGTCAAAGAAATCAATCCGATTCTGTGGGTCTCGACCGGATTATTCATCTTGAATTTTCTGATTTTAGCCTTTATATAATATTTCTTTATCATACTAGAGAGTGCGAAAGGTAAAAATTCGCCTCTCTATTTTTTTGTCAGAAACGAAATTGTTTTTATCCATTCAGTTAAAAAGCTTGATAAAGTAAGGTAGCGCTTAAATTCCTTGGGTATGAAAATAGATGTATAATTTGACCATTTGGTAATTGAAATTTTTTATAAAAACCTTTACTATTTAAGAGTCACTTTATTGCGCATTGCGATATTGGATAAGCATTTCGGAAAAATTTCTTATCGAGGGCCTTTAACCTTTTGACACATTATCTTTCCAAAATTGGAAAGACATTAAAGGGGAGTCGACATGACTACATTTTCTATTATTGTTGTCCTGCTTTTGTTTGCAGCTGTTTTATTTGGCTTATGGCAAATGCAAAAGAAACACGTCAAATTTTCTAATCGTGTTTTTGCCGGGTTAGGTGCCGGTATTGTCTTTGGGGGTGCGCTGCAGCTGCTGTTTGGAGCTCAAGGAGCGATCACAACCGGTTCGATTGAATGGATCAATATTGTTGGAAACGGATATATCGGTTTTCTGCAAATGTTGATCATGCCGCTGATCTTTGTTTCGATCATAGGGGCATTTACGAAAGTCGAAGGAACGAAAAACCTCGGAAAAATCAGTTCTACGGTCTTGATCACTTTGTTGGGAACAACAGCGATCGCTGCCTTTATCGGGATCATGAGTGTACACGTCTTTCATTTAGATGGTGCCGAATTCGTTCAAGGAGCAGTAGAAACACAGCGGATCGAAGAATTATCTGAGCGACAAGCACTAGTTGAAGATTTATCTCTTCCAGAACAAATAACAAACTTTATTCCAAAAAATGTGTTTGCGGATTTAGCTAATACACGCGACACGAGTACGATCGCAGTCGTGATCTTTTCCGCATTTGTGGGTGTGGCTTATCTAGGTGTTGCACGTAAACATCCAGAACAAGCTGATTTCTTTAAAAAAATGATCGACAGTCTTTATGAAATTGTGATGCGTATAGTGACATTGGTTTTGCGTTTGTCACCATACGGAATTTTTGCTTTGATGACAAAAGCGCTAGCTACGAGTGATTTCAAAGCGCTCATCAACTTAGGTGTTTTTGTGATTGCTTCTTATACAGCGATGGCCGTGATGTTCGTGATTCACCTATTGATTATATCTGGGTTTAAAGTTAATCCAGTAACGTATTTGAAAAAAGCCTGGCCTGTATTAAGTTTCGCTTTCACCTCTCGTTCAAGTGCAGGTGCATTGCCGTTGAACATTGAAACACAAACAAAAGCATTAGGGGTTGACCACGCTTCCGCAAACTTTGCCGGAACATTTGGTTTGTCGATCGGACAAAACGGATGTGCAGGCATTTATCCTGCTATGTTGGCAGCTATCGTTGCACCAACAATGGGGATGGATGTCAGTAGTCCAGCTTATATCTTGACGATCATGGCGGTTGTGACGATCAGTTCATTCGGTGTTGCCGGTGTAGGTGGCGGTGCTACGTTTGCTGCCTTGATCGTATTAGGTTCATTAGGATTGCCAGTATCGATCGTTGGGTTGGTTATTTCTGTTGAACCGATCATCGACATGGCACGGACATTCTTGAATGTTAATGACAGCATTATTGCTGGTGTGATTTCATCTAAAACAATCAAACATTTTGATCAAGATATATTGAACGATGAAAATGCAATGATTGAAGCAGATATTTAAGTAAATTAAAAAAATGACGCTATTTTCCTTTTTTGAGGGAAATAGCGTCATTTTGTCTTTTTTTTAGAATGGCTGTCTCTTAATCAGCAGCCATTACCACTACAACGAACACAATAAACTGTAAGGGACTACGTACAAAGTTTGATTCGCTCATGGTGCTGGATTGATAGCACAGATCTTAGCGAAAAGATGCAAAGCGAGCGAAGCGTGGCTTTGCATCCTTAAAAGTCTTTTGGCTTTCTTCCTATCATGCGAGATAGATGTGCTGCAAAACTGCATGGCATTCTATCTTGTGAACGAGTTGCAGGATTTCCGCTCTGAACTTGATCACAGGAGCCTAGTCTGTGAACGAGTTGCAGGATTTCCGTTCCCAACTTGATCACAGGAGCCTAGCCTGTGAACGAGTTGCAGGATTTCCGCTCTGAACTTGATCACAGGAGCCTAGTCTGTGAACGAGTTGCAGGATTTCCGTTCTGAACTTGATCACAGGAGTCTAGTCTGTGAATGAGTTGCAGGCTTTCCGCTCTGAACTTGATCACAGCAGCCTGATCTATGAACGATTCGCAACACAATAGCATTCAACTGATGCTGCTAAACATTCTTTGCGAGTATATGTCTAAAAGCTCATCAATCTGTACTGAACATAGAAAGAGAAGGCTGCTTTCTAAAGAGTGTTCGTTGTAGTGGGCTCTTTGACTCCGTTATTTGCGTTACTGTCTAGGTGATTATTCATAGCGCAGAGCTTCAATTGGATCTAATCGCGCAGCTTTGCGGGCAGGATAAATACCGAAGAAGATACCAACAGCACTAGAAAAGAACAAAACGAGCAGGACTGAGCCAATCGTAATGTTCGGCACGATATCGAGTGCATTAGAAACAACGGAAGCTAAGAAGATTCCTAAAACAAGGCCGATGATACCGCCGATCAAGCACAGGATGACAGATTCCATTAAAAATTGAGCGAGGATCGTTCCTGTAGTGGCCCCTAAAGCTTTTCTTGTTCCGATTTCTCTGGTTCGTTCTGTTACCGAGACGAGCATGATATTCATTACACCGATACCGCCGACCAGCAGTGCGATCGCAGCTACAGCAGCAATGAAGTTAATGAACAAACTCATCACATTATCTACCTGATCTAACGCTTGTAAGAAGTTGGTTGCAGAATACCAGTCTTCACCAACAGCATCATGACGCGTTTCTAAGATTCTTACAGCTTGTTTAGAGACGGATTCGATCGCATCTTTGCTGTCGACTTGGATCGTCAAACTGTTGATTCCTTTGATCGTTGGGTTCATTTTTTCCATAGTGGTCAAAGGAACAGCTGCATAAACCGGCATTTGGCTTAAGTCAAATGAGCCTTGCAGATCTTGAAACGTTCCCTTAACGACACCGATTACGGTCAAATCCGATTGGTTCCCAGCATTATCTGAGATTTTCAGCTGTTCACCTACTACATCTGTTTGACCATTAAATAACGCTGCTGCTGTATCTTCGCTGATAACTGTGACATCTTTACTGTCCAAATAATCACTTTGATTAAAGTAGCGACCATAGACGATCGTGCTGTCCATCGTTTGGTTGATGTATTGCAAGTCGGGCATGCCATAGGAGAGCAGAGCATCTCTTGTATCAAAATCAGAACGAACCGAAGCGCTGGTCGTATTGTTGGCTGACACGCGCTCGATTTCTGGGATGCTTTCTTTTAAAGCTGTCACGTCTGCATCAGTGATGGCCTCACTATCCGTTGCATCATTTGAAACGGATAACGTAATCGTCGAAGCACCTAAATCATTGAAAGTGCCGGTGATCTCTGAAGTTGCTCCGTTCCCGATGCCGAGAATAGCAATAACCGCAGCGATCCCAATGATAATACCTAACATGGTCAAAAAGGAGCGCATCTTATTGGCCAATACACTATCGATCGCCATTTTAAAATTTTCTCTTAGATTCATTTTAGCGGCTCCTTTCTATAAAATCTTTTGTTGTTGCGGATAGTCATCACGAATGACACCGTCTTTAAATAGCACGACTCGTTTCGTATACTCAGCTACTTCAGGTTCGTGCGTAACCATCACGACGGTCGTTCCTTCCGCATTTAATTCTTGGAAGATGCGCATAATGTCTAACGTTGTTTTAGAATCTAGATTTCCCGTTGGTTCATCAGCCATTAAAACGGAAGGTGTATTCACGATTGCACGTGCGATGGCGACCCGTTGTTTTTGTCCGCCGGAGATCTCATTTGGGCGATGTTTCACACGATTGCCGAGACCCACACGTTCTAATGCTTTTACGGCCCGTTCATTTCGTTCTTTTTTTGGTACATTTGCGTAAACCATCGGCAATTCCACGTTTTCTAAGATGGTCATCCGCGGCATAAGGTTGAACGACTGGAACACGAAGCCGATCTCTTTGTTGCGGACATGAGCCCCTTCATTGTCAGATAAGTGGCTGACGTCTTTACCATTCAAGTAATAAGTGCCTGAATCAAAACGGTCGAGCAAGCCTAAAATGTTCATCATCGTTGATTTTCCTGATCCGCTGGGACCCATGATCGCTGTGAACTCGCCTTCTTGAATGCTCAAAGAGATCTTATCTAAGGCTACGAGCGGTTCGCCGCCAGTACGATAGATTTTTGTGATATCTTTTATTTCAATCAACTATGCTCACTCCTATTCTGCTTTTTCCGTTTTGACCGTTACATCTTCTTTGAGGGAATCTTCTGGCGATAGCACCACTGTTTCACCTTTTGATAAACCATCTTTGACCTCGATCTTATTGGCAGATTGCAATCCGATCTCAATAGGGGTAACGTGGACGACATTGTCTTTGACTGTATAGACGAACGGTTTGTTGTCGCTGTTATACACCAAAGCTTCTACTGGTATCGTCAACGCATTTTCAGCTGAAGCAGTGGCGATCTCTACATCAATATCAAAGCCGGCAATCAAGTCTTCCGGTTCTTTGTCAAATGTAAGAACAGCATGCAATGCACGTGTTTCTCCCGTGGCACCTGTTTGCGCAGTAGCCATTGGGTCTACTTCACTGACACGACCCTTATAAATATCCTTGCCGCTAGTCAAAGTAGCTTTTTGGTCTTTTTTGATGAAAGGGGCATCTGTTTTCGTCAAATCAACGCCGACTTGCAGCTGATCTAAGTCAGCCAAAACCACAGCAGGCGTACCTGTTTGCGCACTTGTATCAGGTTCATTTTCTTTTACATTAACCGCTGTAACGGTTCCGTCAAATTTAGCGGGGATAGAGAAGTCGGTGAAAGAGACAAGTTTATCGCCTTTTTCAATTTTATCGCCAACTTTCACCGGCAAATCCGTTACTACTCCTTGACCAAAGACATTTTGTGTATCAGAAGGTTCCACTAAACCACTCAGTGAAACAGTTTCGGTAATCGTATCTTCTTTTGCTTCTGTCACGCGAACGGTGATCTCTTTTTCTTCTTTTCCAGAAAAAAAGATGGCATAACCAATGTAACCGATAGCAGCTAAGCCAACTAAGATACCCAGTATTTTTTTCCAATTCATATGATTCCTTCCTTTCAATTCCTTAAAATCATGGCACTTCTCTATTATAAGACTCCTCTTTTTAAACGTCTATGAAACTGACCAAAATTAAAGAAACCTTTAAACAAGAAAAAATATATGGGCAACAAAAATAAAAAAGGTTCTACAATATTTAACGTTGGTCTGTAAAAATCAATTTTTTTAATGCTAAGCTCGTTAGAATCCTATTTCTAGAAATTTCAGTAGCCCATCGACTGTAGGAAATTTCTTTACCAACATTAAAAGAGGAAGAACCATAAAAAAATGCTTTTTCCATAACTTGATATAAAGTATGTCCAGCGGCGAACATATTTGTGAAAAAAGAAGGGATGGCGTAAAATAAAGAAAATGATGCCCGAAAGCAGCTGAATTATTCTTCCTTTAAATTTTTGATATCCTAATACTAAAAAAAGCGAGGCGATCATCATGAAATCGGAAGTTTTTGCAGTAGGCGATGTTCATGGAGAATATAGCATGTTCAAAGAGATCCTGACGCATTGGAATGAAGAAACGCAGCAGCTGATCTTGATGGGGGACTTGGGCGATCGAGGAGAAGATCCAAAATCTTGTTTTCTACTCGCAAAAGAATTGGTTGAAGAAAAAGGCGCGGTTTGTTTAAGAGGCAATCATGAAGAAATGCTGCTGCGTTTTCTGCAAGAGCCTGAAGAAAATCAAGGCCTTTATTTACTGAATGGCGGAAAAGAGACGATCGAATCTTTTCTTTATACTGGTGTGTTGAAAGAATATTCTGCGACAGCGATCAGTCACTTGTTGAAAAGCCGCTATCCGTTTTTGGAAGACTTTTTAAAGAAACGTCCACGCTACATCGAATGGGGATCTTATCTTTTTGTGCATGCTGGAGTAGACTTGACCAAACAAGATTGGAAGCAGTCGACCGAACAAGACTTTGTTTGGATTCGTGAAGTTTTTTATGATCAGCAAAACCATACCGGAAAGACGATTGTATTTGGTCATACGATCACACCGATGCTGTATGGTGATGGGCGAACAACAGCTATTTGGCAAAAGAACCACCTCATCGGAATTGACGGCGGAGCTGTTTATGGCGGTGTTCTTCATGGGGTAGTCTTTGATCAAAAAGGGATCAAAGCAAATTATCAAGTAAAGAATCCAAAAGGAGCAGGATTGTAAAAATGAATGGAAATAGGAGCAGAGAATGGAATCTTTGCTTCTTTCGGTATAGGAGGAAATATGATTCAATTTGAGAATGTGTCGAAAGCTTATCTAGAAGGCAAACCTGTTGTTTCTAATGTTGATTTGACGATCGAAGACAACGAGTTTTTCGTCTTGATCGGTCCGAGCGGCAGCGGAAAAACGACAACGCTGAAAATGATCAATCGTTTGATCCCGTTGACTACAGGTTACATACGCATCAACGGTAAAATGATCAGCGAATATCCATTGAATGAATTGCGCTGGGACATCGGCTATGTGCTGCAGCAGATAGCGTTGTTTCCGCATATGACGATCGAAGAAAACATTACGATCGTACCTGAGATGAAAAAGTGGCCTAAGGAAAAGATGCAAGAACGTGTAACAGAACTATTAGACAGCGTGGGATTAGAACCGGAAAAATACCGTCATCGGATGCCATCAGAACTGTCTGGCGGTGAACAGCAGCGTGTTGGGATCGTTCGTGCATTGGCAGCTGATCCGGAGATCATATTGATGGATGAGCCTTTCAGTGCTTTGGATCCTATCAGCCGCGCTAGTTTGCAGCAGGATATATTGGAAATGAAACAGAAACTCAATAAAACGTTTGTCTTTGTTACCCATGACATGCGTGAAGCCTTGATGCTGGGAGATCGGATCTGCATTTTCAATCAAGGAGAGATCGTTCAGATCGGTACGCCGAATGAGATCGTGCAGCAGCCGAAAAATGATTTTGTGCGTGACTTCCTCAGATCGGGCAACATTGAGCTGCGACGGGAAAAGACCCTTCGTGATCTGACAGAAGCTGCTTACTTGAATCATGATGCCACCGCAACTGAAGGGCCAGTGCTGCCACTTTCTGCTGAGATCAATGAAGCTATCACAGCATTAGCTGAAACACCGGTGATCCGTTTAGCAGGTGACGGCGGAGAGATCCTAGGGACTGTTTCACATCAACAGCTGCTGGCTTATTTGGCAAATGAAATCGAGGAAAGGCGGGAGCAAGCATGAAGACATTGCTAGAGACTTTCCAAGGTCGAGAAGAGCAACTATGGACTGCACTGCTCCAACACATTGAGCTTTCCTTCATTTCTTTGTTGATTGCAGTCGTCATCGCAGTGCCGTTAGCTATTTACTTGAGTCATCATCGAAAAGCGGCTGCACCTGTTATTCAAGTTGCCGCTGTTTTCCAAACGATCCCCTCACTGGCTTTGTTGGGATTGCTGATCCCGATCGTTGGTATTGGTAGTGTGCCGGCGACGATCGCGTTAGTACTGTATGCTTTGCTGCCCATTTTGCGCAATACATACACGGGGATGGTCGACATCGATCCTTCTTTGATCGAGGCAGCGGATGCAATGGGGATGAACACTTGGCGCAAGCTGATCAAAGTCCAGCTTCCGATGGCGCTGCCCGTGATTATGGCAGGGATCCGAACGGCTATGGTTCTGATCGTTGGTACTGCTACGATCGCAGCCCTGATCGGAGCAGGAGGTCTTGGGGACTTGATTCTTTTAGGGATCGATCGAGGCAACAATACGCTGATTTTATTAGGGGCCATCCCAGCAGCATTGCTGGCGATCGCATTTGATTTTTTACTGGGCAAGTTGGAAAGAATCTCTTTGCGAAAAACACTGACAGTTATTTCTGTCGGTTTAGGCTTGATTGTATTGCTGATCATGATTCCTTGGCTTTCAAATGAACAAAAAGAGATCACGATCGGCGGGAAATTAGGAGCCGAGCCAACGATTATTATGAATATGTACAAAGAATTGATCGAAGACCAGACAGACATTTCTGTAGCGTTGAAACCAAACCTTGGAAAAACAACGTTCAACTTTCAAGCACTGCAATCAGGCGAGATCGATTTGTATACGGAATACACCGGTACAGTATTGGCTACTTTTTTAGATGAATCAGCTGCATCAACAGATCAAAAAGAAGTTTATGAGCAAGCTAGAAAAGGCCTAGAAGAACAATATGACATGACCCTCACTGAGCCGATGGCTTTTAACAACACGTACACACTAGCTGTCACCCCTGCGTTTGCAGAACAATATGATCTTCAAACCATTTCAGACTTACTTCCGATCCAACAGCAGGTAAAAGCTGGCTTTACACTAGAATTTACGGATCGTGATGATGGTTATCCTGGTCTGCAAAAGTTATATGGATTGAATTTTACGAATTTAAATACGATGGAACCAAGCATTCGCTACCAAGCGGTTGGATCAGGGGATATCAACTTGGTAGATGCTTATGCAACAGAAAGCGAAATGGAAACCTATCATTTGATCCAGTTGGAAGATGATAAAGGATTGTTCCCACCTTATCAAGGCGCCGCATTAATAAAAAATGAAACTTTGGAAACTTATCCTGAGTTAAAATCGATACTAGATCAGTTAGGCGATAAAATCACCGACAAAGAAATGCGCGAAATGAATTATGCAGTGGATGTAGAAGACCGCTCAGAAGCAGCAGTTGCGCATGATTATTTAATAAAAGAAGGATTGATTCAAGAATGAAAATAGGTGTCATTTCAGATCTGCATATCGACAGCAACCAAAAGGCGATGAGCCGCGAAAAAGATTTTTCGCGTTCTTTAGCAGATCAGCTGAATCAGCAAGCCGTTGAAGTGCTGCTGCTAGCAGGCGATATCAGTAGCGATTATCGTTTGTCCCAGTCCTTCATCGAAAATGTCAAACAACAAACGAACTGCAAGATTTTATTCGTACCAGGCAATCATGACTTTTGGTCAAGGAAAAACGGCGAGACGGATACGGCAGGCATTTATACCTATTTTAAAGAGCAGGAAGAAAGTATTTTGGAAAGGCCTTTCTTGCTGAACGATGAATGGGCGGTAGTAGGTAATGCCGGCTGGTACGATTATGGCTATGCCGATCAAAAGCAGTACACGAAAGCAGATTTTGACCGCATGAAATATCGTATCGGTGCTTGGAATGACAAATACTATGTGCACTGGAATGAAAAGAACCAAGTGGTAGCTGATTGGATGTTGGGGAAGATTGAAAAAGATTTGCAGCAGATTGGGGAGCGGAAAGTGATTTTAATGACACATGTGGTGACCCACCCGGAATTTGTGGTGCCGTTGCCGAATCGCGTCTATAATTACTTCAATGCTTTTCTAGGCAGTCGTTCTTATGAAACGTTGTATCAAAACCATCCTATTGCTTATAGTATTATGGGGCACGTCCATTTTCGCAAAACTTTTCAAGATAACCAAACGCAGTACATTTGCGCTTGTTTAGGAAACAAAAAACATTGGTCAAATAAAAACGAAATCGAAGCCGAAATCAAACGCACCTTGGTGACTTTCGAGATTTAAAAAAGAGGCGCTGATCTTTAATCGTTCAGCGTCTCTTTTTGTGACCAATGGCTATGAAGAGAACTTTTAAACAAATCGATTCCGGATTTACTAGAACTTGTCCACAGCCCAGGCTCCTGGGGTAGAGACGATCCGGAAAATGGAGCACAATAGATCAAAGAGGAGGGAAAACAAAAGCTCACTTTTGTTTTCCTTTCTAATTTTGTTTTAAAAAATAGGTTAACTTGTTCATAGACTGAGCCTCTGTGATCAAGTCGAGTCTAGATTAGCTGTAACTTGTTCATAGACTGAGCTCCTGTGACCAAGTCGAGAACCAATCTGGACTTCGAGCGAGTAGTACCGGATGAAGCGAGCGTACCTATTTGGTTTGCTCCTGTTTATCGATTTAAATACTTTTGGCGCCTGTTAGCAGGTATGGTAAAATAAGAAAGATCGTGTTTGAGAGAGGAAGAGAGCAGTGACTGAAATGAACGAAACGAATGTCATGACATTATTAGGCGAAGAATTGAAAGGCTATACGAGAAAGCAACTGACGACAGTATTGAATTTGTTGAGTGAAGGGAATACTGTGCCGTTTATTGCGCGTTATCGAAAAGAAATGACGGGCTCGTTAGATGAAGTTCAAATTCGTGAAATCGAAGAACGACATCAGTATATTGAAAATTTGGAAAAACGAAAAGCAGATGTTTTGCATACCATCGATGAACAAGGCAAATTGACTCCTGAATTAAAACGGGAAATTGAAAAAGCAGACAAGATGCAACTGGTAGAAGACTTGTATCGTCCTTATAAACAAAAGCGCCGCACCAAAGCGACGATCGCAAAAGAAAAAGGACTGGAACCTTTTGCGGAGTGGTTGTGGACTTTTCCGCATGCAGATATCCAAGCAGAAGCTGCTCAGTATATCGATGCAGAAAAAGAGGTTGCTTCTGCGGAAGAGGCTTTAGCTGGAGCACACGAAATCTTGGCAGAAACAATCAGTGATGAGCCAAGTTATCGCAAATGGATCAGAAATCACACTTTTAATCATGGTCGGATCGTTTCCACTGCGAAAAACGAAGAAGCGGATGAAAAAGGCGTTTATGAAATGTACTATGATTACAGCGAACCCATCAAGTCTGTTGTTTCACATCGGATTTTAGCCATGAACCGCGGTGAAAAAGAAGATATTTTAAAAGTGGCGGTTGAAATAGATGAAACGCAAATCGATACGTACTTCATCAATCAATTGATGAAAGACTTGACTTCTCCTGCAGCGGCGTATATTCAAGCCGCCTACGAAGACAGCTACAAACGTTTCATCGGACCGGCGATCGAACGTGAAATTCGTTCAGAGCTGACTGAAAAAGCTGAGGAACAAGCGATTGCGATTTTTGGGGAAAACTTGCGAAATCTGTTGCTGCAAGCGCCGTTAAAAGGAAAAATCGTTTTAGGACTAGATCCCGCTTATCGGACTGGTTGCAAGCTAGCTGTATTGGATCCAACCGGAAAAGTGCTGGACATTGACGTGATTTATCCGCACAAACCAGCAAGTGCAGCTAAACGAGAAGAAGCTGCTGTCAAATTTAAAAAAATTATCAAACAGTTTGACGTGGAAATGGTTGCCATCGGAAATGGAACAGCTAGCCGTGAATCAGAGACCTTTGTAGTTGAAAATCTACGCGACCTGGACCAAGAAGTCTTTTATGTGATCGTGAATGAAGCAGGTGCTTCTGTTTACTCGGCCAGCGAAGAAGCACGAAATGAATTCCCTGATCTGCAAGTTGAACAAAGAAGTGCTGTCAGTATTGGCCGCCGTTTGCAAGATCCTTTGGCAGAGCTTGTCAAAATCGAGCCCAAAGCTGTTGGTGTAGGGCAATACCAACACGACGTTTCGCAAAAGCAATTGGCAGAGCAATTAGATTTTGTCGTCGAAACGGCCGTCAACCAAGTAGGTGTCAATGTGAATACCGCGAGCGCTTCGTTGTTGCAGCGGATTGCCGGTTTGACCAGGACAACTGCTAAGAATGTCGTTGTTTTCCGTGAAGAAAATGGCCGTTTTGAAAAGAGAAATCAATTGAAGAAAGTACCCCGTTTAGGACCAAAAGCTTATGAACAAGCAATCGGTTTTCTGCGGATCATCGGCGGCAAGAATGTACTAGATAATACCGGTATCCACCCAGAATCTTACGGCGAAGCAGAACAAATTTTAGCCATCGCTGGCTTGACTTTGGAAGATGTAGGAACGGAAAAAGCGAAAGAAGCTTTAGCCAAATGCCATTTGAAAGAGCTAGAAGAAGCAACTGGATTAGGCAAAGAGACGCTGCAGGATATTCTGGATGCATTAGTGAAGCCAGGACGTGACTTGCGCGATGACATGCCGGCACCGTTGTTGCGCAAGGATGTTTTAACAATGGAAGATTTGAAACCCGGCATGGAGTTGGAAGGGACAGTCCGGAATGTGGTCGACTTTGGCGCTTTCGTAGATATCGGCGTTAAACAAGACGGTCTCGTGCACATTTCAAAACTCAGCAACAAATTTGTCAAACACCCTACAGATGTGGTTGCTGTCGGAGATATCGTGACAGTCTGGGTAGATGATGTTGATTTGAATAAAGGACGCATCTCCCTTACGATGTTGTCTCCAAAAAATGCAGATTAAGTTGGTCATAAACAAGCTTTTATTACCTACTCGAGGGGGTAAACCAATTTGAGTTGGTCATAAGTTAGCTTTTATTACAAACTCAAGAGGGCAAATCAGTTTGAGTTCGTTATAAAGCAGCTTTTATGACA
>NZ_FOQE01000023.1:34631-37432 GCF_900113675.1 Pisciglobus halotolerans
GTTATAAAGCAGCTTTTATGACAGACTCGAGAGGACAAACCAGTTTGAGTAGGTCATAAACGAGCTCTTATTACAAACTCGGGAGGACAAATCAGCTTGAGTTCGTTATAAAGCAGCTTTTATGACGGACTCGAGAGGGCAAACCAGTTTGAGTTCGTTATAAACAAGCTTTTATGATAAACTCAAAAGCAGAAAAAGTTTCAGTGAGTCATAAAGGAAGGACTGTCATGGATCAAAAGGAATTGCAGCAGTTAGTTGAAACTGTTTCGCTGACTTCTTTTCATTTGCCGTTTGAACATCAAGCTGTCTTTAATCGACGGCTGAGAACAACAGGCGGAAGATATCATTTGGTCACGCATGATTTAGATTTTAATCCTAAAATACTAGATACATTTGGTATGGAAGAATTTTTAGGTGTTATCAAGCACGAATTGTGTCATTATCATTTGCATTTAGCCGGCAAAGGTTATCAGCATAAGGATCGCGATTTCAAGCAGCTGTTAAAACAAGTGGGTGGTACACGATTCGTTCGTTCGCTGAATGAACATCAATCGGTTCCGCGCTATTGGCTTTATGAGTGCACGAATTGTCATCAAAAGCTTTATCGGCAAAGAAAATTCAACACCGGACGCTATGTTTGCGCTGCTTGCCATGGAAGGTTTCATTTGGCTAAAGATGAAAAAATTGCAGTGAAACAGTAATATTGTTGGAGGCGGAGCAGATCATCAGCTGTTTTCCGCCTCTTTTGCTACAATAAAGAAAAAGAGGTGAGAAGATGACTCATTTAAAGGAGAACCAACGATTATTAACCGAAACGTTCCCTGAATACCAAAGCAGCCGCAAGAAGAAGCAAGCGATTCAGGAAACGGAAAGAGCATTTCGTACTTTGAAAGACATGTCGAAACGAACCAAAAAATGGAATGATGCGTTTTATCGTTTCCTGCTGACAAAGCCGAAAACTGATTATAGTGTTGCTCCTCCTGTAACCATTGATGAAAAAGGAGCAGTAAGGCCTTACTGGAAAGGATTGCTGGATCAGACAATGAAGGCGTTGGGTCATTTGGTAGAAACGGTGTCTGTACTAGATTATGGCGCGGTAGGAGATGGACGATTTGACTGCACAGAAGCTTTTCGAAAAGCGATTGGAAATGGCAAAAGACGCGTGATCATCCCGCCCGGCACTTATCGAACGAGAGGGTTAAGATTACCGTCAAATACAGAACTCATTGGGGCAGGCATAGCAAATACCACTCTTCTGTTGGCAGATGAAGCACCGAAGAAAGAACGACTGTTAACCAACCAGCATCATGTAAAAGGCGATCATCATATTCGAATTGCCAATCTGACGCTTGATTGGAATGTAGGGCGTTTGACAAAAGAAGAGCAAACTTCATCAGGGGGCACTTCTTCTAGCGGGATCACATTAGCAAATGTTCATTTTGCGATTGTCCAAAATATCAAAGTTATTGATCCAGGTTTGCATGGCGTAGATATTACTGCTGTTCGATACAATTATTTTGGCGATGGTAGACGTTCGATACTGGGCAGCCGGTTTATTTGGGTAGATGAAGTAGAAGTCTCAGGATTTGGCGATGACGGGATTACCACTCATCATAGTGACGACTTGCTGATCACAAACAGCTATTTGCATCATCCAAGCGGCAGGGCGCACAAAAAAGGTTTTTCTAATTCAAATGGCATTGAGATCGATGATGGTTCCCAGCATGTGGTGCTCGCCAACAATCGTACAGCTTACTGCTTTGGCGGAATAGAGATCAAAGCGCACGAAACCAGTTCGGCTGCTTCAGACACGCAAATGATTGGTCATTTTTCTTTTCATGATAACCGCGCCTACAATTTTCGTCATATCGGTCATCACCAAGGAGAGGACAAATATTCTCAATCCGCTTATGGGATTCGCGCCACCTACTTAGCAGCTTACTATCCGCAATATACAGATTTGTATGTCGGTTCTACGCCAAGAGCGCTCGTCATTTCTGCCTATCAAAGAGTGGCTATCAACCATTTCTTTGCGAAAACTACGCCTGAAAATAACCCAGGTGAGATCGCTATTTCTGTTCAATATCGGGCAAACCAGATCATTTTACAGCAGGTCCAGCTTGAACATTATGAGCAGGCAAAAAGAGAAGTTCGCGTTGCGCAAACGGCTCATCATGTTTCAATAGACCAGTACGCTGATGACCACTAGCAAGAAGGAAGAACAGGTGTGCTAGAGGCTCAACAAGAAAATAAGGGCTTTACAAGTTTACATGATATTGGTAAAATAAATCTTGTTGAGATTTGCGGTCGTGGCGGAATGGCAGACGCGCTGGCTTGAGGGGCCAGTCGGGATTATCCCGGTGGAAGTTCGAGTCTTCTCGGCCGCATTTAGATAGATGTTTTATTTTAAAATCGATAGAAGCAAAGCCTCTTCCTTGCCTTTAAAAGCAAGGAAGAGGCTTTGTTTTTTAAGAATAAAGGCTCTTTGACAAGTAGTGTTGGTGGGTCAAAAAAGTCAGAGCGATTACATCGCTTTGGCTTTTTTATTTTATGCTGCTTTTTCATCTTTAAAATACAAAGCTCTAGGTTGATAGTGAGAAGCAGTCAATCGATAAACAATCAATAGTCGGGCTCGCAGGTTATAGAAATTTCGATAGCCATATCCTGATCGTTTGATGTTCTTGATTTTGTTGTTCATTCCTTCAATAGGACCATTGGAAAGCGTATAGACAAACGCATTTTTAATGTCCTCTAGGTGTTTTTTAAACGTTTTAAGAACAGTTCTCACTTTTCTCGGTAAA
>NZ_FOQE01000032.1 GCF_900113675.1 Pisciglobus halotolerans
ATTGTTTGAATGAAGTATATCTATTTGATCACTCGTTTGTCAATCTATCTTAATTCCAATACACTATTATAAGCAATTTCGTGTATTTATATATGAATTTAGCAACTATATAAAGTTACACAGGAATTTGAATAAAAGGTAATAAATCTCAATAGAAAATACAAAAGAATAAAAAGGTCTTTATTAAGTTTTTAATTAAGATCTTTTTGTGTTATGATTAAACAAATAATGAAAAGTGAGGTGCTTCGTATGATGAAAATTTTAGATGTAAAAACAAAATCCATCACAGAAGCCAAAAAAGAGTTCTCAAAAATTATCAAAGACACTCATGAAACTGGGGAACCCACCTTTATTTTTAACCACAATAAACCGGAAGCCGTTATTCTTAGTAACGAAGTGTATGAAAAATTAGTGAAAGAGTACAACGAATTAGAAAACAAACTATTTTATAGTCAGTTGAATGAGCGCGTAGCAGCTGGACCAGGCAAACTCATCCCCGCTAAAGATGTCATCGAATCCAATCCAGAGCATAACCCATTTACTGCTTTCTCCGATGAGGATCTATTTGATTAATGGCTGACGTGTATTTTTGGAAAGAAGCAGAAAAAGACTATAAAAAGTTGGACGGCACGTTAAAAAAATGGGTAAACGCTGCTGAAGAACGGTTAAGAATCCGAGGTTCTGAAATTGGCAAAGACCTTGGAAATACCAGCTATTCAAAACTAGCCGGTTTTAAAGAATTAAAGAACCAAAAACTTGGTATTCGTCTGATCTTCAAACCAACAAAAGACAATCAAATAGAAATTATTGAGATCGTGGCCATTGGTAAAAGAGAAGATGAAAAAGTATTTGTGACCGCAGAAAAAAGAAGAAAAAAATATTGGTAAAGTTAATATACTACTGAGTATGTCAATGATCTCGTGCACGTATATACGTAGCGAAAAGGATTCTACTGCTTATAAGCGGTAGAATCCTTTTTGGTCTTCACCATGATGTTGCCTCTATTTGTGCAGCTACATCGCTTAAATATATAAGGCTAAAGTAAAAAAACGAGAGAAAAGGCGGAAAAGTTTAAAATAAACTCTTCTATTTACGTTTACACGTCGACGTAAAAGTGATATATTTATTCTAAATCATACTAAACACTGTGAGGGATAATAGATGAGAAAAAGAACTTTTGGTGAGATTTTGCCTGAAATTAAAGAAGAAACATTGTCTAAAGAAAAAGTGGAGTTGAAACAAATTCGAATCGGGATAGAAGCTCATGAATATTTGAAGAACGAAGCTTTTAAAAGAGGTGTTTCAATGAAAAATTTGTTAGATGAGATTGTGAAAGAATATAAAGAAAAGAATCAGTAAGAGAAATGATAAATAAATTGAATAGATTTTTATAAGCAGATTATTTTCCTTTTTTTAATTAAACGCTATAATAAATGTGTGTTATTTACAAATTATGTATACATAATAATAAATAGAAACCTGACTATTGGCGTAGTCAGGAAAGGAAATCATCTTGTTTAAGCTTTTGGTTGGCGCCAAAAATTTGTTCTTCTCTAAATCTTATTTTATTAGGATTTAAAACAAAAGTAAAGTATTAAACAGCGTGATCTCCTTTCTTGTTGCATGGTCATACAGGTAGTAAAGGAGTTTTTGTAATGTCTGACTTTAATTTTTATAAAGCAGATAAAGCTTATGGAGAACTTTATTTTCAATTTCCTAAAGTTTTACTCTACAGTGAAGAATACTCGAAATTATCAGATAGTGCTAAATTAGCGTATGTTATTTTTCGTGATCGGTTGCAATATTCCATTCAAAACCATTGGATTGACGAAGAAAATAATGTCTATTTTATCTTTACCAATAAAGAGTTGTGCGAATTGTTAAATAAATCAGAAAATACCGTAACAAAAATAAAAAAAGAGTTAGAGAAAGCTGGATTGCTGCTGCAACAAAAAATGGGGTTTGATCCAGTGAAAAAGAAAAACTTTCCTAATCGCCTATATTTAGCGGATTTGGAAGTCAATGCGACGGATATATATCAATTACAACAACGAGAAGAAATTTTATCTAATCAAGAAACCGCAGAAAATGCGGTTCGAGAAGAAGAATCAGATAACCCGTTAAATCAAGGAACCGCAAATTTTGAGGGTCGTGAAAAAGAGGCTAAAAGTCGATTAAATCAAGGAACCGAAAAAAATGCGGTAAATCTATATAAATATTTTTCTAAAGATGTTAAAGACAATAAAGATATCTCAAAACCAGATGAAAACATTCTTATCAATCAAGCATTCAATCCTAAAACAAAAGATAACGAACAAGAGCACCAACTTATTGACGGTTATATTGAAAAGTATGCACTGTATGAGGAGTATGGTGAAGAGTTGATTCATTACTTTAAAGCTTATAGTTTTAATGATTTTCAGACCTTTACGCTTTACTGTGAAAAAGTCATGTATGCTAAAAAATCAGTAGAAGATGAGAGCGGTATTTATATCTCTATCTTGTCATCTAGTAAATACAGTGCATTTATTCGAGAAGAATTAAAACGAACTTTCACTCGCTGCGTGCAGCAATCCAGATTTGGGAAAACTAAAAATATTTCCAGCTACCTATTTATTTCTTTCAAAAATGTCTTTGAAGACTTCGTGAGAAGCCAAGTAAGTAAATAAAGGGGATAAAGCAGTGAATTTACACCTTCAGAAGGATTTAAAGGTGTAAATAAGGATAAAGTGAGTAAAGATTTTAAAATGCTTTAGAACCGTTTTTTGAGCTATTTAGAAAGGAGCATATGATGATAACTGTTTTATTGTTAGAAATTAATCAACCTGATAAAGCTATTGTATATAATCCCAACACTAGAAAAGAATTTAGCGTTTCTATAACACAAGAGCAATTAGACTATTACGAATTATTGCTAAATGAAACGGAAGAAGATATTTTTGTCATTTATAACGAAGAGGAGAACCAATTAAGTTACATTGACGACGAAAAGGAGTTGAAGTAATTGGTGAAACGTAGTAGGGAAGAAAAAAAGAAACAGATTGACGAACTGACAGACAAAATGAACCAGGCTGTTAAAAATTTCCAAGACGATCCTCAAGATGAATTGGAATTATTAAACAGCATGACGAAATTCAAAAATTATTCCACTCGAAATGTCTTACTGATTCAATCACAGTATAAGGGAGCTTATGGCGTAGCTTCTTACAAAGAATTTCAAAAAATGGGTTACCAGGTACAAAAAGGCGAAAAATCTCTTTACCTTTTAGCACCAAAAATCGAAAAAACGTTCAAAAACGAAAAAGGTAATAAGAAATTAGTAAAGTATGCAAATGCAGAACAACAGGAAAAGATTAAAACTGGCCAAATAAAAACAAAAAAAGAAATTGTTGGCTATCTAACTGTTCCTGTTTTTGACATTACCCAAACTAATTGTCCTGTTGAAGATTATCCCAAGCTATATCCCAATCGACCTGAAAATTTTGATTTCAACAATACCGAGATGGAATTTAAAGATTTAAACAAAGCCTTGAGTGAGTATGCGAAAGAAAAAGAGATAACTGTTAAGATTGGAAAAACCTCAAGTGCTGCAAAAGGATTTTATGCTCCTTCCGAGAACGAAATAGTACTGAAGGATAGTTTAAATGATACGGAAAGAACAAAAGTATTATTGCATGAGTTAGCACATGCTGAAATGCATAATGTTCCTAAAATGAAAGAGAAAGATCATATGCTCCATGCAACGAATGTTTTAGAATACCAAGCGGAAATGACGGCTTATGTTGTCAGTAATACATTTGGTTTGAATTCTGAAGAGTATACGCAATCTTACTTAGCGAACTGGACAAGAAGAGATGTCGAGAAAGAAGTTTATATTAAATCTTTGGAAGAAGTAAAGGAAGTAGCAGCTAATATGATTGAGGAGATAACCGATAAATTTAACGAGAAACTACAGTCAAAAGAGAAAACACAAGATGTCTTAAATGCAGAGAAACTAAATTTTTTATCGGATAGTAATGGGAAAAATCATTATATTGTTTTAAAAGATGAACCGTTAATTTGTACTGGAATTGAAGATTTGAATACTTCAAAATTCTTTACCGATTTCAATATTCGATTAGAAGACAAAGAGCAAAATAAATATTATTATTGTATCCGATCAGATAAAAATAGAAAAGAGATTGCTAAAGAGTGGTCTGGTACATTGACTGGAAAAGAATGGTTAAGTCAGGACATTAAAAATGAGGTTTTAAATCGTAAACCAAATTTAAACATTCAAAACAAAGTTCCAGAAGATACAGGTACTTTCAAAACTATTTCTGAATATACGCAACAGAAAAAAGTAAATCATTTAAATTTATAAAAAATAAGAGAACAGGATGCTAAAAATTCTGTTCTCTTATTTTTTTGACTTCAGGAGCAATAATATTTAATACTTTTTCTGTTTCTTCGATGCTCGAATCCCTCATATCAAAATAAGCTTCTAAAAGAGCTCCTTTTTGAATCAATCGATGTGTTCGTTCTTTTCTTAACCTTTCTGAATCTCTTTGCATTTGTCGTTGTAGTCGTCTGATTTCTTGTTCCTTTTTTTTGATATCTAAATTACTCATCGGGAACACCTAACTTTTCAATTAATTATGAATTTTGCAACTCGTGATTCAATCCAGTAGATTCGTTCTCGTCATTTACAGAGTCATTGTTTAGATCAGTAAATAAATGATCTGGCAAACTTTCAACAATTCTATTTACTACAGAATTTATGTCTTTTTTAGAAGAAAGCATTTCGTAATCTAGTTCTAGTGATTTAATTATTCGTTCTCCTAAGGATGTATGAATTTCTTTCTTTGCTTCTTCTACTTCTATTTTTAGTTTTTCAATTTGGTCCATCTTTGTTTGAATGCTTTTTAGTGAACTCATGTAATTAACCCCTTTCTTATTCAAAATAACCATAGCAAACAGTAAACAAATTGTAAAAGGATATGATTACTGCTAAAATGAAAACAAGTAAAGGGCGCACTTATACGACATTTTAAAAAACGTCGTATATTGCGAAAATTAAACTAGCGTTCTCTAGTTTAAGCAATAAATTGCTGTGTGTAAAAAACTGCTCCGCAGTTTTAAAAATTCGCTACGCTCATGTAAAAAATAAAGAAAGGAAGATTCTCATAATGGCTATCTATCATTTTAATTGCAAAATCATATCTAGAGGAAAAGGACAATCAGCAATTGCTAGCGCTGCATACCGTAGTGGAGACAAATTGTATAGTGAACGTTATGGAGAATCTAACTTTTATAGAAGGGAAGTTTCACCTGAAACTTTTATTTTAAAACCAAAACATGCTCCTGAATGGACTTTAGATCGAGAAAAGTTGTGGAACGAAGTAGAAGCCATTGAGAAATCAAGTCGCGCTCAATTAGCTAGAGAAATAAATGTCGCATTACCAATAGAACTTTCAAATGAAGAGCAAATTACTTTAACAAAAGACTATGTACAAACTAACTTTGTAGACGAAGGTATGGTAGCGGATGTTTCAATTCATAGAGATAATAAAAGTAATCCTCATTTTCATGTCATGTTAACTACTAGACCTTTTGAAAAAGATGGAGAATGGGGAAAAAAATCAAACACAATCTTTGTTAAAGATGAAGAAGGTAATCAAGTCTATACCAAAAATGGAAGTAGAAAAAATAGAAAAGTTCATATTAATGATTGGGATAATTCAGAAAAAATAAAAGAATGGAGAAAAAATTGGGCTAGTCTAACCAATCAGTATTTAGAAAAGAATGGATTCTCTCAACGTATTTCTGAAAAAAGTTATGCAGAATTAGGAGAAAAAAGAGTTCCTACTATTCATGAAGGATATGTTGCTAGGCAAATGGAACAAAGAGGACAAGCCAGTGAACGTGCTGAAGCTAATCGCCAAATTAAAAAAGAAAATTATACTAGAGAAGAAACTCGAAAAGAAATGGTCGCTGAAAAAACAACAAACACTATCATTCCATTATTGTCACCAACAGAAAAACAAGATTTAAAGCGCTTAGCAAAAGACTTAAAAATATATATTAATTACGATAACTTAGTAGATAAAGAGCGCATGGTAAACAATTGGAAAAATGCTGAAAAAGTAAATCAACTGATTAAACCTGGATCTTTTGACGAAACAATATTTGATAAAATAAATGAAACTCAAGACAACGTCCAAAGAGGAAAAGATATTTTAACTAAAGAGTCAATCCGAATTTTTGAGAGACATTATCCTACTTTTAAAAATGCAAAGTTTTCAGATTATGCCAAAATTAGTATAGGGCAAGAAACTTTATTGAAAGATAAAGTGTTAGACGAAAAGGAGTTGAAAGACATTTTATCGCATGCTCAAGATAATGAACTCAAGGACATGATGAGGACTATTACCAAGAAGCCGTATCTAAAAGATATCAAAACGTATCAAAAGGACTTCTACTTTGCTTCCAAAAAAATAGACCAGTTTCTTGACGAGAATCAAGTAGATAAAGAAACCGTTCATACTTTAGCAGCGGATAAAAAAGAAACCTTTAAACAATTAGATAGAACTCAAAAATTACGTTTCAATACGTTAAAAATTGCGGAAAAATATTACGAACAAACTATTCTCTCTAACTACCCGACAGCAAATATTAAGGATTTAAACGCTGTTCAAAAAGAAGCTGTCTCACAACTGCTGTCTTATTATGGAAGTACACTTTCCTACACTAAAATCACAGCGTTAGCACAAAAAGAAGTTGTCAGTAAGTATTCTACGGTCGAACAAAGAATGGGACTTCAGCTGTTAGATAAAATAGAAAAAGGTAAGCTAACAGACGAGGACTTAAAATCTATTGCTGATGATTATCACAAAAAAGAACTATTTGAAACTGTCTCTAATCCTGAGACGAGAGGATTATTTCTTAAAGAAGTTGAAGAAAATGGGATTTCTTTACCTTCAAATTGGACCAATTATTCCAAACCTAGCTTATTTGGAACGCTTGCTAATAGTTTGAAAGTATACGATAATTTAATTAAATCGAGCGAGGATAATGTGAGACGAGAAATGCAGCAGAAAAGTAAACGCAAGAAGAAAAGTATATCTAGTCGATCCACAAAATCATCTAATAAGAATCCCTCAAATGGGCCAAAAATATAAATGAAAAGGAGTTGAGGCAATGAAAGAACGGATCTATTTAAAGATGAGTGATTCGAATTATCAGAAGTTAATAAGAAGGGTAAATTATCTAGGATCTACTAGAACAAACGTCATATTAATGAGTTTGTTTCTGTACCAGGATTCAGATCTAACAGAGGAGCAAGTCTACGATAACTTAACCGAAATTGATTTTGATACCGAACAGCACGAATTTTATTTTGAGATTAACAGTTATTTTTTAACTATTTTTAAGAATAAGCAACGCTATTTATTTAGTTTAGATGAGTATCTTGCAGCATTCCTTAATGCGTTACTGAATGAAGATGATGATAGCTGTAAAGAGGCAGACACTAAACAACCCAAAATAAGACGTGTTTATCACATAGATGAAACATTAGAACAATGGTTAAGTAGTTTTTCAGAAGAAACCGGGATTGTTCAAACAACTTTATTAAATTATTCTTTTATGTATAGATTGCCTGACTATCAAAAAAGGAGTAACGAGAGTAATAAAGTAAAAAAAGGGCTATTTTTAACGCAACCTTCTTTAGATTATTTACAGAGTTTCGAAGATTATTCGGTTGCTGAAATTATAGAAAACCATATTAAAGCTTTACAGGGCATAGCAGCGACGTAAGCTATCTGGAATTAAGAGAGATTAGTAAGCACTATTCTTGATTCCAAATAGCTTTTTCCTTACACTTTATATATAAAAAATGTATTTTTGTACATTTTTTATATATAAAGTGTTTTTTGTGTTTAGGGAGGAGGTACTATGTTAGAGCGTTATAAAGAGGGCATTAAAGTTGAGTACGAGAAAGAAGATAGCAAAGAAAAACGAAATCAAAAACGAAATGAGGCTATTGAAGAACATTTTAATAACCATTTTAATCTCGATAAGAAATTATTTAGTCACTACATTCAAAAGCACCACTTAGCTGATAAAGATCAAGCAGTAACAGAAAAAATTAGGAGGATAGATTTTACAAAAGCCAATCCACGCAATAGTTCTTTTATAAATGAACTCGCTTTTGCAGGTGGGGCTATAACAGAAGGTTTTCTAGATTGTTTCAACATTGAACGTAACAACTCGCTTGAAAAGTATAAAGCCCAATTACAGGTGATTGAAAGAAAAGAAAGTGGTAAACAAACAGCCTATTTTATTGGCACGTTCGATAAAGACAAATTACTTAGGTTATCTCCTTACCACGAAAGAATGGATAAACTCGCTGAAATTGTCAAAGAAAAAGAACAACAACGATTAATCGGTAATCGTCAAGAAGGTAAACAACAGAATAACGTTAAAAACATAGAATTGATCAGAAAAAGAGAGGAAGAAGAATAATGAAGCTAAAAAATAAACTAATACAATTTACAGTAGGGGTTTCAGCATTAACAGCCTTAACGTATCCAACTGTTGCCTATGCAAGTGCAACTGAAGTTCAATCTCGCTTAACGGAAGCTGGGAATACTATTCAACAGCTGTTAACGGGGTTAATTGTTATTGTCGGAATTTGTGTGGCGCTATGGATCATTATCAAACGTATGCCCAGCGCTGATGATCCTCAAGAAAAAAGCGAAGTTTATAAAGCAGTTGGACGTGTTCTAGGATTAGTAGCCATAGGAGCTGCAATTGTTTGGGTTGTTCCATGGGTTTACAGTCTATTCCAATAATCACAGGAAAAAAAGTAAAGGGGTAACTAGATATGAATGAAACAAAGAAAAAAGACGAAAAGACTTTTTTCTTTCCTGAAAATGTTGAATCTTCATATGGAGTATTTTTAGGATTGTCTGTAAAAGAATTGCTGGTATATGTTTTGCCAATGGTTATAGTCGGTCTTATTGTTCTCTTCTTGCCACCTCACACTTTCAAATTCATGCTTTTTAAGACCATTGTGGTAATTTTCTCTATTACGGTGTTATTAGCTGTCTTGTCTTCTAGACCAGTCTCATATCGCAATAATGTACGTTTAATGCCACACCTACAGATGAAATCAAAATATAAATCTCGCCAACACTTATTTTTTAAAAAAGCTATGAAAAGAAAGTAAAAAGGAGGTGTTTTTTTGAAACTATTTGGTTTAGCCGCGAAAGAAACTAAAGTCGAACAAGACTTAGAATTTACCTTCGTGCCGAAAAAAATTGGCAAAGGAAAACAAACAATTTTCGATATGAGTTTGATTCAATCGGTATATAGGGATTATTTAGTCACTAAGACAGGCTATTTAGTAGGGATTATTGAAATTTCTGGTGTGAACTTAGAGTTGTTAAATGAAAGTGAACAAGCAGACGTTTTTGAGACGTACAATGCGTTTCTGATGACTACTTTAGGAGATGCTTCTGCAGAACAACAACAGTACTTAGATATGACAATTCCAGTGGATTTTGAAGAATTTTTGTTGAGTTACAAAAAGAGATATTTGCAAGAAATCGAAAAAAAAGAGCCAAATCAAGCTCGAGCGAGTTTGATCGCGTCCTATATTGACGATTTAGCCAGCAAAACTAGAACACAAGAAATGAGTACCAAGAAACACTTGCTCATTGTGCGGGAAAAAATTAAAGATAAAACCTTTACTGCATTAAATAAAAAAGTGACTGATTTAGATGAAAAAACCACACAGTATATCAATCGATTAGAAGATAGTTTTGATAGTTATGACATGCAAGCTAAGAAATTGCATAGTAATGAGATTTTAGCTGTGTTGAAAAACTTAATCAATTTTTCGGGACACTAAGAAAGGAGCTGCATTTATGCGTCTATTTTCCAAGAAGGAAGTAGAAGAACAAGATGATACAGATGAATTTGGCGTTGATAAAAGTCAAGATATAAGTAATCTAGATGACTTTCTTGATAGTGAGTCTATTAATGGTGTTTATCCATTCAGTTGGGAAGAATTTCCAGATCATATTGAAAGTGGAGACAACTATATTAGAGTATTAGCGATTGTCGATTATCCAAAAGTGAAAAGTGGGAATTGGTTAGCCCCTTTAAAGCGAAAAAAAGGGAATATCACCATTGTTCAAGACTTTGAAAGTAGTAACGCGCGAAAGATGGTTGAGTACTACAACAATACTATAAAAAATAAAGAAGCTGAAAAAGTGGACACGTATGATCCTTTGAAAAAGAAAAAAATAGTCCAAGCTATTGAAACCGCTAATATGCAGTTGAATAAGTATCTTGATAGCGAAGTCACCTATCTTTACCAACATATGTATGTATTCTTGCAGGCTGAAAGTCTAGAAGAATTAAACGCCCTAACAGATAGTGTCAATAATACGTTATCCAAATTACAGTTGAAATCTATGAACCCAATTAAAGCACAATATCAAGCATTTTGGAGTGCAATGCCCATTGGAGAGAATCTTTTAAAAGATTATACCTTTAAACAATCGAATACAGAAGTAGCTAGTAGTGTCATTCCATTTGATGATGCAGATATTTTAGACTTAAATCCTCATAGCGATATTGAAGGTATCAATAAAGATACGAATAGCTTAATTGCCATTGATTATATGGATAAACGCAATGTATTAAACCAAAATATGGTGGTTATCGGAACGAGTGGGGTAGGGAAAACCACTTATATGCAACAAAAGATTTTACGGTATATCGCTAAAGGGGTAAAGGTCTTTATTATCGATCCTGAAAATGAATATAGCGAAATTGTAGAACATTTTGGTGGCCAAGTCGTTCATTTAAGTAGTAACTCAGCGACTAAAATCAATCCTTTGGAGATATTTACAGAAGAATTGGACACTAGTCAAGAAGTAAACATAGATTTGTTGATCAAAGATAAAATTCAACGTGTAAAAGGCTTTTTCCAAGTTTTGAAACCCGATTTAACTCAAGTAGAAAAGAGTGTATTGGATTCTGTTTTACATGATTGTTATCGAAATAGTGGCGTTTTACATTACAAAAACATAAAGAGCATTCACCAAGATCAATGGCCTATCCTTTCAGACGTGTTCCAACAAATTGAACGGTTAAGAGATAGCAAAGAAGGAAAAGAGCGATATGAAATTATTAAAGACTTTTACTTTATTCTAGATAGCTACGTTAATGGATCAAATACCTTATTTAATGGTTTTACAAATATTGATATCAATACAAACTTGTTATCTTTTGATCTGAAGGCCTTACAGAACGATGAAGAGATTCAAGGAGCGGCGTACTTGAATACTTTTAGTTTCTTGTGGGATGAAATCACTAAAAATAGAACAGAAAACATTAAGTTATTTGTGGATGAATTTCATTTTTTAACACAGAATCCTGATGCTTCAAGCTTTTTCTATCAAGCGTTCAAACGGTTTAGAAAATATAATGCTGGAGCAATCGCAGGCACTCAACAAATACAAGATGTGTTGGATGGGACGATGGGCAACGGGAAAAACGTTGGTGAAGCAATTATTGGAAATAGTTATACTAAATTATTTTTTGGACTTGATCCGGGTAGTTTAGATGATATTGAAGACAAATTGCGAGTGAATTTTTCAAAAAAAGAACGGAAATTACTAGAGAAGAAAAAACAAGGTGAGGGGTTAATGATCAACGGATCCAAACGAGCCTTTATGAAAGTTACTTTAACGGAAGAAGAACTAAGACTAATTGATTTTGAACAATATCAAGAGAAATATCCAGAAGCCATACCCAATTATGAAGAACGGATCAAAATGACCCCTATTGAACAAGAAGAAGCTCGGTCGTTCCAGTTTTAAAGGAGGCAGCTATATTGAACAAACCATTTAAAATTTACAATTTTGAATTTGGTACTCTAACAGATGAAAAAAGTACAGTCAAAATTGAAATGGAAAATAGTCAGTTTACGTACGATAACATTGACGAAATTAAAGAGTTACCAATAAAAAAAGACTCTTTATTTCTTGATTTTAAAGGGATTAAAGAATCCGAAACAACAGTCAGTTTTCTGTATGAAAAAGGGAGCGTGTTAAAGAATTTAAATACGATAAAAAAGGAAGCCTATCCTGTGAAAGTTTCTATTGTCGAAGAAATTTTAAAACAAGATATTCTTCAGAAATACAGTCATACAGACTTATATATTTCTCTGAATCCAGCGACTATCTATTACTACCCAATGAATACCGTCCGTTACACTTATGCAGCAAATCGTTTTATGCCTAGAGATATGCGGACCACTTTAGAACGGTATAAAGCTTGTATTGTAAGTATCTTAAGCGGCATTGCTTATGAGAAGTGTTTGAACACGCCTGAAGAGGTTCGTAAGGTTGGTAATGATTTTATCAAAGAAATTTATCAACAAAGAAATGTATCCGAATTATTGTCTCTTATCCAACAGAGCAATAACTTTTTGACCTATGATTATATTCGTTCCCAAACCAAAAGAGAACAAAAAATACGTCAAAAATCACTAGTCACTTTAGCAGGAGCTAGTATTGTATTTCTTAGTATAAGTGGCTTATTACTTGGGAAACAATCAAATCAAGAAGAAGCACTGGCTTCACAGTATGAAGCGCAATTAGAACAAAAAGATACGCTTCTTTTAGCCAATGAAGAATTTGAAAAAGAAAATTATGATGAAGCTATCCAACTTTATCAAGAAGGGGATTACAAGGACGCTCAGCTATCAGAAAAACTTCTTAGCAAGGAACAGTACCAAAAAGCCATAGACGTTCATAGCGAGTCGCTAGAAGCCATTATTCAACGTCTGTATGAAACTAACGAGCAACAAGCCCTCGTGGACTTGAACAGTGATTCTTTAGACGAAAATGGAAAAACGAAGCTTGAAGAGGAAAAAGGAATTGTACAAGGCGATACGAACGCTATGGTGAACACGCTCAATTTCTTAACTGAAGAAAGTACTGGAATTCGTTTAGCCAGAAAATTTGTTGATTTGAATGACGTAAATAATGCTCAAAAAGTATTGGATAAGTATCCTGAAAATGAAAGCCTTCAAAAAATTGTTGCTATTGGGCAGCAAATTCAAGAAAAAACTAAACAAATGAATGATAGCGATGATGATAAACAAAGAGAAACTCTTCAAAAAGAAATAGATGGTTTGAAAGAGCAGTTAGAAGAGTATAGAGGGTAAAGGAGTGATCTTTTGCACGTTTTAAAAGCTAGATCTATGAAAAAATTCTTTTCGTTTATTCTACTACTTGTAGTCATTATGGTTGTCCTCTTCGTAATGTTCTTTACTTTATTTCAGCAGCAACAACAAGAGAGTAGCACAGGTACTTACGGAGCGGGTCAAGTGCCACAAGCTGTTTTGCAGTATAAACCCGCTATAGAGGTTGAACTTAAAAAACACGGAATGGAAGAGCATATCAATGTTCTTTTGGCCATTACAACGCAAGAAAGTGGCGGTACAGCTTCTTTAGATGTTATGCAAGCAAGCGAGAGCTTAGGGCTTGCACCAAATACGATTCAAGACCCGTTATATTCCATTGAAGTAGGAGTAAATTACTTTGTGAATGTTGTGAACCAAGCTAATAAAGCAGGAGTTGATATGGATACGGCTATTCAAGCTTATAACATGGGCGATGGTTTCATAAATTTTGTTGCTGAAAATGGCGGGAAATATTCTCACGAACTGGCTCAACAGTTTTCAACGAATATGAAAAATAAGTTAGGTTGGACAGTCTATGGAGATCCGAAATATGTAGATCATGTAAAAAGGTATATGGGTTCTTCTAACGAAGAAACAGTTGAAGTAACAGGAGAACTGGCCGATTTTCAAAAACAATTCGAACAATTCCAAGGTATGCCCTATGTCTTTGGTGGTTCAAGTCCAGCTACGTCCTTTGATTGTAGTGGCCTGTGGTATTTCTTGTTTAATCAAAATGGGATAAACGTACCAAGAACTGCACAACAACAATATGATTATTCTCAAAAAATAACTACAGATGAATTAAAGCCAGGTGATTTTGTATTTTTCCATAGTACTTATGATACCGCTAATTACATTACTCATTTAGGAATGTATATGGGAAATGGAATGATGTTTCATGCAGGTGACCCTTTGCAATACACCAGTATTGAAACACCTTACTGGCAAGAACATCTTGCAGGATTTGGTAGAATCGTTGACTTTAAAGCAGAATAGAGGAAATGAATATGAAAACAAAGATCATTATGATGGTTGAATCAGTCTTGCTTCTTTTAGCGATTATCTCTATCTATGGTCTTTATCAAGATAATCAGCAAAAGGAAGCTGACATTCAAACCAAACAAGAAGAAATCGCACAATTAGAAGAAAATTTGATAGTACAAAGTAGTGGTAATAACACCGCTGATATAGCTAAAAAAACGAAATTTGTTAATAGCGCGTTTGCGGATTACTTAAATTACAATACCGACAATTACCGATCTCGTTTTGAAGATATGGAAAACTATTTTTCGCCTAGTACTATTGAACAACTAAGTGGCGCAGGCGGAACCGAATCTCCAACCATTTCTATTAACAGCAGTACTCAAAACTATAAAACCTATGTGAATCCAATAGAAGATAATTCGTTTGTATTTGTCACAGATATTCATTACCAAGTAGAAGATAACGAACCTACTGTATTTAAAAATGTTTACTTAATCCATCTAAGCGAAGAAAAAGGGCAGTACTTAATCGATCAAGTAGACGTCTTTAGTGGAACACCAACAAATAGCTAACCAGGAATGAGGAGACTAGATATGAACGATAAGAGCAAGATGAAAGGGATTCTTAAAAAATTTTTGTGGATAGTCCTTACTTTTGTCTTTTTAGAAGCTTTATTGATTGCAGCACTTGAAGTCATTTACACTCTCTCAGAGTATAAATTAGCAATCAATACTGAAGTTATAGGAACTCATTTGAAAGAGACGTTTACCCATTTAGGAGATTATATTCAAACAAATTGGGCACAAAAAAATCCCTTCTTTATTCTAGGAACGGGTGTAGTGTTCATTTATTCCGTTTTTACTCATATGGGAAAGGTAAAAAAAGAGGGTTGGGATACCGAAGAAAGCAATGCTTATCATGGATCAGCACGTTGGGGCAGACCACAAGAAGTGGTGGATAATCAGAACTTTACTAAAAAAAGTAAAAAGCAAGTTCAGAGTGAATTTCAAAAATCGCTAGAAAGGTAGGTTTTCTGTATGACAGGCACTATTTTAGGGAAATTAAAAAGCGACTACATTATTCAACCAACAGAAAGCAAGCCAAACCGTAATATTATGGTGGTCGGCGGACCAGGTTCTTACAAAACACAAGGTTTCGTGATTACTAACGTATTGAACGAAACTAAAAATAGCATTGTGGTAACCGATCCTAAAGGCGAAGTTTACGAAAATACCGCAGATTTTAAAGAACGACAAGGCTATGACGTCCATGTGTTGAACTTTAGTAAAATGGAACATTCTGATCGTTATAATCCCATTGATTATGTTAATAGTGATGTCAATGCAACGAATGTAGCCACAAAAATCGTGGATAGCTCCAATAAGGATGGTAAAAAAGATGTGTGGTATTACTCGCAACGATCTTTGCTCTCAGCGTTAATTCTTTATGTAAAATATGAATTAGAACCTAAAAACCGTAATATGGCAGGACTGGTCAATTTCTTGCAAGAAAAAAATGAATCCGATACAGATGACGAAGAAAGTGATCTAGACAAGGCTTTTTCAGTTCTTGAATTAAATCATCCTGCACGGAAATTGTACGAGTTAGGGTATAAAAAATCTCGTGGGGATATGAAAGGAAGCATTATTGTTTCTTTGCTGACGTCTATTTCAGACTATATTAATAATACAGTGGCCGAATTTACGAGCTTTAGTGACTTTAACTTACAAGATATAGGCAAAAAGAAAACAATGCTTTATGTCATTATTCCAGTTATGGATACCAGTTGGGAAGGCCTAACCAACATTTTCTTTTCTCAACTGTTTGATCAGTTATATGAATTAGCTTCTAATCACCACTCGAAATTGCCTGTACCCGTCAATTTCATCTTAGATGAGTTTGTTAACTTAGGGAAATTCACGAATTATGAAGAGTTTTTGGCCACTTGTCGTGGTTATGGCATTGGAGTATCAACAATTATTCAAACTCTTACACAATTACAAGATAAGTACAATAAAGAAAAAGCTGAGAGTATTTTAGGGAATTGTTCGATTCAAATTTGTATGAACGCTGCGAATAACACTACAGCCAAATATTTTTCCGATTTACTAGGTAAGGCGACTGTTAAAGTAGCCACAAGTAACAAGAGTGCTTCAAAAAACTCTAAACAAGAGGGGAGCAGTACCAGTCATTCAGACAATGAGTCGTACACCGCTCGTGATTTAATGACCGCAGGCGAAGTAAAAAGTATGGCAGATGATACAGAGCTGATTATCTTTGCAAACCGGCCACCCATGAAGGTTAAAAAAGCCTATCAATTCGAACTATTTCCAAAGCCTGAACGATTGCTAAATCAAACTGAATATGAAAAAAATACAAATCCTGCACAGATTGAACGTTTAAACGAAAAGCAGGCTGAATTTGAACGTGAGCACATAGAACGAGAAGAAAATAAAAAGAATAGATTAGCTGAAAAAGCCAAAGAAAAAGAAGAAAAAGAGCATGCAAAAAAAGAAAGACGGAAACAAGAAGCAATGGAACAAACAATGGCAGAATTTAGTGACGGAGAAAGTGATTTTTCAGCATTTGAAGAGTAAAAGGAGTGATTAATATATGCCTAGTTTCGACAATATTGGCGATAAAATTACAGAGGTATTTGTAGACTGGTTAAAAGATTTAATTAACCTCTTTATTGAATTTCTACAAAATTCCTTATTTAATTATGATGGTTTAGCAGGATACGCTTTAGACGCTTATAATTTATTTGTCTTCTTTGGCGGTATTCTACTTGTATCCGTTTGTTTAGGAAAAGTTATTACTCAACTTTTATCGGAATCAGAGGGAAGCGAAGAAGCGAATATCTGGTGGACAATTGTCAGATCAGTTAAAGCGAGTGCTTTACTTGTCATTATGCCTTTAGTTATTTCATTAACTATGAATTATATTGTACAGCCAATAGGAAATTACTTTATTGGAAATATGGGTGAACTGACGACAAGTAGTTTAGTTAATACTTTACAAGCTGACAGTTTACCTGACGTTTTTAGTGCAGGTATTAGCCAAGTTGTTATTTGGCTTTTTATATTTGTTGTTATAGGTTTTTTCGTCATAAAACTGTTTATTGAACAAGCTCAACTCCTCATAGATGAAATTTTATCACCTCTATGCGCTATATCTGTTGTAACAGAAAATTATAATTTTATGGAGAATTGGTGGCGAGATATTTTATCTCATACCGTTACAATCATTGTGTTAACATTGTCCATGTTACTCTTTACAGAGGCAATCACTATGCAAACAGATACGGTTTGGGGTAAATTACCAGCCTTAATCGGTAGCGGTGCATTAGTCATTAGTGGTCCATCTATTGTGAAAAGTATTTGGTATTCAAGTGGAGCAGGTCGAGCAGGTTCAGGGATGGCAAGAGCCGTAGTTCACCGCATGTTACGTTAAAAAGGAGAGGAAATACTATGAAGAAAGTTTTATTTATTTTACTTACTCTAATAGCATTAATTACTTTAGAAGGGTGCGGTACAGACATTCAAAGTGATTTACAATCAAAAGAATGGAATGTTGTTTCAACCAATGGCGAAGCTTATACTGCTCAATTTGGAGAAGAAACTGTTACTTTTGAAATGTTAGGATTCCAACTTGGATATACTTATAAAATTGTAGATAACGTAATTACTTTTCAAGAAAATGGTGAAGAAGAATCATTTTCTTTCGAAGTAACAGAAAATGAAGATGATTATCAATTGAAAGCAGCTAATGAAGATGTTAAGAAAGAAAATGGAGATTTAACTCTTTCGCCACGAGTAAATAAATAAGCATTGAGAAGGGAGTGAGTTGATGGGCAATACAGTTATCTTAGCGGAAAAACCAAGCCAAGCAAAAGCTTATACAGACGCTTTTGCTAAAGTAGAGAAAAAAGATGGTTACTACAATGTTTCAGATAACGAACTGCCAAATGCAACCATTACTTACGGTTACGGACATTTATTATCTTTGTCTGAACCTGAAAAATATAATGCAGCTTGGAAAAAGTGGCAATTAGACAAATTGCCTGTTTTTCCTGAACACTATCAGTTTCAAGTAGCTGCAGGAAAATCAAAGCAATACAAAATTGTTAAAGGACTACTTGATAAGGCAGATAAAATCATTATCGCAACGGATAGTGATCGAGAAGGAGAAGCGATTGCTCGTCTAATTATTAATCTGTCTGGGAATAACCATAAGCCGATTAAAAGACTATGGATTAACTCTTTAGAAACAAGCGAGATTAAAAATGGCTTTAAGCACTTAAAAGATGGGGCCGATTTCTATTCTACCTATAAAGAAGCAGAAACCAGACAAATTGCTGATTGGTTAGTAGGAATTAATCTTTCGCGTTTGTACACCTTATATATGCAAAAAAATGGCTTACAGGGCGTTTTTAGTATTGGGCGTGTTCAAACGCCCACGCTATACTTAATCTACCAACGAAATCAAGAAATAGAGCATTTTGTCAGCAAACCATTTTTTGAATTATATGCTACGTTCAGTAATGAAGATAGACAATACCAAGGGAAGTATAAAGAACGATTTGATACTATAGATGATTTACAGCAGTTTAAAGAAAATCATGGATTGACAAAAGACGTTAATGGTGTGGTAGAAGATGTAAAAATTGAAGAAAAGAAAAAGTATGCGCCAAAACTTTTTAGCTTATCGGATTTGCAAGCAGCAGCCAATAAAAAATACGGTTATGGAGCTTCAGAATCTTTAGCTATCGTTCAAAATCTCTACGAAAAAAAATACCTCTCTTATCCTAGAACGGACACGAATTATATCGGAACACCAGAATTCAGTTATTTAAAAGCGCAGTTAGTTAACTATTTAAATTTAGTAGGAGAAGAAATTAAAGATCCGCAATTGAATGAAAATAAGCGATATGTGAATGGAAAGAAGGTCCAAGAGCATTACGCCATTATTCCAACAAAAACACTCCCTAAACTAGAGAGTTTACCTGAAAAAGAACGGAATATTTATCAACTCGTTCTTTATCGTACCTTAGCCATTTTTGAAGAACCCTATATCTATGACGAAACAACCATTTTAACTAAGGCGAGTGGCGTTTTATTTAAATCTACTGGTAAAGTGGAGAAAATTTTAGGATGGAAACAATTATACAAAAAATTAGGTAAAGAAAGTAAGGACAATGAAAATGAACAAGTTTTGCCGGCTGTTAAAGTAGGAGAACTCTTTCGAACAGACCCGTTCCATAAAAAAGGCGAAACAAAACCTCCAAGTTACTATACAGAAGGTACTCTAATCAGGGCTATGAAAAACGTAGGGCGATCCATTGAGGATGAGGATAACAAAGACATACTGAAAGAAACTGAGGGAATTGGGACAGAAGCTACTAGAGCAAATATCATTGAAACGCTGAAAAAACAAGAATATATCAACATTCAAAAAAATAAAATTTATGTTACGCAAAAGGGAATGACGCTTTGCGAAATTATTCAAAATGACGAAATAGCGAATTCTGAAATGACGGCTAAGTGGGAGAAATACCTCAAAAAAATTCGGCATAGACAAGGTACACAAGAAGCTTTTTTAAAGAGTATTCAAAACTTTATTACTCACTTGGTCAAAAAAGTTCCTGAAACATTTGAGCATAGTCATATCAAAGAACAAGCTACAAAGATTGATCAAAATAAAGTCATAGGAAAGTGTCCTTCATGTAGCGGAAACATTTTAGACAAGGGTAAGTTTTATGGTTGTACAGGATATAGTAATGGCTGCAGGTTTTCTCTTCCTAAAAAATGGAGCAGCAAAACATTGACTAAGACAAACATAAAAGAACTTTTAACGAAACAAGAAACAAGTTTGATAAAAGGATTCAAAAGCAAAAAAGGCTATATCTTTAATGCAAAACTGAAAATAAACAATAATAAATTAGAATTTGATTTTTTAGACAGTAATTAAGAAATCAAGGGCACTACAATTCGTTACAAAGTTGTAGTGTCCTTGCTTAGATTATTTTTAACCTGAATAATTCATACTTTTAATTAAAACCATGTGAAACTGCCTCACGGCAGCTTACAATTACTTTTTCATCTTCACCCGTTAAGTGATGAAA
>NZ_FOQE01000072.1 GCF_900113675.1 Pisciglobus halotolerans
GCATCTAAATACACGTCAAGCCATATAAATTAAGTTGAGGAAGCTCAAAGGTACCAAGGTTTAGACACTAATTTTCAACTGCGAAAGTTGAGATTTTACAAAAAATTGCATTTTTTTGCTATTTTTTTGATCATAACGTTTGAAATATAACAGTAATTGGAGTAAAGTAAAGAATGGAAGTATTTTTTGTATAGTTCATAAAAAAACTATATTACTACAGTGAGAAGTTTAGTCAGGGAAGATAAAGCGAAACAAAGGAGTAACGCTTTTGAGGTGACTCATAGAGCAGGTTTCAATGAACTTTTTTGTTTTTTGTTTTATCATTTAGTGAATGCAAGGTAGTTGTTTTTGCAGAGAGGATAACTATCAGAGGTAAAGTTGTGCTTAAATAGAATGAATATTATGAAGAAAGAAGAGAAAGATATGAGTAAAGAAAAAGTAGTTATTTTAGGCGCGGGATATGCAGGCTTGAGATCTTTAAAAGAGATCCAAAAGAAAAACTTGAATGTTGACATTACTTTAGTCAACAAGAACGATTACCACTATGAAGCAACTTATTTACATGAAGTGGCAAGTGGAGCACAACCACCTAAAAAAATCTGTTATCCTGTAAAAGATGTTGTGGATCCAAAACAAACGACATTTATCCAAGACACAGTAGAAGTAATCAACAAAGACCAAAAAACAGTTACCCTAGCAAACAACGGAGACATCGACTACGATTACTTGGTTGTTGCACTAGGATTTGAATCAGAAACATTTGGTATCAAAGGCGCAGCAGAAAATGGGTTAGAAATGGTCGATATTCCATCAGCATTAGCCATTGACAGACATATCAATGAACAATTTGCTAAGTATAATGAAACAAAAGATGAATCTTACTTGAGTATCGTTGTTTGCGGAGCCGGCTTTACAAGTATTGAATTCTTAGGCGAAATCACTGATCAATTGCCTAGACTGGTCAGCCAATATCAAGTACCAGCTGATAAAATTCAACTTACTTGTATTGAAGCAATGCCAACGTTGCTGCCAATGTTCCCAGAAAAATTGACGAAATATGGCATCGACAAACTAGTTGAACGTGGTGTTAACTTTAAGATCGGGGCACCGATCCAAGAAGTTACAAAAGACGAAGTTGTTTACAAAGCAGGAGACAAAAATGAATCTGTTAAAGCTAAAACAATCGTTTGGACAACAGGCGTGCGCGGCAGCAGTGTGATCGGACGTTCAGGCTTTGATGAAAGACGCGGACGTGTTGTAGTTGAAAAAGATTTAACAATTGCCGGTTATCCTGAGATCTTTATGATCGGTGATGTTTCAGCAGTCATGGATGAAGAAATCGGACGTCCAATTCCAGGAACTGCTCAATTGGCTTTGAAACAAGGGGATACTGTAGCAGAAAACCTTGAAGCAAAATTAAACGGAAAAGAAACAAAAGCCTTTACCTTCAAATCACTTGGAACTGTAGCTTCTATTGGTAATAAAGAAGCAATCGGAGAAGTGATGGGTTCTTACTTGAAAGGCTATCCTGCTTCTGCGATGAAGAAAGTGATCGCAGACCGTTCTCTATTGAAAACAGGCGGCGTGAAAGCAGTCGTTTCCAAAGGGCGTTTCGACCTATACCACTAAATCGAAAAAAAACAAAAAGAAAGCTGACAAACTCAGCTTTCTTTTTGTTTAAGAAAAGGACGGAAAACAGCCAGACAGCTGCTGCAGATCAGAATGAGTCATCTTCCTCGTATGAATTTTTTCGTCTCTCAGCTGCCTTTTTAAGCGCTCTGTCTACAGCTAAAGTGGCTAGCCAAGCTAACAGACTGGCAGAAAAGAAGAAGAACAAGCCGCTCCATTTCAATAGAATCAAAAAGATGGTGACAGCACTGAATAAGAGGCCTAAACTGTAAAGTGGATTTCCGATCATAAGATAAGCACTGGTTAAGTAAAGCTGAAGGATCGAATGGTTGCTTCTTTTAGATAAGGGATAACTGTACAACGTTACAAGACCGAAGAGTAAACCAAAAGTATAAATGCTGTATTTATAAATCTGCAGCCAAGCCGCTGCATGAGGGTAATAATGAAAAAACCAAACATCTAAAGCGACGATGATCATGATCAATAAAACAGGCAGACCTAATTTGAAACTACGCCAAAAGTTTTGCTTGAAGTACTGCCAAAAAGTGCGAAAGATGGGGATTTCTGTTTCTTCTTTCCGCCAATGGTCCAGCACAGAAAATAAAGCATCTGTTGCAGGAACCAGAGTAATAATCGGCAGAGAAAACAGCAGCCAAGTAAGGTTGAGAATTGCCAGACGAGCAAACCACTCTGTTCCAGAGACTAAGGCCTTTGACCAGTTGATTTTTTTCAATTCTATCTGTACTCCTTTCTATCTTAGATTCGATTCGTTGGGGTAAATATTAGCATGTGCGGCTTTAGATTGCAAAGGCAGCTCACAAAAAACAGCCTTCTCTGTAGTGACCCCCAAATATTAGACTTTTTTGAAGTGGAGAAATCCACTTCTTTTTTTCTACTTTTATCCGCAAGAAACTTCTAACCCTAAGCG
>NZ_FOQE01000022.1 GCF_900113675.1 Pisciglobus halotolerans
AAGCGGGAAGGCCAGCAAGCGGAAGCGCGCAAGGAGCTAGAGAAAAAAATCATAAAAAGTATATTTATCCAGTTGACTTTTTATAGCTGGTCTATCGAAAATAGCTTACCAATGTAGATGGATCATTTTTTCGGTCTGCTTCTGTCTTGCTCTCTTCAAACTACTTCATGATCAATAAAATGAAGAAGATGAATTTTTTGTGTTTTTTCTGAGAAAACCTAGCCATTTATCTAAAATCCATTTTTTTATCATAGTGATTGTGTTATATTAGTAAGCGAAACTGCTTCTGAGTAGTGAAATAAAGGAAATGGATGTGTTAGAATGAAAAAATGGTTAGTAACAGCAACTGCTGTATTAACGGGATTAGTTATTGCCGGCTGTTCAAACGATACAGTAGCTTCTTCTACAGCTGGAAAAATTTCACAAGAAGAATTATACGATGCCATGAAAGAATCTTATGGAGAACAAACGCTTCAACAACTTTTAATGAAAGATGTATTATCTGATCAATATGGTGATAAAGTATCTGATAAAGATGTTCAAGCACAATACAATCAAGAAATGGAAACTTATGGCGGAGAAGAACAATTCAATCAAGTTCTTTCCTACTCTGGATACACAAAAGAATCTTACCAAGACTTGATTAAACAAAGCTTATTAATGGAAGCAGCGGTTAAAGCAAATACGGACTTCAAAGATGAAGAAATCAAAAAAGCTTATGAAAGCTATGAACCACCAATGACTGCTTCTCATATTTTAGTAGCAGACGAAAAAACAGCGAAAGAAGTTATTGATCAATTAAATGACGGTGCTGATTTTGCTGATTTAGCCAAAAAATATTCTACGGATACAGGAACTGCTAAAGACGGTGGTCAAGTAACATTCAGCAAAGGCGAAATGGTTCCTGAATTTGAAGAAGCTGCTCTTAAACTAAAAGAAGGCGAATATACAAAAGACCCAGTGAAATCTGATTACGGTTTCCACGTGATCAAGATGGATAAGAAACCTGAAAAAGAATCACTAGATAAAGAAAAAGACGCCATCAAAGATCAATTGACTAAAGAAAAACTTTCTGATAACGATTATGTAGCAAAAGTTCTTTCTAAAGTCTTCAAAGATGCAAATATCATCATCAATGATGAAGATTTACAACATGCTATGGATGCTTATCTGCAATCAGATGCTGATTCTTCTAAATCCACGGATTCTTCTGAAGTAACAGATTCTTCTGAAGCAACTTCCGATAAAGATTCTTCAAAAGATGAAGCTGATAAATCTGACTCTTCAAAAGATGAAGCTGACAAAGATTCAAGTTCTAAAGAATAAAACAAAAGGAATGCCGCTATTATTGACAGCGGCATTCCTTTTTTATATTGCTTCTTCATCTTTTAACATTGGTAAAGAAATGGGATTCTAACGGATTTAGCACGTAAAAGAAATCCTTTTTTACTGACCAACGTTAAATATTGTAGAACCTTTATATTTAGATTGGCATCAAAAAAGTGTATCACTCTCTTCCTCTTTTTCATTGCTCAATCTATTTGTGTTTGGTTTATAAAAAGAACGATTATCCAATCCAAAAATGCGTTCACTGAAAGTGCCCGGTTCTGTTCGATTCAATGTATTGTTCAACATGTTGATCGTCGCATCCAAATGGTCGATATGATAGAGAATTTCAGCCTCCCTTAGTTTTGGAACTACAGGAGAACCAAAATCGAGTTTTCCATGATGAGCCAAGATCATATGTTTCAACAAAGTAACATCTTCGATCTTATCATTGATCTTCAACGCCTGACAAGCCTTTGTGATTTCTTCATCAACAAGCACAATATGCCCTACTAAGTTTCCTTCTAATGTATATTCGGTTGAAACCGGTCCGGTCAATTCCATGACTTTCCCTAGATCGTGCAAGATAACGCCTGCATATAATAAAGAATGATCAATTTCTTCGTATTGTGCAGTAATACTTTTCGCTAATCTCAGCATTGACACCGTATGAAAAGCTAAACCGCCATAAAAAGCATGATGGAATCTTTTAGCAGCTGGTGCTTGGAAATATTCTTTCTGATATTTATTCAATAAGTACCGTACAATACGATTCCAATTTGCGTTCGTGATTTCAAATACAGTCTCATTGATTTCTTCCATCATATCTTCTTTTTTGATGGGGGCTTTTTCAATAAATTGTTCAGCCTTATCAGGTTCGCCAGCATTTGTCAGTCGCATATGAAACAATCGAATCTGCGGATTTCCTTGGTACAATTCTCTTTTTCCAGAAACTTTTACGACTGTACCTCCTTGATATTTTTCAATATCTGCTTCGTTAGCATCCCAGTACTTCCCATCCATTTGTCCGCTTTTATCTTGAAACGTAAAAGCGATAAACTTTTTTCCGTTTTTCGCTACTCGAACAATAGCGGATTTAATAAGCAAAAATAAATCGAACGTTTCATCAATATTATAATCATAGAGTTTTTTCTCATCCATCTTCTCTCACCTCATCTATCTGCTTTTACCCTTAGTATAACATCTCTATCTCATCTTGTTGAACTACTTTCTCTACCGCTTCATCAAAGGTGAAATACAAAACTTGTGTATAAGCACTCATTTGTTTCATCAGTGACAATACTTCCTTCTTTCTATTAGCATCAAAATTGACAAATCCATCGTCAATGATCAAAGGCAGTTGAACAAGATCTAAAGTATTTTTGATGAAAGCAAACCGCAGAGCCACATACAGTTGTTCAGCTGTCCCAGTCGAAAGCTCAAAAGTATCAAATAAAACACCATCTTGCCGTTGCACAACTAACTTGTTTTCACTTAATAATACATTTTGATATTGTTCTCGTGTGAGCAGCGCAAAGAATGCTGCTGTATCTTTTATGGTTTCAGGAAGACGGTCTTTTTTGGCAAGAGAAAGGGTCCGTTCAATTAAAAAGGAAGCTATTTTGTAACTTGACCATTGATCGACCAATTCCTGCAGTTCACTTTCAAGGTTTGCAGTTTCTTGAAGAATTTCTGAATAACCGCCACCCTCTTCCAGACGCTGCAGAGAAAGGGTACAATTGATGCGCTCATTCAATTTCTTTTCCTCTGTTTTTGCTAATTGAGCTATTTCTTTTTCCATGCTGGCCATTTGCTCCGCTACTTCATTTAGGTCAGCAAAGGCATTAAAAGCTTCTTGATTATCAGCAAATTGACTTTCCAACAACTGTAAGCGAGCATTTTGATCTGTTAGTTCTTGAAAAAGTCGATATTTTTCTTTAAAAGCTTCTTCATTATTCACTGCAATCGTTTGGAATAACTGCCTTTTCTTTTGCTCCAATTCTTTCTGCTGTTTGATCCACTGCTGCATCTTACCATGAATTTCTCTTTCCTGTTGAACGAGTCCTTCTTGTTCCGTTAAGGCCGTTTTGATTCGTTGCTGCATGTCTTTTATCTTATTCACCACACCGGGCATATAATGCCAATCTAAATAAAGAACATCCTCCAAAAGTTTAGCTTGTTTTTCCCAAGTGCTTGTTTCTGCTTCCAGTTGTTCAATCCATTGCTCACTTTCTTTTATTTCAGATGCTGTCTTTCTCATTTCTGCATACTGTGCTTCGTTTTTTCTCAGCTGTTCCATAGATAGTGAATCAGGAATATGATATCGCTCTCGCCATTCTTCTTGTTGCTGATACTTCTCTTTTACTTCATCTTCGATCAAGTTCTTTTGTTGAAAAAGCTGATCGAGTTCAGCAACAACTTGATCTCCTTCAGCTAAACGTTCTCGCCATTGGCTGCGGTACTCTTTCTGCTGGACTACCTTTTCAAAAAGACTGTCCGTATGATCCCATTCTGCAGCTGCTTTTACTTCTTCCTCTGGTACACTTTTTTTGTCAGAAAATGGTTTTACCCAGACTTTTCCACTAAAAACGGCTAGTATTAGTCCGATCCCCATCATTACGATTCCGATAGTCTGACCGACTATCCATCCACCAGCTAAAAGTAACAAACTGACCATGAGTAAACTGCCTGCATTCCGTTTTGACTGGAACAAGCTTCTTTTTTCTCTAGTCTTAGGTTCCGTTTTTTTGTCTATTTTCTGTTTTTCTAATTCATTTTCTTTTTCTTTAAAGGTTTGATTATCCCATAGCTTTTGCTCTAATTTATCTAGTTGTTCTTGAATAAGCTGGTTTTGATAGTCTAAATATTGAATCCTTTCTTGGACTGTTGCTTTTCTTCTAGAACACTCCTCTTGCTCTTCTGCTAAAGTCTGCAATTGAGAGACGGCTTCATTTGATAATGGATTCGGAAGTGTTGCGTCTAAAGGCAGTCCCACTTTTATTTTTTGTTGAACAAAGCGACTGTTTTGTTCATCCAGTGTTCTTTTTAGCTGTTCTAATTGGTCATATTTTGGTTCAACAATATCGATCTCTTGCCAAATCTCTTCAATCTCCTGCTGATGTTCATCAAAAAGTCTTAACTCAGCTGAAGATTGCAGCTGTTCGTTGATCTGCAGCAATTGTTCCTGTAGCTTATTGATTTGATTTTGTGTTTCATGGATCCGCTCATTTATGGTCTGCAACTGAAATAAACCATCTTTTGGAAGTTCCGTCAATTTTTCCTGTTTCAATCTTTCTTCAATCCATTGCTTTTCTTCCAAGTAATGCCAGTTTGCTTTTAGTTCCTGTAAATTCTTTAAGTTTGCTTCTTGTTGCTGCTTTTTTTCTTTTGTGTGTTGAATCTCATTTTCTAATTGATCCTTGTGCTGTTCAAGCTTAGCATAATCATTGTTTTTTTCTTTAGCCTGCTGTAATTTTTTCCGCATCGCTTCAACTTGACGAATTTTTTTATTGATCACAGGAATTCTTCCAGTTGGTTTATAGTATTGGCTTGCTTTATTTTCTAATCGATCCGCAATCTTTAAAAGTTGTTCGTTACCAAGTGTGCCAATACTTAAAAAGTACCGGTTCAGTTTTTTAGGATCCATCTTTTGAATATCTTCAATGCCTTTCAAATCAAATGAGAAAAGAGATTGATAGGTTTCCTTATCAATTCCATAGAGAATCCTTTCCAGCCATTCATCTCCTCCGACTGTTCCATTAGCCAATGTGACAGTTACATCCCCATTTGCTTTGCCTCTTATTCTTTCCACGATGACGTCTCCATAGATCGTATCGCTGAGTTTCAACCTTCCGCCGTATCGAGAGCTGTGTTTAGGTTCATACCGAGATTCCGAGCTTTGTTTGGTTGGAAAACCAAATAGAATACTATGAATAAAAGACATCAAAGTGGTTTTTCCAGCTTCATTTTTTCCATAAAAAACTGCAAATTGAGAAAGTGGTTGAAAAGCAGTATCGATCCACTTGCCATATCCGTAAATTTCAATTGCGGTTATTTTCATCCCAAATCCCATCCTTCATGTCCTAACTGCTGCTTAAGTTCCTTTTCAGCCCTTTGCACAATTTTTTCACGATATTGCTCATCCTTTGTATCAAGGATCTTTCCGATCGGCTGCTGCTCATAAAAACTTTGTGTGATCTTGTTGAACGTTTCTATCTGCAAAGCTTCAGCAAGTGTCAGCTGCCATTCTTCAGGAAATAACTTCGTGATTGCAGGCAGGATCGTTTCTTCCTTCCTCTTTGTATCCAGACGCACGATCCAAACAAAAGGAGCTGCTTGCGGAGGTTGTTGAATCCCTTCTAATAAATCACCTGATTGAATCTTTTTCAACACACCTTCCATTAGGTCGTCGGTTTGTTCAAAGACAACAGATAACAGCACACTTTTGTTGGTTTCTCTTTGTTCTTCAATGATCCTTTTGAGTTCTGTGTAAACCTCTTGCAACGTCTGTTTGCCTTTTAACGAACAGTTCTGTTCTCGCCATTCAATCGGAGCAGTTGCATAAAAAACAACGTCTTGTTTTCCAGCACTCAGTTCAACAAGGTAACAACCTTTTGCTCCATTTTCATTTCGATTTCGCCCTTGAGTATTGCCAGGATAGATGATAAAGGGAGACTGTGACAGTATTTGCTTTTTATGAATGTGTCCAAGCGCCCAATAATCATATTGCCGGCTTTTCAATTCTGATAAAGAAAAAGGTGCATATTGGTGATGGCCTGATCCATTGCCTTCTTGAAAACCGTGTAAAAGCCCGATATGATAATCTGCTTCTTCTGATCTAATAGGGTATTCTTTGATTTTTCTCTCTCTGACCCAACGTTCTGCGTAACTGAATCCTGTTATAGCTACGTTCTCTTGATGCTTCGTCGTGATTTTTTTTGTTTCAATTTCTGACCCAAAAATATAAACATTTTCTGGCATATCTAGCTGTAAGCCATTATCGTCAAGAAAATCGTGATTGCCGTGAATCAAAAAAACGGGTATGGCTGCTTCATATAGCCGATTCATTTCTTTTCGCAAATAAGCTTGTGCTTTTACACTTCGATCTTCCGCGTCATAAATATCTCCTGCTAGACAAACAAAATCAACATTTTGTTCGATTGCCAAATTGACAATATTTTTTAAAGACTGAAAGGTTGAATGGTAAATAGACTGCCAAATAAATTCAGGTAAAGCTTTCAACCCTTTAAAGGGGCTGTCAAGGTGCAGATCAGCTGCATGAATAAATCGAATCACAAATTTCCCCTCATTTCTCTAGGTAGTTTACGGTAGCGCCCATAAATTTTTCATTTGTTTTTCGGTCATTTGCTTCTTAAAGAATAATTTTCTCTCCATTGATCGGCCAAACGACCCAACTTATGGGCACATATGTTCTTATTATTCTGAAAAAAGAGCTCACTATCGTTATCTCATAGTGAGCTATCTTTTATTCTATATTAAACAAAGATCAGTTTTGGTATAAATCTTGAACAGGTTTCATAATAATACGATTGAGATCGTTGATCATCGTACTGATTTGTTGTTCTGCATTCATTAAGTTCAAAACTTTTTCATTTTCAGAAGCTTTAACAGAAGTTGCTTGAGCATCTTGAATATCTTCTTCTGTGATCTCTTCTCCAGCTTGTTGTTTTTGCTGTAGTTTCATTTGTACTTCTTGAACGGATTGGAACAAAGAGCTTGCTTCTGTATCTTCTTTTAAAGCTGTGAATGCATTTTCTAAGGCAACGTAAGCTTCAGATTCTCTTAAGTCTTTTTCTAATTGATTAGCTGTATCATAGATATTATTACTCATCGATTGATTCACTCTCCTATGTTTTCTTTCTTTTTCACTATAACACTTATCGTATAGTTATGCCATTTTCCAGTATAAATTCACATAAAATACTCATTCTTATTGTCCATTTAACCATCTATCCAGCAGATTGGTTGTTTTGTCTTTCAACGTGTCTGCACCATCAGAAAATTTTCCGCCCCAATAGTCGATCGTATCTTTTACCGATTCTTTCCAATCAGATGATGGCTTATCTTTTTCTACCAAGGCTTCAGCACTTTCTGTATTAAAAGCAGTCAGCGGTGTTTCTGGAAGGATCCCTTCCATTTCGGCTTTAAAGACTTTACCAACACCTCTTGATGTGCTTGATGTCATGTAGTGCCCATTTTCCTTTTCTGTATGGTCAAATCCCATCCAAGTAGCCAGCACGATATCTGGAGTATAACCAATTGTCCACTGATCTTTGGTTCCGCCATTAGCTGTTTCAAATGTCAGTTGCGTGCTGCCTGTTTTACCAGCAATCGTGTATCCTGACGGGTTGTTCTTTTTACCTGTTCCATTTGTAAATACACCCATCATTAGACTTGTCATATCTTTCGCGATTTTTTCAGAGATCACTCGATTCTGCTTAGGTTCAGTGTTGTCTACAATAACTGCACCAGTAGGGTCAACAATTTTTGTAATAAAATAACCTTCGCTGCGAACGCCGGCGTTTGCAAAAGCCGTATAGGCGCTAGCCATCTGCAAGGGTGATACGCCATTGCTCATTCCACCCAAGGCCATAGACGATAGATTTTTATCTGCTTCAGAAAGAGGAATCCCAAAATCTTGAAGTGTTTTTTGGCTTATGCTCAAACCAATCTCGTTGAGCAGCCAAACCGCTGGTACATTCAAGCTATTTGCTAAAGCTTCGTATAACGGTACTTCACCTAAATATTGATCGTTCCAGTTTGTCGGGTGAAACTTATCTTTTCCAAAAGTAGCTCCTTCTTTGTCTTCAAGCATGGCATCAAAGGTATACCCTTTTTTGAGGGCCGGCGTATAAACGCCTAATGGTTTGATAGTTGAGCCTGGCTGCAATTTTGCTTGTGTTGCACGGTTGTATCCTCTAAATTCGTGATCACCGCGTCCGCCGATCACAGCCATGACTCCTCCAGTTTTAGCATCTAGTAAAACAGAAGCACTTTGAACCAACGTCCCATCATTGGCATCATCAAAGAGTGAGCCTTTTTGATAAACTTTATCCATTGCTATCTGAGCATCTTGGTCTAATGATGTATAGATTTTGTAGCCGCTGTTCAAAATATCTTCTTCTGTGAACCCATATTGATTGATTGCTTCACGAATAATGGAATCAAAATAATAAGGGTAGTTATAGCCGCTCTCTTTTTGATAATGGTCTTTCAGTGTAAGAGAGGTATTTTTTATAGCAGTTACTTCTTCTTGTGTAAGAACTTTATTGTCCATCATCAAACTCAATACCACATTTCTGCGGGAAAGAGCTTTATCCATATGATCAAGTGGATTATAAGAAGAAGGAGCCTTTAACATGCCTGCCAATGTCGCTGCTTCAGATACATTGATTTTAGAAGCTGACTTTCCAAAGTACTTTTGAGCTGCATCTTCGGCACCCCAAACGCCATTTCCAAAGTAAGACTGATTTAAGTACATTTCCAAAATTTCGTCTTTAGAATATTCTTTTTCAATTTCAATTGATAAAAACAATTCCTTAAATTTACGGGACATCGTCTGATCCAATGATAAAAAAGCATTTTTAGCCAATTGTTGTGTGATCGTACTGCCTCCGCCAACAATATGTCCACCATGGACCACATATCCTACTGCCGCTCGGACGATCCCGATTGGATCAAATCCCTTATGTTTTTCAAAACGTTGGTCTTCTGTTGAAATAACCGCTTTTTCTAAGTCGTCTGAAATATCATCAAGAGATACAAAGGTTCCTTTTTGTGCATACAATTTACCTGCTTCTTCTCCAGAACGATCATAAATCGTGGTCGATTGTTCAAGAGATGCTTGCATATTTTCTACGTTTGTTCGTTTAGCAAAAATATAAAGCGATAAACAACTGATGATTGAAATCATGAGCAAACCAATAATGATGATCTTGTTCACATGATATTTACGCCAAAACCTTTTGATTTTATTCTTCATGCTCAGCCAATATGGCATTAACCATTGCCACAATCGATGAAAAAAATCTTTCACTGCTTTTATTATTTTTTCCTGATTCATTTTTTCATTCCATCCTTAATATCACTCAACTCTTTTAATTTTTCCATTTTAACCAGTTTACCAAAATTAAGAAAAAAAAACATCCTACCTAAGCAGGATGTCATCGCTTTACTGTTTAAGAAAGATTAAATTTAACATGAATACTGACAAAAAGTTGGATGTGTTCTATTTTTCTGTCTCCATGAGCTGTTGCCACTCTTCAGCAGCTGTTTCAAATTGAGTTAAGATTTGTTGAACTTCTTCTAAATCTTTGGCATTAGCTCCGCTGGCTAGTGGATGTCCACCGCCGTTATGTTGCTTGGCTATTTCATTGATAATAGGTCCTTTTGATCTCAATCGACAACGATAGTAGCCTTCTGGTTGTTCTACGAAAACACCCCAAACGAGTACCTCTTCAATCGTTCCAGGGAGCGGTACGATACTAGCGGTTTCTGTGTCTGCTACATTGAAAGTATTCATCAGTTCTTTTGTTAAAACAATTGAACCCACACCGGTCGAACTGATTTGGACATGCTGTAAAACATATCCAGACAACTTAGCAACTTTCAAACTCTTCGTGTCTAATTGGCGATTGATTTCATCTGGCACAAAACCATATTCCATTAATGCAGCAGCGGTACGCATGGTATGAGGTGTTGTGGAAGCATAAAGAAAACGACCTGTATCTCCAACGATTCCTGCATATAGAAGTCGAGCGGCTTCATCTGACATTTTCATCGCTTCTCGCAAAGAAAAACAAAAATCTGCTATGATCTCACTGCAGCTGCTTGCATCAATATTCACATACCATTGGTCTCCGTAAACATCATCGTTAGGGTGATGATCGATTTTAATCAGTTTATCGCCCATTTCATATCGCTTATCACTGATACGCGGTATATTTGCCGTATCGGTCACGATCACCAATGCTCCGTTGTAATCTTCGTCTTTGACTTCATCCATTTGAGCCAGAAAAGACAAATCAGCTACTGGTCCGCCTGCCTTTAAAATGCGTTTCTCTGGGAAACTATGCTTTAAAATTTCAGCAAGTCCAGCTTGAGATCCAATCGCATCTGGATCCGGGCGCATATGACGGTGAATAATAATGGTTTGATATCGTTTGATGGTTTCTAATATTTCTGCAAAGGTTGCTTGGTTTTCTTGCATGTTCTTGCTCCTTTTTTAGTTTCTAAAAAAACTATTTTTACGACCGCTGCATCAATTGAGAAATAACGATTGCTTTTGCAACAAGGATATTCTCACGGTACACTTCGATGTCAAACTTAGCCGTTCTTCTGCCCATTTCAAAAATCTTAGGACGGATTTCCAAGATACTTTCGATTTGGATCACTTTAATAGAATGGACGTTGATTTGTTCAATCACTGCATTCTTTTTTTGCTCGCATAATAATGTCCTTTTTGCTGTGCTGGCAATCATTTCACTGAGTATGCCAAGCGAGAGTGTCCCCATAGTATCAGTCATTTGTGGTGTCACCTTAAACGAATAGCTTGGCAGTGAAAGTTCATTTTCTAAAATATCTGGAGAAGCAGCGGTCATTTCATTTCTTTCTAAGGCTTCTGCAATCTGGTCTTCAAAGGTTGCACTCATTTGTAATTGACGCTGCATCGTTTGCATAGCTTTCATCACGTCTTGGCGCGAGATGATCCCCATAAGTGTCAAATCATCTTTAACAACTGGCATGACTTCCAGACCATCCCAAATCATCAAATGACCCACGCTCGCTACGCTCATGTGTGTTTTAACGATCGTCGGATTTTTTGTCATTACCCGATTCAACTTTATATTATCTGCCTTGCCGATCACATCTTTTGCTGTCACGATCCCCATTAAGCGCATATTTTTGTTGACGATCGGAAAACGGGAGTGATGGCTTTTTTCGTTTAATGCACGATAATCATAGATCGTATCTTCCATCATCAAATATTTTGTTTGAGACAGTGGAATATAAATATCTCCTGCCAGCATAATGTCTTTTTTGATCAGTTGATCTGTCAAGGCTCGATTGATCATCGTTGCAACAGTAAAAGAATCATAACTGGTGGCCAAAATAGGTAAAGAAAAAGTATTCGAAAGCTTGACGATCGCGTCAGAAGTCTTAAATCCGCCCGTAATCAAAACAGCTGCACCATTTTGTAAAGCCAGTTTTTGTGCATTTTCACGATTTCCTACGATCATTAGCGATCCAGGGGTAATATATCGAGTCATCGCTTCTTCTTCCATTGCGCCAATGATAAATTTGTTTAGATCCTTGTCTAAACCTTCATTACCGCCTAGGACCTCGCCGTCAATAATATTCACGACTTCTCTAAAGGTCAAACTCTCAATACTTTCTTTCATTTTCCTTTCGATCCGAATCGTTCCTACACGTTGAATCGTTGAAACGAGGCCGGTATTTTCAGCGTCTTTAATCGCTCGATAAGCCGTTCCCTCACTGACTTTCAGGTTTTTAGCAATTGAACGAACGGATATCTTTTCTCCCACTGGTAAGGATTCAATATAAGCCAGTATTTGATTATGTTTAGTGGTCATGTAAAACTCCTAAATTCTTTTTATAAACAACATCGTCTGCTTGCTAAGCGATAAAGTCATCAATTTAAAATTAATAAAAGACTGATGAGCTATCCAATGTTTTTTTTAGATTCTATATCTATTAGATCAGAGATACATCCATCTCTTCGCCGATTTCCAAAACTTTTCCTTGTTCATGAGGCAATCCAGCACAAAAAGCATCTCCGTCTTGTTCAATGAGGGGAAACGTATTGTAATGAATCGGAACAACTCTCTTGGCTTTCAAGTAACTCGCTGCAATTGTTGCATCTTCTGGTCCCATCGTATAATTATCGCCAATCGGCAGAAAAGCAACATCAATCGGCTGATAAGCACCAATTAATTTCATATCTGAAAAGAGAGCTGTGTCCCCCGCGTGGTAGATCGTCTGTCCATCAACACTGAAGATAATGCCGGCAGCTAATCCCAACGTAAATGGTTTGCCATCTATTTCATAGGAAGAACCGTGAATAGCAGGCGTCATCTTGATTTCTCCAAAATCAAACTGATGCTTGCCGCCCATCTGCATGCCATGTGTTTGCAAGCCTTTACTACTGAAAAACTCAGCAATCTCGACATTTGAAACGATCAATGCTCCAGTTCTTTTCGCAATAGGCTCTGTATCACCGATATGATCGTTATGTGCATGTGTTAAAATGATCGCATCTGCTTCAACAGTTTTAGGGTCTAAATCACTTTTGTCATTTCCCGTAATAAAAGGATCGATTAGAATTTGTTTTCCTGCATCTGTTACGATTTTTATACAAGATTGCCCGTGCCATGAACATTTCATGTTTCTTCTCCCCTTCATTTTTTAATCAAATGTTCCATCATTAGCCATGCTGATTTGAACATTGAGGTCTATTCCGTTTTCTTTACAACTGCTTTCATTATAACGTTCTCATTTTAAGATTGCAATGAATGGCCTTGTCTCATGCACGTCTATGAAAGGTTTCGTTCACCAAATCAATCGATTCGTTTGAACGCATCTTCTTCGTTTTTTTAATCATTTTCAGTCTCAATTTCTTTGTTACTGGCTTCAGCTTCCCATAAAGGTAAAACGATATTTTCAAATGTGAGGGGATCTAGTCCTGTCACTGTAACCCCTAATAAGCGAACACCTTTTTCAATCATTCCAATTTCATACCATAAGTTTTGCGCTTGAAAAAACAGCTCCTCTTTATCTCGAACATAGTGCGGTAATGTCATCCTTTTAGTGACTGTTTCAAAATCAGCATAACGGATTTTAATGACTACCGTTTTTCCATGCTTCTGATTTTTTGAAAGAGAAGATTGTACTTTAACGGTCAACTTCCTTAACTCTGCAATGACTTCCGGTTCTGTTCGTAAGATTTGATGATACGTGTCTTCCTTTCCAATCGATTTTCGTTCTCTAAAAGGTTGCACAGGAGCATTATCGATTCCTCTGACTTTACGATAGAGCGAATAGCCCATTTTTCCAAAATGATGAATCAACTCTAATTCAGAACGTTGATACAGGTCTTCACCAGTAAAAATATTTAATTCATGCATTTTCTCAAGTGATTTCTTTCCAACGCCATAGAACTTTTCAATTGGGAGTTCTCTTAAAAATTGTAGGGCATCTTCTGGAGGGATAACCGTCAATCCAGCAGGTTTATGGAAATCGGAAGCTAGTTTCGCAATGAACTTGTTGTAAGAAACGCCTGCTGATGAGGTTAAATGGACTTTTTCCCATATTTCTCTTTGAATACGCTGAGCAATCAGTGTTGCACTTTTCAGTCCCATTTTGTTACTGGTTACATCTAAGTAGGCTTCATCTAAAGAAAGTGGTTCAATCATATCAGTATACCGTCTAAATACTTCTCGAACTTGCGCAGAGATAGCTCGGTATAAATCAAAGTGGCCTGGAATGAACTGACCATGTGGACAAAGCTCGAAAGCTCTTTGTGCGCTCATAGCAGAATGCACACCATACTTTCGCGCTTCATAATTTGCAGTAGCCACTACACCTTTTCCGCCTGTTTCTTTTGGGTGACGTGCAATGATCACTGGTTTCCCTTTCAAATTTGGATTTTCTCGCTCTTCTACTGAGGCAAAGAAAGCATCCATATCGACGTGAATGATTTTCCTTGAAGTGTCTCTTTTTGGTTCATCAAAATGCAGCAGTCCAATATCCATCTTTCTCCGCCTCCCTTCATGTATATTTTAAAAGATTCCTTTTTGTTCCGCAACAAAAGAGAGGAACTAGGGCATCTTCTCCTAGTTCCTCTTTATAGTGGGTCTTCCTCTTTTAACGTTGGTAAAGAAATTTCCTACGGTCGATGGGCTACTGATGGAAAGCCATGAGAACACATTGAGCCGAAAATCGCGTCTCAATGCTTGCAAGCTTCAAACTTAGTGTAACGGCTAAAGCCTAACACTAAGTGATTCACATTGCATCTTTTTTCATGGCTATCAGTAGCCCTATGCGCCTCCTGAAATTTCTAGAAATAGGATTCTAACGAGCTTAGCATTAAAAAAATTGATTTTTTACAGACCAACGTTAAATATTGTAGAACCTTTATAGTAGTGTCCTATTTTGTATGTTTGTCTCTTAACCAGTCGTATATGGCTTTAGTCGTAAAAGTTTTCATTTGATTTAGTAAAAAAGTTGTCTTGTAAAAGATATCTCGGGTGCATTCAGTTAAACTTTGTTGAAAACACCGTTAAAACAAATCGTTCAAGTTCATTTCATCAAGAGAGCGGACCTGATACACTTGAGCTTCTAAAGAAGCAAAGTCAAGATAATGATTGGGCATAAGGTTTAAAATATCGTTGATCTGTTGATAATAATGTACGGGTATTTCTTTTTTCCATCGAAATGTTTTTAAATACCGCCATATATCTTCTGTTGTTATTTGAGGATACCCAAGATGATGAAATTCTTTTACTTTTAAGTCTATCCATGGTTTCAGTGAGTCAAAGTAAAGTTCCAGTTCTTCCATTCACCTTCACACTCCTTTTCTTCTCCTGATCAAGATAAAAATATGATGACAGATAACAGTTGAAAAAGCAGTCTTTTGTTAGCTAATTCGTATTTTAACAGCTCCTATAATAATCAATTCAGACACTCGTCTTGCACTTTTGGATAGTCTGATTTTTACAAAGAAGCTGTTTCCCTTTGGCTTATCTATTCAATCAATCAGAACGGTTCTCTTCCATTTTATCCTTAAAGACACAAAAAAGAAAGGCATAAGAGCCTTTCCTTAGAATTCTTTAAAATCCATTTTTTATTCTGATTTGTCTTACATGCTCATACATGATGTCATCATTTCAGATTTGATGCGAAAAGTCGTTTATTTCTTACTTCTCTACATCTGCTGAATTTACGTTTGAAGCGGCAGTTGTTGTATCAGCCGTTTTAACGCGAGAAATCGCTCGTCTTTCAAATGTTAAATAAATTCCTTCACAATCCAAAACGATTGTTTTTTCTGCTTCTCTGACTTCATCGACGATTCCATGCAAGCCGCCAATTGTAACTACAGCATCACCTTTTTTCAATGAATCAAGCATACTTTGTGTTTTTTGAGCTGCTTTCTTTTGCGGACGAATCATCATAAAGTACATCAATAGCATAATGACCGCAAAAGGAAGAATACTAAAAATAAATTCCAAGTTGTTCACTCCTTGTTGTTTAAGTAAGATAGTCACATCTTTTCTTATTAACTGTACCAAAAAAAGCCCTTTAATACTACCTATTTTTTAAAAATTCTTTGCTCCTGGCTTGTTATAACCGTACTCTTCAAAAAAGTGTTCTCGATATTCTAACAGCTGATCATCTTTTATCGCTTGACGTATATTTCTCATTACATCTAGCAAGAAGTAAAGATTATGATAACTCGTCAACCGTAAACCAAATGTTTCATCTGCTTTGAATAAATGACGAATGTATGCTCTTGAGTAATTACGGCAAGTGTAACAGTTGCACTGATCATCGATTGGACCAAAATCTCTTGCATATTGTGCGTTTTTTACAACAAGACGTCCTTTGTGGGTCATGCAAGTCCCATTACGCGCAATTCGAGTGGGCAAAACGCAGTCAAACATATCTATACCGCGAATAACGCCATCAATAAAGGAATCTGGTGTTCCTACACCCATAAGATATCTTGGTTTAAGCTGCGGAATCAAAGGCGTTGTATACTCTAATACACGGTTCATTTCCTCTTTTGATTCGCCAACAGACAATCCTCCGATAGAATATCCTGGAAAATCAAGCGATACTAAGTCTCGAGCACTTTGTTTACGTAAATCTTCAAAGCCGCCACCTTGAATGATACCAAATAATCCTTGCGTTTTAGGATTCGCATGTGCCTTTAATCCGCGTTCTGCCCATCTAGATGTTCTTTCAACAGATCGTTTCATGTAATCATGACTCTCGTTGAACGGTGGACATTCATCAAAACTCATCATAATATCTGGCCCTAGTTTATTTTGAATATCAATAGCTTTTTCTGGTGATAGAAACATTTTCGCTCCATTTAAATGGTTGCGGAAATGCACTCCTTCTTCTTCGATTTTACGCATATCAGCTAAAGAAAAAACTTGGAAACCTCCAGAATCGGTCAAAATTCCTTTATCCCAGTTCATAAACTTATGCAATCCACCTGCTTCAGCAACAAGATCTTCTCCGGGTCTCAACCATAAATGATACGTATTGCTTAAGATAATGGAGGCACCCATCTCATCCAACTCTTCAGGCGATATGCTTTTTACAGTGGCCAATGTTCCAACTGGCATAAACATTGGGGTAGGGAATGTACCGTGCGGTGTTATAATTTCTCCCAAACGCGCACCTGTATGCTTTTCTTCTTTGATCAAACGGTATTTGATTGCTGGTTCTACCATTTCTGATTCTCCGTTCTTCTTAATTAAACTATTCTATTTAAAATACTTTTAGCATAAAAGCAATAATATCATCTAAATTCACTGTTTTTACTGCTTCTTCTTCCATATATTCTTCTCGAACTTGATCAATCAGTAAATTCAAGATGGTATTCGTAAAAATATAAGCAAGTGTATCATACTCATCATCAGCTAAACCTTTTTGATTTGTCACTTCACTCAATTTTTTACTGAGCGAACTTCTGATATATTCTTGTTTATAATTAGAGATCGACTTCATTTTTTCATTGCCGACTTCCTTTACAGAACCGATAATGATCGGACGATGTCGCGTATAGATATTTGCAATAAAATATCCCGCTTTCCGTAAAAGATCTTCAGGATCTCTAAAGGTTTGTCCAAAAAACTCGTCCACTTCTTTTGTGATTTGGTGTGTATGTTGCTTATATGCTGTATCAATCAGCAGTTGTTTAGAATGAAAGTTTTTAAAGATCGTTGTTTCATTCACTTCTGCCATTTCCGCTATTTTTTTGGTTGTCGTACTTTTATACCCTACATGCGAGATCAAATCCAAAGCGGCATCAACGATTCGCTGTTGTGTTTTTGTAAGGTGTGTTGAATCGATAGACTGTTTCTCTGTCAATTTTATACCCTCCAATTCTGTCATACTGCTCCTGTCCTTTCCTTGTGTCAAAAACTCTACCACAAAGACCGCGCATCGCTGACTCAATGAAGAATTTTACCACAAATAAAAAAGAAACAAAAGCCAAAATTAACAACTAATAGAATGTGGAGAAAGCCTGGGAGAGTCACAGCAAAAACAGGAAGTTGTTGAAGAGAGCAGAGAAGCGCGCATCAAAACAACTTATCTTTTTTGCAAAGACTCTGGCTTTCGCAACTCAACTAATAGGATGTGGAGCGAAGCCGATAGAGGCGACAGGAAAATGAAAAAGTGCGACACAGAGCATCCCGCGCATGTGAGCATCTTTTGAATTTTACCCGAGACTCTGCCTCGCGCAACTCAACTAAAAAGAAAGGATGTGGAGAAAGCCTGGGAGAGTCACAGCAAAAACAGGAAGTTGTTGAAGAGAGCAGCGAAGCGCGCATCAAAACAACTTATCTTTTTTGCAAAGACTCTGGCTTTCGCAACTCAACTAATAGGATGTGGAGCGAGGCCGATAGAGACGACAGGAGAATGAAAAACAAAATAGAACACCAAGTCGCCATAAGTGCGAAAGTTTTTCAACAATGAATAAATGCGATTATTTCATCTATAACTATTGCAAACGCTTTCTTTATGTGGTAATATAAAGATGGATAGAGAGAGGGTTCATGAAAGGTAGAATAAATATAGGAGATGAGACAACAAGATCATTCTTTTTGTGCAGTTGCTTTACTGTCTCAATCAAGGCGAAACAAAAAAATAAAGTGAGATTTTTTTGAAAATGTTGACGACAGACAAGAAGTAAGTTATTAAAATGTACCAGATCCAAAGATATTAGCTCAGTTAAACGTTTTAAATATTCTATCTTTCTAGTCTCTCTAATAAAAAGAAGCTGGTTTTAAGCCAGCTTCTTTTTTTGTTGAGTTTTGATAAAGTTGTTTTATTTAACGAACATTGCATCGCCAAAGCTGAAGAACCGATATCTTTCTTCTACTGCATGTTGATAAGCAGACAAAACGTGTTCTCTTCCAGCAAAAGCACTGACTAGCATAACAAGAGTCGATTTAGGCAGATGGAAATTGGTTGAAAAAGCATCCACTACTTTAAATTCATATCCAGGTGCAATAAAGATATCTGTCCAGCCGCTGTCGGCTTTGATTTCTCCATTAAATTTCGTACCGATCGTTTCGAGTGTACGAATGGAAGTTGTTCCAACCGCTACGATCCGTCCTCCTGATTGGCGAACTTGGTTGAGTGTAGCTGCTGCTTCTTCAGTCAATCGATAAAACTCTGCGTGCATTTTGTGGTTCTCTATATTATCAACGCTAACTGGTCTGAAAGTCCCTAACCCGACATGCAAAGTTAAAAAGACCAAATGAATTCCTTTTTCTTCAATTTTCTCCAACAATTCCTTTGTAAAGTGGAGTCCTGCTGTTGGTGCAGCAGCTGACCCATTTTCCTTTGCATAGACCGTCTGATAGCGTTCTTGGTCTTCTAGTTTTTCTTTGATATAAGGTGGTAGCGGCATTTCTCCCAATGATTCCAACACTTCTAAAAAGATGCCTTCATAGGAGAATTCAATGATTCGTCCGCCATGGTCTAGTTCTTCTTTAACTTCAGCTTTTAAACGGCCATCTCCAAATTCGATCATTGTGCCAACTTTTGCTCTTTTTGCTGGTTTGACCAAAGTTTCCCATTGATCTTCTTGAGTGTTCTTTAACAGCAACACTTCCAAATGAGCACCTGTTTCTGGCTTTGTACCATAAAGACGTGCTGGTAATACACGAGTATCATTCATGACAAGCGCATCCCCTTGGTTTAACTCATCAATGATCTCTGTAAAATGTTTGTCTTCTACTTTGCCTGTTTGACTGTCTAAGATCATTAGTCTTGAACTTGAACGATCTTTCAAAGGGGTTTGTGCGATGAGTTCTTCTGGTAAATCAAAATCAAAATCTTCTGTGGTTAACATGTTTGTGCTCCTAACTTATTGTTCATTTGTCATTTCAGGGTATCCTAAATGCTGATAGGCTAAGGAAGTTGCAATTCTGCCTCGTGGCGTTCTTTGCAGAAAGCCTGATTGCAATAGGTAAGGTTCGACCATATCTTCAATCGTCTCGATTTCTTCGCCTACATTCGCTGCAATGGTCGATAAGCCGACTGGTCCGCCATTGTAACCTGTGATCAAGAGCTTTAATAACCTTTGATCCACCGTATCCAATCCTTTTTTATCTACTTTCAGCATCTTTAAAGCAGCATCTGCCGCTTCACGCGTGACCACTCCATTTGCCTGTACTTGTGCATAATCGCGTACCCGTTTCAACAGACGGTTAGCGATCCGTGGAGTCCCCCGAGAACGTTTGGCTATTTCTAAAGCCCCATCTTCATGGATCTTCGTGTCAAAGATATCGGCAGAACGCGTCACGATTTCTTTTAAATCCTTTATTTCATAGTATTCCATGTGAGAAACGATGCCAAAGCGATCACGCAAAGGAGCTGATAGTTGTCCGGCTCTTGTCGTAGCGCCTATTAAGGTGAAAGGAGGCAATGGAAAATGGACAGGATGTGTGGAAGGTCCTTGTCCGACAATGATATCCACGTAAAAATCTTCCATGGCGGAATAAAGCATTTCTTCCACCATTCGCGGCAAGCGATGAATCTCATCAATAAATAAAATATCGCCTGCTTCCAAATCATTTAGTAAAGCGACTAGATCCCCTGGTTTTTCGATAGCCGGTCCGCTGGTTGTTCGAATGTCTACTGCCATTTCATTGGCGACAACCATGGCCATCGTTGTTTTCCCCAATCCAGGCGGGCCATATAATAACACATGATCCAGCGCTTCTTGTCTGCCTTTAGCCGCTTCAATATAGATCGACAATTCTTTTTTTACACTTGTTTGACCGATATATTGGCTCAAATACTGAGGACGCAAATTTTTCTCAATGATTTCTTCTTCTAAGCTCTCACTACTGCCTGACACTACACGAGAATCAAATGTCATTTTATTCACCACTTTTCTCTCTTATTTTTTCATTAGCCATTTTAAAGCTTCTCTTAAATAAGCATCTGTTGATTCTTTTGGATTTTTCTTTAATTCTTTTTCCACTTGTTTAACTTCTCTTGCACCATAACCTAAAGCTTCCAACGCTTCTATGGCTTCTTTGATATGGGTATCAGATGACAACTGACTTTCTTCTCTGCCATAGGATCCCATTTCTTCAATACCTAAATCGCCCAGTTTCCCTTTTAGGTCCAATACGATTTGCCCAGCCGTTTTTTTACCGACTCCAGGGAACTTTGTCAAAAACGCCGTATCTTCATTTTCAATAGCCTGTATCAATCCAGTATGGTCTTCATTAGCTAAAATCGCTAGACCGCTTTTAGGACCAATTCCAGACACGCTCAATAATTTTAAATATAACTGTTTCTCATCAAAATCTTTAAAGCCATATAATGTAATGGCATCTTCCCGAACAGCTTGATGTACATATACTTTTGCTTCCTGATTTAGTTTGCTTGAATACCGAAAAGGATTAGCAGAATAAATCAAATAGCCGACCCCGTTTGTTTCCAATACTAAGTAGGCCGGACAGACATATGTAACTTTTCCGATGATATATTCAAACATCTGTTGTCTCCTCGTTTCATTAGTTGGCTGGCCAACCAGCACATTCGTTCCCTTCGTATTTTAACACAAAATAGAAGTCTTGTGGAGATAACGCTGTAAGAAGATGAATCACAGCAAAGTAAAACGAGCTTTCTATCCTATTTCGATCCCCTTTTTATTGAAAATGACGTCACTTTTTTTACATTCTAATTTTTTTCTAAAGATAAAAAAATGACGTTAGCAATTTTCATCACTAACGCCACCCTTATTCTAAGCTTTTACATGTTTCTTTTAAAGCTGATGGTTCATTTTTTCAAACGAATCATCCCTTTTTTATGAAGCAAATAATTTGCGGTATTCACCATATCCTTCTTCTTCCAGTTTGTCTATTGGAACAAATCGAAGAGCTGCTGAATTGATGCAGTAGCGCAATCCGCCCTCTTTAAAAGGTCCATCATTAAAGACATGCCCTAAATGAGAATCTGCATCCTTGCTTCTCACTTCTGTTCGGCGCATACCAAAACGCGTGTCTGTTCGTTCATTGATTTCTTGATTTTCAATTGGTTTCGTAAAAGATGGCCAGCCGCAACCTGCATCATACTTGTCTAAAGAGGAAAATAAAGGTTCTCCGCTTACCACATCGACATAAATTCCATCTTCATAAAAATCGTCATATTTACCTGAAAAAGGACGTTCTGTTCCTTCGTTTTGAGTGACATCATATTGTTCTGGGGTTAGTCTTTGCTTTAGTTCTTCTTTATCATACTTTGCCATGTTGTTCACTCCTATTCAAAATTGATTCGTCTACTGATATTGATTTTACGCTAATTCTGAATAAACTTCAAAAAAGCTGTTTCCTCTTTTGCCGTCGATTCGTCTCCACTTTCAATATTCAATGAGGGTCTTGGATACGTTTAAACATCCTCTCCATATCTTTGTTGCTGAAGTGAATAATCACAGGGCGACCATGCGGACAGTTATAGGGATTCTCCGTTTGTGCTAAATCATGGATAAGGGCACGCGCTTCTTGATCATTTAAATAATGATTGGCTTTAATAGATCCTTTACAACTCATCATAATAGCCGTTGCTTCTCGAAACTTGGCCACACTGATCGATCCATTGATCAGCAGCATATCGATCATTTCACGTACGACTTTTTCTTCATCGCCATGATCGATCCAAACTGGATGGAAGCGTAGCAGAAAACTGTTTTGTCCGAATGCTTCCAGGTAGATTCCTACTTCTTCAAGGGCTTGCTGGTTTTCTTTGATTTTCAATGCATCATTGCTTGGATAGTCTAACATGATCGGAACAAGTAATTCTTGCATGTCTTGGCTGACTTCTCCTATTTTTTTGCGGAAATATTCATATTTGATGCGTTCTTGCGCTGCATGCTGGTCTAAAATATAAAGGCCTGCTTCATTTTGCGCAAACAAATATGTTCCATGCATTTGTCCTATATAGGCTAAGGAAGGAATATGCGGTTGGTCAACAATTTTCTTTTCTTTGTCTTCTTCTTGGAGCATTTTTTCTGCCAGTTTAACAAAAGAGCCTTGATGATTGTCTAACAATTCACTGCGTTTTTTTGTTTTTTCTGCTGTTTCTGATTCGGTTGAAGTTTTTGCCGATTCGTCGTTAAAGGCAGTTGGTGCTATTGTGGACGCTGTTTCTTCTTGTCCTTTAATGAAAAAACGCCCTTCTTTGTTATTGTAGCGTGCGTCTGTCCGTTGTCTTACGAAAGAAGATCTAGATGGTGTTGGCCGATCATTAAAAAGAGAAAAACTCTCCTCATCGTGTTGTTTAGGTTCGATTTTATTTTCCAATTCCATTTGCATTTGTTCTGCTTTTTTTTCTTTTCTATCCGATCGGTTTTTAAAAGAAAAATGTTCTAACGCATCTGGAATCAGTTGTTCTTTACCTAAAGCTTCTTTGACAGCTGATGAGATCAATCCCATCAGTTCTTTTTCCTTGCTGATACGAACTTCCTGTTTTGTAGGATGAACATTGACATCGACGAGCAAAGGATCCATCTCGATTTCTAATGCAACGATAGGAAAGCGTCCGACCATCAATTTCGAACCATAGCCCTGGATAACAGCTTTACTTAAGGCATAGTTTTTAATATAACGGCCATTGACGATCAAAGACATATAGTTGCGGCTGGCACGTGTCAGCTCCGGCAATGAAATATAGCCGGTCACTTTAAAGTCGAGATCTTCATTTGCAACGGGGCGCATTTTTTTTGCAGTCTGTACACCATAAATACCTGCCAGCGCTTGTCTTAAATCACCATTTCCAGTCGTTCGTAAAAGCTGGTGATCATCATGGACTAAACGAAAAGCGACATTTGGATGACTAAGCGCCAAGCGGTTTACGATATCACTAACATTTGCCAATTCTGTTTGAAGAGACTTCACATATTTCAGACGTGCTGGGGTATTAAAGAAAAGATTTTCAACTGTGATCGTTGTTCCTTTTCTTGATCCACTAGCCTTTTCTTCTTCCACTTTTCCGCCTTTTAAATACAAAAACATACCCGATGACAACCCATCAGAAGTTTCGATCCAGATTTCCGAAACCGATGCAATACTTGGCAAAGCTTCACCTCGAAAACCAAGCGAGCGAATTCTGAAAAGATCATCACGCGAATAGATTTTACTGGTTGCATGGCGTTTAAAAGCATTTTTCACTTCATCGGAGGCAATGCCATCTCCATTGTCAATCACTTGAATTTTTTTCAATCCAGCTTCTTCGATCAAAACCTCAATGTGTGTACTATTTGCATCGATTGCATTTTCCACCAATTCTTTTACAACTGAAGCAGGACGTTCAATGACTTCTCCAGCTGCGATTTGATTCGTCAATGTTTCTGAAAGTTCTTTTATTCTTGTCATTGTGTCCGCTCCTTCTTCGTTACTGTTGTCTTACTATTTGTTGCAGCTGATTCAATTTATTCAATGCTTCAAGCGGCGTCAAGTTTAGAATGTTCAATTCATTGAGTTCTTTAATGATCTGCTCATTCTTTTCATCGCCAAAAGCAAACAAGGTCAGCTGTTCCTCAGTTTTGACTTGCTCCTCTTCCACTTCTGTTTGTTCAGCTTCTATATACGACTCACTTTTGTCAGCAGGCATCTCTTTGCCTTCTAATATTTCTAAGATATCGGCTGCTCTTGTGAGCAAAGACCGAGGTAATCCAGCTAATTGAGCAACTTGAATCCCATAACTCTTATCAGATGGCCCAGCAAGCATCTTATGCAAAAAGACCAGCTCTCCGTTTTCTTCCACCGCTCCTACATGAATATTTTTTAAACGCGGCAGTCTTTCCTCTAAGGCCGTTAACTCATGATAATGCGTGGAGAAGAGTGTTTTTGCATGAACTTCTTGATGGATATATTCTATGATCGCTTCTGCCAAAGCCATTCCATCATAAGTTGCTGTTCCTCTTCCGATTTCATCAAATAAAATCAAACTATTAGGCGTTGCATAAGTCAAAGCTTGATTCGCTTCCATCATCTCGACCATGAACGTGCTTTGTCCAGAGATCAAATCATCTGCCGCACCGATTCTAGTAAAAATCCGATCAAAGATTGGCAATTCAGCTTTATCAGCCGGTACAAAGCAACCCATCTGCGCCATGATCACCGTTAAAGCCAATTGACGCATATAAGTGCTTTTCCCGGACATGTTAGGTCCAGTGATCAACAACATATCCGTTGCTTGGTCCATCTCTACACTATTGGGAACGTAGGCTTGTTTACCTAGAACTTTTTCAACTACTGGATGGCGTCCTTCTGTCAACAAAATAGGCTGGCTGCCCTGTTTCATTTCAGGGCGCACATAATGATATTTTTCACTGATACTAGCAAAACTTTGCAGGACATCGACTTCAGCTACAGTTTTCGCCAGTTGTTGTACACGTTCAATGTAGGATTTTACATCTTCTCGAACTTGAGTAAACAGTTCATACTCAAGGGCCAGCGATTTTTCTTCAGCTTCTAAAATAATCGCTTCTTTTTCTTTTAATTCAGGCGTTATAAAACGTTCTGCATTTGCCAGTGTTTGTTTACGTTCATATCGTTCTTCTGGCAGGTGCTGTAAGTTGGCTCTTGATACTTCAATATAGTAGCCAAAAACTTTGTTATATCCGATTTTCAAATTTTTGATACCTGTACGTTCTTTTTCCTGAGCTTCCATATTTGCGATCCACTGTTTACCGTTCCTCATGGCATCTCGATACGTATCCAACGTACGGTCAAAGCCATCTTTGATCACTCCGCCATCTTTTATGGAGATCGGTGCATCTTCATGAATCGCTTGTTCGATCAGTTCTACAACATCTGTTACAGGATCTAGACGTTCTAATAAATGAGACCATTCAGTTTTTTCGTTCATCAGTTCAATCACTTGAATCAGCAGCGGAATTTGCATCAATGAAGTTTTTAACTGAATAAGATCTCGTCCATTAACATTTCCAAAAGCGACTCTTCCTGCTAGGCGCTCTAGATCGTACACTTTCGTCAGTACATCATTTAAATCCGTACGTTCAAAAAAATGATCGATGAGATTTTCGACAATTTCTTGTCGTTGCTCGATTTTTTCTTTTTGGATCAGTGGACGATCGATCCATTGCTTCAATAAACGACCACCCATAGCAGTTTTGGTCTCATCTATCAGCCAAAGAAGTGTTCCTTTCTTTTGACCGCCACGAATAGATGCCGTCAATTCTAAATTTTGTTTAGAATAGTGATCCATTTTCAAAAAATGTGAAGGTACATAGACTTCAGCTTGCTGCAAGTGTCCCAAGCTTCTTTTTTGGGTAACAGATAGATAAGAGAGAAGTAAGTGCAGAACGTTTTTCATCTCTGGATCAGCAACATTTATCGTTAAATCTTCTTCCTTTTCAACGATTTCTTTTTGGATAGAAACCAAAATCCCTAGTGACGTCCTCAGTTTTTCTTGAATCTCTAAACCAGCCGCTGCTTGAAAGACAATTTCTTTGGTCTTCAAACTCATCAGCTCACTGAATAATTCTTCTTGCGTGGAGAGCTGCGTTACTTTCAATTCGCCGGTACTAAGATCTGCATATGCAAGATTGAAGGTATTCCGTTCTCCTTCAACTAAGGCGGTCAAGTAGTTATTTGTCTTACCATCTTGATTTTTTAAATCCATTGCAGTTCCAGGTGTTATTAACTGGATGACTTCCCGTTTGACCATTCCCTTCGTTGCTTTAGGATCTTCCATTTGTTCACAAATAGCAACTTTGTAACCTTGCTCGATCAAAGTATCGATATACCCCTTAGCAGAATGATAAGGAACGCCGCACATTGGGATTGGATCGTCAGCATTTCGGTTACGACTTGTTAAGGTCAATTCTAGTATTTGTGCACCTTTAATAGCATCTTCATAAAACATTTCGTAAAAATCACCTAAGCGATAAAACAAAAATGCATCCGGATATTGTTTCTTGATACTTTGATACTGCTCCATCATCGGTGTCTGTTTTGTCTTTTGCGGCATGATTTTACTCCTCTTCTTTCATTACAACAGGTTTTTGGGAAATTTTTTATTCGTTGTCAAAAGAACAGGCAGTGGACCCTGAGTATCAATGGGATCTTCCGCCTGTTTTTCCAGCATCATTTGTTTTAATAATCTAAGCCAAAAGGACGATCTTCATTGATCATAAATGGTTCGATTTTTTTGGCTCTTCCTGTCACATCATCTAATTCAATAAAGCAAGCTGACAACAGCTGCCGCCCTTCTTTAGGTACTTCAAAGCGTGTTGGCAATTGCGTTAGAAATTTTCTTAATACTTGTTCTCGTTTCATCCCAAGTATGGCATCATAAGGACCTGTCATTCCGACATCGGTCAAATAAGCTGTTCCTTGCGGTAAAATGCGGGCATCATTCGTTTGTACGTGGGTGTGTGTACCTACAACAGCAGATACTCTTCCATCTAAATACCAGCCCATTGCTTGTTTTTCACTCGTTGTTTCAGCATGAAAATCAACAAAAATATGTGACGTTCTTTTTTCAGCTTCTGCTATTAGGAGATCGGCTTTTTTGAAAGGATCATCCACATCTGACATAAAGGTTCTGCCGTGAAGGTTGATGACGGCCAATTCATGTTGATTGATCTTTATGTATGCTATTCCTTTTCCTGGTGTCGTTTCTTCTGGAAAGTTTGCAGGGCGTATCAATTTATTGGCGCCATCGATAAATTCAAAGATATCTTTATTGTCCCATGTATGGTTCCCCATTGTAACGATATCTACACCATCTTGCAAAAAGTTTTTATAGATTTTTTCGGTGATCCCTCTGCCAGCTGCTGCATTTTCTCCATTTAAAATCGAGATTTGCGGTTTAAATTGTTTTTTTATTTTTGGCAAATACTCGTGTACCATTTCTCTGCCCAACGATCCAACTACATCTCCAATAAATATTAATCTCATGTAAGTCCTCTTCTCTGATTGTTACGCTCGGTTTCTTTAGCGGTTTTCTAGTAGAACAGTATAAACGAAACCTTTTCTCCTTTACATTTTAACAATAATCACCTCGAAAATAAAGCTGAGATATCGATCTCTTCAAGTAAATAAAGAAGAGCTCAGGACATGATCCTGAACTCTTCTTTATTTACTTGCGAATCGTTTTCTTCTTTTGTATAAACACATGTGGAGCTTATTCAAACCTTTTATTTCGCGTACTCGATTGCTCTCGTTTCTCTGATGACAGTGACTTTAATATGTCCTGGATAATCCAATTCTTCTTCAATTTGATTACGGATATCTCTAGCTAGTTTAATCGCTGCTAGATCATCAACATTTTCAGGTTTTACCATAATCCGCACTTCACGTCCTGCTTGAATAGCATAACTTTGTTCAACACCATCAAATCCACGACAAATGTCTTCAAGTTTTTCTAAACGATGGATGTAATTTTCCAAAGATTCGCTTCTAGCACCTGGTCTAGCAGCTGACAATGCATCTGCAGCAGCTACTAAAACGGAAATAACAGAGTTCGCTTCGACATCTCCATGGTGAGAGGCAATTGCATTCACAACGGTATCATTCTCTTTGTATTTTCTTGCAATTTCAGCACCGATTTCCACGTGTGAACCTTCAATATCATGATCCAATGCTTTTCCAATATCATGAAGCAATCCTGCTCGCTTAGCCAACGTTACATCTTCACCTAGTTCAGCAGCCATAATTCCTGCTAATTTCGCTACTTCAATCGAATGGATCAATACGTTTTGTCCGTAACTTGTTCTAAAATGCATACGACCGATGATTTTGATCAAGTCTGGATGTAAAGAATGGATGCCCACTTCAAATGTTGCTTTTTCTCCAATATCACGAATACGTTCATCCATTTCTTTCCGTGATTTCTCAACCATTTCTTCAATACGTGCCGGATGGATCCTTCCATCTTGAATCAATTTTTCTAAAGCCATTTTAGCTATTTCGCGACGAATCGGATCAAAACCGCTAAGAACGACAGCTTCTGGCGTATCGTCAATAATCAAGTCCATACCTGTTAAAGATTCAAGCGTCCGGATATTTCTGCCTTCTCTTCCGATGATGCGTCCTTTCATGTCGTCATTTGGTAAATTGACCACAGAAACAGTTGTTTCAGCAACTTGATCTGCTGCACTTCTTTGAATCGCTGTAACGATTAAATTTTTTGCTCTTCGCTCAGCTTCTTCTTTTGCTTGATCTTCAGCTTGCTTGATCATTACAGCTGTTTCATTTGAAAGTTCTTCTTCTGTCTCTTCGCGGATCACTTGACGAGCTTCTTCTCTTGATAAAGCTGCGATTCGTTCAAGTGCTGCTTGTTGTTCATCAATCAAAGTATGAGCTTTCTTCTCTAATTCGTTAATTTGTTGTTGTCTTGAACTTAATTGATCTTCTTTTGCCTCAATTCCCTGTTCGCGTTTTTCTAAGTTATTACTTTTACGATCCAGGTTGTCTTCGCGCTGAGCTACTCTATTTTCTTGTCTTGAGACTTCTGCGCGTCTGTCTTTTAGCTCATTCTCAATTTCAGTTCGATATTTATGGCTTTCATCCTTTGCTTCCAACATCGCTTCCTTTTTCATGGTTTCTGCTTCTTTTTTTGCATTCTCCAAAATTCCAGCTGCAGTGTTTCGAGCACCATCCAATTCTTTTTCATGAGTTGATTTGCGGATGATGTACCCAATCATTAGACCGACAACTAAAGTAACGATAGCGAAGGCTAATTCTCCAATACCCAATTTAACACCTCCGTATCACTGATTTAATTTAAATATTTATTTATTCAGTCACTTGGCAAACCCTTTCTTTTTGCCAAAAAACATCGAATTTTAATTACTGGCTCTTTCTATAAATAGAAAAGAACCAATAGTTTAATTTTAATTGTCCTGCCAGCTCATGTCAACATTAACTGTAAACTAAGTTACTTTCTATGCGTAATAATGCAGAACAGTTGTACAGAATCTATACCTTGCCTTTCTTTTTTATCTGCTAGTCGTGAAACACCAAAATCTTTGGCATAAAAACGCCCTTTCGTTTCTCTAACTGCTACTCTAATTTCCTTTATAGATAAAGAAAAATATACAAAAAAGCGCTGCAATGAGAGAGGCTCTCTTATTGCAGCGCTTTTTAACAGACAAAAGAAATATAATGTTGTTTTCTTACTATTCGTCTAACAAATCAATTTCTTCTGCTGCTGCCGCGTCGGCACCTTTTGTTTCATCTTCTGGCAGGTCTTCACCTATTCCATAAGCTGCACGAACTTTCCCTTCGATTTCTGCTCTAAGTTCTGGATGATCTAGGAAATAATTTTTGGCATTTTCTCTTCCTTGGCCAATACGTTCTTCTCCATAAGAATACCATGCACCAGCTTTGTCAATGATATCTTTTTCAGCACCCATATCCACTAACTCACCAACTTGCGAGATCCCTTTTCCGTACATAATGTCAACTTCTGCTACTCTGAAAGGAGGTGCGACTTTATTTTTAACAACTTTGATACGCGTCCGGTTCCCCAGCACTTCAGTACCTTGTTTGATCTGTTCTGCTCGACGTACTTCTAATCGAACAGTACTGTAGAATTTTAAGGCTCTTCCTCCTGGTGTTGTTTCAGGATTACCAAACATGACGCCGACTTTTTCACGAATTTGGTTGATAAAGAGAACGATCGTCTTGGTTTTATTGATCGAACCTGATAGTTTTCTTAAAGCTTGTGACATCAGACGAGCTTGCAGTCCCACATGGGCATCTCCCATTTCGCCTTCAATTTCAGCACGCGGAACCAAAGCTGCTACAGAGTCAACGATGACGATATCTACTGCACCACTGGAAACTAAAGCATCTGCAATTTCTAGACCTTGTTCGCCTGTGTCCGGTTGAGAAAGCAATAATTCGTCGATATTTACACCTAAAGCTGTGGCATATTTAGGATCCAACGCATTTTCAGCATCGATAAAAGCTGCCACTCCGCCTTGTTTTTGCACTTCTGCTACGGCATGCAACGCAACGGTTGTTTTACCAGAGCTTTCAGGCCCATAGACTTCAATGATTCGTCCGCGGGGAAAACCGCCTACGCCTAAAGCCACATCTAAAGCTAAAGAACCACTAGGAATAGTAGAAATTTTAGTGTCTACTTTTTCCCCCATTTTCATTACAGATCCTTTACCAAAGTTCTTTTCGATTTTTTTTAGTGCCAGATCCAAAGCTTTTTTGCGATCATCTGCCATTCTTGTTTCCTCCTAAAGTCACATTTTCAGTTTGTTTAATTTTTTATAGTTATGATTTGCTTGCAAGAGTAATCATACCTGTTTTTGCTTTAAAAAGCAAGAAAAAAGGGAACAAACTTTCGGTTTCATCTTAAAATTTTACATCTTTTTGACAAGTTGGATAAGGGGAAAAACAGTAGAAATGCAACTTTATTTTTCACTTGTCACTTTATTTGAAAGGGGCAAATCCAGCAACACACGCCTAATCAGGTCTAAACCAGATAAAACGGCTCTTTTGCGGTTATTATTGCGGTCTTTAGCAAAGCGATAATGCTTGGCAAAGCTTGGTTTTCCTTTCATAGAAAAGCCAATCCATACTGAGCCGGGCAGCTCTCCTTCTAGAGAAGAAGGTCCTGCTGCGCCAGTAAAAGAAATACCAATCGTCGCCTGAAACAAATCTCTAGCTTTCTCTGCCATTTCGATTGCGCAATCTGCACTCACAACACCATAGCGTTCAATCGTATCGGATGAAACGCCTAAAACGTCTTCTTTTATTGTATGACTATAAGTGACGATACCGCCTGCAAAACATTCACTTACACCGCTTACAGAAGCCAACTCACTTTGGAAAGCTCCTCCTGTTAGACTTTCAGCAGCTGTTATTTGAAGTCTTTTTTCAATCAGTAGCTGTTTGACTTCATTTGCAAGACGATTGTTTTCACCATAACCATATAAAAATTCTCCCACTCTAAATTGAATCTCTTTTTCAAGTGAATCAATCAATGCTTGGCAGCTTTTCTCTGTTGTTCCTTTGGCTGTTAGGCGAACCGTTACTTCATGATCTCCGGCATAAGTTGCAATCGTAGGATTGGTTTGTTGTTCGATTAAATCATTTAATTTACTTGCCAGTGTTGATTCTCCAATACCAAAAAAACGCAAAACACGAGAAACCATGACGCTCTCTTCTGTAGATTCAGCTAGTAGCAGAGGTTTCACTTCATTCTCAAACATCGGTTTCAATTCACTAGGCGGACCAGGCAGCAAGATATAAAGATGCCCTTCTTTTTCTAAATAAGTTCCAGCGGCTAAACCTGTTGTATTTTTTAACACCGTCGAATCTTTTAAAACTTGAGCCTGTTTCCAGTTATTTTCTGTCATTTTGCGATCCAAATTCCGATAAAAACGGATCACTTTTTCTGCTGCTCCATCATCTGTTACTAAGGGAACGTTGAGGTAAGCTGATAAGGTTTCTTTCGTCAAATCATCTTTTGTTGGCCCAAGTCCGCCTATAAAGATATGGATATCACTTCTCCTTTCAGAATGTCTCATCACTTCTTCCAATCGCTTTTGATTGTCCCCAACAACGGTTTGGTAATAGCAATCGATCCCCATCTCAGCTAATTCTCTAGATAAGTACGCCGCATTCGTATTTAAAATTTGTCCTAATAATAATTCTGTTCCAACCGCAATAATTTCAGCATTCATGGTTTAAACCCCTATTCTTAATATACGCCATATATTCAAATTCCATTTCATTTTATCATAAACTTTAAATAAAAAAGCCGAGAAAGCGTTAGGATCTGCTCCTACTATATCTATATCCAACGCTTTTCAAGTTTCAGCGTCTTCTATAGAAGGAACAGAGCACTATAGCTCACTCTCAGCTTTTTAGTTTTCTCTTTTTATCAAAAACCATATAAAAAAAATTCTTCGATATTCTTTGCGTCCCATTCTTAAAATGAAGCGACTCGTTTTTTTCTTGTTACATCGATCCCTTAAAAATATCTGCATTTTTCACAAAGTAATCTGCACCTGAGTAAATGGTAAAGAACAAACAGATATATAACATGATTTCACCAATTGAAAAGCCTAACCCGCCAAAAGGAAAATCGTTTAATAAAAGAAATAAAATGGCAAACATCTGGGTATTGGTTTTGATTTTTCCAGGCCAAGCTGCTGCTAAAACTGTTCCGCCTTGTTCAACTAACAATAAACGCAACCCCGTTACCGCCAATTCGCGTGCAATAATAATGGCAACGACCCAACCAGGAGCTAATCCTTCTCCCACTAATAAAATAAAAGCAGTAGCGACTAACAACTTGTCTGCCAAAGGATCAGCAAATTTCCCAAAATTAGTCACTAAACCTTGTGCACGTGCAATATATCCGTCAAGCCAATCTGTAAAGCTGGCAACTGCAAAAATAATGGCAGCAGTCAGCTTCGTGATGTCTATAGAAGAACCTAAGACAGATATCGTCCCCCAATCAAATGGAACGACCATGATGATCATAAATACAGGAATCAGAAAAATCCTCAATACAGTTAGCTTATTTGGTAAATTCATCTCGTATACCTCTTCCTCTTTATTCAAACTCAAAAATAAGAAGACCCATGGCGATGACCAAAGGACTTCCTGTCGCAGTTCGCTTACTCTGCTGGTTCAAACTGAAATTTTATTTCTTGACGTACTTTATCACTTGCTTCAGGAGCATAATCAACTTGTTGTCCGTTCAACTGGACTTTCGTTGCTGGAGCATTGCCAATAACGGCAGACACGGATTTAGCCTCCTTCGGAACAGCCGCCTCTAACTGATCTCCATTGCTTAAGAGTCCTTGTTCTAGTGTCTTGCCATCTGCTTCGATACTGACCCAAGAGTCGCCTCCTTCAGCTGACAATACAACTGTTGCACCTTCCGCTTGACCGGTAACCGTATAAACAGTAGTTGCTCCAGTAGAAGAAGAAACTTCAATTTTTTGTTTTGTTGCGTCATTTTTATTTTTATCAGATGCTGTCGGTTCAGCGGTTGCACTTGACGTAGCACCATTCGCGCTAGAAATCGTCATACTTTCGGAAGTAGAAGAAATCATTTCTGCTCCATTTTTGCTCGCTGTCTTATTGACTGCAACATAGATGGATACGCCAATAGCGATCACGAGCAGAGAGATGAGGATCGTCGGCAAATAATCTTGAACCGTTTCTGAAACTTGGTTGTGTGGTCTACTTCCAGTTCTTGTTTGACTTGAACTGACTTGCTCTGCGTATTCCTCGTCATGAGTATGCGGAACAGTATCATTATACTCTTCCAGCAATTGATCTCCATTCAATCCAACTGTATCAGCATATTGTTTAATAAAAGCTCTCGCATAAAACTTTCCAGGCATCACATCAAAATTGCCTTCTTCGATCGCAATCAAATATCGTTTTTGGATTTTAGTTTTTTGTTGTAAATCATCCAGTGTAAAGCCCTTTGCTTTCCGAGCTTCTTTCAATCTTTCTCCAACTTGGTTCATGGGCGGCTCACCTGCCTGTTCTAAATATTTAGGGAGTTTTCACACACATCAAGAGTATAACATACACGTATAAATAGAAACATAAATTTTTTCCTAAAATCCAGCTGTTTCCGTACACTATTATCTTAGCCATCCTCCACTAACAACGATTGATTGCCCGGTCAAATAGGCGCTTCTCTCATCCAACAGCTGCTTGACCCAAAAACTGATTTCTGATGTTTTACCCATTCTTCCCATTGGAATCTCGTCTTTCAACACTTGGATATCATCTTTAGAAAAACTCTGATTCATTTTTGTCTCGATCGCTCCTGGCGAAATGGCATTGACCGTGATGCCTAAACTAGCCACTTCTTTGCTGTAAGCTTTAACAAAAGCCAGCTGAGCCCCTTTAGTTGTGCTGTATAGCACTTCCATGGCACTACCCATTTCTCCATAGACAGAGCTGATAAATACAATCCGTCCATGTTTAGAAAGCGCTAGTTTTGTCTGCAATTGCTGTACGAGTAAAATCGGTGTGCGAACATGAACAGCCCACATATTGTCCATATCCTTGGGATCAGCATCCGTCAATAAATTAAACGTCGTAAAGCCGCTGGCAAAAACAATGGCATCTACTTGAAAAAGATTATTTAAGAAATCAGGAAGTTCCTCTACATTCGCCATATCCATATGCAGCTTGAAAAAATCTTGCTTCGGATATTGTTTCGCATACTGCTCGATCTGCTCATTAATACTCATTTCGTCAGAACGATAATGTAAATAGAGCGACCAACCATCATCAGCCAGTTCATGGGCAATTTCTTTTCCTATTGCGCCGCTAGCTCCCATGATCAAAGCAAATTTCATTCCTTTTTCTCTCCTTTAGACAAAATATGAAAGGCACTTAAACGCTCTTCATGCATAAATTGATCAGCCATATAAAGAATATCTTCTAAGGTGATGGCTTCAATGATAGGGACCAAATCAAAGAGTGTGGCCTCTCCATAAGTTTGTTGACTGTACTGGTTTGCAATAAATTCAAGAGAATTTAAAGACTGTAGATGCTGACCGATCATTCTCTTTTTAATCAACATCAGATTTTTTTCTGTCAGCTCTGGACTATCTTTAGCTGACAACAATATTGCTTTGATCGTTTCGCTAAACCGCTCAGGGTCTTTTGTATCGCTGCTGACGGCAACAAAGTTAAAAGAGCGTTCCAATTCGTAGTCATAAGAAAAACTGTCATCAAGAATTCCTTGATCATATAAGCGCAAATAATTGCTGGAAGTAGGACCAAACAATAGACGTAACAAAATATCCATTTTTGTTTTGTGGATCATAGCTTCTTTTCCTTGTGGTGCAGGTTCTGCTCCTTTGATTCCCACAATACTTTTCGGACGATTTACCGGCATACTGATTGCATGAAAAGGACGAATATCTGTTACCGTTTCTTCTGGGAAAAAACGTTCGATAGCTTCAGCTTCTTCAAATGTTTTAGCTGCTTGGTTTTGACGAATGAAAGTCATCAAATCATCTGGATCCAGTTTTCCGACAACAAACAAATTCATGTTGCTTGGATGATAGAAGGTCTTGTAGCAGGTGTACAGAAGTTCTGGCGTGATCTCCATAATGCTTTCTACAGTACCTGCAATATCGATATGCAAAGGATGTTTAGGATATAAATTTCCTAATAAACCAAAAAATAAACGCCAGTCTGGTTCATCGTCATACATTTGGATCTCTTGAGCAATGATCCCTTTTTCTTTATTTACCGTTTCTTCTGTAAAATAAGGTTCTTGAACAAAATCAAGTAAGGTGCCCAAGTTTTCTTTTACTTGGTTCGTACTAGAAAAAAGATAGCTCGTTTGTGTAAAGCTGGTAAAAGCATTAGCAGCTGCGCCCATACGACCAAACTTTTGAAAAACATCACCATCCTCTTTTTCAAACATTTTATGCTCTAGAAAATGCGCAATACCATCAGGAACACTAATTTTTTCTGATTTTCCTAATGGTACAAATGTATTGTCAATTGATCCATATTTTGTTGTAAACAAGCCATATGTTTTATGAAAACCGTTTTTAGGCAATAGCGTGACTGTTAATCCATTTGGCAAAACTTCTGTATAAACTGTTTCGTCTAATTGTGCGTATACTATCTTTTCCATTATTTTACGCCTCCTGATAGGAAGAAAATCCCTTTTAATTTGACTTTTTTCGCAACTTCTATCACTTGTTCGCGCGTAACCATTTCGATCCCTTCGATCCATTCTTGCAAACTGACCGTTTTGCCTAAAGCCAATTGGTTGGCATAAATGCGTTCGATCACACTGCCGGGATTATCTTCCGACTGGATCAGCTGATTTTTCAACATGTTTTTAGTTTGAAGAAAAGCTGTCTCAGTAAAATCACCAGCTTGCATATCGTAAAGTTGTTCTGCAACGATTGCTTTTACTTTCTCAGACTCTTTGCCATCGATACCTGTTTGTACAACCATCACTCCACGGAAGGTATCCAAGGAACTTGCAGCATAATAAGCAAGACTTTCCTTTTCACGTACATTCATAAACAACTTTGAATGCGGAAAACCGCCAAATAGCCCATTAAAGACTTGTCCGGCATAATAATCTTCTCCATGATAAAAAACAGAAGTAGTATAACCTAAATTTAACTTAGCTTGCGTAACTTCTTGCTCTTCTGTTTTTTCTCTTAATTCACTTGTAGATGTTGTTTGATAAAAAGGAGAGCGTGGTGCGATTTGTCGTGCATTGAACGAGAAGTTTTTAAAATAAGCTACTATTTCATCTTGTTCAACATCCCCCATCACATAAATGTCTACCTCATCATCTTGAATCATAGATTGATAATACTGATAAAGTGAACTTGATGTGATCTTTTCCAAATCTTCTGCCGTTCCGATACTTGGAACTTTTTGGCTGCTGTCCTCAAATAACAATGCTTGCAAGGCTAAACTAGCGTAGGTTTGTTTGTCATCATAAAGTCCATCATAATCATCTCTCAGTTTTTCTTTTTCACGTTTGAACGTGGTTTGATCAAAGTGCTGTTCTTCAACATTCGGATGAAAAAGGACTTCTTCTAAAAACTGAACGGCTTTTTCTGTAATGCCGTTCCCCATCGTTAAGTATTTTTCGTTTACGATATTTAAACTGACCGTTAAAATATGTTGATTGCCTTTTCTGCTGACGGCAGTTCCAAAACTCGCACCAAATAATTCAGACAACTCTGAACGAAAAGCCGTTTGTGTTGGATAGCGCTTGCTGCTGATTTCTAACAAATTAGCAATCATTGTTCGTTGAGTAATCGTTTCTTTTTTTAATGGCGCTTTAAATTTAAGCGTGATTTGAATCGTTTTATATTTATTAGTGGGCAGCAGATGCAACTGGACACCTTCTGTAAGTTGAATAGACATATTTTTTCCTCCTAATGATTAAAAAGGCCGCTGTTTTCTTTTTTTGATCAACGCCCTTTGTCAAGAAACTTTCCTTCTCAATATCTGCTTTCTATTTTAGTTGAAATAGAAAAAAACAGCAAGGTACAGTGCTGTACCTTGTAGTGACCCCCAAATATTAGACTTTTTTGAAGTGGAGAAATCCACTTCTTTTTTTCTACTTTTATCCGCAAGAAACTTCTAACCCTAAGCGGCGTTCTGAATTTCTTTACGATAGTCGATTGGACTCATCCAATCGAGTTTCCGTTTGATTCTTCTGTGATTGTAATAGTCGATAAATGTGACGATTGTTCTCTCTAGTTCTTCGTAGCTATGAAAAACTTGTCCATGATATACTTCTTGTTTCAAAAGACTAAAGAAATTTTCCATTGGTGAATTGTCCAAACAATTTCCTTTACGAGAGAAACTTTGGAAAATGCTGTGTTTCTTCAATTCTCTTTGAT